>JAJDUL010000038.1 GCA_022826685.1 Gemmatimonadota bacterium | reverse complement strand
AACGGCGTGGCGCGTCACGGGCGCGGCGCTGATCGCTGCCTCCTCGCCGTCCTGATTCTCGTGACGTACCTGCCGGCGATCCCCGTCGCCTGGTGAACGTCTTATACCACTGAGGCCGTTCGCCGAAGGCCGTCCCCACGGACCGCTCCGCCGCCTTGAGAGGGGCGAGGACGACGATGTTCCAGGACAATGCGGATGGGCAATCGATGTGACGTTGTTCCCGCCCGAACCGTCTTCGAGCCGAGCCTCGCGTTCGAGCGTGCCACGAACCTCGATGAAAGCGATCACCATGTTCGGAGCCAAGCCGGTGGCGGTCGTTTCCCTCTCCCTTCTCCTCGGGGCCTCGTCCAGGCCCGTGCTGGCGCAAGACGAAATGTGCGGGGAACGCCCCTCTCTTCAGGTGACCGTCGTCGACGAGTCCGGCGCCATTCCGATCCCCGGCGCCATGCTGGTGGTCCACTGGTCCGACGTCGAGGAGAGACCGCTGCGGGAAACCGCCGGGTCGGAAGGGCGCTTCCTGCTCTGCGCCCCTCCGGAGGCGACAGAAGCGGTGCTATGGGCGGAACTGGGCGACGATTCGAGCGAACAGGCGATCGTGGCCCTGTCGCCCGGAGAGGTGCGGAAAGTCGAACTCCGGGTGCTCCTGTCGGAGGTTCGCCGGGGGCGCCTCATCGGCCGCGTGTACGATGCGATGACGGAAAAGGCGGTGGCCACGGCGGCGGTATCCGTCACCGGTCACGCGCAGGAGTCCGCGAGCAACCGACAGGGCCGGTTCATCCTCAGCGACGTGCGGCCCGGCGTGCGCCATCTGGAGGTGCGAAGCATCGGCTACGCCCCCCTCCGCCATCGGATCGACCTGACGCCGGGCGTCACAACGGAAGTGGACATCGGTCTCGTGCCGACGCCCGTGGAGATGGAACCGATCGTGGCGACGGTGACGAGACTGCGCCGGCTCGAGATCAAGGGCTTCTACGAACGGAAGTACTGGGGTGAGCTGACCGGAAACGGCTATTTCTTCTCTCCCGAGTACATCGAGCGGTGGCGACCCAGCAACGTCCGATTCCTCGTCGTGAGCAACGTCCCCGGGATCACCTGGACGGGAAAGAACCGGCGCATGAGCACGGGGTTTTCGAGCTTGACGTGCAGCATGAAGGTCTTCGTCGACGGGTTCCCGTGGGGCGGGTGGCCAAGGATACCCGGGTCGCAGCTCGCCGGTGTCGAGGTGTACAAGGGCCCGGCCACGCTCCCGGCGGAGTTCGGAGGATCCGACGCGCGCTGCGGCGCCGTCGTGATCTGGACGAAATGAGTCCGGTGTCGTCTCGACGCGTCCAGGTGATCGCGTTGCGCGCCGCGCTGGTCATCTTGCTCGTGCTTCCCTCGGCCGCGACGGCGCAGCGGATCAGCGGGACGGTGCGGGAGGCCGACGGGGGCCGGCTGATCTCGGGAGGCTTCATCAGCCTGCTCGACCAGGCCGGCGAGGCCGTTCGGGCCGATTTCACGGCGGCAAATGGCGCCTTCTCGTTCCTGGCACCCGGTCCCGGCGAGTACCGCATCCGCGTCGAGCGGATCGGATACGCGAATTGGGTCACCGAGCCCTACGCCGTCGCCGCCGGCCAGCCTCTCGCGATCACCGTTGAAATCCCGCTGCAGCCGGTGCGGCTCGGCGACCTTCGCGTGGAGGTGACGGGAGTCTGTCTCGACGACCCCGGGCGGGGCGAGGCGCTCGCCACGGTGTGGGAGGAAGTGCGAAAGGCGCTCGAGACGGCAGTCTGGGCCGAGGATCGGGGCGAACTCGCGTTCACGCTTACCGAATACGAACGCACCCTCGATCCCCGTTCTCTCGCCACCCTGAGCTCGGAAACCCGCACGCGGCGGAACGTGCCCCTCCCGCCCTTCCGAAGCCTGCCCGCGCGGCAGCTCGTGGCCGAGGGCTACGCCATCGTCAACCGGGACTCCTCGGTGTTCTATGCGCCGGACGCGACCGTCCTCCTGTCGAAGGAGTTCCGGGATGCGCACTGCTTCGGCCTGAGGCGCGACGAGGTGGAGGGCGAGACGAGACTCGGCATCACGTTCCGCCCCCAGAGTGGGACCAACGTCATCGACATCGAAGGGACGCTGTGGCTCGACGAGGCGACCGCCGCTTTGCGCGAGGTCGAGTTGCGCTACCGCAACGTTCCGCTGCCACGGGGGACGGATCGACGCCGGGTGGGCGCGAACCTCCTGTTCGACCGTGTGCCGGACGGCCCGTTCTACATCCGCGACTGGTGGATACGTTTTCCGATCAGAGGGCGTTCGCTGCGGCCGATCCTGACGGGCCTGACCGGAGAACCCGAGGCCGTGCTCGCGGCGTACCGGCAGACCGGTGGCAGCGTCCGGGAGGCTCTCGCGGACGGACGCGGGTTCGGGACCAGCGAGGGCGTCGTCGCCGGCGTCGTGCGCGACAGCACCAGCGGCGAGGCGCTCATCGGGGCGGACATCGTGCTGCGCGACTGGGATGACGCGGCGGTCCTCGACTCCCGGCCGGCGGCTGCCGAGGCACCGTTCAGCGCGGTCACCGACGAGGCCGGCGCGTTCCGCGTGGCGGGGCTGCCGGATGGAATCTATGCGCTCGGCGTGGACCATCCGAGGCTGCAGGCGGCGGGTGTGCGGCTGAATGAGACACGCGTGGTCGTCGAGGACCGGGCCAGCGAGGCCCTGGAACTGTGGACACCCTCAGCCGAAACCGTCTTCACGCGGATCTGCCCGCGTCTGCCCTCCTACGGGAGCAGGGGCGCCGTCGTCGGCGTGGCGCGCGACGTCGACACCGGACTCCCGGTCCCGGGGGTCGGGATCGAGGCGCTGTGGCGGGAGTGGAGCATCCGGTTGGTGGGACGATCGTTCGATGTCACCGAGCGGACCGACAGTGCCCGTGACGTGTCCGGGGAGCAAGGTGAATTCGCGCTCTGCCGCGTGCCCCTGGGGGAGCCGGTCTTCCTCCGGCAGGCGGGGGCGGATGAAGGACTGGAGTTCGACCTGATCACTCGCGTAGCCTGGCGGGATGTGCAGGTCGACCCTCGGCTCTCCCCGACGTCTCCGGAGGACACGGCACTGCCGGCCACCGAGCGGACCCACGAAATCGAACTGCCGCTCCCGGGGGAGACACACACCGGACGGCTCCTCGGCCGGGTGCGCGATGCCCGGAGCCAGCGTCCCGTGGCGGCGGCCGCCGTGTCCGTCACCGGTCGCCCGGAGCGGGAGCAGAGCGACCGCAGAGGCCACTTCGTTCTGGGTGCGCTCCCCGTGGGCGAGTACCAACTGTCGGTCCGGCACATCGGCTACGCACCGCTGAACCACAGCGTGACGGTAACGCGGGGTCACACCACCGAGGTCGACGTGCGTCTCACTCCCGATCCCGTGGAACTCCCGCCCCTGGTGGCGACGGTCACGAGGATCCGCCGGCTGGAGACGCAGGGCTTCTACGAACGGAAAAACTGGGGTGAACTCGCCGGCCTCGGCACGTTCTTCACCGTCGAGGACATCGAGCGCCGGAACCCGATGCGCATCACCGATCTGATCGCGGACGCGGTGGGAGTCCGCGTCCACTGCCAGGGAAACCGGTGCAAGGTGTTCAGCAGGAGGATCTCGGTCGGGTTCGGCGGTGCCGGTTGCGAACTCAACGTGTTCGTGGACGGCGTAATGGTCATTCGGTCGAGCGACGGTCGCTGGCGCGGAAACTCCGATTCCGTCAATGACTTCGTCCTCCCGATCGAAGTCGGCGGCGTCGAAGTGTACAGCGGCGCGGGAGCGCTCCCCGCGGAGTTTTCCGGCTTCGACAGCCGCTGCGGCGCCGTCGTGATCTGGACGAAATAGACGTGGAGCGCGTTGCCTACAGTCTGGAGATGATGCGAATGGCCCGGACGATGACGATCGCGGTGGTATCGCTGCTGTTGGTGGCCGTGACGCCGGCGGCGGGACAGGACAGGGATGAGTGCGGCGACCGGGCCTCGCTTCGCGTCGCGGTTCTGGACGAATCCGGGACCGTCCCGCTGCCCGGGGCGACCGTGGTGCTCCGCTGGAACGAGGCGAGGCGGAGGCCGGTGCGTGAAGCCGCCGATGCCCAGGGCAGCTTATTCCTTTGCGTCCCCCGCGACGCGCAGGAGGCGACGCTCTGGGCCGAGTTGGGAGACGCGACGAGCGATCAGGCGGCCGTCGTCTTCGAACCCGGGACTGTGAGTGAGGTGGAACTCCGCGTCGGTCTGGGGCAGGTGCGATCGGGACGGATCATCGGCCGCGTATACGATGGCGTGACGGGTGATGCCGTCGCCACCGCCGCCGTATCGGTCCGGGGTCGTAACCGGCTGGCCGAGAGCAATCGGCGGGGCGCGTTCATTCTGTCCGGCGTCCCCGAAGGCCAGCACGAGTTGGAGGTTCGACGCATCGGTTACGCCCCGCTTGGCCACTCTGTGACGGTGACGCGCGGGCTCACCACGGAAGTGGAGATCGGGCTCGTGCCCACGCCGGTCGAAATGGAGCCGATCGTGGCGACCGTGACGAGATCTCGCCGCCTGGAGATCAAGGGGTTCTACGAACGGAAGCTGTGGGGTGAACTCGTGAGCGGGGGCACGTTCTTCACCGAAGCCGACATTGAGCGTCGGCGGCCGCTGCGCATCAGCCACATGATCGCCGAGATGTCGGGAATCAAGTTGGGACCAGGCGGGAGGCTCCAAAGCACCAGGCTGTCGGCCGGGTTTTCCGGCGACGGCTGTAGCATCAAGACATTTCTTGACAACGTCGATGTGAGCGATTTTGGGATCGACTCACTTGTGCTACCCATCGAGATCGGCGGCGTCGAGATATACAAGGGGCCGGCCTCGCTTCCGGCCGAGTTCGGCGGCTCCGATGCACGCTGCGGAGCCATCGTGATCTGGACAAAGTGAGGACATGACGATGCCGCCGATGACCCGCTGCCCGCTCCCGGCCGCTGCCTCGATGGCCGCGCTCCTTGCCTTCGGCGCCGATCCGGTCGCCGCGCTTCAGGCCCTGCCATCGCAGGGCGGGGAATGTGGCGACGGGGCCTCGCTGGCCATCTCCGTGACGGATGATTCGGGGCTGGTTCCGATTCCGGGCGCCACCATCGTCCTGCGCTGGACGGATGCGGTCCGCCAGCCCGTGCGCGAGGAGGCGGACGGCACCGGCCGGCTGGTCCTCTGCGTGCCCCGGGACGCGGGACAGGCCACGCTGTGGGCGGAGTTCGGCGACGCTTCCAGCGAAGAGGCCGTGGTAGCCCTCGAACGGGGGGCGGCACACGAAGTCCAACTCGGACTCCTGTTCGGGCAGATGACGACGGGGCGCGTGGTCGGCCAGGTGCGCGATGCCCGGACCCACCGGCCCGTGGTTGCGGCCGAGATTTCGGTCGGAAGCCGCGCGGCGGTCGTACAGAGCAACCGGACCGGCCGGTTCGTGCTCAGCGGACTGCCGGTCGGCGAGCACGAACTCTCGTTCCGCCACATCGGATTCTCGCCGCTGACGCACGCGGTGACCGTGACCCGGGGCCATACGACCGAGGTCGACGCGCGTCTGACCCCGGATCCGGTGGAACTCGAGCCGCTCGTGGCCACGGCGACGCGACCGCGCCGCCTGGAGATCAAGGGGTTCTACGAACGCAAGTACTGGGGAGAGCAGCTCGGCGGCGGCGCCTTCTTCACGGCCGAGGACATCGAGCGCCGAAACCCGGTGCGAATCACGCACATGATCGCGGACGCACCCGGAGTCCGACTCGCGGACTGCTCGCTCCGCGCATACGGCTGCAAGCTCTACAGTTCAAGGGGATCGACGGGGTTCGCGGGCGGCGGCTGCCTCATGAACGTGTACCTCGACGGCAACCTCGTGATTCGGGAGAGCGAAGCCCGCTGGGGCCGCCCGCCCGAGTCGATCAACGATTACGTCCTGCCGATCGAAATCGCCGGCATCGAGGTCTACCGCGGCGCGGCGTCGCTCCCGGCGGAGTTCTCCGGCTCCGACGCCCGCTGCGGCGCCGTCGTGATCTGGACGAAGTAGGCCCGAATCCGTGATCGGTGCCGCGTCTTCCCCGGGGGGCCGCCGACGCGATGTAACATTCTCCGGACCCGAGGCGTTTGTGTTATCCGGAGCGCCGTTTTCTCGGGCGCTTCCCGGTAACGAACGGCAAACCCAAAGGAGAGAGACATGCGACCCAACCGCGCCCGCGGTGTCATCCGTCTCGACTAGACGCACGCAAACGACGGCTCCGCGCGGAGCCACGTGAAGCACTCGGCGGGCCTGTTCCCGTAGCCCGGGGCAGGCCGCCGTGCGATGGACGGAGCGCGGCCGACAGGTCACGTCGGCGGCGCCCTCGTCAACGGGGCCATCGGCAGCGAGCGCCTCTCAATTTTCGATGGCTTCCTCCGAAATCTCCTCTCTCATATCGCATTGCCAGCGCTGCACTTAACGATCTGACGACCCTCATTTGAGGCTCGCTCCGCACAAAAACGCCGGAAGGAGCCGAAAGAAGTTTTGCCCTCGGGCGGGCCATTAATAGTAGAGGGATGATCCGCGCCGGCACCATCGGCTCGGGCACAGGGGCCCGACGATAAGAAAGAGATTCTCCGTGGAGAGAGTCACGAAGGCACGCCTTGTTGCGCGAGGCGGCGCGGTTTGATGACCGCGGCCCGGGAGCGGCGATTGTTGGACGGGGCGGCGCGCGGCGACCGCCAGGCGTTGCGGTCCCTGTACGAGGAGTACTCGGTGAATCTGTTCGCCGTCGCGTACCGTTTGACGGAGTCGTCCGCCGATGCTCGAGATGTACTACACGATGTCTTTTCCGAGCTTCCCGAGATGATTCGGGGCTTCGACCGCAAGCGGCCTCTGGGCCCATGGCTTCGCTCCGTGACGGCTCACGCGGCCATCAAGCACATGCGGTCGGAGCAGAGACGACACGACCTCGCGATCGCTGCCGCCCCGGACGAGTCGGAGGTCATCGCGTCGCCGGAGTTTCCCGTCCTGGATTCGATCGCGGTGGAACGCGCGCTGTCGTCGCTTCCGGAGGAACTGCGGACCGTTGTCGTTCTCAAGGAGATGGAGGGGTACTCGCACCGGGAGATCGCCGAGCTTCTCCAAGTCGCGCGCAAGACGTCGGAGGGGCGGTTGTACAAGGCACGGAAGCTGCTTCGCGCCATGCTTTTCGAGCGGTAGGGAGCTGTAAGATGAAATGCTGCACACACGAAATGCATATCGACGATCAGACGCTGAACCGCTACGCAGACGGTGTTCTTTCCCCACGGGCCGCCGCTGCCGTCCGGCGAGACCTTCGTTCATGCGCGGTCTGTCAGCGCGAGGTTCAACAGATCCGTGCGTTGAGTGCCGCGCTTCGTGCCGTTCCGGCGCCAAAGCCACCCGATGGACTGTTCGAGGAAATGTTCCCCGAGGAAGCGGATCCCACACCCGCTATCCCCCTCACCCGTCCGCAGGGGCAGCCGGTCGCGTTCTCCCGACGTCTGGTTCTCTCGGCGGGGGCCTGCCTGCTGACACTGATCGCGACCGTCCTCGTGTTGACTCTCGGGCCCGAGCGGGCCATGGCCGGCGCGAGCACGCTGCGGTTCCACGGGGAGGAGCCGGGCACGCTGACGCTCACGTATGAAACGATCTCGCCGCTCGCGGCGGAACCCGGCCTCCGGGCGCGGATGCGTTACTGGGTGCCCGACCCGCTCCGCTTCGGCCAGACCGAACCCGGCTACAGCGTGGTCGAACTCTCACCGGAGGAACCCGGCGTCTTCTCGGGAGCCGCCGCGCTGCCCCCCGCCGCCGTGTACGCCGTCGCCGTCGTGGAAGATCTCGACGGAAACTACATCGACAACGACTTCGGCCGGTTCTGGGAGCACTTCGAGACCGATGCGGAGGGCCGACCGACGTTGCAGGCACGCCGTTATCAACTTCTCGCGACCTCCGTATTGAGCGTCGCCCGAGCCGCCGCGGTCGCAGAGGAGGCCGCCTCCCAGTTCCCGGAGCAGCCCGAGTTCTGGGTGCGGCAATTCCTGTTCGCCCAGGGTGCGGTTCCACCCGAGTCCCGCAATGCGTTCCTCCGCGAGCACGCGGCGCGCTTCATGGTACTGGATCGCGCCGCCCGGGAGGGGAATCCGGGGCCGGTAGAACTGGACGCTCTGCACCGCTACGCGACCCTTCTCGGCCGGCCGGACCTGGCGAGCTACTGGTCGAGCCAATTGGTCAGCCGGTACCCGCGGCACGGTGCAGCAGCGCCGGTGCGCCTGCAATCGATCGTGAGTTCCCCGGTCACGAATCAGAAGAAGCTGGAGGATCTCGAGGAAAGCTGGACCGGGGCGGGAGCGCCGGCCACCGCACAAGTCGGCCTCCGGCTCTCCATCGAACTCGCGGACCCCGCTCTCGCGGAGAAATGGCTGGATCGACATACCGCAGGCTCCGCGCTTCGGAACCGTGGCTACGATACGGAGGTCACCGGCGACATGATGGCCGCGCCGGCCCTGTGGCCCCTCGCCGAAGCGTGGATTCTTGACCGTCTCGCGGACAGCCGCGACGAGACGGGACCGGAGCGCCCACTCGATCAGTCCGATCGGAACTTCCGCGCTGAAGCGAGCCAACGACGCGCGCGGCTCAACCTCTACCTTGCGCGGCTCCTCCTCGCCCGCGGGCAGTCGACGGGAGCGATCGGCGCAGCGGAGCGATCCGTTCGGCAGACGTGGAGCCCGGAGGTCTTTCTCGAGGCGGCCGAGATCCATGAGTCTGCCGGCTCCGGTCGCCGCGCCGCCGAGTTGCTCGCCCTGTCGCTGGTGGACCCGGTTACGCCCTTGAGACCCCGCTCGGGTGCGGATGGCTTGAGGGCCGTCCTCGAGCCTTCGGAGGAGCAGCTGGCCGCAGCTCGCGCGACTTTGAATGAGCGCGTCACGTCGGCACTGCTCGAAGAACACGTAGACCTCAACACACGCCTACGATCCGCGGCTGGCGAAGAGACAACGCTCCGCGAGGCCGTTGGTGGAGGACTCGCGATAATAGTGCACGCAGTACGACCGGACTTCGTACCGAACGACGCACTCGCACTTCTGGACGTGAATTCCGAGCGGCTACGTTTGACTGACGTACGGACTCTCCTTCTGGCACAACAGCCAAGTCCAGCCGCACTGCAAAGATCCGGTGTTGACTCACGATTCCACCACGACGTGGGATACGAAGCGTGGGAAGCTCTCGGAGCGTGGCGGGAAATCCAATACTTCGTCCTCGATCCGAGCGGCAGACTGCTTCACCGCAGCACAGACCCGGAAGCGGCCCTACGCGTTTCTTTCGTGCTCTCGACGCGAGATGTCGCGTCTCCCGATGTCCTACTCAAACGAAAGGACACGAACACATGACTCCCAGGCGCCTACTGGTAGCGACCGTGATTGCGTTCGCCGCCGCGATCAGCCCCATCACGACAGAGGCGGGCTCAACCCTTGGCGTAGAATTGTCGACCGCCGAGTGCGCGGAAGCGGGTTGCGGAGCGTTGTCGCTGATTGACTGCTTCTGTCCCGACATTCAGATGCCTAACCATAGGCCGTGGTGTGACGATCCTCCCGAGGACTGAGTCGCCCTTGGCCAAGAGGACCATCGGAGCCGTCATTGCGGTCGCGATGTGCACCCTTGGGTTGGTCTACCGAACGGGCGATGAGGGTCGCGCGGCCCCGGCTCCGGCGGCCCTCGTTCCCGAGGCGGTGTATTCGGATGACTCTTTGGGCTGGGTCGTGGATCTCGCCCTGACGGGTGGCCGTCTCGTCGGAGTCGACGCGTTGCGGGATCCGAGCGTGCACGTCTTCGACCTCGAAGCCGTGAAGCGCCTCGGTTCCTACGGCGGGCGCGGCGACGGACCCGGAGAGTTCAAGGATCCCGAGCAGATCGTCCCGGGGCAGCCCGACTCGCCCGGGGATGTGTTGATTCTGGACGGCGTCCACCAGCGACTAACCCGATTGTCCCTCGACGAGATCGAGGCGGGATCCGTCCAGGCGCCGGAGACGTTCCGGATGGACGGTCCGAACGCGGGATCGTTGGTGCGCGCACCGGACGGCCGGTGGTTCGCAGGTGGCTGGATCACCGAAGGCCGGGTGGCCCGTTACCGGGCGGACCGAAGCTACGACCGCACCATCCTGGGTTTTCCGCCGGGAGTCGAAGCGCCCGGAATGACGCTCCTGCAGGCGTACGAAAGCTGGGTCGTGGCGGATCCGGGAGGGGGCCGGCTGGCGGCGGGGACGCTTCTCGGGGGCCTGCTGGAGATCTTCGACTACGACGGTGCGCCGATCGCACAGGCCGCAGTGCCCGACCCCTTTCAGCCGTTGTGGAGACAGGGGCGATCCCGGAGCGGCAGGGCCGTCATGTCGCTCGGACCGGAGGCGCGCTACGGCTTCACGGACCTGGTCGCCACGGGGCGCTACCTGTATGGCCTGTTCTCCGGCCGAGGCGTGAATGAGGCCGGAACTCCGTGGGCCACGCCGAACGTGCAGGTGTACACGTGGGACGGAGCCTACGTGAAGACGTTGCGCCTCGACCGGGCCGCGGAGGCCATCACCGTCGACGCCTCCGATGCCTGGCTCTACGCGAGTGGACCGGAACCCACCCCGTGGGTCGGCCGCTTCCGGCTGCCGGAGCCGCAAGGATGACGACGGAGATTTCCTTCGCCGACTGGGTGGACGTGCTCGCGATCGAACTCACGTTCGCCGAACTCTACAGGTCGGCGACTCCGTCCGGGAAGCGGGAGATGACAGAAACGCTCCGTCGACTCGCCGCGGGCATCGGCGAAACGGACGTCGAAGCGTTCGCGTCACAGGTTCCCAACTTCGCAGAAGCGTTGAGCGGTTTCGCGGCCGGGCAACGGGAACGCTTCGTTCCCCAGTTGTCGAACTCGGTGACCGAACTGGCTCAGCACGTCGCCAGCGTTATCGCAGACTGCGACTGAAGCCACCGTTGCATTCGCCGCACACCGTCTCGGATCTCCGGCGGGGATTCGGATGATCAGAGTTCACGCCGGTTCATTACGCGACCGCGCACGGTCTGCATGACGCGCCCGCCCCGCGGTCGAGGCTCTAAGGTGTTCCGAAACCAGGAATGGTCCGTCCTCGTCAGCCGACTCGGACTCTCGCCGCGTGAGGCGGAGATCACGCAGCGGGTCTTCGATGGTCTGGGCGAGGCCGCAATCGCTCGCGATCTCGGACTCGCCCCGTCCACGGTGCACACCTACCTGCGACGCCTTTACCGCAAACTGAACGTAAGGAGTCGCGGCGAGCTCATGACCCTGGTCTTTTCGGAATTCTTGAGAGCCAATGAAGCAAGTGAATTCGGGCTCGTAGCGGATGTCATCTGATCCGATGACATCTGATCGAATGTCATCCATCTGGAGACTTGTGTTGCCTTCGTCTCGAGTTGGCAGTCAACCGGGCCATGATGAACCACAACGAAGGAGTGACCGATGAATACGATTCCGAGATGGCTCTTCGCCGCCGCAGTTGTAGTCTGCGTCGGCCTCGTGACACCGAACGTCATCGAAGCACAGACGTGCGAAACCTGCAACAACCTCACGGGGTTGTGTGAGGGTGACGAGGATCCTGATGACCGGCGCTATCAGGGGATCGATTGGGAGGAACTTGAGTCCTATTGCGCCTCATGGGGCAGCATTCTGGATTGCGACGATCCGTGGCTCCGGTCCACTGACATAGGTCCGGACGGCGCTCTCGACGGTGTAGCCATATTTGCATCTACATCCGGCGCACCCGTCACTGACCTGTTTACGACGCGACGCCCGGACTCAAAGTACGTTCGGGACTGCCGGGGTCGCATCGTAGCGAGATCGTACACTCCGGATGAGAGTGCCGACATGCGACAAAGAACGGCGTCGATCAAAATCTAGCTCGGCCAATAGGCGTTGGCGACCGGAGGCCTAGGGGGGCCGGCGGGGCTTCCGGTCGCTGACACCGCGAGAGTCGATTCGGAGGGTCAACCATGAAGAAGATTGTGGTTCCTGGTTGGTGGTCTGGGCAGATGCGATCTCTCAGTGTGGTGCGGCTCACACGCGAGAAAGTCTCGTTTCAGGTGACTACGATGTCTAGGCAAAGACAGGGTAATACGATTTGGATCCATGTTTCGTCGCATCTATGACATATCTATGATCTTTTGCTCGCCAGTGTGCAAACCAATTCCCTGGAACATCAACTCAAGTATGTAATCCCCTGTCAATTGATAGGGGGTACATTTCGCGTGCGGAGGAGGCTCGGCTGATCAGCATCTTGGTGGACTCGCCAGACGACGCGGCGCTCATAGCAAAGGCCATCGGCAGCGAGACACAGGTCGTGAACGATTCCGTTCGGTTCGCAAATGGGGACAGCCACGTCGAATGTCTGATCTTGGGTTGCCGCCATCCGATTCCGCCGGAGACGATCGAACACTTGCGGAAGATCGAACGTGACACGCCGTGGGTTCCTGTCATCCTCGTCGCGGACCGTAGGCCCGATGTCGCTCGCTGGCTGAGCGATATCAGAGTCGCGTCCGTCGTCTGGTTTGACGACGTCCGGACGGAACTCGAACCCCGAATCGCCGCCGCCCGGCAATCGGCACCGCTACTGTGCTTGGCGGAACAGGTGGAGGAAGCGAAGCTGTCGCCGTCCCTTCGATCCGGACTGGCGTATGGGCTCCGCGCCGCCACTCACCGACCGGTGCTCGGCGTGAACGAGCTGGCCGCTGCGGTTTGCTGCTCTCCCATCACCTTGTCGCAGGAGTTCCGGAAGAGCGTCAGCGGGGCGGCAAACCTGAGCCAGTTCCTCAGCGCCCTAACGATCGTGAAGGCCCAAGAGCTTCGTCTCTCGGGTCTGAGTTGGGACGCGGTAGCCAAACGCCTGGGGCTCACGCGTCAGACCCTCCACAACAGATCGATCCGATGGCCAGGAAACACGCTCAAGCAACTCGCGCGCACGCGCCAGGCACCGCTGCTCGCGAAGTTCGTCTCCGATTTCGCGAAGCCGCTGCTGAAGATGAACAGCGCGGAACGCCCATCGATTTTTTGACAAAATCCATCGATTTCAATCTAGCTCAGCTTCGCACGATACCCGAAATTCCAAAGTGTCGGCGACACGGCGGCCGCGCAGGGACGAAAAGCGGTATGCCGCAACGGGTTCGGTGGAGTGTCAATGCCTGGAAAACATCGGAACTCTCGACAAAACCGGTTGTATTGCGGCGTGTTCGCGCCGGTCCTCCTCCTCGCTCCCGTTCCGGTGGTCGGTCAAACGGGCGGATCCAGCGCCCCCGCCGACCGCATCGACGCCGACCGTCGGCTATGTCTTTCGCAGCTTGGGAAGTCACGTCTACCTGCTGACTTCGAGTTCATCGGCCTCACAGCATCCGAGGAGGTTGGGCCGGGTCCCGCCATTACGATCTGGTCCCGTTCGAACCTGCTCGTCGTGAAACTGTCATCCGATGCAGCGACCGAGACTGTCGCTCGGATACCGTTGACGGACGTAACTCCCCTCTCGGCAGCGCTCGTCGCGTGGGACGATGGCAGCAAACCCATTGTGGAGTTGTTCGACCCACGGAACGGTATCACCTCGACGGTTAGTGGGACCGATGGCGAGTTGGTCCACACGGAAGCACCACCAGGTTCCGTCGCGGCGTCCGGCACCATCAGAAACAAGTCCGGCTGGGTGTGGGCGGAAAAAACCATCGACCCTGCAGCGGATACTTCCCGAATACGGATTTCCGCCGGGGGCCGAGCCGGAGCAACCGTCCCACGACGAGCCACCGCCACGCACGAAGAACCGAGACGCGGGATTGACCGACTCTTGCACGTGCGATCAGACGGCAAGGACGGATACTTGGTGAAGGAAGCAGGATTTCCCTTCGGTACAATTGCGTTTACGCAAGACGGTGAAGAGGCGTGGCGGACCTATCCCGACCCAGACGATCTGCGCGATCGACTCGGTGAAACGGACCTCGACTACGTAATAGCCACTCCCGTCGTAGCGTTGAATGACGCGACGCTCAACACTTACGTTGCGCTCCGAACACGTCGGCGCGCTTCTGCGCTCACGCTGAATCGTGGGGAAGACGTTCGGTATAGCCTGATTCCGAGTGACTTGTCTTTCCTCGCGGCTCTCCCTCAGCGTCGGCTTCTGATCGGCACCCGAGGCGATGCTTCGCGCAGCTTAGTCTTCTTGGAATGGCGATGGACAGATCAGCGCCATAGCTGTACATGATTCCTCCAACGGAAGGGAGATTCCACAATGAAACCCTCATTCTCCGCGACTTGCTCAGGCGTCGGCAGAGTCGTCGTCGCCCTCCTGCTGGCTGCGGCCACCACAGCGCTCGCCCCGCAACACGGAGAGGCTCAGTGCGTCGGCTGCAGTTGGGCAGCTAACTGCACCCCGGCCACGTACGGAGCAAACGACTGTACTCAGGGCTCATTTTTTGTCTCAGATGACGGCTCAGATGACGGCGTAAACGGCAACGGCTATTGGGTCGATTGGTGTTTCACGTTCGGCGGTCAATGTGAATGGCTCGTGCACCTGGACTTCGCCGATGACGGCACCGCCTATGTCCCGGGAGGACGGGCCGGCTCCGGGCATGAGCAGACACTCCTCGAGCACGAGGAGGCTGAGATGTCGTTGCAGACGTGCGACGGTGTGCTTCTTGCAGTGCATCGGGCGGATGACCGTGACGTCGTACGTGACGATCCGATCACTCTAAGGTTGTAGCGACGGCACTTACGATGAAGCTGGTGCCCCTCAGTTTTCCAACGGCCACGCAACGCCTTCTGGAGGGTGTCCGTCGCCGATGTTGGCGGACACCCTCTGTTGGTGCCAGCAAGTACCGCGCGCGCTTGCATCTGCGGTCATTCGGAAAGCATAAGTCGTGCGTTTGTCGCTCTTTGACGTTCCTATTGTATTTGATCATTGGAATCCGTACACCGACGGTCCTCGCTTTGCAAGAACCCGATGTTGTCGACCCCTTCGCAAAGCCTCCGCTCGGACTGACAGAGGCGGTAATGATCCGCGGAACTCTATCCGGGGATCCCGAGTTGACGGCCCCCCGTGCCCTACTGGCGGATTCACGTAACATTTATGTGTTGGATTCCGTAGTTCATGGCGTCCACCGGTTCGACCGCCTCGGCAATTGGCTGGGCATCATTGGTGCGGGAGGCGACGGACCGGGTGAGTTTCGGCGACCAACTGACATGGGTTGGTTATCGGACACGTTATGGGTGTCGGATCTTGCACTGGGCCGGCTGACCCTCTTCGATCCGGATAGCGACTCTGCAATTCGAGATGTACAGTTTCGGGTTGCTTCGCGTCAAAGCGTCACGGTGCCACGTCGAATGTTGGGCTTCTCAATCCTGGGTGTTCCTCAATTCCCAAACGACGCTTCCGCCGACGTAGATTCGGTTCCTCTCCTACTGTTGGATGAAAACGGAAATGTCCAGGATACGCTGGCTTGGCAGATGGCGGGTCGAGAAGCCATTTCCATACTGATCGACATGAGTTCAGGGGACGGCCGACCGAACTACGGAACCCTTACCGTGAACCATCCGTTTGACAGGAGGAGTTTGACGGCTGCTGATGCGAGAGGTCGTTGGATTCATGTGGGGACGTGGCGGAAAGACCGTCACCGGCAAGAATCTTTTGAGTTGGTGCAAATTTCCGATACGGCAGACACGTTGGCTGTTGTACGGCTGCCCTTCCGCCGCGATGCGGCGTCTCAGCGAGATCTCGACTCCTATGCCAGAGGAGCGCATCGCGGACTTCCGGAAATCGTCAGGGGGCGACTCTCCGTGCAGAAGTTGGGCGACGAATTGCTCCGCCAGGTCGCAGATCCAACACAACCAACCGTAGACGCAATGATCGCGGATGAAGATCGGAAGATATGGTTTCGGAAGACGATGCGAGCGGGAGACGAGGAGCGTCAGCGACAGTGGACGGCCTACCACTTCGAGCGCGGGTTCGTTGGGAGCGTGCGTCTACCGATCGGGCACGATCTGTTGGCGGCAAGCGGAGGGCTGCTTTGGACCGTGAGCAGTGACAACCTAGGCCTCCCTACTATCGTCGGGTGGACAGTGTCGTGGCCGAGCTCCGTTGGGCCGTGATGCGTCGAACGCGGCGGGCGCCGATGGGACGGTTGGTCGCCGTGATCGTTGCACTTGTCGGGCTTGAGAACGAGGTGCCGGGGCTTGCCGGTCAGGAGTCAGATTGCAACGGGCGATCTGTGCTCCGAGGGGTGGTTCCAGACGAGGTCGGTGCGATCCCGATTCCGACCGCCACCGTGGTTCTTTGCTGGACCGAGACGGATCAGGTGAGAAGACCGGTGCGGCAGCAGGTGGAGTCCGACGGCGGCCCCTTGTGCTTTGTGCTCCGCCCAACGCCCGACAGGCCACGCTGGGGGTAGAGTTCGCGGATGCATCGGACGAAGAGGCCGCGTGGTCGGCCTAGCGCCCTGGAACGTTGCATGAAGTGGACCGCAGACGCCGCTCGGGATCGGTGAGGACCTGACGCCTGATCGGTGAAGTGCGAGACGCCTTGACCGATAAGCCCGCGGAGGCGGCAGTGGTCTCCGTCATCGGCGGCGGGGCCATGGCCGAGACCAACCGGCGGGGCAGTTTCGTCATGAGCGGCGTTCCGGTCGGTGTTCATGAACTGGTCGTGCGGCGCCTCGCTCGTCAGAATGGTTGTCTTCAGGGTCGCAGGTTGCGACGGTGACGCCGAATCGACAGTGACGCCTACACCTCGCGGTCGTTCAGCGGATCCTCCGACGAGCAGGGTGTGAATTCCTTCGGCGACGCGGAACTGCGGCGCTTCACGTTCTATGAAGTCGCGACAGGTGAGGTGAGGACGATCCCCTGCCACGCGTACGGGCCGGACGCGCCCGGAACGGCACGACCTGTACCGCTCATCGCGCTGCCCGAATCGCGCGCGGCGGCCGCGCCGCATCCTTCCGACGCGGCCCCCGAGCATGGGATCCTCACGACCGTACCCGTGGTGGCGTTGGACACGGCGGGCGCACTGCGTGACACGCTTACGCTGCTGTCGGCGCAAAATTCCGTCAACATCACAGCTGGCCTGGTGGAACATGGAACGGTGCGCCTGAGCCACCCGATTGCGCAGGGGGACAACTGGCGATTCGCGCCTGACAGGTCGAGCATCGTGGTCGTCGAGGGCGGGCCGTGGGCGGGGGACGGTCCTGCCGAGTTCGGCGTGACAATGGTGCATTCCAACGGCGACACCCTGTTCCACCGCCGCCTCGCCTATGCGCCGCGCCCCGTTCCGGACGGCTACTACGATGACGAGATCGAGACGATGATGGGCTATCCGAGAATGTCCGAAGCCGTAGCTGGCCAGCGTGCGTTCACGAACGCCGTACGCGAATTCTACGAGCAGACCCGCTACTATCCTCCCGTTACCAACGTAGTCGTGGGCAGCGACGGCACCGCGTGGATCGCGGGACTCGACGAGGACGGCGAGCGTGACTGGCTCGTGTTCGATGCTTCGGGAGCGTCCATCGGCCGCTTTCGGCTACCCACCAGGTGGCACATGGGCTACGCGAACCGGAACGAAGCCTGGGTGGTGGAGAGGGACGCGCTCGACATCCCGTACGTCGTCCGCTACGAAATCGTGCGCTAAGGAAGCCGCGTCGGCTGCGCCGAGGCCTGACCCAGGGGCCGGTCATTCCCGTGCGCGAATGTCCGGCCCCCGGCTGTAGCGGGTTACTGGGGTGAGGGAATCTCCGCCACCGTTTCGCCTCCACTCTCGTCCCCCGAACCCACGGCTCGCTGGAGGACTTCCTGAATGTCGAGGCCCAGCACCGACGCGAGTCCCTCCATCGTCCCGTAGGCACCGCGCACGCGCTGGTTGAGCGCGTTGGAGACGCCCTCGCCCTGGCCGCCGTCCATCACGACCACGCGGTCGATGTCCACGCCCTCCACCGCGCCCACGGCGATCTCGAGCAGTTCGGGGAGCTTCTCGGCCATGAATACGGCGAACGCGGCCTCGCCTCCGGTCTGGACCTCGGCGTAGAGCCGCTTCAGGACCTCGACCTGGGCCTTCCCGCGCTCGAGGATCGGGGCCGCCTCGGCCTCCGCTCGCGCGAACGCGGCCATCTTCTCGGCCTTGGCGGGCTCGATCACGTCCGCCCGCAGACGCTGCTCCTCGCGCTCCACGCGCTTCATCTCGAGGATCTTCTCGGCCTCGACCTCGGCTTCCTGCGCCTTCACGCGCGCGATCTTCTCGGCCGTGTCGCCCTCGCGGTGCAGTTCGGCCTTGCGCACGCGCAGTTCGTTCTGGGCCTCGGCGACCTTGATCGAGGCCGCGGCCTCCCGGACCTCCGCGCGCCGCCTCGCCTCGGCCTGCGCCTCTCGCGTGTCGGCCTCGGCCTGCGCCTCGGCGATCTCCGCCGCCCGGATGGCCTCGGCCGACTTCTCCCGCCCGATCGCGTCGAGATAGCCCCGCTCGTCACTCACGTTCTGGATCTTTAGCACGTCCAGGTGGAAGCCTAGCGACGCCAGGTCCTCTCCCGCGTCCTCCGACAGCGCCTTGGCGAACCCGAGCCGGTCCTCATTCACGGCCTCCGGAGTGAGCGTGGCGAGCACGCCCCGCAGGTTTCCGGTCAGGGTGTCCTGCGCGAGTTCCCGCACCTCCTCCTCCGTCTTCCCGAGCAGGCGTTCCACCGCGTTGTTGAACACCCATTCGGGTTCCGAGGCGATCTTCACGTTCGCGATCGCCTCTACGCTCAGCGGGATGTTCCCCTTCGAGAAGGCGTTGTTGACGAAGACCTCGATGGGGATGGTCTCGAGGTTCATGTGCTGGACCGTCTCGATGATCGGGATCCGGAGCGTGCGCCCGCCCGAGATGGAGCGGTAGCCGACGGACTGGCCGTCGGTCAGCATGCGGTTCCGGCCCGTGATTGTCGGTCCAGGCGGATCCGCCGGTGGCCTCGTAGAGCCTGGTGAGGATGTCGCGGTCGGAAAGGGCCGGACACGGGTCATCCGGTCCGTGTCGATCGGGGATGGCCCCCAGCCAGGCCCGAAACGTCGGGGCACCGGGTACGCAGAGTTCCGTGCCCCCGTACCGAAACTGCTCGAGCATGAGAGCGGTGAGAGACTGGGGGATGGGGCCGTGCAGGGAACCGTTGCCATCCAGGCGCAGGGTCGTCATGGAGGTCAGCTCCGAGATTCGGTCTGGAAGCCGACCCTCCAGTCCGTTGTCGGACAGATCCAGAATCTCGACGCGGCCGAGCGAGTCCGTGTCGATCCCGTGCCAGCCATTCAGCAGCCCGTCGCTCAGCCAGCCGGTGGCGCGGGTCCAGCCTTCTCCGCCCAGGTTCTCGAACAAGTGCTCCAGAGTGGCTCGGTCCGCGGCGTCGCAGCGGAGCCCCTCGTTCCTGAGGTTGCCGCGCCACGCCTCGAAACTCTCGGTACCCGGAGCGCAGAGGCCATCGTTCCGGTGCCAGAAGAAGGTCTCGAGGTTCTCAAGGCGCGTGAACGCGGAGGGGATGGAGCCCGTCAACCGATTGTCGGCCAGAACGAGCTCTTCGAGGTTGTGGAGATCGGCCAGCTCCGGCGGTACACGACCCGTCAACGTGTTGCTGAAGAAGTTCAGGAATCTGAGTTCGGACAAGGCGCCGAGTTCACCGGGAATGCGCCCGCTGAGCCACATGTACTCCAGGTTCAGGGAGCGGAGACTCTTCAGTCGGCCAAGCTCCGGCGGAACGGGGCCGCGGAACTGGTTGCGGCCGAAATCGATCTCCCGGAGGCGGATGGCGTCTCCGAGTTGCGGCGGCAGCCGGCCCGTAAGCCTGTTTCCCCAAAGGTCCAGCGTCTCGAGCTGCGTGAGGCGTCCGAGTTCCGGGGCGAGGGTTCCGACCGCACCGTTTTCTCTGAGATGGAGGCCGGTCACGCGGTCATCCGCTCCCGTTTCAACGCCATACCATTCCGCCAGCGGTGCGTCCGTGAGCCAGTTATCGCTGCGCCGCCACGACGGGCCGGCGGCGGCATGATAGAACGCAATCAGGATGCCGCGGTCCGTCGAGTCCACGTTCACGGTGACCGTGTCCGTCGCCGCGTCGGAGGCCACCACGATCCCGGCCGTCCCGTCCGATACCGCGGTCACCAGCCCGTCGTCGGAGACCGTCGCCACGTCGGAGTCGCTCGAACCCCACTCGACGGCCGCGCCGGCGATCTCGTGCTCGTTCGCGTCGTATGCGCGGGCGGACAATCGCGTCGTATCCCCGATTGCCGAGAGCAGGATGTCCTGCGGCGACGCGCTCAGTCGAGTCGCGATCTGCTCGACGCGCACCGCGGCCGAACCGGCTGCCGCGCCGGACGTTGCGGTGACCGACGCCTCGCCGTTCGAAAGCGCCGTGACCGTGCCCGCCTCGACGCCCGCAACCGCGGGATCGCTAACCGTCCAGGTCACCGACGCGTTCGGCAGAACCGCTCCATCCCGGCTGCGGACGGTCGCGGCAAGGGTTTCAGTGTCGCCCAGGGACGTGAAGACGACGGAGGTCGGGGCCACCTCCACCGTCGCCGGCGGGGGCGGCGGGGGCGGCGAGGGCGGCGGTGGCACGGCGGGCGGCGGCGGGGCCGGCGGCTGCGGTGTCGTGTCGGGGCCGGCCGGCGAACCCCCGCAGTACCAGGCAAGGCTTACACAGAACAGCAACGACGCGCCGCCCACCGACGGTGCCTTCCACGTCGGTGCCGGACTGCGGAGGCGGACCCGCGCACACCGCTTCGAGTGCTGCCGGGATTCTTGCATTGCGGACGGCCCGTGCGGATTTCCGTGCGTCGTCGCGATATGACCATCGCTCGCGATCTGTCAACGCGATTATATCACGACAGTATGTCCGAAACGAATGATCAGACGGTAGTGAGCGGAGCGCCGGAACCCCGGCTGGAAGCATGCGGCCTCCGAGTACAACGGACGGCCTGGCTGGTTCCCGTCAGGCTTCGCGGGCCTCCGCGGCGGCGCGGCGCATCGCCTTCTTGCGCTCGATCGGGTCGAGGCTGCGCTTGCGGAGGCGGATCGCGTCGGGCGTGACCTCGATCAACTCGTCGTCGTTGATGAACTCGAGGGCGAGTTCCAGCGTCAGTTCGCGCGGCGGCTCCAGCCGGACGTTCTCGTCGGCCGCGGCGGCGCGCATGTTCGTGAGCTTCTTGCCCTTCGACACGTTGACCTCGAGGTCGCCGGGGCGGACGTTCTCGCCCACGATCATCCCGCTGTAGACCTCGACGCCGGGGCCGATCAGCATCTCGGCCCGCTCCTGCAGGTTGAAGAGGGCGAAGGCGACGGACGTCCCCGGGCGGTCGGCGACGAGCACCCCCTTCCGCCGGTGCTCGAGGTGGCCGGCGCGTGGGCCGTACTCGAGGAAGCGGTGGTGCAACTGGCCTTCGCCGCGCGTGTCCGTGAGGAACTCGGAGCGGTACCCGAACAGCCCGCGCGACGGGAGCCTGAAATCCAGGCGCACCGGACCCTGGTCCGTCGGCCGCATCGAGAGGAGTTCGGCCCGGCGGCTCCCCATCTTCTCCATCACCACGCCGACCATCTCCGCCGGGACCTCGATCACCGCCTCTTCGTACGGCTCCAGGATCTCCCCGCCGGGACCCTCGCGCAGGAGGACGCGCGGCCGCGAGACGGAGAACTCGTACCCCTCCCGGCGCATGGTTTCCATGAGGATCGTGAGATGGAGTTCCCCGCGGCCCGAGACCGAGAAGGTGTCGGGCGAGTCCGTCGGCTCGACGCGAAGGGCGACGTTCCGCTCCAGTTCCCGGAGGAGGCGCTGGCGCAGCTGGCGCGTCGTGACGTACTTGCCCGCCCGCCCGGCGAAGGGGGCGTCGTTGACGCGGAAGTCCACCGCGAGCGTGGGCCGCTCGACCGCGATCCCGCGGAGACGCTCCCTGTGGTCGGGGTCGGCGATCGTCTGGCCGATCTCCACTCCTTCGAGTCCGGCCAGCGCCACGATGTCGCCGGCGCTCGCGCGGGGCGTTTCAATGCGCTTCAGCCCGTCGAAGCCGTAGATCTTGAGCACGCGGGCCGGAATGGCCTCGTCGGCGGGCAACGGTCCGGGCTCCCCGAGCGGCAGCAGCACCACGCGGTCTGCCTCGGCTACGGTGCCCCGTTCGATGCGGCCGATCGCGATGCGCCCCACGTAGCTGGAGTGATCCAGCGTCGAGGCCAGCATCTGGAACGGCCCGCCGGGGTCGCCCGCGGGGGAGGGGACTCCCGCGACGATCGTCTCGAACAGCGGCTCCAGGTCTCCGTCCCGCGCCTCGATATCGGGCGACGCCCAGCCGTCGCGCGCGCTCGCATACAGGAAGGGCGCATCGAGCTGGGCCTCGGTCGCATCGAGTTCCAGGAACAGCTCCAGCACCTCGTCGTGCACTTCCGCCGCGCGCTGCTCGGGCCGGTCCACCTTGTTGATCACGACGATGGGCGCGCGGCCGAGCGCGAGCGCCTTCCGTGTGACGAAGCGCGTCTGCGGCATCGGTCCCTCGGCCGCATCTACCAGGAGGAGCACGCCGTCAACCATCCGGAGGATGCGCTCGACCTCGCCGCCGAAGTCCGCGTGGCCCGGCGTGTCGACGATGTTGATTCTCGTCTCGCCCCAGCGCACGGCGGTGTTCTTCGAGAGGATCGTGATGCCGCGCTCGCGCTCCAGCGGGTTCGAGTCCATGACGCGTTCCTCGACCCGCTCGTGCGACTGGAAGGCGCCCGCCTGCCGCAGCATGTGGTCGACGAGCGTCGTCTTCCCGTGATCGACATGGGCGATGATCGCAATGTTCCTGATCTTCCCGGGCGGGGGTGCCAAGCGGGCCTCGACTTCCGCGTACGCGTGGTTGGGTGGAAACGGCGGGGAATCGCGGGGATATCCTACGGTCGCAGGCCCCGGACCAAAAGTTGTGCGCGACGACGAGGGCCACACTAGGTTGGCCGCCAGGTTGGCCGCGGCGATTCGGGCCCGAGCGGAGGTGGGAACTGAAGACCAAGCGATTGATGGTGGCGGTGGGACTGTCGGCCGTCTTCGTCTGGGTCTCGATCTGGTTCCGCTTCCGGGAGGTCGAGCCTCCGCCCCCGCCCGAACCCGCCGATCTCCGCCTGTGGGATTTCCTCGGCTGCCGGCATCTCCGGTTCGACACGTGGCTCGCGGACAACGGTGGGGAAGATCCTGAAACCGATCCGCCCACGGTGCGGTCGGTCATGCTGTTCGCCGACTCCGTCGACGCGTACGGGAGGGAGATGACTGCCCACAAGGCCGTCGCGCTCGAGGGTGACGGAGACCTTTCCGGCACGGAGACGCGCTGGTTCACGCGGGCCGACACGCTGTGGGTCGTGTGGTCGAGTCCCGAGGTGCGTGGGGCCGTGGCGCTGCGCCGCAGCCGCGGGGAGATGGTCGGACGCGCGGTGGCGCGGCTGCGGGGGCAGACGGCCGCCGCGTCCGCGACGGGCGACGCCCCGGTTCAGGCCCGGGCGACGTCCTGGGAGGTGAACTGCCATTCCCTGCGGCCCAACCGGATCGGCCCCGTCGACCGGTAACCCGCCGAGCGCCGGCCCGCCTTCATCGGCTAGAGGAACGAGGAGTCGAAGCCTTCGGCGGCTTCCTCGCCCTCACCCTCCTCGCGGACAAGGGTGAGGATCGCGCCCTGCGGCGCGACGAGGTACTGCGTGCCCTCGAAGGTGATCTCCACCGCGGCCTTCCGGAAGAAGAGGGCGTAGTCTCCCGGCCGCGCCTGCATGGGAAGATAGCGGGCTTCGGTCGCGCCGATCTTCCAGGGTTCGTCGTCGAGTTCGGCGGGCGGCCCGACCGGAGTCCCGGGGCCGACGGCCACGACCGTCCCCGCCTGCACGGCCTGCTTGTCGATGGCGGTGGGCGGGAGGTAGAGGCCGACGTCCGTGCGCTCCTCACCCTCCAGCGGCTCGATGAGCACGCGGTCGCCGACGACGATGAGTCTCTTTTCGCTCATTCGGCACGATAGGGGACCGGGGCGGTCCCGGACAGGCTCTCAGCCGGTCCGGGCTCCCCTCGCCGGGTCGTCGTCGATCCGCTCGCGCTCGTCGGTGATGAAGCTGTCCACACTCTCCGGGACGAACAGGTTGTCGGCGATGCGGGCGATCTCCTCGGCCTCGCGCCAGCGCGCCTCGAGTTCCTTCAGCTCTCCTTCGAGAGCCTCGCGCTCCGCCTGTTCGTGCGTCGCCATCTCGATCGCCAGCCGCATGTCCACCTTGAGGCCGGTGAGCGTGCCCGGAAGGGGTTTCATCAATCCTTCGATCTTCTTCGCGGACAGGTCTGCCTTGCCGGAGCCGGAGAAGTCGTTCATGGCTTGGCGGGCCGCCACGGGGAGAAACGCCTCCGGGTGTCCCGCCTCCTCGATCCTCCCGACCGCGTCGCGCACCGCCTTCCGCGCGCCGCCGCGCCGGTTGGCGTGCGCCATGAGCTGGCCGGCCAGGCCGATCGCCTCGCTCCCGTGGACGATCATCGTATGCCGCCGGTTCTTGCGTTTCCTGGTCTTCCCCCACTTGCCCCACCCCGGGAGGTGATCGACGCGGAGGTCCCATCCCGCGGCATCCGCGCTCGGCACGAGACGGGAGGTATAGAGGTGCTTTCGCTGGATCCGGATCGGATCGCCGTGCTCGTCCCTGAGACGAAGGAGGACGCGGTCCCGATACCAGGCCTGCGCCCCCTGGAAGAGCCCCGGGAACATTCCGCCCATCGCGAATCCGGCGAGCGTGCCGCCGACGACGACCGCGCCCGCCGCTGCCCCCACGGCCCCGGTGATGAGCGCGGCCCGCCTGCGGCGCCGGCCGAACTGGTCGCCGTAGCGCCACGCGGTGAACTCCTGCCGGACGGGGTCCCCGACGCGAACGAGTTCGAGGCCCTCCTTCAGCTTCGCGAGGCCGATGTTGTCCGAGGAGACCCGCATGCGGGTGGTCTCGAAGGCGCGCTCGCACGCTTCGATCGCCTCCCAGCGGGTCTCCAGCGGCGAGAGGTTCCAACGCTCGCAGCGCCGGCAGACGACCCAGAGCCGCCCCTTCGCGCCATCGAAGGCGAGACGGCGGCCGACCGGGAACTCCTCGATGGCCTCGTTCCGGCCGAGGTCGCTCTGGCAGAAGATGCAGGTCGTGTACATTCAGGCGTTCTTCGCCGCGTTTGCGGGTTCGACGTCGGGATGCGCGCGCTCCTCGTCGATGAAGCTGTCGACGCTCTCGGGGACGAAGAGGTTGTCGGCGATGCGGGCGATCTCCTCCGCCTCGCGCCAGCGCGCCTCAAGTTCCTTCAGTTCTCCCTCCAGGGCTTCGCGCTCGGCCTCCTCGTGCGTCGCCATCTCGATCGCCAGCCGCAGACCCGGGTTGAGGCCGGCGAGGGAGCCCGGCAGGGGCTTCCGAAGCCGTTCGATCGCTCCGGCCGACAAATCCGCCTTCCGGCGGTCTCCTCGCGAGGGTGACCCGCGAGCAACGGCGCCTGAGCCTCGGAGGACGCGTTGCGCCAGTTCCGCGGCTTCCGGGAGAAAAGCCTCCGGATGGCCGGCGCGCTCGATGCGGCGCACGGCCCCGAGGATCTCGCTCTCCTTGCCCCCGCGGCGGTTGGCCTGAGCCATCAGTTGTCCGGCGAGCCCGAGCGCGTCGCGTCCGTGGACGATCATCGTCTTCCGCCTGTCCCCTCCCGCCTGGCCGGGAAGGTGATCGACGTGCAGGCCCCAGCCGCGTCCCTCGTCATCCGGCACGAGATGAGATGTGTAGAGGTGTTTCCGCAGGACCCGGATCGGAGCGCCGCGCTGATCCCGGGTCCGCAGGATCACGCGGTTGCGATACCACCTCTGTGTCATCCGGGTCCCGAACCAGAGTCCGCCCAGGGAGACGAAGCCCCCCGCCCACAGGGCCCCGACGGCGGTCGCCGCGGCCCCGGTGACGAGCATGGCCCGCTTGCGGCGCCGGCCGAACTGGTCGCCGTAGCGCCACGCGGCGAACTCCTGCCGGACGGGATCGCCGACGCGAACGAGTTCGAGGCCCTCCTTCAGCTTCGCGAGCCCGATGTTGTCGGAGGCGACCCGCATGCGGGTGGTCTCGAAGGCGCGCTCGCACGCTTCGATCGCCTCCCAGCGGGTGTCCAGGGGGGAGAGGTTCCAGCGCTCGCAGCGCCGGCAGACGACCCAGAGCCGTCCCTTGGCGCCATCGAACGCGAGACGCCGGCCAACCGGGAACTCCTCGATGGCCTCGTTCCGGCCGAGGTCGCCGTGGCAGAAGATGCAGGTCGTATACATTCGTTCGTCGATCTCTTCACTGGCAGCGGATGTTGGCGGACCGCGCGATCCCGCCGCCGGTCCCCAATGTCGCGGACGGGCTCGATCGGGGATACCCGCAAACGACGCCGCTTCTTCGCCTCCTGCGGCAGCCGCCGCCGAGCCCGCCGCGCGCCGTCCGGAGTCTTTTCCGTATGCAGATTTGCGATATAAAGATGATCTTTATATCATATCTCAACGGCCGGTTCGTCATGGACGTCGCCCCTTCGACGCGGAGATGCATCGTGCAGGTCACTCTTTCGAAGCGAATCAACGAACTGCTCGTGCTCGCGGTCCTGGAGCGGGGACCCGCGCACGGATACCAGATCGCGCTCTCCGTGGAGGAACGGACGGGGGGCGCGTTCTCGTTTCAGCACGGGACGCTCTACCCGATCCTGCACCGGCTCGAGACCGGCGGGCACGTGCGCGGCACCTGGGGTGGGGAGGGCCGGCGGCGGAAGACGTACGAACTCACCGACGCCGGCCGTGCCGAACTCGCCGAGGGGGCGGCGCAGCTGGAGCGGCAGTTTCGGGTGCTACTGGAACTCTTCGGGGGAACCCATGCGGCCTGAACATCCCCTGGAAGACGTCGAGCGGAATCTCGCGGTGCCGCCGCGGCGGCGCCTCGACCTGCTGGAGGAAGTCGACGCCGACGCGGAAGCGCTGGCCGCCGAACTGGAGCGTCGCGGATACGGACCGGCCCAGGCGCGCCGCGCCGCCCTCCGGCGCGTCGTGCCGGGCGCGGAGACGTTGGCGCAACTCGAAGCGCAGCATGCGCCGCCTCTGGGCCGCTGGGCGCGGAGTGCGGGGTGGATCGACCGGGCGGAACGTCTCGGCATCGTCGCAGCCACGGGCCTGGCCGGGGCGGTCGCGTTCGTCACGATGGTCGGGTCGGGCCCACTCGGGTCCGCGGCGGTGCTGGCCTGGCCCCAGGTCATCGTGGTCGCCCTTCTCGCCGCGAACTGGACCCGCGCCGCGCAACGGCTCTGGATCGACGGCGACCTGCGGCCGGAACTCAGAAGCCGGCTGTGGGAGCGTCAGATCGGGCTCATCGTCCTCGCGGTCGCGCTCGGGGCGCTCGGCGCCGCCCGGGAGGGATACGGCGCCTTCGAAGCGTTTGCAGCCGAAGACTTTGCGCCGCCGGCCATGTGGGACGCCGTCCGCCGCATCGTCTCTTTCGCCGCGCTCGGGTTCGGCGCGGCCATCTTCGGACTCTTCGGCTGGCTCGCGATCACGCCGCGCCTGATCGACGACGAGACGATGGAACGCCGCATTTCGGCCTTCTTCGCCTCGCGACTCACACCAACCTCTTCACGGCGGAGGTAACGATGTCCTTCCTCGAATCGCTCGGATTCATCCAGTATCCGATCTGGATCGTCCTGATTCTGATGCTCGTCCAGATCGTGCGGGCAACGATCGACCTCGTTCGCCGCGGCCCCCCGCCGACGAGCCTGCGAATCCATTCCATCCTGATTTTCGGCGCCCTCGCCGCGTGCCTTGGCGTGCTCGGATCGCTGGTCGGTGTGTGGCTGGCGGCGGAGGCCATCTCGCTGGCGGGAGAGGTGAGTTCGTCGCTGGTGTGGAGCGGGATCCAGGTCGCTCTGGGCTCGTCCATCGTCGGCCTCCTGATCCTCGGCTTCGCCTCGGTCGCCTGGCTCGTCCTGCAATACGCGAGCGGCCGGCGCGAACCGGCCTGACGCGCCGATGCCGTTCCGAACGCTCGTCGTCGTCGGGCTCGTCGTCGGGCTCGGAGCCTGCGCGCCGCAGCCGGAGGAAGGCGTCGGGGGCGCGGCGCGGCGCGACTCGGCGGGAGTGGCGATCGTCGACAACGAGGCGCCCGACGCGCCGTTCGGGGGCGGCGCGGCGCACATCGCCGATCTCATGACGCCGGACAGCGCGCTCACGGCACTTCCGTGGGGCGTGGCGGTGGACCCGATGGCCGGGCGCATCCATGTCGCCGACGTGACGGGCGCACGGGTCGCCGTCTTCGACGCCTCGGGCGCCTTCGTGGAGGCGCTGGGGCGGGCGGGCGAGGGTCCGGGCGAGTTTCGTGGGGTGTCCGCGCTGACGCTGGCGCCGGGGAGGACGCTCGTGGCGCTCGATGCGAGGCGGGGTGTGCTCAGCCGCTGGTCCCCGGAGGGAGCCTTCGAAGGGGAGGAGCGGCTGCCGGCGAGCTACTGGGGACCGGGCTTCGCGGTCGGCGAGGACGGGGGGACGGACTGGTTCGCGACCGTGGGTTCGGTCACGGCGGATCTGTCGATGGACCAGACGCTGTCGGTGCATACGCCGCGTGGAGCCGAACCGGTCCACATCGTGCGGCGGGAACTGTCGCTCATGGAACTGCCGTGCGCCTCCATGCCCGCGCCGAAGGTGTTCGCGCCGGATGTCGTGTGGGCGAGTCGCGGCGACACCCTCTGGTTCGTGAACGGGGACGGGTTCCGCATCGATGCCTTCGCGCGAGGCGCGGTCTTCGCCAGTGTGCGCCGGGCGGCGGCCCCTGCGATCCCGGTCACTCGAGGCATGGCGATGGCGTCGCTCTCGTTCGACCCGGGCCCGTACGGGAGTCTCATGCGGCAGTGCGGAGTGACCGCCGGGGAAGTCGTCGACGCCACCGGGTACGAGGACGCCCTGTCTCCCATCGTCGGGTTCACGCCCGATCCGGCGGGCGGGCTGTGGGTGTCGCGGCGGGTGCGCGGCCTCCTCCCCGAGGTCATCGATGTGATGGGCACCGGGGGCGAATACCTGGGGACGCTCGACATCCCCGCCATCCCCGTCGGATTCGCGTCGCCGTCCCGGCTGGTGACGGTGCGGCCCGTGATGGAAACGGGAGAGGTGCGCGTGTCGCTGTACGAAGTGGGGACGGAACGCCGTGCGGCGGCGCCAGGCGTGGTGACCGCCGAGGCCGCAGGCGCCAGGGGCGCGCAGGGTGGGGGCGTGTCGGGCGGGGGCGGGCCCTCGGGTGGGAGCGCCCCCCGGGGGATCGGGTCGGTGCTGCGCGTGACCACGCAATCGCGCGCCGCCGCCGAATCGGCCCCGCCACGGCGACTGCCAGAGCCCAACCCGGCGGGTCTGCGCGAATTCAGCGACTGCGACTTCTGCCCGGTCATGGTGGAACTGCCGCCGGGCGGGTTCGAATTGGGGCGGGCCGAGGGCGAGGACCGGCGCCTGGGGCTGGACAGGGAGCCGAAGCGGCCGGAGTTCACGCGGGAGAGGGAGCGTCCGCGGGTTCAGGTCCAGTTCGGACACCGGTTCGCCATCGGGAAGTACGAGGTCACGTTCGACGAATGGGATCGGTGCGTGGCCGAGGGAGGATGCGACTACGAGCCCACGGACAGGGGATGGGGACGGGGAGACCGTCCCGTGGTCCACGTCTCCCTCCTCGACGCCGAGACGTACCTCGCGTGGCTGAGGGAGGCGACCGGCCGGCCGTACCGGCTACCGAGCAGCGCCGAGTGGGAATACGCGGCCCGCGCGGGGACGACGACCGCCCGCTGGTGGGGAGACGACGTCGGGCGCGGGCACGCGGTGTGCGACGAGTGCGGGCTCGAGTGGGAGGTCGGATCCACCGCGCCCACGGGATCGCTGCCGCCCAACCCGTGGGGACTGCACGACATGCTCGGCAACGTGTCCGAACTCGTGGCCGACTGCTGGACGGCCACCTACGAGGAAGTGCCCGCCGACGGCTCGCCCGTCCGCGAAGCGTCCCGTCACTGGAGCGAAGGCCGCTGCCTCCGTCCCACGTGGAGAGGCGGCGCGTTCAGCTACTTCCGCTGGACGGTGCGCTCGGCGTGGCGCAGCGGCGGCAGCATTCTGGCCACCGCCGAAGAGCGCCACGCCCACGCACAGGTCGGCGGCGGGACGGGCTTCCGCGTCGCCCTCACCCTCGACGCGGCACCGCCGGACCCCGCCCGCTAAACCGACAGAGCCGGCCGACGACGCGAATCGGTCGCATGCCCGCGTGGGCTGGCCGGAAACGCTATGATTGTGCGGTGAACCGGCACGGAGTCGATGGGGGGAGGGAGGCCGCATGATTGCGACGGGACGACGGGGACTGACTCCTTCGGCGCTGCTCGCGCCGGTTCTCGCCTGCGGGGGGACGCCGCCGGTCGACCCCGCGCCCCCGGATCCGCCGGTGGCGACGCGGCTGGAGGTGCTACCCTCGGCCGTGACGCTGTTCGCGCTGGGGGACGAGGCGCTCCTGACCACCCGGATCCTGGACCAGCGCGGCAGGGTGCTGGCGGGCGAGCCGGTCGCGTGGAGCACGGACGATCCCGCGGTGGCTACGGTGGACGGGACGGCGGTGGAGGGGTCGGGCCTGGTGACGGCGTCCGGGAACGGGGCGACGACGGTGACGGCCGCCTCGGGGAGCCTTGACGGGACCGCGGCGGTTGCCGTGGCGCAGCGGGCCGTGGCGGTGGAGGCGCCGCCGGCGCCGGACACGCTGCGCCGGTACGGGGACACGGTGCGGGTGGCGATGCGGGCGTTCGACGGGAACGGCCACCCGGCGCCGTCGAGCGCGCTGGCGTGGACGACGAGCGACTCGTCGGTGGCGGTCGTGGACGAGACGGGCCTGGTGACGGCGGCCGGCAACGGGAGCGCGACGATCTCGGCGGTGGCCGGGCGGGAAACCGCGGCGGTCGAGGTGGTGGTGCATGACCGGGAGGGGGAGGACCGCGAAGTGCTCCTGCTCCTGTACGGAGATGTGTCCGGGCCCGGTTGGCTGACCCCGAGGGGGTTCCGGCGGTGGGACCCGTCGAAGTCGATCTCGACTTGGTGGGGGGTCAAGACGGAGGAGGAGGAGCGCGCCACGCGCGTCGTGGAGTTGTCGCTGCCGGACGCGGACTTGGGGGGGCTGCTGCCGCGGGAACTCGGGCGTCTCCGCTCGCTGCGGGTGCTCCACCTGCAGGGAAACAGCATCGAGGGCGTCGTCCCGCGCGAGGTTGGGATGCTGCCGCACCTGGAGAGCCTGCGGCTGGACCGCACGCGGGTGGAGGGTCTGGAAGGCCCCTACCCGAGTCTGGAGGTTCTGAATCTCGCCGAGACCCGGATCGGTTCCTTCTACCGGATCGGTCACCTGCCAAAGCTCAGGTCGCTCGACCTGAGCAGGAACGACCTTGGCCGATTTCCGGTCGAGGTGTTCGGGTTCCCGGAACTCGAAGTCCTGCACCTGAACTGGCACCTCTTCACCGGCCAGATCCCGCTCGAACTCGCCGACCTCGAGAACCTCCGGGTGCTGGGGCTGACGGGGAGTTATTTGCCCATCAGGAACATGACCTACGGCATGGACAGCACCATACCCCCCGAACTCGGCAAGCTGGCCAACCTCGAGGAACTGTACCTGGGGCGGAACCGGCTGCGCGGCACGATTCCGCCCGAACTCGGCGACCTCGCCAACCTCCGCGTGTTGAACTTGGGCAACAGCCACTATCCCTACCACGGCGAGGTCCATCTCGGCCTCGAGGGTCCCATTCCGCCGGAACTCGGCAACCTCGCCAACCTCGAGGAGTTGTGGTTGTACTCAAACCAGCTGACCGGACCTATCCCGCCGGAACTCGGCAATCTTTCCAATCTCAGGGAGTTATGGCTGGACGGAAACCAGCTGACCGGTCCCATCCTGCCGGAACTGGGCGACCTCCCCAGCCTCGAGAGGCTGAACCTTGGGGGCAACGAGTTGAGCGGTCCGGTCCCGCCCGAACTCGGACGGCTGGCAAAGCTGAGGGGGCTGTTTCTGTACCACACGAAGGTGAGCGGACCGCTGCCGGAGACGTTTGGGGAACTCGCCAGCCTCCTTCAACTCAACGTCGACGATACGCGCATGGAAGGACGCGTGCCGCGTGCGGCGACGCGCATGACGGCGCTCCGGTATCTGTCGATGCCCGTGCGGCTGTGCGTACCGCGCGACTCCGCGTTCGACGCATGGGTGGCGGAAATGTACGAGTTCACGGGAACGCGCTGCCGCAACTGACGGCCGCCGCGGCCCCCGACTCCCGGGGTGCCACGCGACCAGTCACGGGAAACGCTATGATTGTGCGGTGAGCCGGCACGGAGTCGACGGGGGAGGGAGGCCGCATGATTGCGACGGGACGACGGGGACTGACTCGTTCGGCGCTGCTCGCGCCGGTTCTCGCCTGCGGAGGGACGCCGCCGGTCGACCCGGCGCCGCCGGATCCGCCGGTGGCGACGCGGCTGGAGGTGCTACCCTCGGCCGTGACGCTGTTCGCGCTGGGGGACGAGGCACTCCTGACGGCCCGGATCCTGGACCAGCGCGGCAGGGTGCTGGCGGGCGAGGCCGTCACGTGGAGCACGGACGATCCCGCGGTCGCTGCAGTGGACGGGACGGCGGTGGAGGGGTCGGGCCTGGTGACGGCGGTGGACAACGGATCGGCGACGGTGACGGCCGCGTCCGGGACTCTTGAGGGGACCTCGGCGGTTACGGTGGCGCAGTGGGCGGTGCGGGTGGAGGCGCCGGCGGCGCCGGACACGCTGCGCCGGTACGGCGACACGGTGCGGGTGGCGATGCGGGCGTTCGACGGGAACGGCCATCCGGTGCCGTCGAGTGCGCTGGCGTGGACGACGAGCGACTCGTCGGTGGCGGTCGTGGACGAGACGGGCCTCGTGACGGCGGCCGGGAACGGGAGCGCGAGGATCTCGGCGGTGGCCGGGCAGGAAGTCGCGGCCGTCGAGGTGGCGGTGCATGACCGGGAGGGGGAGGACCGGGAGGTCCTCCTGGTCCTGATGCGGGCCATCGGACCATCCCGGTTGGGGCGCCGGGGATGGGATCCGTCGAAGTCGATCTCGACCTGGTGGGGGGTGACGACCGAGGAGGAGGGGCGCGCCACGCGCGTCGTGGAGCTGTCGCTGCCGGACGCGTCGTTCCGGGGGCCGCTGCCACGGGAACTCGGGCGTCTCCGCTCGCTGCGGGTGCTCCACCTGCAGGGAAACCGCATCCGGGGCGTCGTCCCGCGCGAGGTGGGGATGCTGCCGCACCTGGAGAGCCTGCGGCTGGACCGCACGCTGGTGGAGGGTCTGGAAGGCCCCTACCCGAGCCTGGAGGTTCTGAATCTCGCCGAGACCCGGATCGGTCGCGGCTACACGGTCGGCCACCTGCCGAAGCTCAGGTCGCTGGATCTGAGCAGGAACGACCTGCTTTTCTTTCCGGGCGCGGTATTCGGGTTCCCGGAACTCGAAGTCCTGAACCTGAACAGGCACCGCTTCACCGGCCAGATCCCGCCCGAACTCGCCGGCCTTGAGAACCTCAGAGTGCTGGGGCTGGGGGGGAGCTATCTGCCCATCAGAAACGACGTCATGGTGGGCATGGACAGCACCATACCCCCCGAACTCGGCAGGCTGGCCAACCTCGAGGAACTGTACCTGGGGCGGAACCGGCTGCGCGGCACGATTCCGCCCGAACTCGGCGACCTCGCCAACCTCCGCGTGTTGAACCTGGGGAACAGCCACTATCCCTACCGCGGCGAGGTCCATCTCGGCCTCGAGGGTCCCATTCCGCCGGAACTCGGCAACCTCGCCAACCTCGAGGAGTTGTGGTTGTACGCAAACCAGCTGACCGGTCCCATCCCGCCGGAACTCGGCAACCTCACCAATCTCAAGCAACTATGGCTCCGCGAGAACGAGTTGAGCGGGTCTGTGCCGCCCGAACTGGGACAGCTCACGAAGCTGGAGAGGCTGGAACTCAACCACACGGAGTTGAGCGGACCGATGCCCGAGACGTTCGGCAATCTCACGCGCCTCGAGGTGCTGATGCTCGGAAGCACGCGCATGAGCGGACCACTGCCCCGGGCCGCCACGCGCATGACGTCCCTCAGGACTCTCTCGATGGTGTCGGCGCTGTGCGTGCCGCGCGACTCCGCGTTCGACGCGTGGGTGGCGGGAATCATGTGGTTCACGGGAACGCGCTGCCGCAACTGACCGCCGCCGCGGCCCCGGCCTCTCCGGTGGCCGCCTGGCCGGTCTCCGCGGCACGGCCGCCGAACCGGTTGCACCCTCCCCGCAACCCGCTCTAGACTGAATCCCCCCGGCCGACGGGCGGCCGGATGAGTCCCGTTCCGGGAGCTCCATCGGCGCTCCCGCCGGCACAGGATCAGGAGTGGCCGCATGAAGCGCATCTCCGTCACCGTGAACGGGGTTCGGCACGAGGCGGACGTCGAACCCCGCACCCTCCTCGTTCATTTCATCCGCGAACAACTCGAACTGACCGGCACCAACGTGGGCTGCGACACGTCCTCGTGCGGCGCCTGCACGATCCTGATGAACGGTCAGTCGGCGAAGTCGTGTACCGTGCTCGCCGTCCAGGCGGATGGCGCGGAGGTGACGACCGTCGAGGGTCTCGCGTCGAACGGCGACTGGCACCCCGTTCAGAAGGCGTTCCACGAGCAGCACGGCCTCCAGTGCGGGTTCTGCACGCCCGGGATGATGATGGCCGCGGTGGGATACCTGGATGAGAACCCGTCGCCGACGGAGGACGAAGTCCGGCTCGCGCTGGAGGGCAACCTCTGCCGGTGCACCGGCTACCACAACATCGTCAAGGCGGTGCTCGCGGCCGCCGACGACATGGGCTCTTAGGCGAGGAGAGAGAACATGGCGACGGCTGAGAAATACGTTGGCGGCGGGGTCCCACGGAAAGAGGATCCCAAGCTGATCACGGGGCAGGGCCAGTTCCTGGAGGGCCTCACGCTTCCCGGCATGCTTCACGCGGCGCTCCTGCGGAGTCCGCACGGGTCGGCTCGCATCACCTCGGTGGACGTTTCCGCCGCCGCGGCCGCGGAGGGCGTGGTCGCCGCGTACAGCGGGGCCGATCTCGCCGATGAATGGGCGGCGGGGCTGCCCATGGCGTGGCCCGTGACGGACGACATCAGGATCCCCGATCACTGGCCGGTGGCGCAGGACGTGGCGCGCTACGTCGGCGATGCGGTGGCGGTCGTCGTCGCCACGAGCCGCAACGCGGCGCTCGACGCGGCGGAACTCGTGGAGGTCGACTACGACGTGCTCGACGCGGTCGTGGACGTGGAGGCGGCGGTGGCCGATGGCGCGCCGCGCGTGCACGAGTCGTTCGACGACAACAAGAGCTACACGTGGGCGCTGACGAACGGCGAGGTGGATGAGGCGTTCGCGAAGGCGGATGTCGTCGTCAAGGAGCGCTACACGCAGCCGCGGCTGATCCCGAACGCGATGGAGCCGCGCGCGGTCGTCGCGCAGCCCGTCCCCTCGACGGGCGACTTCACCGTGTGGTCCACGACGCAGATTCCGCACGTCGCGAAGGTGCTGTTCGCGCTCACGCTGGGGATTCCCGAGTCGCAGATCCGGGTCATTGCGCCCTCCGACGTGGGCGGCGGCTTCGGCTCGAAGCTGAACGTGTACGCGGAGGAGGCGCTCTGCATCGCCCTCGCGCGCCGGCTGGGGAAGCCGGTCAAGTGGGTCGCGGGCCGCAGCGAGGGATACCTCGCGACGATTCACGGCCGGGACCAGGTCCAGGAGATCGAGATCGCGGCGACCTCCGACGGCGACATCCTCGGATACCGCGTCCACATCCTCGCGGCGATGGGCGCCTACCTGCAGCTCGTGGCGCCGGGGGTGCCGCTCCTGGGCGCCTTCCTCTACTGCGGCTGCTACGGTGGGGAGGCGTACCACTTCGAGTGCACGGGCGTGTTCACGAACACGACCCCGACGGACGCCTACCGGGGCGCGGGCCGCCCGGAGGCGACCTACGCGATCGAGCGGGCGATCGACTCGCTCGCGCGGGAGGTCGGCGTGGACCCGGCGGAGATCCGGCGGCGGAACTTCCTCCCGGCCGGCGACATGGTGCAGAGCCCGGGCGGGCTCGCCTTCGACTCGGCCGACTACGAGCCCGCGCTCGACCGGGCGCTGGAACTGCTGGACTACGACGGGTTCCGGAGCGACCAGGCGGAGCGCAGGGAGGGAGGGGGCAGCAGGCAGATCGGAGTCGGGTTCTCTTCCTACGTGGAAATCTGCGGGCTCGCGCCCTCGCAGGTGCTCGCCTCGCTGAAGTACGCCGCCGGCGGCTGGGATGCGGCGACGGTGCGCATGCTGCCGACCGGAAAGGCGGAGGTCGTGACGGGCAGTTCGCCGCACGGGCAGGGGCACGTGACCTCGTGGTCCCAGATCGCGGCGGACGCGCTCGGGATACCGTACGAGGATGTCACGGTCCTCCACGGGGACACGCACGTGGCGCCGCACGGGATGAACACCTACGGGAGCCGCAGTCTCGCGGTGGCGGGAGTCGCCGTCCACAACGCGTGCGACCGGGTCGTCGACAAGGCGCGGGGGCTCGCGGCGCACCTGCTCGAGGTGGCGCCGGAGGATCTCGAGTACGAGGCGGGGACCTTCTCGGTGAAGGGCGTCCCGGATCGCACGAAGTCGATGCCGGAACTCGCCTTCGCGGCGTGGACGGCCCACAGCCTGCCGGAGGACTCGGAGCCCGGGCTCGAGGCGAGCTGCGTGTACGATCCGCCGAACTTCACCTTCCCCTTCGGGACGCACGTGGCCGTCGTGGAAGTGGATACGGAGACGGGTGCCGTGGATCTCGTCCGCTACATCGCGGTGGACGACTGCGGGCCGGTGATCAACCCCGTCATCGTGGACGGCCAGGTGCACGGCGGCGTGGCACAGGGGATCGCGGCCGCGCTGTACGAGGAGGCGACCTACGCGGAGGACGGGACGCTCGAGACCTCGTCGATGGTCAACTATCTCGTGCCCTCCGCGGCGGAGTTCCCATCCTTCGAGACGGATCGGACCGTGACGCCGAGTACCTCGAACCCCATGGGGGTGAAGGGGATCGGCGAGGCGGGGACGATCGGGTCCGCGCCGGCGGTGATCAACGCGATCGTGGATGCGCTCTCGCATCTCGGCGTGACGGACGTCCCGATGCCGGCGAGTCCGGAACGGGTGTGGCGAGCGATTCAGTCGGCCCAGGGAGGTGAGGCATGATCCCCGCGTCTTTCGACTACGAGCGCGCTTCGTCTCTCGATGAGGCGCTGAGCCTGCTCGCGGCGGGCGGCGAGGACGCGCGGCCGCTGGCGGGCGGACATTCGCTCCTGCCGCTCATGCGGCTGCGGCTGGCCCGGCCCTCGCTGCTCGTGGACATCGGCGGCATCGATGAGCTTCGCGGCGTGCAGGACGACGGCGACTCGGTCACGATCGGAGCCCTGACGACGCACCACGAGGTGGCCGGCGCGGCCGCTCTCACGGGCGGGAGCGGTCTCATCGCAAAGGTGGCGGAGGGGATCGGCGATCCCCAGGTGCGGCACCGCGGCACGCTCGGCGGTTCGGTGGCGCACGCGGATCCGGCCTCGGACCTGCCCGCGGCGCTGCTCGCGCTCGATGCCGAGGTCACCCTCGCGGGGCCCGGTGGCACGCGCTCGGTCGCGGCGGCGGACTTCTTCGTAGGGCCGTTCATGTCGGCGGCGGACGATGGCGAGATCGTGACCGGCGTCCGGGTGCCGAAGCGGGAGGGCTGGGGCAGCGCCTACCAGAAGTTCCAGCGCCGCGCGCAGGACTGGGCGATCGTCGGCGTGGCCGCAGTGGTGAACTGGACGGACTCCGGAATCGCGGGTGCCGCGATCGGGCTCACGAACATGGGCGGCACGCCGCTCAGGGCGCACGCGGTCGAGGCGGCGCTGACCGGCACGTCCGAGAAGGCGCAGATCCTCGCGGCGGTGTCGAAGGTGTCGGAACTCGAGACGCCCCCGGCGGATGAGAACGCGAGTTCGGAGTACCGCCTTCACCTCGCGCAGGTGTTGATCTCGCGCGCGGTGGCGGAGGCCGCCGGCTGTCCGGGGATGCAGCGATAGCGGTCAGCCGCCGGAACTTTCTCGTCCAGGGAGGCGGAGCGCTCGTCTCTCTCTCCCTGGGCACCGGCTGTTCAGACGGCGGGCTGGGTCCCTCCCCGCCGCCGCCCCCACCGCCCGGAGATCGGGTCGACGTGATCGTGGTGGGCGCCGGCCTGTCCGGGCTCGTCGCCGCATACGAGTTGGTGCGGGCGGGGCACGATGTCAGGGTTCTGGAAGCACGAGACGCCGCCGGGGGCCGGGCGCAGACGCTTCGCGAGCCCTTCGATGATGGGCTCATCGCCGAACCCGGCCCGGCCCGTATCCCGCCCGACCACGATCGAACGCTCGGCTACATCGACCACTTCGGCATCGAGACCTCTCTCTTCTACACGCAGGAAGGCGAGTACCTCATCGTTCCGGAGCAGGGGGACAGCTACCGGGAGACGCCGGACGTCTTCCTGCGCGGGGGGCGGGATGCGTGGCTCAAGATTCCGGCCGGGACCGACGCCTTGCCGCTGGCGTTCGCCGAAGCGCTCGGAGACCGCGTGCGGAACGACTCGCCGGTGACGAGGGTGGTCCGGGACGATGCCGGCGTGGTGGCCACATACGGCACCGGCGGCGCCGCGGCGGAACTGAGGGGCGACCGCCTCATCTGCACCGTCCCCCTCCCCGTCATCGACAGGATCGCCTTCGACCCCGTCCTTTCGGCGGCGAAGCGGGCGGCCTTCGCGGCCACCTCCTACGAGGATGTCACCCGCGTCTACGTTCAGTATGCGGAGCGGGCGTGGGAGGATCGCGGCTTGAACGGATGGGGACTGTCGTTCGTGGACGGGTTCTCGGAGTTCTGGCATCCCACCTGGAACCAGGAGGGGCCTCGGGGGATTCTGATGTCCTACATGTTCGGAGACATGGCGCGCGCGGTTGCGGCGATGGAAGCCGGCGCCATCGTGCCCGAGTTCATCGACCGCTTCAATGACCTGTTCCCCGGCTCGAGCGAGGTCGCGGAGCGGGGGACCCACTTCGCATGGGAGCACCAGCCCTGGATCGGGGCCGCTTACACCCGGGACGACCCCCCGTTTTCGGAGCGCCCGGAACTCGCATCGCCCGAGGGCCCCATTCACTTCGCGGGGGAGCACGCCTCGGCAGAGCGGGGATGGATGCAGGGGGCCCTCCAGTCGGGCCTCCGGGCCGCCTCGGAGATCGACGCGACGGTGGCCGGGGAGCGCGCCCGCGCGGCCGTGGCGATCTCGCGGAGGCGGTGGGTGCGCCGTTTCGCGCCCGGCCTCCACGCGCCGGAATGGTTGGCGGCGTGACGCGGTAGCTAGCCTCCGCGTGTCGGCCCGGCGGGGCGGGGCGCTACGGCGGCGCCCTCCCAGTCGGGATCGGCGGCCCCGATCCAGGTACGCGTGGCGGCGTCGTACTGGAGGCCGTGAATGCGCCCGAACGCGCCCTGCCGCGGCGTGGGCGTGATCTCGAATCCCATCTCCCGGAATTCCTCCACCGAAGTCCCCGACCAGCCGTCCTCGGGGCCCGCTTCCACGGAGAAGCCCGCGAGCCCGTCCGGCCCCACGTCGGGATGCACGCGCGGCGCCGCGAGGGCGGCGGGCAGCGCCAGACCGTCGTCGACGACCCGGGTCACCGCCTGGACGACCGCCGAGATGATCCGGATGCCGCCGGCCGCGCCCAGCACGAGCAACGGCTCGCCGTCGTCGAGCACCATGAACGGCGTGATGCCGGACCGCGCGCGCTCGCCGGGCTCGCTGATCCCCAGGTAACCGCCCAGCGTCACGGCGTAGAGGAACCCGAGTCCGGGCGTGGCGACCTTCGCTCCCATGCCGGGGCCGATCGTCTGCGTGAGGGCGATGGCCATGCCGTCGCCGTCCGCGGCGGAAAGGTGGGTCGTGTGGCCGTCCTCCGGCGGCAGCGCCAACCCCGTGACGGCGCCGGCGAGCCATGAACTTCCGGTTTCCGCCGCCGCCCACGGTGCGCCGTCCGCCTCCATCGTCGCCTCCGCGGGCACGCGCACCTGCCCGGAGAGCTCGCGGGCGAAGGCCTTCGAGGTCACGCGCACGGCGGAGGAGTCGGAACCGTCCCGCCGGTACTCCGTCATCGCGAGGGCGAGGGACTGGGCGATGACGGAAGCCCACGCCTCGTCGCTCATGCTGTCGGGATCGAAGGCCTCGGCGATCTGGAGGGCGAGGATCGCGATCGCGCCGGAGGCCGGGATGTCGGAACCGACGATCTCGAACCCCCGGTAGGATCCGCGCACGATCCGCGAGTCCTCCGCTTCGTAGGCCGCCAGCGCCTCGCGGGTCAGGAAGCCGCCGTTCGCCGCCATGTCGTCGGCGATGCGGCCCGCGATCTCCCCCCGGTAGAAGGCGTCGCCGCCGCCGAGGGAAATCGCCCTCAGCGTCGCGGCCATGTCGGACTGCACGAGCCGGTCGCCGGGGAGGTAGGGCGACCCGTCCGCCTTCAGGTAGTAGCGCCGGGCGCCTTCGGACTCCGCCACCTGGTCGCGCGATCCCGCCTGGCGGCGCGCCTCTCCCGGCAGCAGCCGGAACCCGTGCGCCGCGTAGTCGATCGCCGGAGCCATGATCGTGGTCAGAGGAAGGGACCCGTACTCCTCGTGGAGGCGCATGAGGCCCGCCACCGATCCGGGCACCCCGACGGTCGGATAGCCGTAGGCGGCGCGGGGCGCCGTGGCCGGGTCGTATCCCAGCGGGACGGACGTCGTTCCGTCGATGCCCGCGACTCCGCCGTCGGGCGTTCGAATCAGGATCTGGTTTCGTCCCCCGATGCTGTTCATGCTCGGTTCGACCACGGAGATCGCGAACGCGGCGGCGACGGCCGCATCCGCGGCGTTCCCCCCGAGTTCGAGCATCCGCGCGCCCGCGGCCGCGGCCAGCGGCTGCGCCGCGACGACGACCCCGTCCGCCGAGCGCGCGACCTGAGGCGCACTCTGCGCGTCCAGCCGAAGCGGAACCACCGTGAACGCGAGTACCGCGAGAACGGTTGTGGTGTATACCCGGATGCCTGGCTTCATCGATCCTCCGTCGGTTTTCTGCGGGTCGAGCAGCCCGTGGGGAAAGGCCCTGCTGCGGGAAACTTGCGCACGGTACGGGGCGTGACTAGGGTTCGGTCCGTCTTGACAAGACTGTTAAACGATTTGGATAACACGAGGATCACGATGGCTTCGCAAGCTCCGGCCGTGACCCGACCGCCGGATACCGAACAGAGGATCTTCGACGCTGCGCTGACGGTATTCGCCCGCAAGGGGCGCGACGGCGCGCGATTGCAGGAGATCGCGGATCATGCAGGGATCAACCGCGCGCTGCTGCACTATTATTTCCGCACCAAGGAACAGCTCTACGAGGCCGTGTTCGAGCACGGGTGCCGGCAGTTCATGGCCGGGCTCAGCCAGTCGCTGCGGGCGGAGGAGGGGGTCGAGGACAGTCTGCGCGCGTTCGTGTACGGCTACATCGACTACATTTACGAGCATCAGGACATGGCCCGCCTCATGCTGAACGAATGTCTCTGCGGCGGCGGCGTCCTGGAGCGGCACCTCGCCGCCGCGATCGAGGCGCGTGAGGAGGTGCCGGGGCTTCTGCTCGAGGACCGGCTGCGCGCGGCCATCGGCGCGGGCGAGATCCGGGAGATCGACCTCCGGCACACGCTGCTCACGATCGTGTCGGCCTGCCTGTTCCCGTTCGTCGCGCTCCCGACGGTGCGCCTTTTCCACTCCCGCGCCGTGGAGGACTTCGATCGCTTCCTGCAGGAACGAAAAGCGCACATCGTCGATCTCCTGCTGGCGGGTCTGCGGCCGACCGGAGGCATCCGGCGGGGAGAACTCGCGTGAGCGCCGCGGCGGCGGCGTCGAGGGTCGGCGCAGGCGGTCTCGGTCGAACCGGCGGGCTTCTCCTGCTCGCGGCGGCGGGCGCGTGTTCGTTCGCGCCGGGCCCCCGGCTCCCGGCGACAGTGGCCGAACTGCCCGCAGCGTACGAAGCGGAAGCTCCCCCGGCCGAGGCGGCGCACGAGCCCCGCGACTGGTGGCGCGCGTTCGACGACGCGACGCTGGACCGCCTGATCGAGACGGCGCTCGTCGCCAACCTCGACCTGCACGAAGCCGTCGCGCGGCTGGAGGAATTGCGGCACCGGTACCGGATCGCGCGGGCGCCGCTCTTCCCGGCGCTGACGCTCGACGCGAACGGCAACCGGTCCAGCACGCCCGCCAATACGGGGCTGGGGTCGCAGTTCGGGGGCGACGACGACGCCGAGAGTCCGATCCCCGGGCTCAGCTTCAACTTCCCCGACCGGTTCGAGTTCACGACGTACTCGGCCTCGCTCGGCTTCGCGTACGAACTCGATTTCTGGGGCCGGCTGCGCAACGAATCCGGGGCGGCGGTCCGCGACTTCCTCGCTTCCCGGGCGGATGCGGAGACGGTACGGCTCACGGTCATCGCGTCCACGATCTCGACGTATCTCGAAGTGGTCGCCGCGCGGGCCCAGCTCGCCATCGCCGAGGACAACGTCGATCTGCTCAGGGAGCGCGCGGAACTCACCCGGGAGCGGTATCAGGCCGGCGTCACGAACACGTTTGAACTTTATGCGATCCGGCAGCAGTACCGGACCGCCGAGTCGAACCTGCCCGGCCTGCGCACGGCCGTGGACGATGCGGAGGGGCGCCTGGCCCTCCTCGTGGGACGATACGCGGGGAAGATCGAGGACCTGCTGCCGGCCGCGCTCGAGCCGGCGGTCGATACGACCCCGATTCCCGGCGGGCTGCCGGTGTCGCTCCTCGAGGACCGGCCCGACGTGATGGCGGCGTTCGAGCGCGTCGAGGCGGCGCGCCGCAGGGTGGGGGCGCGCAGGGCCGAACTCCTCCCCACGATCTCCTTCAACGGAGCCGTGGGGCGGCAGGCCGGCGCGCCCGAGGATCTGCGGTTCATCGACCAGTGGTTCTCGAACCTCATCGGCGGCCTCGTTGCGCCGATCTTCCAGGGCGGCCGCCTGCGCGCGAACGTCGGGGCAGCCTGGGCGCAGTACGACCAGGCGCTGATCGCCTACGCGCGCACGGTCCTGGACGCCTTCCGGGACGTGCGGACGAGCCTGCGGCAGTTCGAGAACGAACGGGAGCGGTACGCGCAGGTCATGGAGCAGGTCGCCGATGCCCGTGCATCGCTGGAGAACCAGTTGGAGCGCTACCAGAGCGGGGTGGGGGACTATGTCGAGTACCTGGACGCGCGGGTCAACCTGAACGGCGCCGAAAACACCCGGGTGCTCGCCGAACGCGGCATCGGAGAGGCGCGGCTCGCGGTGCACCGCGCCCTGGGCGGCGCGTGGGTGGCGGAGGACCTCGAGGACGTCGAGGCGAGTGGAGACGAGACGAGTGAAGACCCGGGGGGCGCGACGTCGTTCCCCGATCGGAGATAGGGCGGAGTGATGGAAGACGGAACGCGGCGGACGCCGCAAGAGTCAGAGAACGCGGAGGCGCCCGACGCCCGGCCGGCGTTCCTGAGGCGGGTGGTACAGGGGACGATCGTCCTCGGCGTGGGAGTGCTCGGCTTCGCGATCCTGTTCGGCATGCGCGCCGCACCCGCGGAGGTGGAGCCGCCGCGCGTGATCCCCACGGTCAGCACGGTGCCCGCGCGGGTGACGCAGGGCGCGATCAAGGTGCGCGGGGGCGGCACGGTGCGGCCCAGCGCCGAGGTCACGATCGCGCCGCAGGTCGGCGGGCGCGTGATCTGGACCGCGCCCGCGCTCGTGAGCGGCGGGCGGTTCCTCGAGAACGAGCCGCTCCTGCGCGTGGATCCGGCGGACTACGAGAACGCCGTCGAGGCCGCGGAGGCGGACGTCGCCCAGCGCGAGGTCGCGCTGCTGGAGGCCGAGGAGAACGCGCGGCTGGCGCTGGACGAATGGAGGCGGCTCGCCGAACGAGAAAACCTCGACCCGACGCCGCCGAACGCGCTCGTCACGCGGCAGCCGCAACTCGATGCGGCCGCGGCGGCGCTCAGGAGCGCCCGCGCCAGGCTGGAAGACGCCCGGCTGGCGCTGGAACGGACCTGGATTCGGGCCCCGTTCAACGGGATCGTGCGCGAGGAGACGGTCGATCTCGGTCAGTTCGTCGCGGGCGGCCAGACCGTGGGCCGCCTGTACGCGACGGACGCGGTGGAGATCGTCGTACCGCTGAGCGACAACGAGGCGGCGCTGATCGAGCGCCTGTGGAGCGCGCGCGCGGGCGATGCCGCGACCCGTATCCCGGTTGAGATCGTGTCCGAATACGGCGGGACCGACTACGCGTGGTCGGGATACGTGGACCGGGCGGAGGCGGCGCTCGACGAGCAGACGCGAACGGTCGACGTCGTCGTCACCGTTCCGGAGCCGTTCACGCCCCCCGAGGACGATCCCGGCCGCCCGCCGCTCCTGATCGGCAGCTACGCGACGGTGGACATCGAGGGCACGAGCTTCGAGGAATACGCCGTCGTCCCGGCCGCCGCCGTGCGGGATGGCGACGTCCTCTGGACGGTGGCGGACGACACGCTGCTCGTCATGACCCCGGTCGAGCCGGTCCAGGAAGTGGACGATGAAGCCGTGGTGCTCGGACCGATCCCGGACGGAACCCCGGTCATCGTTTCGATGCTCCTCTTCGTCACCGACGGCATGACCGTGCGGCCGATTCAAATGCTGGAAAGCGCCGATCCGTGGCGGCCCGGCGCCAACCGCGACGGGCGGGAAGGAGACGGCTCATGAGGCGGGCGATCGGGTGGATGGCCAAGCACGGCGTCGCCGCCAACCTGCTGATGGTGCTGATCATCCTGGGGGGATTCGTGAGCCTCATCGGTCTGCCCCAGGAGACGTTTCCGGAGATCTCCCTCGACACGATTCAGGTACAGGTCCAGTACCCCGGCGCGTCGCCCGACGAAGTCGAACAGGCGATCGTGCGGCGGGTCGAGGAGCGGATCACGGGCATCCAGGGCGTCGACCGCGTCACGAGCGCCGCCTCGGAGAACGTCGGAATCGTGCTCGCCGAACTGTCGCTGGGCACGGACGAGTCGAAGACGCTGGACGAAATCAAGTCCGCCATCGACCGGATCACGAGCTTCCCCGTCGATGCCGAGGAGCCGGAGGTCGTCGCGCTAAGCGCGGAAGGCCGCGTCATGGAGATCGCGATCTTCGGCGAAGCTCCGGAGCGGACCCTCAAGGAGATCGCGAACCGGGTCAGGGACGACCTCACCTCGCTGCCGACGATCTCCCTCGTCCGCGTTTCCGGCGTCAGGCAGTACGAGATCTCGATCGAAGTCTCGAAGGAGGCCCTGCGCGCCCACGGCCTGACGCTCGACGAGGTGGCCGCGGCGGTGCGGCGCGGCAGCCTCGACCTTCCCGGCGGGAGCGTCGAGACGGATCGCGAGGAGATTCTCGTTCACATCCGGGGCCAGAACTACACCCGGGCGGACTTCGCGGACATCGTCGTGCGGGCGAACGTCGACGGATCGATGCTCCGTCTCACCGACATCGCGGACATCCAGGACGGTTTCGAGCACGTCGACCTCATCAACGCCTACAACGGGCAGCCGACGGCCTTCGTCCAGGTCCTGCGGACGGGAGACGAGCGTGTCCTGGAGATCTCCGACGAAGTCGAACGCTACCTGGAAGAGGAGTTGGCCGGCTCTCTGCCGCGCGGTGTCGACTACAGCATCTGGCGCAGCGAAGCCTCGTACCTGCAGAGCCGGATCGACCTCCTCATCAAGAACGGCCGGCTGGGTCTGATCCTGGTGCTCATTGCGCTGGCCCTCTTCCTTGATCTGCGCCTCGCGTTCTGGACCGCGGTCGGGATCTTCCTCTCCTTCGCCGGCGTGTTCGCGGTGATGGCGTGGGCCGGCATCTCCATCAATATGATGGCGCTGTTCGGCTTCATCCTCGCGATCGGGATCGTGGTGGACGATGCGATCGTGGTGGGGGAGAACATCTTCGCCGAACGGGAGAAGGGAGCGCCCGCGCTGCGGGCGGCGATCAAGGGCACGAGACGCGTCTCCGTGCCCGTGATCTTCGCGGTGCTTACGACCGTCGCGGCGTTCACCCCGCTCCTCTTCGTGCCGGGAAGCCTCGGGAAGTTCCTCTACGTGATCCCGGCGATCGTGATCTCCGTGCTCCTGCTCTCGCTCGTCGAGGTCTTGTTCATCCTCCCATACCACCTCTCCCATCTTCCGGAACCGGGCTCGGGCCGGGGCAGGGGAGGGCTGCTGGGACCCGTCTACCGCGCGCAGGCGTTCGTCCAGACGAACCTGCAGCGCTTCGTCGACGGTCCGCTGGAGCGCTCCGTGCGCTTCGCGGTGCGGCGCCCGGGACTGACCGTCCTCGGCGCCCTCTCCTCCCTCATGATCGTGGGGGGGCTGGTGGCGGGACGCCACCTCCGGTTCAGCCTTCTGCCCGTGATCGAGGGCGAAGAGGTCGTCGCCTACATCGAGATGGCCGAGGGCACGACGAGCGAGCGCACGCTGGAAGTCGCCAGCTACGTGGAAGGGCAGGGATACGCGGCGATCGCGGAACTGGAGGCGCAGTTGCCGGATGACGAGCCGCCCCTGGTCGAAGCGGTCTTCACGAGCGTCGGGCAGCGTCCCTCACAGGCCGGAGGCCCCGGCATGAACGCCGAGGCGAGCTTCATCCGGTCGAACGTCGCCGAGGTCAGCCTGCGGCTGACCGACCCGGAGATCCGGGACCTGCCGGCCATCGAGGTGGAGCGGGCCTGGCGGGAGCGCGTCGGGCCGGTCGCCGGCGCCCGCGAACTCACGTTCAGTTCCATCCTCATCGATCTGGGGGCGCCGGTACAAGTGGAGCTTTCCCACCCGGACACGGCCATGTTGAACGCGGCGGTGCCGGCGTTCTCGGACCGCCTGACGCGCATCGCGGGCGTGACGGAGGTCCGCGACGACCGCGGCCGGGGGAAACGGGAGCTGGAGCTGGAACTCAAGCCCGCCGCCCGCACGCTCGGGATCACGCTCGACGACCTGGCGCGCCAGGTGCGCGGGGCGTTCTTCGGGAACGAGGTCTACCGCCTGCAGCGGGGCCGCGACGAGGTGCGCGTCTACGTCCGGCTCCCCGAGTCGGAGCGGAACACGCTCGCCGACCTCCAGGACTACCGCATCCGCACCCCGACCGGAGGCGAGGCGCCGCTGTCGGAAGTCGCGGACGTGTCGTTCGGCATCGCCTCATCGACGATCAACCGGATCGATGGACGGCGCATCGTGACGGTCACGGCGGACGTGGACGCCGCCGTCATCACGGGGCAGGAAGTCAACACGGAGATCACCTCGGCGATCCTGCCGGACGTGCAGGCCGAATACCCGGGCCTTCGCTACGGCTTCGGCGGAGAACAGCGCCAGCAGTTGCTGGCGTTCGAGGGGATCGCCCGCGGTTTCCTGCTCGCCCTGCTCGCGATCTACGCGCTCCTCGCCATCCCCTTCCGCTCGTACCTGCAGCCGCTCGTCGTCATGGCCTCGATCCCGCTGGGGCTCGTCGGCGCCGCGATCGGGCATCTCATCATGGGGCTCGACCTCGGCATGCTCTCCATGTTCGGGCTCGTGGGCCTGTCGGGCGTGGTCGTGAACGATTCGCTTGTGCTGATCGACTTCATCAACGAACGACACCGGTCGGGGCTCCCCATGTCGGAAGCCATCGTGCAGGGGGCGAAGGTCCGCTTCCGTCCCATCATGCTGACCTCCGTGACGACCTTCCTCGGGGTCTCGCCGATCATCCTCGAGCGCAGCACGCAGGCGCAGTTCCTCTCTCCCATGGCGGTGAGCCTCGGGTTCGGGATCCTGTTCGCGACCTTCATCATCATGCTCGCCGTGCCCGCGCTGGCGATGATGAACTACACGTTCACGATGAGGGCGAAGCGGGTCTTCGTTCGCTGGCGGCGAAAGCCGAAACTCGGTCTGGCCACCGGAGGGATCGAGCGCTGAGCGATCTCTCGGGCACCTGGCTGGCGTCGCTCGAGTCCGAAGCCATCGAAATCCTTCGGGAGGGCCTCGCGGCGGCGTCGCGACCCGTGCTGCTGTATTCGATCGGGAAGGACTCCTCGGTGCTCCTCCACCTCTCGCGAAAGGCCTTCTGGCCGGCGGCGCCGCCCTTCCCGCTGCTGCATATCGACACGACGTGGAAGTTCCGGGAGATGATCGCGTTCCGGGACCGCACGGCGGCGGAGGCGGGCGTGGAACTCCGCGTTCACACCAACGAGGACGGGCTGCGCGAGGGCGTCAATCCGTTCGATCACGGTTCCGAACGCTATACCGATGTGATGAAGACGGCGGCGCTGCGGCAGGCGCTCGACGAGGGCGGGTACGACGTCGTCTTCGTCGGCGCGCGGCGGGACGAGGAGAAGTCGCGCGCCAAGGAACGCGTCTTCTCGCTCCGCAACGCGGCCCACCAGTGGAATCCGAAGGCGCAGCGTCCCGAGCCGTGGAACCTGTACAACACCCGCCTGGCTCTCGGCGAGTCCCTGCGCGTCTCTCCGCTCTCCAACTGGACCGAAGCCGATGTCTGGCGATACATCCGCGCGGAGGAGATCCCGATCGTGCCCCTTTACTACGCCGCCGAACGTCCCGTCGTCGAGCGGGATGGACGGTGGATCATGGTCGACGATGGCCGAATGCCGCTGCTCCCCGGCGAGGAGCCCCGGAAACGGCGCATCCGCTTCCGGACGCTGGGTTGCTACCCGCTGACGGCCGCGGTCGAGAGCGACGCGGATACGCTCGACGCGGTCATTGCCGAGACGCTCGCGACGGACGGTTCCGAACGTGAGGGGCGTCTCATCGACCACGACCGCGACGGCTCGATGGAACGCAAGAAGAAGCAGGGCTATTTCTGATGCGGCCGGCCCTTCGCTTCGTGCTCTGCGGCAGCGTCGACGACGGCAAGAGCACGGTCATCGGCCGACTCCTGCACGACTGCCGGCAGGTCTTCTCGGACGAGCTGAAGCGGGTGGAACGGGACTCGGCGCGCTACGGCACGCAGGGGAAGGCGACCGATCTCGCCCTGCTCGTCGACGGACTGCGGGACGAGCGCGAGCAGGGCATTACGATCGATGTCGCGTACCGCAGCTTCGAGACGCCGCGCCGCCGGTTCATCGTGGCCGACGCCCCCGGCCACGAGCAGTACACGCGCAATATGGCGACGGGCGCCTCGACCGCCGATCTGGCCGTCGTCCTGGTGGACGCGCGCAAGGGGGTTCTGCCCCAGACGGCGCGGCACACGCGGATCGTGGCCATGTTCGGCGTCCGCCGTGTCGTTCTCGCCGTGAACAAGATGGATCTCGTGGGGTGGGACCGGGAGATCTTCGAATCGATCCGGGCCTCCTACGGCGGGATCGCCGACGAGATCGGCCTCGCCGCGGTCGAGGCGATTCCGGTCTCGGCGCTGACCGGGGCCAACCTCACCCGAAACGGCACGTCGGCGCCGTGGTATGCGGGTCCGACGCTCCTCACCCATCTCGAGACCGTGGACATCGAGGAACCTCCCGCCGGCCAGCCCTTCCGGATGCCGGTCCAGTATGTGAATCGGCCGCACGCCGACTTTCGCGGATACTGCGGGCGCGTGGCCGCCGGCACGGTGGCCGTCGGCGATGCCGTCGGCATCTCGCCCGCCGGAAACGGGAGCCGCGTGGCGTCGATCGCGGTGGGGGACCGACCCCGCGACCGCGCCGCCCGGGGCGACTCCGTGACGTTGACCCTGGCGCCCGATGTCGATGTCACCCGGGGCGACGTCGTCGCGGGTGCCGACGAACCCGTCGAGGCCGCGGACCAGTTCCAGGCACGGCTCGTCTGGATGCACGACGAGCCGCTCGCCGTGGGCCGCCCGTACGCGATGAAGCTCCACACGCGGGAGGTGGGGGCCGCCGTCACCCGGATCCGGCACCGGCTGGACGTGTCCAACGGCAGCGAGCTGGCCGCCTCCGTTCTGCAATTGAACGACCTCGGGACCGTGAACCTCGCGACCGACCGTCCCGTCCCCTTCGCGCCCTTCGATGAGTCGCGCGCGCTGGGCGGCTTCATCCTGATCGATCGCGCCACGAACGCGACGGCCGCCGCCGGCACGATCCTCTTCCCGCTCATGCGGGCGGCGAACGTGACCTGGCAGCAGCTGGACGTGTCGAAGGACGTCCGCTCGCGGATGAAGCTTCAGCGCCCCCAGTGCGTGTGGCTGACCGGGATGTCGGCTTCCGGGAAGTCCACCATCGCCAACCTGCTCGACCGCCGGCTGACCCTCGAGGGACGGCACACGTATCTCCTGGACGGCGACAACGTGCGTCACGGCCTGTGCCGCGACCTCGGCTTCACGGAGGCGGATCGGGTGGAGAACATCCGGCGGGTCGCGGAGGTCGCCCGCCTCATGGTCGACGCCGGCCTGATCGTGATCGTCGCCTTCATCAGCCCGTTCCGGTCGGAGCGCGACTACGCCCGCAGCCTGTTCGCGCCCGGCGACTTCATGGAGGTCTTCGTGGACGCATCGCTCGAAGCCTGTGCGGAGCGCGACCCGAAGGGCCTTTACGCCAAGGCGCTCAGCGGAGAGATCAGGAACTTCACGGGAGTCGACAGTCCCTACGAACGGCCCGAAGATCCCGATCTGCGCCTGGATACGGAGGAACTCTCTCCGGAGGCATGCGTGGACCTGCTGATGGAGCGACTCGACCGCGAGTTCCCGACACCCATGATGGAGGACCACTGATGGCGAACGGATCCGGCTCGGACGTCGCGGAACTGCGGTTCGCGGCCGACGAACGTCCGCCGCGGGCGGTGAGCGCCGTGATCGGCGTGCAGACGGCACTCCTCGTGTGCGTGCCGGTGGTCGTGGTCACGACGATCGTCACCCGCGTCGCGAACCAGAGCGACGAATATCTTTCCTGGGCGATCTTCGCGAGCATGGTGATCGGAGGTCTCCTCACGATCGTCCAGGCGAAACGCTTCGCCGGCATCGGCGGCGGAACGCTGACGGCCATGGGCGCTTCGGGGGCCTCGATCGGGGTCGGCGTGCTCGCTCTCGTCGCGGGGGGGCCGGCGCTGCTGGGGGTGCTGGTCCTCGCCGCCGGACTGTGCCAGCTGGCCCAGGCGGCCCGTCTGGCGCTGCTCCGGCGCATCATCACGCCGGTCGTGTCGGGCACGCTGACGGCGCTCGTCGCCGTGACGATCATGCCGCTGGCGTTCGCCATGCTCACCCGCGTGCCGGAGAACGCTCCGCCGGCCGCGGCCCCCACCGTCGCCGCGGTCACCCTGCTGTGCGTCATGGGCCTCCTGCTCCGGGGCAAACGGTTCGTGCGGGCGTGGAACGCCCCCATCGGCATCGCCGCGGGCAGCGTGACCGCCGCGCTGTTCGGGATTCTCGACTTCGAGCGCGTGGCGGCGGCCCGCTGGATCGGGATCCCCAGCCCCACGCTGTCCGGCCTCGACCTGAGTTTCGACGCGAGCTTCTGGCTGCTCCTGCCCGGATTCCTCTTCGTCTCATTCGTGATCACGATCCGCCAGGTCAGCGACAACGTCCGCATGCAGCACCTCTCCCGGCGCGAGCCGAGGGCGGTCGATTTTCGCCGGGTCCAGGGGTCCGTCGCCGCCTGCGGGGCCGGCACGCTCCTGTCGGGTTTCGCGGGCGTGCTGCCGCCGTGGCCGTACGTCGCCGGGATCGCCCTCGCGAGCGGCATCGGCGTTGCCGCCCGCAGCATCGGCGTCGTCATCGGGGTCGCCTTTGTCGCCCTCGCCTTCGTTCCGAAGCTCACGGCCGTCATCCTCTCGATCCCGGCGCCGGTGCTCGGCGCCTACATCATGGTCGTCTTCGGCCTCATCTTCGTGCAGGGCATGCGGATCCTCTTCCGGGAGGGGATCGATCGGCAGTATTCGCTGGCCGCCGGGCTGGCGTTCTGGATCGGGGCGGGGATCCAGTTTCAGGCGATCTTTCCCGCTTACCTGGCTACGCCGATGGGCCGCATGCTCGCGAACGGCCTCACGGTGGGCGGGCTGTCCATCCTCCTCCTGAACCTGTTCCTGGATGTGACCGGACCCCGCCGCCACAGGATCGAAGTTGCGCTGCGCCCGGAGAGCCTCCCGGAACTCGACAAGTTCCTCCGGGAGTTCGCGGCCAGGTACAAGTGGAGCGGCAAGGCGACGGACCGCCTGCGGGCGCCGGTCGAAGAGGCGCTCCTGAGTCTCCTGCGGCAGGAAGAGAACGGAGACGCTCCGGCCGCGGGGGAGCGCCGGCTGCGCGTCGTGGTCCGGAACCTCCGTTTCGGCGCCGGACTGGAGTTCACCGCGGCGACGCACGAGGGCAACCTGGAGAACCAGATGGCCGTGCTCGGGGATCGCCCGGACCCGACGAGCGAACGGGACCTGTCGCTGGCGCTGCTGCGCCATCACGCCTCCTCCGTCAAACACCACCAGTACCACAACGCGGACGTCCTGACCGTGCACGTGAATCGCGCCTGGACCGCGGGCAGGTCTTGAGGCCACCTCCCCAAGATGGGGGGCGGTTGACCGAAACGGGTCGTCCCTGCATGATTTTGACGCGACAAACGGAATCCTGACGCGACACACGGAAGCGATCTCCAAAACCCACTCAGCGAGGATGGAGCAGATGAGCGAGCCACGCCCGGCCCCGACCATGAGGAACGCGGTCGATCTCAGCGTCGTCGGAGACAACATCCTGGACATCGCCGACTTCGCGATCGAGAAGTACGAGTTCACGAGCGGAACGACGCTGTCGGATGAGGCGCGGACGGAAGCGATGGAGAAGGTCCGCGACGCGCTGTGGGAAATGGTGAACGCGTTCCGGGCCCGCCGGAAGGAATGGCGCGCGAGGCTGTTCGCCGCCGCCGACGAGGCCGTGCGCGAATGCGCCGAAGGATCCTGATTCGCATGGAATGACCGGCTGGCGACCGGAACAGGTCAACATGCCAAATGCCCTGCTGCTCTACCCCAGGCACCCGCCGACATACTGGGGCCACGACTACGCCCTGGATCTCATGGGCATCAGGGCGGCCTTTCCTCCTCTCGGCCTGCTCACCGTGGCCGCGATGTTTCCGTCGCGGTACAACCTGCGCGTGGTCGACCTGAACGTGACTCCGCTCGAGGAGGCCGACCTGGAGTGGGCGGACCTGGCCTTCACGTCGAGCATGATCCCGCAACGCCCCTCGCTGGAGCAGATCGTGGGGCGCTGCAACCGTGCACAGGTTCCCGTCATCGCCGGCGGCCCGCACCCCACCACCTTTCACGAGGAGATGGAGGGCGTCGATCACTTTGTGCTCGATGAGGTCGAGGAGACATTCCCCACCTTTCTTCGCGACTTGGAGAACGGCGTCGCCAAGGCCGTCTATCGCGCCCCGCGGAGGCCGGATGTGACCCTCGCTCCGCTGCCCCGTTTCGACCTGATCGACCTGAATCACTACTACTCGATGTGCCTGCAGTTCTCGCGGGGATGCCCATTCGACTGTGAGTTCTGTGACATCACGAAGCTGTACGGCCGTGTGTCCCGAACGAAGTCCCCCGAACAGATGGTGGCCGAGTTCGATCTTCTGTATGGACTGGGATGGCGGGGTCCTCTCTTTCTCGTCGACGACAACTTCATCGGCAATAAGCGCGAGGTCTCAAGGCTCCTCCCCGCGATCGCCGAATGGCAAAAGGAGCGCGACCACCCCTTTGCCCTGTTCACGGAAGCGAGCGTCAATCTCGTCCGAATGGACGACTTGATGGATGTCATGATCGAGGCCGGTTTCGACTCCGTCTTCCTCGGAATAGAGACGCCTAACCCGAAGGCTCTCAAGAAGATGAAGAAACCGCAGAACATCGACATGCGCGATGACGACTACCTGTTCAAGGCTGTGCGAAAGATCCAGGGGAAGGGAATGCAGGTTCTGGGCGGCTTCATCCTCGGACTCGACGACGATGATGACAACGCGTTCGATGCCCAGATCGATTTCATTCAGGAAGCCGGGATTCCGATGGCGCTGATCGGGTTGCTGACCGCGCTCAAGGGAACGAATCTCTGGACCCGGCTGGAGCGGGAGAATCGATTGTTGGACAGACCTGTCGAAATCGACGACACCGCCCTGAACTTCAAGCCGCAAATGGACCCCGCGACGCTGGTGGAAGGGTATCTCCGGGTCATTGGGACCATCTACGATTCGACGCTGGAGAACTACTTCGACCGCTGCCTTACTCTGCTGGACCACCTCAATCCCGTACCGCACCTCCACAAGCGGGTGAACGCGCACGTCCTCTATGCGGGCATCATGGGAATTCGCCGACGCCTCACGCCGGAACAGCTTCCGCCGTTTTCGCGCTACATCGCCAAAGTCTCCAGCGACCACCCTCGACTCCTGCCGCTGGCCATCAGCCTGGCGGCCACCGGCCACCACTGCGAGAAGTTCACGCGCCAGCAGACCGTTCTCCGCAGCTACAAGGACTACCTGAAGTCGGAGTCGGCAGCGTTCCATGAAGCCGGACGGGATCCCGGTTCGGACGCGGACCCGGAGGACCATCTCGTACGGAAGGCCCTGCAACGGGCCAAGAGGCGCCGGAACGCCATCCCCGGTGAATTCCGGTTTACGGGAGACGGTGTCCGCGAGGCTCTGGCGGACTTCGAGCTTGCGTTGACTTCGGAGCCGAGACCCGCCGGACCGGCGACAGCGACGCTGCCGGTTCTCGGAGCCACGACGCGCTCCTGAAGCGTGACTTTCACCTGGCGGTGCATGGCAAGTGCCCTGCTGCGTTCGGGCGGCCTCCAGCGACGTTTGCTGGCGGGGGGACGGCTCGCTAACGTGGCCGCGGTCATTCCAGCGGCCATTCCAGGAGCGCCCAAAGCAATCTCAACACAACGACAGGCCGGCGTCCCGGCGTCCGCGCTCGGGGGCGCCCGCCGAGCGGAGGCCACGTGACTTCCAGCGCGGGTACATCGGGCGATCCCATCGCCATCGTCGGCTACGCCTATCGGATGCCGGGCGGTCTCCGGACGGACGAAGATTTCTGGCGGCTCCTCAGCAAGCGCGAGGTCGTCCAGGAGTCCGTCACGGAGCGCTACGGCCGGGGCTACCAGCCGATCGGCCGGTTCTCGGGTCCGGGCCGCTTCGGCAGTCCGTACGAAGGGCTGCTCCGGGACGACCTGGAGCAGCGGATGGATCCGGGCCTGTTCGGCGTCTCCCACCATGAAATGTCCTATATGGATCCGCAGATCCGGATGCTGCTGGGCTGCGCGTGGGAAAGCTGCGAACACGCCGGCTGGAGCCTGAACGCCCTCCGCAACAGCCGCACGGGCGTCTTCATCGGAGCCCAGGTCGCCTCCACCGCGAACTGGCGTGCCCTGTTCGGGACCAACGAGTTCTCCATCCTGAGCATCGACGCCTCGATGCTGGCGAACCGGATCTCCTACCATTTGAACCTCATGGGGCCGTCGATCGCGACCTCCACCGCCTGCTCGGCGTCGCTGACCGCGCTTCACACGGCGGTGAACTCGATGCGTCAAGGCGATTGCGAGCAGGCTCTGGTGGGCGCCGCCACCTACCTGGGGTCCGCCCGCTGCAGCGCCTCCTTCAACGCACTCGGCGTCATCAGTCCGGATGGCCGGTGCCATTCCTTCGACGCCGACGCCAATGGCTACATGCGGTCGGAAGGCGCGTTCGTGTTCGCCGTCAAGCCGCTGGAGGCGGCCGAGCGGGACGGAGACCACATCTTCGCGGTGATCGAAGCCACGGCGGTCAACACGGCCGGGACCGCCGATGACGCCGTCGGATTCGCCCAGGGGCGCTACATCACGGCGCCGACACGCCATTCGCAGGTCGAACTCATGCGCGAGGCCTGCGGGCGTGCGGGACTGCGCCCGGAGGACTTCGACTACGTGGAAGCGCACGCGACCGGCACGGTCGTGGGCGACCGCATCGAAGGAAACGCCATTGCCGAGGCGTTCGGCGGCGTCGAGCGCGAGGCGCCGCTCCGCGTGGCCAGCGTGAAGAGCAACGTGGGACACCTCGAGGCGGCGGCGTTCAGTTGTGCGCTGCTGAAGGTCATCCTCATGATGCGGCGGCGGACGTTCGCCCCCATCTCCCAGAACTACCTGGTTCCGAACCCGGAGATCGATTTCGACCTCGGTCCCATCGAGGTGCAGACCGCCTGCGAGCCGTTCCCCGACCGCGCGGTCGTCGTCGGGATCAACTCCTTCGGCTTCGGCGGTGCGAACGGACACTGCGTCGTGCGGGAGTACCGGCGGGACCGATCGAGGGAATGGTCGGTGCCGCTGGCGCCCGACGCCGGCTACATGATCCCCCTCTCGGCGCGGGCGCCGAAGGCCCTCGAGGAGAGCGCCAGGCGCCTGCGCGAGTACCTCGACGGGCGGGAAACCGACCTCTACACGCTGGCCGGGAATCTGAGCCGGCGCCGCGCCCGGTTCCCCGCGCGCACGGCGTTCGCTGTCCGCAGCCGCTCGGAGCTGGTCGAGGCACTGGACGCCTTCGTGGAAGACCCCTCCCCGGTCTCCACGGTGGAAGCGGGCGACCGCCGGGTGGCCATGGTGTTCTCGGGACAGGGTACGCAGTGGGCAGGGTGCGGGCGCGATCTCTACGACGCGGATCCCGTATTCCGGCGGGTGGTCGATGCCATCGAGAAGGAATGGCGGAAACACTCGGACGCGTCGCTGCGCGACGCCTGTTTCTCGGCGAGCCAGGAGGAGTTGAACGAGGTTCAGCTCGCCCAGCCAGCCATTTTCATGATCCAGTGTGCCCTGGTGGAGATGCTGGCGGCCTGGGGTGTCCATCCGGAGTGCGTCGTCGGACACAGTTCGGGCGAGGTCGCCGCGGCGTACGCGAGCGGGGCGCTTTCACTCGCCGATGCGACGCGGCTCGTCTATCACCGCGCCACGCTGCAGCAGCGGGTGGCCGGCTCCGGCCGGATGCTGGCGATCGGCCTCGACCGGCCGGCCGTCGAGGATCTGCTGAGAAACCACCGGCCCGCCGAGGCGGAGATCGCCTGCGAGAACTCGCCCGCCAACACGGTCATCTGCGGGAAGGAAGCCGCGCTGCGGCCCGTGATGGCGGAACTCGACCGGCGCGGCCTGCAGAACCGGCTGATCCCCGGGAACATCGCCTTCCATTCCACCGCGATGGATCCGCTGCGGGACGACGCGCTGGAGGCGCTCGCCTTCCTGAACGAATGCGACTTCGACGGCGACGTGCCCATGGTGTCCTCCGTCACGGGGGAGACCGTGGAGCGTCTGGACAACGCCTACTGGTGGTCCAACATCCGGAACCCCGTCCTCTTCGGCATGGCGATGGAGACCGTGAGGCGGGAATGCCGCCCCGACGTGGTTCTGGAGATCGCCCCCCACGGCGCGCTGCAGCCCCTGATCCGGCAGTGCCTGGAAGCGGCCGGCCCGGCCGCGGTCTGTCTCCCTACCCTGATGAAGGATGAGGATGCGTGCCCGGGCTTTCAGGAGGCCCTGGGGAACCTCTACCGGGCCGGCGTCGCGTTGGATTTTACCTCGCAGTATCCGCGTCCGGAACCCATCGCCCATCTCCTTCCCGGTCATCCCAGGGAAGAGACCACGAGCAATGACGACCTGGTCGACGACGAGATGTTCGTCCAGCGTGGCGAGTACTCCCACGGCCCCTTCGTCGGACACCGCGTGGCCTGCGACCACATCCTGTTCGAGGCGCGGCTCTCCGAGAAGGATTTTCCCTGGCTGACCGACCATCGCGTCCACCGGGCCCCGATCATTCCGGCCGCCGGATACATCGAACTCCTGCTGCAGGCGTTCTCCGGAGACCCCATCAACATCGAGGAGATCGAGTTCCTGCAACACACGCCGGTGAATCCGACACCGGTGCGGCTGCAGACCGCCCTGTTTCCCGTGCCCGACGCTCCAGGGCAGTACACGTTCACCATCTCCACCCGATCCTTCGAGGATGATGAAGCCGGGACGCTGCACTGCCGCGGAAGGGTGCGGCGCGTGGATGAAAACCATGCAGTCGACGCCTTCCCGACCCTGGACGATCTCCTCGCGTCCGATTTCGATCCCTCACCCCTCGCGACGGGAGAGGAGTTCTACGACCAGATTGAAGCGGTCGTCGGGGATGCCTTCGAGTTCGGGCCCGAGTTCCGCAGCGTCCAGCGGATCGAGATGGACTCGGGTTCGACGGACATGCTGTTCGAAATCGAGGTCGACGAGGAACTGTGGGCGTCCGGCCGCGAGGAGGGATATCTCCTCTACCCCCCGCTTACCGACGGCGGGCTGCAGATTTTCCTGCGCTACCTGATGCGCCTGCCCGACTTCTTCTCCATGCCGCAGCGGGCGTGCGACATTACGTTCGTGCGGCCCCCGACGGGGCCGCGCATCACCTGCTTTCTCGTCGATACGGGCGACTGGTTCGACGTGGACGAGCGGGGCCAGTACAACAAGCCTCTCGGCGAGCTGTACATCGGGCGGCTCAGCCTCTACGACACCGATACAGGGCAACTGCTCGCCCACATCGGAGAGTATCACTCCTTCAACAGCAATCCGCGCTGGAGCGACGTCCCGGACAGCAAGCACCTCATCCGATGGCAACCGAAGTTCGTGCCTCCGGCGCCCCGGATCGGAGACGCGGTCCGCGACGGGGACGTCGATCCCGCCGCCCTCATCGCGGCCATCGAACAGGGTGCGGCGGGCAGCCCGTACGCCTGTCACGTCGTCGAAATCGCCGGCCGCCGGGAGGCGGAACGGACCATGCTCAACCGATGCCTGGAGCATCTCTCCGGCCCCGACGCGCAGAGCGAGTACTGGCTGCTCGGGGACGACGAGGAATCCACGCAGGCACTCTACGAAGCCTTCAATCACCGCGATGCCGCGATTCGCTTCGCCTCGCTGGAACCCGCGGCGGAGGGCGCCGCCGAGACGGATATGGCGACGGGTCTGCTGCGACCCGCCGCGGCCGAGATCGTTCTTCTGCACCGTGATCCGGGCGAAGGCGAAGCGGGCGGGGATCGCTGGGCCGAAGCGTGGGCGCTCGTCGAGCGGCTGGCCGTGCCCGGGGGACTCGCGCTCGTCTCGCATGACGAGAGCGACGTCATCGAGGCGGGGAACGGCTGGAGCACGCTTCACGCCGGCCCCCGCGCGACGCTCCTGCAGGCTGCGCAGGAGGATCCCGCGCCGGCCGACGCTGCCGCGGTTTCGGCCGACACCGCCGGTCCCCGCTGGGTGATCGGAGAACCCGGGAGCCCGGCCACGGAATGGATCGCGCAACTCGATCCGACCCAAGCGTATAGCGTCCCCTGGAGCGCCCTCGAGGACGGTGATTTCACATCGCTGGAAGAGTGGCCGTGGGGTGCGGACCTCGAGGCGATCGATTTCTTCGTCGGGCCGGCCCCGGACGATCCGACGGGCGAGCGAGCGGTGTGGCGCCTCGTCGCCTTGCTCCAGGCCCTGGCGCCCCTCCGGCTTGAGAGCGCGAACCGGACGTGTCGCTTGAACGTTGTGACGCAGGGCGCCGTTTGCGGCGTGGAGGCGCCGCGAGGAAGCGCGCTGTGGGGAGCGGTACGCAGCCTGGCGCTCGAGCTTCTCGCCGAGGACACGAAGATCGACTTCCGTCTCGTGGATCTGGGCACGGCGGACGACCTCGAGGCGCTGGCACGCCTGGACGCGTGCGACCCGCGCGAACGGGAACTGGCTGTCAGGGACGGACGCCTGTGGGTACCGCGCGTGGTGAGCGTTCGGGATCGTTGGCCGCTCGTGCCCGCGGGCGCTGATCCCCCCTACCGGCTCCGGCTGGACAACCCCGGCCAGGTGAGCGGCCTGCAGGTGGCGACAACGGCATTGCCCCGCCTGGGACCCTCCGACGTCGAGATCGAAATGGCCGCGGCGGCTCTGAACTTTCGGGATGTCATGGTCACGCTGGGGCTCCTCCCCGCGCTGGCCTACGAGCGCTCGGCGCTGGGCCGCGAGGTCGGCATCGAGGGGAGCGGGGTCGTACGCCGCGCCGGCCCGGACGTGAAGCGTCTGAGCCCCGGCGACGAGGTGGCCGTCACGACGGGCGGCTGCATCGCCAACCGAATCGTCGTGAACGAGCACCTGGCCTTCCTCAAGCCGCCCGGGCTGAGCATGGAGGAGGCCGCGGCGTCCCTCTCCGTGACCGTGACCGCGTACTACGCGCTCATCCACCTGGCGCGGCTGAGAGAGGGGCAGCGGGTCCTCATCCACTCCGCGATGGGCGGCGTCGGACAGGCGGCGATCGCGCTGGCGCACCACGTCGGGGCGGAGGTCTACGCGACCGCCGGCAACCGGAGCAAGCGCCAGCAGTTGCTCGAGATGGGCGTGCGCGGGGCGTTCGATTCGCACAGCCACGACTGGTACGATGACCTGATGGAGGCCACGGGAGGCGAAGGCGTCGACGTCGTGCTGAACTCGCTCGCCGGCCACCACATCGCCCTCTGTCTCAAGGCCCTGAGGCCCTCGGGGTGGCACTGCGAGATCGGGAAGGTCGACATCTTCACGGACAACTCGCTCGGCATGCGGGTCTTCCGCAAGAACCTCCGCTTCGCCGCGATCGACGTCGACCGGTTGATGCTCGACGATCCGGTGCTGTCGCACATGCTCTCGCAGGCCTGTCTGGACCTCATGAACGAGGGCGCCGTGCCGCCACCCCGACTCACCGCCTACGAGTACCGCGACTACGCCAGGGCGCTCCGCCTGATGACGACGGGCGGGCACCAGGGGAAACTGGTCCTGAAGGCGCCGTCCGACCCGGCGGATCGGGGGTTCGCGATCGCGGACACGCGCCCCTTCCTCGACCCCGAGGCCACCTATCTGGTCACGGGCGGGCTGGGTGGCTTCGGGCTGCGCCTGGTGCCCTACCTGATCGCGGCGGGGGCTCGGCACGTCACGCTGATGGACCGCGATCCGGAGCGTCGACGGAGCGTCGAGTGGCTCCGCCAGACGACCACGCTGTCGAAGATGACCGGCGATTACGAGATCGAGATCGTTTCGGGCGACGTGCGCGACGAGGAGGACGTGCGCCGCTGCATCGCCGGACTGCAGCGGCCGCTCAAGGGTGTCTTCCACCTTGCCGGAACGCTGGAGGACCGCTCGTTCCTCGATACCTCCGCCGAGTCGCTGGAGAACGTGTTCGCGCCCAAGGCCCGCGGCGCCCTGAACCTGCACGATGCCACGACCGACTGCGCCCTCGACTACTTCGTCCTCTTCTCCTCCATCGCTTCGACGTTCGGCAACGTGGGGCAGGTCAACTACAGCAGCGCGAGCGCGTTCCTGGACGGGCTGGCGGCCTGGCGTCGCCGGCAGGGGCTGGCGGGGTTCTCGTATAACCTCGGTCCCGTCACGGAGGTCGGGATGGCGGCGCGCAGCCTCCACGTGATGCGCATGATGCGCGCGGCGGGGATGATGACGGTGAGCGCGGATTTCGCGATCGCCAATCTCGACTACGCCCTGCGCGCGATGGCGCCCGACCCGACGGAGCCCGGCACGAAGGGGCATGACCATATGGTCACCGCGCTGTTCTCCAACCCGGCGTGGACCGTCGATTCCCCGGACTACATGCGCAACGGGCGCCTGCTCAACAATCAGGCGGCGTTCGAGGTGAACGTGCGCGGCGAACTGACCCTGGAGAGCGTTGTCGCCCAGATCTCTGCCAAGGTGGCCGAACTTTGCGGGCACGAAGAGGGCGATGTCGCGGAGCCGCTGTCGAGCTTCGGGCTCACGTCGATTTCAGTCGCCGAACTCGGCGCCTTCATTCAGGCGCAATACAATCGGCAGGTGAGCGCCCTCGAGCTGATGACGACCGCCTCTGCCCTGTCACTGGCGGAGATGATCGTGCACGGAGCCGAGTCGGATGCGGAAGGTGAGGCCGTAGCCGAAACCGATGGATCGGCGGATGTCTCACCGCAACGCGTACACCAGGTACGCAGGCGGCGTTCGCCCTTTGCGAACAGGTTGGAGGACCACTTCCCGATCCAGGCATGACGCGGTCCATGGCGACAACGGCGACCCGCAGCCCGGTCCCGCCACTGGTCGGGAAGCTGCCGCCGCACTGTGAACGCGACCTCTCGGAGCTGCGTCGCTTCGTGCGCGCCGCCGTGACCGGAGCGGCGCCGGCCGAAGCCGTCTCTCCTTCGGACATCCGCCGCGTGCTCGTGACCGGTGCGACCGGCTTCGTCGGGCGCTTCCTGGTGCGCGACCTGCTGGCGCATGACGCCGGCCTGGAGGTGCACTGCCTCGTGCGGGCGCCGAGCGAGGAGAAGGGTCTCAGGCGGCTGCGCGCGAACATGAAGCACGCGGAGACATGGGATGATGACTTCGCTCCGCGCATCCACATCTGCACGGGGGACATCGCCCAGCCGCGGCTCGGTCTGCCGCACGCCGACTTCGATCATCTCTGCGCGAACGTCGACGCCGTCTATCACCTCGCCGCCACGCTGAGCCTGGCCGCCTCGTACGCCGGCATCCGCAGCGTGAACACGTCCAGTCTTCGCAACGTGCTGGAGCTGTGCCTGCGCACGCGCCACAAGCACCTGTTCTACGCCGGGACAATGGGGATCTTCCCCGAGTACGTCTGCACCTTCGCGCACGAGTACGAGGGGAGCCGCATCGCCCACCAGGGGCAGCCCGATCTGGCGAGCATGAAGAAGACGTTTCCGCTCGGACTGCTCGGATATCCCTGGAGCAAGCTGGTTGCCGAGCAGGCGCTGCTGTTCGCGCAGTCGGCCGGCCTCCCCGTGGCCGTGTTTCGCCTGGGGCAGACCAGCATGTCAACGACCGGATACAGTGAGCCGAGCAACATCACCCAGCGACTCTTCGCGGCGATCGTCGACGCCGGGTTGGTTCCATCCGGGTTCGCCCTGCAGTCCACCAACGACCCGGTCGATACACTGAGCCGCATCTGCACCGACATCTCATTGAACCCGGAACGACGGTTCACGCTCTACAACTGCTGCAATCCGACGCCTTCCTATCGCACAGTGTCGCTCGAGGAGGTCGGACTGGATTTGCCGGAGGTGTCGTACCAGGCCTTCAGGCGCGCCTGCCAGGCCCGCGGCGACGCCTCTCCCATGGCCGGGTACTGGCCGGTGCTCGATCACTTCGGACGCTATTGGCTGCAAGGGGCCGCGGCGGCCACGTCGCTCCCGGTCAGCGACCGCGCCATTCGCGAGGACTGCCCCGAGCCGATTGAATGGCTCGGCCCGCTTACCCGGTACGTGCGTCATAACCGGTGGGTGCGGGCGCATCGCGAGGACTGGCCCTATCCGCAGCCGCGCCGCAGCCTGGACTTCGACCGGCTGGTGACGCAGGCGCGACGTTACGCCGGAGAAAACGGCGTCTCCTTCGAGGACACCTACCCCGAGTGGATGTTCGAAGGGCTGGAGCAGCTTGTCGACGCGCTCAACTCGCCCGAAGCGACCCTGCCGGAAGATCGGGTCGGCCACATCGTCTTCGACATGTGCCGAATCCTTCGGAACAACGCCGAACTCGCCGGCGAACGCCTGCGCCATCCCGTGATCGAGCGGCAGGAGATCGTCCGGCCGGTGTTCATCGTCGGCATCAACCGGACGGGCACCACCTACCTGCACCGCCTCATGGCCCGGGATCCCCGGTTCTGGGCGCTGCGGGCGTACGAGTACGTCGAGCCCGTCATCGCCGGCGGCGATGACGCCGGCCTGGCCGGCACGTCCGAGGACCCGCGCCGCGCGCTGGCGAGGGACGTGTTCAGGGCGTCCGGCATCATCGATTCCTTCGAGGGGACTCATCATGTCGGCCTCGACGAGCCGGAAGAGGACATGGCGATTCTCCGGCTCTCGTTCAGAGCCTGGATGTTTGCCACGCGGCATCCAATCCCGACCTACGAGCGCTGGCTCGAAGCGAGCGGCTCGCGCGAATCGTACGCTCTGCACCGGCGCGTCATGCAGCACTACACCTGGCAGCGCCGGGAGTGGAATCGCGGGGCCGACGGACAGTGGCTGTTCAAGATGCCGGCGCATCTCAGGGAGCTGGAGGCGCTGACCGAAGCCTATCCCGACGCCCTGTTCATCCAGACGCACCGCGAGCCCGCGCAGTTCATGGGATCGTGGTGCAGCCTGGTGGAGCGGATCCGCGCGGACGTCAGCAAGCCGCGTCCCCCGGCTGAGTTGGGCGCCGAGCAGTTGCGGGCGATGGGCCTCCTCCTCGATCGGGCGGTGGCGTTTCGCGAGTCGCGCCCGGAGCTGGACGACCGCTGGATCGACGTGAGCTACTACGATCTGGTTCAGGATCCGACGGCCGTCGTGGCCCACGTTTACGATCGTTTCGGCTGGCCGCTGAGACCCGAAGTCGTCGCCGCCATGGAAGTGTGGCTCGACGAGCAGAGCGAGCGCCGCCGCACCGAGAAGCGCCACACGTACGACATCGCCGACTACGGGCTGACGCAGGAAATGATCGACGAGGCGTTCGTCCGCTATCGCGATTTTCTTTCGGGCCACAGCCGCCGGGCTTCGCTGTTGTGACACTCGGTCGGCGGCGATCGCGCGGGCCGGTTCTCGTCACGGGTGCGAACGGCTACGTCGCGTCGTGGCTGGTGAAGAGGCTTCTGGAACTGGGCATCGACGTTCACGGGACCGTGCGCGATCCCCGGGATCCCGCGAGAACCGGCCATCTGCGGACAATCGCCCGGGGCCGTCCCGGAACCCTGTCCCTGTTCCGCGCGGACCTCCTCGATCCCAACGGGTTCGACCGGGCGATGGCGGGATGCCCGCTGGTCTTCCACACCGCTTCCCCGCTCATTGTGCGCGACGTCGACGATCCGTTGCGCGACCTCATCGAGCCCGCGACACGCGGCACGCGCCACGTACTCGAGGCCGCTGGCCGGACAGGCGCGGTCCAGCGGGTGGTGCTGACGTCCAGCATCGTGGCGATCTATGGGGACGCGGCCGACCTGGAGCAGATCGAGGCGGGCCGATTCGACGAGAGCCACTGGAACACCACCAGCCACGAAGGCCACCAGCCCTATTCCTACTCCAAGACTCTGTCGGAACGGCTGGCCTGGAAGATGGCGGAGGAACAGACCCGGTGGGACCTGGTGGTCGTGAATCCCGGGCTGGTCCTTGGACCCGGCCTCAGCCGACGCACGAACGCCGAAGGGGTCCTGATCATGCGCGATCTGGGAAACGGCGCCCATCGCGTCGGTGCTGCTGAACTGGAGTTCGCCATCGTCGACGTCCGGGATGTCGCGGAAGGTCACCTGCAGGCGGGTCTCGTCCGGGAGGCGGAGGGACGCTACATCCTGGTCAGCGAGACCCGCAGCCTGATCGAAATCGCCGAGATCCTGCGGGACCGCTTCGGCGACCGCTTTCCCCTGCCCCGGCGCACCGTGCCCACTCCGATGTCCATCTCGTACGCACCCCTGCGGGGGATCCCCCGCGCCGTGGCGAAGCGCAACGTGGGGTATCCGCTGAGGTTCGAGAACGCGCGCGCCAGGACCATCCTCGGCGTCGCATTCCGTCCCGTCGAGGAGACCATTACGAGTCACTTCCAGCAACTGCTCGACGACGGTCTCGTCTCCGCGCCCCGGGGCGGCCGCCGGGGATGAAACGTCAGTCGCCGACCCAGACCGTCTTCACGTTCACGAATTCGCGGATCGCGTGGGGGCCGAGTTCGCGCCCGTAGCCCGAGCGCTTGACGCCGCCGAAGGGGACGCGGGGATCGGAGGCGGACATCCCGTTGATGAAGACGCCGCCGGCCTCCAGGTCGCGGACGGCCCGGGCCCGTTCCTCGGGATCGTTCGTCCAGATTGCGGAGCAGAGGCCGAACTCCGTCGCATTCGCCAGCTCGATGGCCTCGTCCATGTCGGCGACCGGGAAGATGCTGGCGACGGGACCGAAGATCTCGTCATCCGTGGCCGGGGATCCGTCCGGGACATCGGTGAGCACGGTCGGCTCGTAGAACCATCCGTGCCGGTCGGGCACGCGCCCGCCCGTGGCCACGCGGGCGCCGGCCGCCACGGTGGCCTGCACCTGCTCCGCGACCGTGTCCCGCAGGTCGCGACGGGCCAGCGGTCCGATCTCGACCTCGGCCTCCTTCGGGTCGCCGACGTGAAGCGCCGCCACGCGCTCGACGAGCCGCTCCGTGAACTCGTCGACGATCGAACTCTGGACGAGCATCCGCTTCGCGGCGATGCACGACTGGCCGTTGTTCCACATGCGGGCATCGACGGCGGTCGCGACGGCCCGCTCCATGTCCGCGCTCTCCATGACGATGAAGGGATCGCTGCCGCCGAGTTCGAGCACGGTCGTCTTGATGCGGCGTCCGGCCTCGGCCGCGAGCGCGGAACCGGCCGCGACGGAGCCCGTGAGGGAGGCGGCCTGCACGATGGGGTCGTCGAGCATGCGGGGGATGTCCTCGACCTCGACGAAGACGTTCTGGAATACGCCCTCGGGGAATCCGGCGCGCGAGAACAGCCCCTCGAGCGCGACCGCGCACTGAGGCACGTTGGGCGAGTGCTTGAGCAGGAAGACGTTCCCCGCCAGCACCGTCGGCACCGCGGAGCGCATGGCCTGCCAGAACGGGAAGTTCCACGGCATGATCCCGAGCACCGCGCCCAGGGGGTGGTACTCGACCCAGCAGTGCGTGCCCGTGGACTCGAAACGCTCGGGCGCCAGGTGCGCCGGCCCGTGCTCCGCGTAGTAGCGGCACACCCAGGAGCATTTTTCCGCCTCGGCGACCGCGCTGGCCAACGGCTTGCCCATCTCGCGCGTCATCAGCAGGCCGTACGCCGCCTTGCCCCGCTCCACGAGTTCCGCGAGCGCGAGAAGACGTTCGGCCCTCTCGGCCACCGGCACCCGCCTCCACACCTCGAACGCGTCCCGCGCCCGCTCGAGCGCCGCGTCGATCCCGGCGGCATCGAGGGCGGGGAACGAGGCGAGCCGTTCCTCCGTGGTCGGATCTATGCTCTCAAAGGGCATCTCGTCCTCTCTCACGAGACGTTACGATTAGCAAAATCGTCCGGTGTCGGAGCTTGAGCCGCAAGCCCCGGCCGGACCCCGACCCGGAGCCGCGCATGACCAGAGCCGAGACGGAAATCGCCGCCGACGACGAGAGCGCCGCCGCCACGGCGCGTTTCGAAGCGGATCTCGTGCGGGATCTCATGTCCGCTCGTGACGGGCGTGCGACGACACAGCCGCCGACAAGGCGAGCGGAGGGGTTCGGGCTGAGTCATGCCTATCGCGTCGGCGCGGCGCTCGACCGCCGGCTCCAGCGACGCGGATACCATCCGATCGGCTGCAAGGTCGGGTTCACGAACCGGGCGATCTGGCCCCGCTTCGGGCTGGATGAACCGATCCTGGCCCCGGTCTACGACCGTACCCTGCGGCTCGCCAGGCCGACGGCCGAAATCCCGATCGGGATGTTCCGCGCGCCGATGATCGAAGTGGAGGTCGTGTTCGGACTCGCGCAGGAGGGGGAAGACGAGGGACGTCCGGAATGGATCTCGCTCGGGTTCGAAATCGTCGACTGCCACTATCCCGAGTGGCACCTCACGCCGGCGGACTCCGTCGCGGATTTCGGGCTTCATGGCGTGCTCGTCGTCGGCCGGCCGGTGAATGTCCGCCACCCCGGGTTCGAGGAACGCGTGGCCCGCCTCGACGAGCTGGAGGTGCGCCTGTTCCGGAACGAGTCGCTGGCGGCCCGGGGACGCGGGAGCGACGTCCTCGGGCATCCGCTCGCGGCGCTGGAAGTCGTGCCGCGGCTCCTCTCGCATTTCGCGGGGGAAGGGGACCCGCCCCTCTGCAGTGTCGTGAGCACGGGGACGATGACCGCCCTCGAGCCGCTGTCCCCTGGCGAGCGCTGGCGCGTGGAAGCCGCGGGCGTGGACCTCCCCGGCATGGAAATCGTGCTCACCGGGTGAACGGGCTTGCCCGGTTCGGCGCGACGATGGAACATAGCAGCGCCATGTGACCGCCGGCCCACGCGCGACCGCCGTCGCGACCGCACCGAACCTCCCACGGGGAGCACGCATGCCGGAGTCCTCAGAGACAGGGACCGAGACGGCCCGCTGGGCGAAGGTCATCGATCACACGCGCTGTATCGGCTGCCACGCCTGCACGACGGCCTGCAAGTCGGAGAACGAGGTCCCGCTCGGCGTCACCCGCACCTACGTAAAGTACGCGGATGTGGGGACGTTCCCCGCCACGCGGCGCGCCTTCCAGGTCACGCGCTGCAACCAGTGCGACGACGCGCCGTGCACGACCGCGTGCCCCACCCAGGCCATGTTCCGCCGTCCCGACGGGATCGTCGATTTCGACAAGTCGATCTGTATCGGCTGCAAGGCGTGCATCGCCGCCTGCCCGTACGACGCGATCTTCATCAACCCGGACGACCATTCGGCCGAGAAGTGCAACTTCTGCGCGCACCGCATCGACATGGGGCTGGAGCCGGCCTGCGTCACGGTGTGCCCGACGGAGGCGATCATCGTCGGCGACCTCGACGACCCGGAATCGAAGGTCTCTCAATACGTGGGGCGCGACCCGGTGAGCGTCCGGCGGCCGGAGAAGGAGACGCACCCGAAGCTGTTCTACAAGGGGGCGCACCAGGCGACGCTCGATCCGCTGGCCGCCGTCCGTCCCGGCGGCGGGCTGTACATGTGGAGCGAGCAGCCCGCGGGCTCGCACGAGGTCGGCTCGGGGCAGCCGCACCCGATGGGAACGGACGGGCGGCACGGCCCGAACTCGTCGGCCGCCGCGATTCTCTCCTACGACATCTCGCACACCGCGCCATGGGACTGGCGCGTGAGCCTGTACACGCTCACCAAGGGGGTCTCCGCCGGCGTGTATCTCGCGGTCCTCCTCCTCTGCCTGCTGGGCGGGCTCGCGTGGCAGAGCGGGACCTGGCTCACCCTCACGCCGCTCCTCGGTCTCGCCGCGCTCGCGCTCACCGGCGGGCTGCTGATCTGGGACCTCGAGCACCCGAAGCGCTTCTTCCTCATCTTCACGAGACCCCACCTGAAGAGTTGGCTCGTACGCGGCGCCTTCGTGATCGCGGGTTACGGCGCGGCCCTGACCGCGCACCTGGGGGCGGCGCTGGTCGGCGGGGCCGGCGCCGCGGAGACGACGCGCTGGATCGCGTGGGCGGGGGCGCCGCTGGCCGGCATGACCGCGGTCTACACGGCCTACCTCTTCGCGCAGGCCAGGGCGCGCGATCTGTGGCAGAATCCGCTTCTGCCGCCGCACTTTCTCGTACAGGCGGTGCTCGCCGGCGGCGCGGCCCTGATGCTCTTCCCGTCGCTCGGCGGCTCCGCCGCGCTGGGCCGGCTCGTGGGGCTCACGGCCGCCGCGCACCTCCTGCTCGTGCTCGCCGAACTCACGCTCACGCACGCGACGGCCCACGCCGCCCTCGCCGCCCGGAACATGGTGCGCGGCCGCTACGCCCCGTGGTTCTGGGGCGGCATCGTGCTCGTGACGCTGGCGGCCGCCCTCACGGTGAGCCCGCTCGGCGGCGCCTGGGTCGCCCCGCTGATCGGCGTCGCCGCCCTCGCGGGCCTCCTCGCGCACGAGCATGCGTACGTGCAGGCCGGCCAGTCCGTGCCCCTCGCATGAGCGATCCAGGCGGCCCGGGCCGCAACGGCTCCGGCGCGGGCGGCAACGGCTCGGGCCCGGACGGCGTCGCGCGACGGCTCCACGAACTCAGCGAGCGCGTGAGCGCGGCGCGCTCCGAGACGGAGAGTCGCGGCGAGACCTTCTATCCCGGCCCCAGCCGCGCCCAACTCGCCGCCTTCCCCCCGAGGGAACGCTGGGACGACTGGGTCGAACTCGACTCGAAGGCCTGGCCCGAACGGCGCGAACGGCGCTACATGCTCGTGCCCACGACCTGCTTCAACTGCGAGTCCGCGTGCGGGCTCCTCGCCTACGTCGACCGGGACACGCTGCAGGTGCGGAAGTTCGAAGGGAACCCGGAACATCCGGGCTCCCGCGGCCGGAACTGCGCCAAGGGCCCGGCCACGCTGAACCAGATCGTCGACCCCGACCGCGTCCTCTACCCGCTCAAGCGCGCCGGCGAGCGCGGGGAGGGGAAGTGGGTGCGCGTCTCGTGGGAGGAGGCGCTCAACGACATCTCGTCGCGGATTCGCACGGCCATCGACGAGGGTCGCCAGCGCGAGGTCATGTACCACGTGGGCCGTCCGGGCGAGGACGGGTTCACGGAGCGGCTGCTCGCCGCGTGGGGCGTCGACGGCCACAACTCGCACACGAACATCTGCTCCTCGAGCGCGCGCGCCGGTTACCAGTTCTGGCTCGGCATGGACCGCCCCAGCCCCGACCACGCCCGCGCGGACGTCATCCTTCTCGTGAGTTCGCACCTGGAGGCGGGGCACTACTTCAACCCCCACGCCCAGCGCATCCTGGACGGGGTCAAGAAGGGGGCGCGGCTCATCGTCTTCGACACGCGCCTGTCGAACACGGCGACGCACGCCGACCACTGGCTCCCCACGCAGCCCGGCTCCGAAGCCGCCGTCCTCCTCGCGATCGCGAACCACCTGATCGCGACGGGGGCCTGGGACCGCGAATTCGTCCGGCGCTGGTTCAACTGGGAGGAGTACCTCGCCGCCGAGAAGCCGGACCTCCCGCGCACCTTCGAATCGTTCGAGGCCGTCCTCCGCGAGCTTTACGAAGCGTGCACCTTCGAGTGGGCGGCGGAGGAGTCCGGCGTGGATGCGGAGCAGATCCGCGAGGTCGCCGAACTCGTCGCCCGGGCCGGTTCGCGCCTCTCCACGCACAACTGGCGGAGCGCCGCATCGGGCAACGAGGGCGGCTGGCAGGTGGCCCGGACCCTCTTCTTCCTCAACGCCCTCACGGGTTCCATCGCGACCCCCGGCGGCACCTATCCGAGCACGTGGAACAAGTTCATCCCGAAGCCGATCCGGATGCCCCGGCACCCCGAGCACTGGAACGAACTCACGTGGCCCGAAGAGTATCCGCTGGCGATGTACGAGGTCTCCTTCCTCCTCCCGCACCTCCTCAGGGAGGGACGCGGCAAGCTCGACGTCTATTTCACGCGCGTGTACAACCCGGTGTGGACGAACCCGGACGGGTTCGCGTGGATCGAGGCCCTGACGGATGAGGAGAAGGTCGGACTCCACGTCGCGCTCACGCCGACCTGGAACGAATCCGCCTACTTCGCGGACTACGTCCTTCCGATGGGACACGGGCCCGAGCGGCACGACCTCCACTCCTACGAGACCCACGACGGACAGTGGATCGGCTTTCGGCAGCCGGTCCTGCGCTCCGCGCGCGAGCGTCTCGGCGAGCGGGTGGCGGACACGCGCCACACGAACCCGGGCGAAGTGTGGGAGGAGAACGAGTTCTGGCTCGAACTTTCCTGGCGCATCGACCCGGACGGGAGCCGCGGCATCCGCGAGTTCGTGGAGTCGAAGGAGGATCCCGGGCAGCGCCTCACGGTGGACGAGTACTACGCCTGGATGTTCGAGCACTCCGTGCCCGGCCTGCCGGAGGCGGCCGCGGCGCAGGGGCTCTCGCCGCTGGACTACATGCGCCGCTACGGCGCCTTCGAGGTCGCGCGCGACATCGGCCCGCTTCACGAGCGGCCCGTCCCGGCCGAGGAACTCGAGGACGCACGGGAAGACGAGTTCGGCCGCATCTACACGCGGGCCCCCGGCGCCGCCGTGGTGAACCTCGCGCCCATGGGCGCGCCCGACCCGGATCCGGAGGGACGGCGTCCGGTCGGGGTTCGCGTGGGAGACACGATTCGCCGCGGATTCCCGACCCCGAGCGGCAAGCTGGAGTTCTACTCCCCCACGCTCGTCCGCTGGGGTTGGCCCGAGTACGCCGTTCCCGCCTACATCAGGAGCCACGTGCACCCGGCCGCGATGGAGCCGGATCAGATGTGTCTCATCTCCACCTTCCGGCTCCCGGTGCAGATCCACACGCGTTCAGCCAACTCCAAGTGGCTGGACGAGATCGCCCACACGAACCCGCTCTGGCTGCACCCGTCCGACGCGGCGCGGAAGGGGGTGAAGACGGGGGATCTCGTGCGGGTCGAGACCGAGATCGGTCATTTCGTCCTCAAGGCGTGGGTGACCGAGGGGATCAAGCCGGGCGTCGTCGCGTGCAGCCACCACATGGGGCGATGGAAGCTGGCGGACGCCGCCGGCTCAGGCCCGGAGGCGGGCGAGCCGGGGCATGCCGGGCGCGGCGAGCGGGAACGCGTCGCCGGTCAGCGGCAACTCATGGCGACGGTCTCCCTCAGCGGGAAAGACGGCGACTGGAAGCTGTCGCGCAGGCAGGGTGCGGCGCCGTACGAGACCGACGATCCGGACACCTCGCGGATCTGGTGGACGGACGTGGGCGTCCATCAGAACCTCACCTTCCCGGTGCACCCCGACCCCGTGTCCGGCATGCACTGCTGGCACCAGGCGGTGCGCGTGGTCAAGGCGTCGCGGCGCGACCGCCACGGGGATATTCACGTCGACACGGAGCGGTCGCACGAGGTGTATCGGCGCTGGCTCGACAAGACGCGCGGAGCCCGGCGGCATTCTCCCGACGGGACGCGCCGGCCGCACTGGCTCATCCGCCCCGTGCGTCCGGTGCGCACGGCCTACGACCTCCCGGAAGCGCAGGGCTCGAAGTCGCCCGACCCGGACTCGGGGAATACCGATTCGGACGCAACTTGACAGCAAATCGAGGCCCCCATCTACTTCATAATGTGAAAGTGAACAGTGCCGCACGCGCCGCCGGCGCGGGACAACCCACGGACAGCTAGGCCATGGAGCTTTTTCGCGCCCTCGGCGCGCTTCTCGATGGCCCGTGCGGGGAGAATCGGCTCATTGGCCATCTCCTCGAGCTGGGCCCGGTGCCGGACGAGCCCACGCACAACGACCTCTTCCTCTTCCAGCTCTATCCGTACGCTTCCGCCTTTCTGGGCACCGACGGCCACATGGGCGGGGAGGCGCGCGACCGCGTCGCCGGGTTCTGGCGCGCGCTCGGGACGACGCCCCCGGAGGATCCGGACCACCTGCGGGCCCTGCTCGGGGGCTACGCCTGGCTCGTGGAAGCACAGCAGAACGGGAACGGAAAGACGGCACAGGCCTGTCACGATGCGCGGCACGCCTTCCTCTGGGAGCACCTGCTCTCGTGGGTCCTCCCCTTCCTCACGAAGCTGCGGCAGATCGCGCCTCCGTTCTACCGGGAGTGGGCCGACACGCTCGAGGCCCTCCTCTTCGGCGAATCGGCTCGCCTCGGACCGCCGACGCGGCGCCCGCTCGCGCTACGCGAGGCGAAACCGGTGCCCGACCCGCGCCGGACCGATGGGGACAGCTTCTTCAACGCCCTCCTGAGCCCGGTCCGCAGCGGACTCGTCCTCACGCGCGCCGACCTCGCGAGAGCCGCGCGCGACCTCGATCTCGGTCTCCGCGTGGGCGAACGCGCCTACATTCTCCGGTGCATGATGTCGCAGGGCCCGCGCGCGACGCTGGACTGGCTCGCCTGCGAGGCGCGGGACTGGGCGCACCTCCACGACCGCGGGGGGACCACGGCGCCGGAGGTCGCGGATTTCTGGACGCAGCGCGCGACCGCGACGGGTCGCCTCCTCGACGATCTCAGCGCCGACATCGACTCCGACACCGCCGCGAACATCAGCGCCGACATCAGCGCCGACGCCCGTAATGGCTGACGCGGGCGGGAGCCCGCCTCTTCATCCGGGACGTTTCCGCGCCGTCTTCCTTCTCCTTCTCGTCCTCGGGATCAGTCTCCTCTTCCTCGAGATGATCCGGACGTTCCTCACGGCGCTCTTCCTGGGCGCGATCCTCAGCGGCCTCATGTACCCCGCCTACCGGACCCTTCGCCGCTGGTTCGGCGGAAGGGAGGGGCTCGCCTCCTTCGCCGCGGTCGGACTGTTCGTGATCCTCCTCATCGGGCCGGTCACGGCGTTCCTCGGCATCGTCGCGAACCAGGCCGTGCAGGTCACGCAGTCGGCGGGCCCCTGGATAGAAAACATGCAGGCCCAGCTGCGGCAGCCGGGCGGAGTCGACGAACTGCTCGACCGGATTCCCTGGCTGGATTCGCTGCGGCCGTACCAGGAGCAGCTCCTCCAGAAGCTGGGCGAAGTCGCGGGATCCGTCGGCGGTGTGGTGGTCGACTGGCTCGCCGGCGTGACGACGGCGACCGTGCGGGTCGTCTTCCTCCTGCTACTGATGCTGTACGCCATGTTCTTCTTCCTGAAGGACGGCCGCGGCGTGCTGCACAAGGTCCTCTACTACCTCCCGCTCTCCGACGAGGACGAGAGCCGCATGCTCGACCGCTTCGTCTCCGTGACCCGGGCGATGGTGAAGGGGACGTTTCTCATCGGCATCGTGCAGGGCGCGCTGGCCGGACTCGCCTTCTGGGTGGTGGGGATTCCGTCCGCCGCCTTCTGGGGCACGGTCATGGCGGTCCTCTCGATCGTGCCCGGGATCGGATCCGCCCTCGTGTGGCTGCCCGCCGCGATCTACCTCCTCGCCGCGGATCGGATCGGGGCCGGCATCGGGCTGATCCTGTGGTGCGGCCTGGTGGTGGGGATGCTGGACAATCTCATGCGCCCCTGGCTCGTCGGGCGCGACACGCGGATGCCGGACCTGATGATCCTGCTCGGCACCCTCGGCGGGCTCATCGCCTTCGGCATGGCCGGGGTGCTCATCGGCCCATCGTCGCGGCGCTCTTCATCACCGTGTGGGAACTCTACGGCGAGTCCTTCCGGGACGTCCTGCCCGCTACCGCGTTCGGCGCGTCGTCGCCGCCGGCGACCGGCGCTGCGGAGCCGGAGCCGGACGTTGCGCCGGCGCCGGAACCGGAAGCCGCCTCGCCCGATGCCGCCGCGCCGGAAGATTCTGCGCCCGAGGCGTAGCCCGATCCGCCGAACGGCATGAGCGGGAGCCCGCTCGACCGGCTGCGCGCGAGCGGCGCGGCGCTCTCCCGCGTCACGGAACGCTGGGTGCCCGACGCGTGGGTCATCCTCATGTCGCTGACCGTGGTCGCGCTCCTGCTCGCGGTCACGGGGGGCGGCGCCTCGATCCCGGAGGCGGGGCTGGCGTGGGGTGCCGGCGTGTGGACGCTGCTTGAGCTGGCGATGCAGTTCTCCATCGCCATGGTCGCGGCCCACGCATGCGCCTCGTCGCCACCCGTCTACCGGCTGCTCGACCGCCTCGCCGGCTGCCCGAACCCGGAGCGCCCGGTCCAGGCCGTCGCCCTCGCCGCCGGGTTCTCCATGGCGGTCGGCTACCTCAACTGGGCGTTCGGGCTCGTCGGTTCCGCGCTCTTCGTCCCGTTCATCCTGAAGCGCAACCCGCGCGCCGACGTGCGCCTCGTCATCGCCGCGGCGTACATGGGCATCGGGACCGTGTGGCAATCCGGCCTCTCCAGCTCGGCCCCGCTCATCATGGCGACGCCCGGCAACCCCCTGCTGGAGCCGGGGACCGGCGCGCCCGTCGTGGACCGCCTCTACCCGGTCACCGAGACGCTCTTTCATCCGTTCAACCTCGGGTACGCCGCCGCGATGCTGCTCGTCGGCCTCGTCGCCGCCATGGCGCTCCACCCCCACCGCGATGCCGTCACCCTGACCGAGGCGGAGGTCGACGAGATCCTCCCGGCGCCCCCGCCGCGCGCCGAGGCCGCGACGACGCCCGCCGAGCGGCTCGACCGCTTCCGCGGCTGGTCGCTCCTCGCCGCCCTCCTGTTCGCGTATCCGCTCGTCCACTCGATCGTCACGCGGGGCTTCGGCGCGAGCTGGACGATCAACGCCTACAACACCGTGTTCCTCGTCCTCGCCATCGTCCTCCACGGCCGCCCGACGTCGTTCCTCCGCGCCTGCCGCGACGGGGTGGGCGCCGCGTGGGGGATCATCCTCCAGTTCCCGTTCTACGCCGGCATCTTCGGCCTCATCCAGAACACGAACCTCGGGGGCTGGCTCGGCGAGCAGTTCGCGGAGGTCGCCACGACCCGGCTCTACCCCCTCGTGGTCTACGTCTATTCGGGGATCATGAGCATGTTCATCCCTTCGGCGGGCTCCAAGTGGATGATCGAGGCTCCGTACGTGATCCCTGCCGGAGAAGCGCTCGATGTGTCCGTCATGACGGTGCTCCTCGCCTACACGTACGGGGACTCCGCCTTCAACCTCATCCATCCGTTCTGGGCGCTCCCCATCCTCGCCGTGACGCGGCGGCGCTTCGGGGAGATCCTCGGGTACGCCTTCCTCCTCTGGCTGGCGACGATCCTGTTGGGCGTCGCGACCATGCTCGTGATCCCGATCCGCTGGTGAAGACCCTGCTCATCTTCCGGCACGCGAAGTCGTCCTGGGACCATCCCGGGCTCCGCGACCACGACCGCCCCCTCAATCCCCGCGGCCGCCGCGCCGCGCCGCGCATGGGACGCTTCCTGGTGGAACGTGACCTCGTGCCGGAGCGGATCGTGAGTTCGACCGCCGTCCGCGCGCGCACGACGGCGGAACTCGCGGCGGCGGAGTTCGGTCGGGAGGTGGAGATCGAGACGACGAGCGACCTCTACGGCGCGTCGCCCGACGGCTACATCGAGGTCGCGGAGGCGATGGGAGGAGCGGAGGAGCGGCTGATGCTCGTCGGGCACAACCCGGGCATCACGTCTCTCGTCTGGCAGTTGACGGGCAAGGGCGAGTACATGCCGACCGCCGCCCTCGCCGCGGTGGAACTGGACATCGAAGACTGGTCGGAACTGGGGTCGGTCCGCCGCGGCCGCCTCATCGGCTTCTGGCGCCCCAAGGCGCTCCCGTAACGTCAGTGCCCGGCCGTAACGTCAGGGCCCGCCTGCGGGGATCGTGACCGCTAGGGTGTAGACGAGGTCGTCGAGCGGGGAATCGTCGCCGCCGCCGGAGTTGGCGGCGATGTGAAGGACGACGGGCGCTTCCGTCTCGGGGGCGCGCCACTCGAAGGTCCACTCGATGGCGCCGTCCGTCGGCGCCGATCCCGCGCGGGTGTGCTGGACGTACTCCGTGTCGCCGCCCTCCCCGCGCACGACGGTGACCCGGTCGTCGAGCGGCCGGATCCCGCCGGCCCCGGCGCCGCGCCGGTCCCCGTCAGCGAATCGGAACGCCCCCTGGAAGCCGGCCGCGAGCATGTCGAAGCTCTCGAAACGGACCGTCACCGGGTGGCGCTGGCCGGGCCGGTACCCGCCCTCGAGTCCGCCGACCTCCAGCGTGGTCCCCGCTTCGTTGAGCGGAGCCCCGAAGTGGCAGGTGGCGCAGGTCGGCTCCCCGAAGCCGCCCGTGTGGCCGGGCGGCGGTCCCTCGATGTGCGGTGGAGTGTGCGCCGCGGCGTGTGGCCCGGCGCCGGAGTCCCCCGCGGGAACCGCGGCCGCGGCCATCGCGAAGAGGCCCGCGGCGCACAGCGCGGCCGCGGGCCCCGGGAGGGACATCAGCGCGAGCGCGGCGACACCACCGCCCGGCCGACCGTGTTCACGTCCGCCCCGAACCAGATCGAGTCCGTGGCCGGATCGTAGTACATGTGCCGGATCGTGCCGCCCCCGCTCGGCACGTCGAGCGTGCCCACGAACTCCTCCGTGTCCGTGTCGAAGCCGACGAACCGGTTCGGCTGGATCCCCGTCTCGACGAGCCACACGACGTCGTACTTGTCGATCGCCACGCCGTACGGCCGCGACTCCTCGCCCGCCGGCAGGTCGTACTCGCGCTGGAATCCGCCGCCCTCGACGACGAGACCGATCTTCCCACGGCTGTAGTCGACGTACCAGATCCGGTCCTTCGAGTCGATGACCAGGCGGCGCGGCCGCGCGCCCTCGGGCAGGTCGTAGCCGATGAGTTCGAACGAGGACGGCTCCACCATGCCGATGAGGTTCGTGTTGAAGTGCGCGATCCAGGGCCGGTTCTCCGAGTCCAGCTTGACCCCGTACGGACGGCTCGAACCCATGCCGCGGCGCGTCTCGACCTCGGGCGCCTCCACGAGCCGCACCTCCCGCGATTCCTTGTCGAGGAAGCCGACCAGGTTCCCGCCCTGCACCGAGAACCAGATGTCGCCGTTGTCGTCCCAGATCAGCGTGTGCGGATCCCGCGCCCGCTCGTCCGGCATCATGATCTTGTCGATCTCCCCCGTCTCCGGGTCGATGATCCCGATGTGGTTCGCCCGGTTGCCGGCGTAGTAGACCATCCCGTCGTCATCGACGATCAGGTTGTGGGGCCCCGTGCCGTCGTCCATGTCATAGCGCTTGAACTCTCCGCTGGCCGGATCCAGCACGGCCGCGTAGTGCGCGGCCTGTCCCACGAACCAGACGCGGCCGTCCGGTCCGACGAAGGGGTCGCGCGGACGGCTGTCGGGGTAGGGGACGGTCCATTCCTCGATGGTGAGAACGTCGGTGGCCGCGGTATGGTCCTGCGCCGCCGCCTTCGCGGAGCCGGTGAACGTCGTCGCCGCCGCGAACCCTGCCGCCGCCAGCGTCGCGACCCGAATTCGATGGATCATTGCCGTACCTCCTCGATCACTTTCATCCGAAACCACCGACCCCTCGCTTCCAGCCGGCCTCGCCCGCTATCCAGAAGACCCCCGATCCCGCGAATCCGTTGATCGCCGGGGTGCCCCGGACTCGCGTTCTGTCCCGGCGCCGGCCGCTTCGTGCCGTGCCGCCCGCACCTTGGGCGTCAGGTAGACATTGGCCGTCAGGCGGCCCAACAGAAAGCCGGTGAAGGCGGCGGTCGCGCCGACCCACCCCAGCCCCCAGCCGACCGCGACGAACACGAGGGCCACGGCCGTGATCTCCGCGGCGGTCCCGACGATGATCGGACCCGTCTTCCGGTGCCGGATCAGCGTGCCCCGCTGGAGCGAGAGGAGGACGCCGAGGAAGGGGACGGGAGTCAGCACGCGGGCGGCCGGAATCGCGAAGGAGGCGAGTTCGGGCGTGAGGCCGGACACGTGGACGAACCAGAGCTGCGAGAGAGGGGTGAACGCGAGGAGCGCGAGGATGCCGGAGAGCGTCGCGCCGAGGCCGAGCGCGAAGCGGCGGATCTCCTCGTAGCCCTCGTTACTGCGGCCCAGTAGCGCGATGACCGCATCCTGGAAGCTGAGACCCACGGAACGGAAGATGAACCCGAGCGAGTGCACGACCGGAAACACGGCGAGCGACTCGACCGGCGACGCGGCGCGACCCATGAAGAAGGTGAGCATCGGCTGGATCGCGATCCCGATCAGCGACGTGAGCATCAGGGGTAGGTAGAAGCGTCCGATCTCGCCGAAGCGCAGTTCGCCGCCTTCGGTCCCCGCGCCCGACTCCGGATCGGCGGTCGAGACGCCGACGCGGCCGATCTCCGCGATGTCGTGGGGGTCGGACGAGACCGTCACGGGGTCTGTCGCGTCGGCCCGCCCGCCGGCCGGGACGAGCAGGGCGCGAATCGCGTCCCGGGCCATCCAGCGCGCGACCGCCGCTTCCATCACGACGCCGAACGAGAGCGCGGAGGCCCCGACCGCGGCGCCGGGAAGATCCGTGGCGAGGGCGAGGACGAGCGCGGCAACCGACATCGAGACGAGCCGCACGACGGTCCCGCCCGCCACGAGCCGCGTTCGCCCGGAGCGGATGAGCACGCCCTGCCAGAAGCGCCGATAGCCGATCGCCGCCGGCCATGGCAGGAAACACCACAGCGCCCCGTACGTCAGGCGCGCCAGCTCCTCCGGCAGCCCGAGCGCCCCCAGCATGAGCCCGCGGTGCACCGGCGGCACGAGCACGACGAGGAGCATCAGCGTGGAGAAGGCGTTCAGCCCGTGCGCGAACGTCCGCAGCCGCCGGTAGGAGACGGCGTCCTCCACGAGGGCCGTCGAGGCGCTCAGCAGCATGATGACCGGCGCCTCCATCAGCACGGCGAGCGCGATCGCGACGCCGTAGGCCGCCAGCCCCAGCGTGGGCTCCGGCAGGCGCGCGACGACCGCCGCCAGATAGGGTCCCTCGAACGCCATCATCAACCATGTGGCGGCCAGCGGGGCCCAGAAGGCGAAGATCCTCCGGGCGGAAAGGTCGGTCGACGCCCCGGTCGAGGGGGCGGGGGAGGCGTTCAGCGGAGGAGTTCTTCCAGGCGCTCGAGCGACCATGTCCACCCGAGGCGGTGTCCCTCCGCAGCCTCGGCGGCGGGGAAGCCTTCGTGCGTGAGGACGACTTCGGTCGACGGTCCGTCGGCCCGGAACTCTACGGTGACGAGCGTCTCGCCGACGGCGGCCTCCGGCTCTTCCCAGTCCCAGGTATACACGAGCCGGTTCGGAGCGTCGACCTCGCGGTACACTCCGAACGCCGCATGGAGCGTCCCGCCCTCCGCCTCGATGAGGAGGCGGTACGGTCCGCCGGGCACGAGGTCGACCTGCGATTCGCGGATCGTCCCGCCCGGAGGGCAGGACCACTGCCGGATCAGCTCCGGTTGGGTCCAGGCGTGGAACACCGCCTCCGGTGGCGCGGGAATCACCCTCCGGACGCGGCAGCGTCGATCTGCGGTAGCGGTCATCCGGTTTCTCCTCCCAATCTGGCGCAAAGGGAACCGACGGGATCAGGTTGTCCATTCCTAGATGGTTGACGACTCGTCGGGCAAGGATCTCTCTCGATCGTGAATCGCTCGTGATTCCCCGCAAGCTGCTTGTCCCAGCCGTCGTCTTCGGCCTGTGGGCGCCGGCCGAAGCGGCTGCACAGGGATCTCCCTCGAGCCGGGATCGGTTTGCCCTGTTTGCCGGCTGCCGGCCCGTTCCGGTGGAGGTCTTCGTCACCAATACCGGCGGGCCGGCCGGCATCACGACACCCGCCGTGGAGGAGATGGCGACGAGCCGGCTGCGCGCGGCCGGGATCGACGCCCCCGCCGGCAGGACGGGCGGCTCCACGCTCCAGCTGTCCGTCTTCGTCAGCGCGCAGAGACTCTCCCCGACCGCCGTGGTGACGGTCTACGTCATCCGTTTGCGTCTCCTGAAGCTCGTCTACGACCAGCAGAGCGATCCTCGGCCGGGAGAGGCCGGCGACGCCCCCGGCGCCGCGCCGGAATGGCTGAACTGGGCGCCGACGTGGGAAACGCCGCAACAGGGGATCGGCTTCTATCTCGGACGCGATGGGGATCCCGTCACGAGCCTGGTGGGCCGGATGCTGGATGAGTTCGTGCGCGAGTACGTGCGCGTCAACGAGGAGGCGTGCTAGCGGGCCGCGGCCCGCCAGTCGATTGCCGCCGGGCGTGGCCCGAACCTAGGTTGCTCGATTCCGCGGCGCGCTCGACCCGGCTGCGCGTGCACCCATTCCGAGAGGATCGCCGTTGCGCAAGCTTCGCGTAGGAATCGTGGACCTGGTCTCGAAGGGACCCACGAAGGCCCTGTACGCCAAGGTGATGCACGCGAACCTCGCGAGCATCATGCCGCAGGTTCTCGGCGCGTGGTGCGAGGAGGCCGGTCACGATGTGAGCCTTGTCTGCTACACTGGCCTCGAAGACCTCGTCGACGACCTCCCGCAGGACATCGACCTGCTCTTCGTGAGCGCCTTCTCGCAGGGCGCGCAGCTCTCCTACGCGATCAGCGAGATGTTTCGCCGGCGGGGCGCCGTCACCTGTATCGGCGGTCCGCACGCCCGCTGCTATCCCCAGGACGCGCAGAAGTACTTCGACTACGTGTTCGGCTTCACCGACAAGGCGGTGCTGAACGAGGTTCTTGACGAGTGCGTCCCGCACCGTCCGCTCGGCCGGCACATGACCGCCGAGACGCAGCCGGTGTCCCTGCCCGGGGTGCGCGCCCGCTGGAAGTTCATCGAGCCGACGCTGCAGAAGGCGCCGCTGTTCAAGATCGTCCCGATGCTCGGCAGCCTCGGGTGCCCGTACACGTGCAGCTTCTGCATCGATTCGGTCATCCCCTACCAGCCCCTCGACTTCGACGAGATGCGGGACGACCTCCGGTTTCTCGCGAAGAAGATGAAGCGGCCGATCGTCGGCTGGCACGACCCGAACTTCGGCGTCCGGTTCGACGACGTGCTGGGGGCGATCGAGGAGGCCGTACCTCCGGGCACGATCGAGTTCATCGCGGAGAGCAGCCTCTCGCTCCTCGGGGAGCCGCGGCTCAAGCGACTCGCGAAGGCCGGGTTCCGCGCGATCCTGCCCGGCGTCGAGTCGTGGTACATGCTGGGCAACAAGTCGAAGTCCCGGAATCGTCACGGGATCGAGAAGGTCCGCCAGGTGTCGGACCACTCCAACCTCATCACGAGCTACATCCCCTATCTCCAGACGAATTTCGTCATGGGTCTCGATTGTGATGAAGGTCCCGAACCGTTCGAGCTCACGAAGAGATTCCTCGATGCCTCGCCCGCCGCCTTCCCCGGCTACTCGCTGCTCACGTCGTTCGGAGAAGCGGCGCCGCTCAACCTCGAATACCAGGAGGAAGGCCGGGTGCTCGGCTTCCCGTTCCACTTCCTGAACAACAATCACGCGATGAACCTCAAGCCGAAGAACTACGAGTGGATCGAGTTCTACGACCACGTCATCGACCTCACGAGCTACAGCTTCTCGAAGCGTGCGGTCTGGCGCCGCCTGAGGGCGAACCGCGGCGGCATCCCCAGGCTCCTGAACGCCGTGCGCGCGCTCTCGTCGGAGGGGAACGGGAGGATCGCGTACTACACGACCGTGCGCGACAAGCTCAGGACGGACCGGAAGTTCCGCGACTACTTCGAGGGAGAGACGCAGGAGCTGCCGCAGTTCTTCGTCGACCGCATGAAGCACGATCTCGGGCCCCTCTGGGAGTTCCTCCCGGAAGGCGCGATCGAACACGACCCCTATGCCTACATCAAGAGCACAGGGGGCAAGCCGCCGGTGCAGGCGAGGGCCGGCGCGCTCGTCCACTAACCGGGGGACGGTCCGGCGGCCGGGAGCGATCCCGGGTCCGAGCCGCCTCGAAGCCGGCACTTCACGATGTCCCGAGCCTTCGTCAACGAAGACGCGACGCACGAACCCGAGCCGCGCTACGTCCTCCCTCCGCGCGAGTCGCCACGCTTCGACGCGGCCGCGGCGCGAGCCCTCCTGGAAGGCGCTCATGTCGGGAACACGCAGAGCGCGGAGACCGCGACCGGCTACGGCTGGGGCAACCCCGCACTGGCTCCGCACATCGAGGACCTGATCCGCGAAGCGGAGGGACTCGGCGACGAACGCATGGCTCGCCTCGGGCGACGCTACCTGCGCGCGGCTCGCCGCTGACGGGAGCCGAAGGGGCCGCCGTACTCGACCCACGACGGGGGATGGAGGCGGAAACCTGGATCGGATACCGAGGCTGATCGCCGGCATCACCGGAACCGCGGCCGCGCTCTTCTACCGCGTGGACCGGCACGGGCCTCCGCTCCCGGACGGCCCGTTGATCGTGGCGGCGAACCATCCCAACAGCCTTGTCGACGCCATGCTGGTCTTCCGCTGCAGCGACAGGATCACTCGGCCGCTGGGTCGCGCGCCGCTCTTCGACCGGTTCCTTCTGGGGTCGGTGCTGCGCGCGATGGGCGGCATACCGGTCCACCGGAGGGAGGACGATCCCGAGGCGATGCACCGCAACGAGGAGATGTTCCGGGCGGCGGTCGACGTGCTCCACGGGGACGGCGCCATCCAGATCTATCCCGAGGGCAAAAGCCACTCCGAGACGCGTCTGGCGGAGTTCCGCACAGGCACCGCGCGGATCGCGCTGCAGGCGGAGGAGGGCGCCGACTGGGGGCTCGGGCTGTCGATCGTTCCCGTGGGGATCACCTACGCCGCCAAGGAGTTGGCCAGAACCGAGGTCGCCGTGCGCTTCGGCAAGGCGTTCGGGTGCGCGGACCTGAAGGAGGCGTACGGGGAGGATCCGATCGCCGCGGGGCGCAGACTCACCGAGCGGATCGAGCGGGGGGTCCGCCGCGAGACCCTGAACTTCGGCCGCCCCCGCGACCGGATTCTCGTGGAGGTGGCGGAGCAGCTCTACGTGCGCGAGTTGCGGTGGGTTCCGTGGCGGGCCCGGGAACCGCTGGGGACGCGCTTCCCCCGCCTGCAGCGCTTTGCGCAGGGACTGGAGTGGGTCCGCGGGGCGCACCCGGAGGAACACCGCCGGCTGGTGGAAAAGGTGGCGCGGTATGCCCGGCTGAGCGACGAACTCCGTGCGGGGGAAGGGGACGTGCCTCCGCGCTACAGCTTCCTCCCGGTCGCAAAATATGTCCTGGTGCGCGGGACGCTCCTGGCGCTGGGGCTCCCTTTCGCGGTGGTCGGATCCCTGCTCTGGGCACCCATCGTCCGGCTGCCCGGCTTCGTCGTCAGGCTCGTGAAACCCGAACTCGAGGTCACGGCGACGGTCAAGCTGGGGACGCTCCTGGCCGGGACGTTCGCGGCCTGGATCCTGGGTCCCCTGCTGGGCTATCTCGTGGGGGGATGGACGGTCGCCGCGGCGGCGGCCGTGGTGCCCCCCGCGTGCGGCTTCGTGGCCATGCTGTGGATGGAGCTCGCCCGCGAGGTCCGCGAGGACACCGCCGTCTTCCTGCGGCTGCAGGGCCGCCCCGATCGCCGCGAGCAGTTCGCCAGGCTGCGCTCGGAACTCACCGAGACCCTCCGGCAGCTGGAAAAGCGCTGGATGGAGGAACGCCAGGCGACCGCCTCGAAGGATCCGGACGAACCCGATACCTGAGGACAGTGCGGTATTCGTCGGGGTTCCCGG
>JAJDUL010000069.1 GCA_022826685.1 Gemmatimonadota bacterium | reverse complement strand
GAGATGGTGATGCCGGGGGACAATGTGAATATGGCGGTGGAGCTGATCGCGCCGATCGCGATGGAGGAGAACCTCCGGTTCGCGATCCGCGAGGGAGGCCGGACGGTGGGCGCCGGGGTCGTCACCGCCATCCACGACTAGCGGACAGCCCCGGAAAACGAGACGGCGCACAGATATGGCGCAGAAGATTCGGATTCGGCTGAAGGCCTTCGATCCAGCGGTGATCGACCAAACGGCGGCGGACATCGTCCGGACGGCGCAGAAGACCGGTGCATCGGTCAGCGGGCCGATCCCGCTCCCGACGCGCCGTCAGCTGTTCACGGTCCTGCGGAGCCCGCATGTGGACAAGAAGTCGCGGGAACAGTTCGAACTGAAGACGCACAAGCGGCTCATCGATATCCATGACTCCCGTCCGCAGACGATCGACGCGCTGACGAAGCTGGATCTCGCGGCCGGCGTCGATGTGGAAATCAAAGTCGAGTAGCGAGATGCCCGGGTTGATCGGCCGCAAAATCGGCATGACGCAGATCTTCGACGACGACGGGAAGGCCGTCGGCGTCACGGTGCTGGAAGTCGGACCCTGTCCGGTCGTCCAGATCAAGACCGCCGAGCGCGACGGATACGATGCCGTGCAGCTGGGCTTCGGTCGCGTGAAGGAAGGGCGCGTGCGAAAGCCGACGGCGGGCCACGCCGCGCGCGCCGGACTCGACTACGTACCGCGCGTCCTCGCGGAGTTCGACTTCGAAGGCGAGAAGCTCGAGCTGGGCCAGGAACTCACGGTCGGCATGTTCGATGCCGGATCGCGGGTGAACGTGACGGGCACGACCAAGGGTCGCGGGTTCCAGGGCGTCGTGAAGCGGCACGGCTTCGGCGGTGGTCGCGGCTCGCACGGCGGAACGTCCGTTCTCAGAGCCCCGGGCTCGATCGGAGCCGGCACGGACCCGTCCCGAGTCATCAAGGGGCGGAAGATGGCGGGCCGCATGGGGGGGACGCAGCGTACGGCGATGAGCCGGAAGATCATTCGGGTCGACGCCGACAAGAACCTTCTGATCGTTCAGGGCTCCGTCCCGGGTGGGCGCAACAACCTCGTCATGGTGAGGCCGGGCCGATGAAAGTCGCGACGTACAGTTCCGACGGCACGGCCGGGGCCGAGCGGGCCCTGCCCGAGACGCCGTTCGACGGCGTGGTCAACGAAGATGTGCTCCATCAGGTCGTCACCGCCGTGCTGGCGAACCGTCGACAGGGGACCGCATCGACGAAGACCCGCTCGACCGTTCGCGGAGGATCGCGGAAGCCCTGGCGGCAGAAGGGGACGGGACGTGCCCGCGCCGGCTCGATCCGGTCGGCGCTGTGGCGCGGCGGCTCGGTCGTCTTCGGCCCGCAGCCGCGCTCCTATCGCGTGCGCGTGCCGAGGCGGATCCGTCGGCTGGCGATCCGTTCCGCACTCAACACGAGAGCCATGAACGGCGACCTCGCGCTCATCGAGCCTCTGGGTTTCGATCCGCCGAAGACCCGGCACGTCGCCGCCCTGCTGGCCGGCATTGGCCGCGGCTCGGAGAACATCCTCTTCCTGACGGCGGGCCACAAACCCGACGTCCACCTGTCGGCCAGAAACCTGCCCGGCGTTCGCGTGCTCCCATGGGGAGAGGCGTCGGCGTACGACATCCTCTGGTCCGACCTGGTACTCGTCGAGTCGTCGGTCTTCGATGCGGCAGGGGACTCCGCCGGGGAAGGTGAAGCATGACGCGCGCACCGAACGAGATCATCCTGCGTCCGCTCTTCACGGAGAAGACATCCACGAGCCTCCAGTCCGAGGGGACCGACGGGGTGGGACGACGTCTCCAGGCGCGCATCGACCTCGGCGAGGTGGAACCCCGTCCCAAATACACCTTCGAGGTGGCGCCGGACGCGAACAAGATCGAGATCCGCCGCGCCTTCGAGGCGATCTTCGAGGGAAGGCGGGTCACCTCCGTGCGCACGATGAACGTGCGGGGGAAGAAGAAGCGCATGGGGCGCACGATGGGCCGTCGGCCGCACTGGAAGAAGGCGATCATCGAAGTTGCGGACGGTCCCGTCGATGTGCTGGAGGGAGCCTGATCGATGCCGATTCGCAAGTTCAAGCCGGTCACGGCGGCCTCTCGATACCGCAGCGTATCGACTTTCGAGGAAATCACCCGCAGCGAGCCGGAGAAGTCGCTGACGGAGGGTCTGCCGAAGAAGTCCGGCCGCAACCACCACGGACACATCACGAGCCGGAGGCGCGGAGGCGGTCACAAGCGGCGTTACCGCCGCATCGACTTCAAGCGCAGGAAGGACGGCGTGCCCGGCGTCATCGCGGAGATCGAATACGATCCGAATCGCTCGGCCCGCATCGCTCTCATCCACTACGCGGACGGGGAGAAGCGCTACATCCTCCACCCGCGGGGTCTCGGTGTCGGTGACACCATCCTCTCCGGGTCCGGGATCGACCCGAACGTGGGCAACTGTCTGCCGCTTGGCGAGGTTCCGCTCGGGACGGTCGTACACGGCGTGGAACTCGCCCCCGGCAAGGGCGCGCAACTCGCCCGCTCGGCCGGCGCGTCGGTCCAGGTTGTCGCGAAGGAGCGGGGAACGGTCACCTTGCGGCTCCCCAGCACCGAGATGCGCATGGTGCCGGAATCGTGCCGGGCCACGGTGGGGCAGGTCGGCAACGTCGACCACGAACTCATTCGCGCCGGAAAGGCGGGCCGCTCGAGGTGGAAGGGCCGGCGGCCCAAGGTGCGCGGCGTGGCGATGAATCCCGTGGACCATCCCCTCGGGGGCGGGGAGGGGCGCAGTTCCGGCGGTCGTCCGCCCGTGTCGCCGTGGGGCAAGCCGGAGGGTCGCAAGACGAGGAAGAAGCACAAGCGGAGCGACAAGCTGATCGTGCGCGGCCGCAAGCGCGGCAGGGCCACGAAGTAGGAGCGAGAGATCCGATGCCGAGAAGCGTGAAGAAGGGACCGTACATCGATGAGAAGCTGCTTATGAAGGTGCAGCGGATGAACGATTCCGGAGACAAGTCGGTCATCAAGACATGGGCCCGGGCTTCGACCATCAGCCCGGATTTCGTCGGGCACACGCTCGCGGTGCACAACGGCAACAAGTTCATCCCGGTCTACGTGACGGAGAACATGGTGGGGCACAAGCTCGGAGAGTTCGCGACGACGCGGACATTCCGCGGGCACGCCGGTTCCACGCGAGACCGGAGGGGCAGAGTCTGATGCAGGCGACAGCCAGGGCGAGGAACCTCGGCATGTCCGCCCGGAAGATGCGTCTGGTCATCGACCAGATTCGCGGGCGGGACATCAACGAGGCGTACGCTATCCTGCAATTCTCGAAGAAGAAGGCGGCGCGTTCGATCGGAAAGCTGCTCCGTTCGGCCGTCGCCAATGCGGTCTACAGGGCGGACGAGGGCGGGGAGACGCTGGACGTGGACGAACTCTATGTGCGCGAGGCGTACGTCGACGAAGGCAGGACGCTTCGGCGCTGGCGAGCGCGCGCCTACGGCAGGGCGACCCCCCGGCTCAAGCGGAGCAGTCACGTGACGGTCGTCGTGGACACGAGAGACTAATGGGCCAGAAGACACACCCGTACGGATTCAGGCTTGGCTCGGTCAAGCCGTGGCGGTCGCGCTGGTACGCACAGGGCAAGGAGTTTCCGAAGCTGCTCGCGGAAGACGAGAAGCTGCGGAAGTACCTGCAGGCGCGGCTCGGTCATGCGGCGATCGCCCAGGTGGAGATCGAGCGCAAGCCGTCCAAGATCGTCGTCACGATCCACACGGGTCGTCCCGGCGTCGTGATCGGTAAGCGCGGGGCCGAGGTCGACAAGCTGCGCGACGAACTCGCCCTGCTGACGGACGCGGAAGTTTCCGTCAACGTCGAGGAGATTCGCCGTCCGGAGACCCAGGCTCAACTCGTGGCGGACAACGTGGCCCACCAGTTGACGCAGCGGATCAGCTTCCGCCGCGCGATGAAGCGGGCCGTGCAGGCGGCGATGCGAGCGGGCGCCGGCGGCATCCGCATCCAGTGCGGCGGGCGGCTCGGCGGGGCCGAGATCGCGCGCTCGGAGGGCTATCACGAAGGGCGCGTGCCGCTGCACACGTTGCGCGCGGACATCGACTACGCGGAGCGACAGGCCCGGACGACGTTCGGGACGATCGGCGTGAAGGTGTGGATCTTCCACGGCGAGATCGTGGAGGACCGCCGTGGTCAGACGTACACCGCGGGCGGGCGCCGCCGCGCGGGTCGCGGGCGAGGATAGAGACAGATGCTGCAACCGAAGCGGATCAAGTACCGGAAACAGCAGAAGGGGCGCATGCGCGGCGCCGCGCATCGCGGCAACAAGGTCTCGTTCGGCGACTACGCGCTTCAGGCCGTGGAACCGGGCTGGATCACGAACCGTCAGATCGAAGCCGCTCGAGTCGCCATGACGCGGCACATCAAGCGTGGCGGAAAGGTCTGGATCCGCATCTTTCCGGACAAGCCGCTCACGCAGAAACCCGCGGAGACCCGGATGGGGAAGGGTAAGGGGAACCCCGAGTACTGGGTTGCGCCGGTGAAGCCGGGTCGGGTGATGTTCGAGATCGAGGGAGTCGACATCGAACTCGCGCGGCGGGCAATGCAGTTGGCGTCGGCGAAGCTTCCGGTCAAGACACGCTTTCTGGAGCGGGAGGACTAGGTGTCGCTTGACGCGATGGAGATTCGCGAATTCACCGACGAGGAACTCGCCGAGGAGCTCGCCCGCGCGAAGGACGAAATCGCTCGTCTGCGCTACCGGGCCGCGTTCGAGGAACTGGAGAACCCGTCGCTCCTGAAGACGTTGCGTCGCGAGATCGCGCGACTGAAGACCGTGCAGGTCGAACGGGCGCGTAGCGAGGAGAATCAGGTTGGCTGATCAATCGGCGACGAAGGGCCGGCGCAAGGTTCGGCTCGGAACGGTCGTGAGCGACCGCATGGAAAAGACCGTCGTGGTGTCCGTCGAGCGGCGACTCGCGCACCCGCTGTACGGCAAGCAGGTAAGCCGCGGGAAGCGGTACCAGGCACACGACGAAGAGAACGAATATCGGGTGGGTGACGTGGTGCGGATCGAGGAGACTCGTCCGCTCTCCAGGCTCAAGCGCTGGCGCGTGCTCGATCTGGTCCAGCGTCCCGAGTAACGGGGGCACGACGAGATGATTCAGCAGGAATCGATGGTCCGCATCGCGGACAATTCCGGTGCCCGCCGGGCTCTGTGCATTCGAGTCCTCGGCGGGTCGCGCCGCCGGTACGCCCGCGTGGGCGACGTGATCGTCGCGACGATCAAGGACGCGACCCCGCACGGGAACGTGAAGAAGGGACAGGTGGTTCGGGCGGTCGTCGTGCGAACGGCAAAGGAGAGCCGGCGGCGCGACGGCAGTTACATCCGCTTCGACGAAAACGCGGCGGTGATCATCAACGACGCGGGAGAGCCGACCGCCACACGTATCTTCGGGCCGGTGGCGCGTGAACTCCGCGAGAAGAGATTCATGAAGATCGTGTCGCTTGCCCCCGAAGTGATCTAGCGGCCGCGGGCCGCGAGGTGTCGCACGAGGATCTGAACCGAAGATGACACGCAAGAAACTGCACATGAGAGCCGGAGACACGGTCCGGGTGATCGCGGGCAACTTTGTCGGCGCCCAGGGCCAGGTGCTGCGCACGATCCCTTCGCGGGGACTCGTCGTGGTGCAGGACGTGAACATGCGCAAGCATCACAAGCGTCCCGTGGCCAACGCGAAGGGCGGGGTCACCGAAGGCGGCATCGTGACCTACGAAGAGCCGATCAGCGCTTCGAACGTGATGCTCGTGTGTCCCCAGTGCGACGAGCCGTCGCGGATACGCCGCCAACGCGATGCGGACGGCACGATCGAGCGGATCTGCAAGCGCTGTGACGACCCCATCCCGACGGCGGGCTAGAGAAAGATGAGTTCGGAAAACGGAAAGCCGCGGCTGCGGAAACACTACGAGGACACGGTCCGGGCGAAGCTTGCCGATACCTTCGGCTTCGCGAACCCGCACCAGATCCCCAGGCTCGAGAAGATCGTGATCAACGCCGGGCTCGGCGAAGGGAAGGACAATCCGAGGCTGATCGAGTCCGCCTCGAACGAGATCGCGGTGATCAGCGGCCAGCGGCCCGTCGTGACGCGGGCGCGGAACTCGATCTCGAACTTCGGTCTGCGTGAAGGCATGCCGATCGGGACGATGGTGACGCTTCGCGGTGCCCGCATGTACGAGTTCCTCGATCGGTTCATCAGCACGGCCGTGCCCCGAATCAGGGACTTCAGGGGGTTCAAGAGCCGGGCGTTCGATGGACGCGGCAACTATACGGTAGGAATCCGGGAGCAGATGGTCTTCGCGGAAGTCGATTACGACGAGATCGTCAAGATTCACGGGCTCAACATCACGTTTGTCACGACGACCAACCGGGACGACGAGGCACTCGTCCTGCTTCGCGAGATGGGTATGCCGTTTCGCGATGAGGTTCCGGTCGTCATCTAGCGGGAAGAGGCTGAATGGCAAAGACAGCACTGATCGTGAAGGCGAACCGCAAGCCGAAGTTCAGTTCGCGCAAGGTGCGGCGCTGCTATCGCTGCGGCCGGCCCCGCGCCTACATGAGGAAGTTCGGTTTGTGCCGGATCTGTTTCCGGGAGCAGGCGCTCCGCGGAGAGATCCCGGGCGTTCGGAAAGCGAGTTGGTGAGATGAGCATGACCGATCCGATCGCGGACATGCTGACGCGCATCCGCAACGCCGGCCGAGCCGGACACCGTCGCGTCGACATCCCGCTCTCGAAGATCAAGATCGAGATCGCCAGGATCCTGGCGGAGAACCATTTCGTTCGCGGCTACAAGGTGCTCGACGACGATCGGCACGGCCGTCTGCGCGTGTATCTCAAGTACACGTCGGACGAGCGGCCCGTGATTCGGCTGCTCGAACGCGTGTCGAAACCGGGCCTCAGGAAGTACGTCGACGCGAACTCGATCCCCAAGGTTCGGGCCGGGATGGGGATCGCGATCATGTCGACATCGAACGGATTGATGACGGACCGCGACGCCCGTCGGCAGCATGTCGGCGGGGAGATCATCGCGAGAATCTACTAGCGGGGCTGCCGGGAGTCGGTGCCGGCGGTCGCCCCCGCGAGGGAGCAGATAGCGTGTCGAGAATCGGAAAGCTGCCAATCCCCGTGCCGGACGGCGTCGAGGTGAGGATCGATGGCGCGCATGTGACGGTGAAGGGCCCTCGGGGTGCGCTCGAGCGGTCGTTCGACCCCGATATGGAGATCACGCAGTCCGAGGGTGCGGTGTCCGTGAAACGTGCCTCCGATGAGGCGCGGCACCGGGCTCTGCACGGACTCACGCGGTCCCTGATCGCCAACATGGTCACGGGCGTGTCCCAGGGGTACGAGAAGCGTTTGGAGATCCACGGCGTCGGATACCGGGCGGAACAGAAGGGCGGCACCGTCGTGTTCAGCGTCGGGTACAGCCATACGGTCACCGTCGAACCTCCGGAGGGCATCACGTTGAGCGTCGAGTCGCCGACGCTGGTCAAGGTGTCGGGGAACGACAAGGAGAAGGTCGGGCAGATGGCGGCGGAGATCCGCGCGATCCGACCGCCCGAACCGTACAAGGGGAAGGGCATCCGCTACGTGGGCGAGTACGTGCGCCGCAAGGCCGGCAAGGCGACGGCCACAGCCTGAGCGGCAGACCAGACAGAGGGAAGACGATGGACATCAGGGGGCGGACGAAACAGAGGCACCGGCTGCGGACGCGTCGACACGCCCGGATCAAGAAGAAGATCCGGGGAACGGCCGGCCGGCCGCGTCTCGTTGTGTTCCGAAGTCTGCGGCATCTCGAGGGCCAACTGGTGGACGACGATCGCGGCATTACGCTGCTCGGCGTCTCGACACTCGCCGGCACGGACGGCGATGCCGGGGAACGCTCCGGCAAGGTCGCCGACGCTTATCTTGCGGGCAGGACACTTGCGGAGAAGGCGGTCGCGGCCGACGTGGGCGAGATCGTGTTCGACCGCGGCGGGTATCCCTATCACGGCCGCGTTCGGGCGTTTGCCGAAGGCGCCCGCGACGGCGGTCTCCGCTTCTAACGAGAGGGCTTCATGGCAAGAGGGGGAAAACGGCGCGACGACGGTGACAACTTCAAGGAGAACGTCATCTTCATCAATCGCGTCTCGAAGGTCGTAAAAGGCGGCCGCCGCTTTTCGTTCACCGCGCTCGTGGCGGTCGGCGACGGGCAGGGCCGTGTCGGCATGGCTCTCGGCAAGGCGAACGAGGTTGCCGAGGCGATCCGCAAGGGGTTCGAGCAGGCGCGTCAGGCCATGGTCGTCGTGCCGATCGTGAACGGGACCATCCCTCACGAAATCCTCGGGCGCCACGGCGCGGGCCGGGTGCTGCTCAAGCCCGCCGGTCCGGGAACCGGCGTCATCGCCGGCGGTCCGGTCCGTGCGGTACTCGAGTGCGCCGGCGTGCAGGACATCCTCACGAAGAGCCTCGGCACGAACAATCCTCTCAACATCGTTCGCGCCACGATGAGCGGACTGCAGGATCTGGTCACGCCGGAGCAGGTTGCGGCCGAACGCGGGGTGGATGTCGCCACGATCCGGGAGGCCATGCGTGGGTGAGCGGCTGAGGATTCGTCAGGTGAAGAGTGGTCTCGGAGCGCAGCGCAAGCAGCGCGACACGCTTCGGGCCCTCGGCCTCAAGCACCACCAGGACCAGGTGGTACAGCCGGACAACCGCGCGATACGCGGGATGATCCACGCGGTGGCGCATCTCGTCGAAGTCGAGGAGGTCGGACAAGATGGCTGAACGCGAGCGGATCGGGCTCGACAATCTCTCTCCGCCCCGCGGTTCGAAGTCCTCGGCGAAACGTCGCGGCCGCGGTCACGGGTCCGGCTCGGGCAAGACCTCGGGACGCGGCCACAAGGGCCAGAAGTCGCGAAGTGGCGCGTCGATCCCGGCGTGGTTCGAGGGCGGCCAGATGCCGCTCTACCGGCGTACGCCCAAGCGGGGATTCAAGCCGCACCGGCGAACCGAGTGGCACATCGTCAATCTCTCGGAACTGGATCGCGTGGAGGGCAGCGGGATCGATCCCGGCACGCTTCGCGCGAGCGGCGTCATCCGCGGAACGGACCGTCCCGTGAAGATCCTCGGGCGCGGAGACGTCGGGCGGGCGGTCGATGTGCGCGCGCACGCCTTCAGCGCCTCGGCCCGTGAGAAGATCGAGGCGGCCGGCGGCACCGCCCAGGTCATCGAGTAAGGGATGGCGAACGGCCAGAACGCGGCGGCTGCCGCGGCGAACATCTTCAAGGTGCCGGAGCTGAAGGCGAAGATCCTCTTCACTCTCCTGTGCCTCGCTCTGTATCGGCTCGGCTCCCACATCACGACGCCGGGAGTGAACGTCGTGGCCCTGCAGGCCCTCGCCGGACAGTTCCAGGGCACGATCTTCGGCATTTACGACCTCTTCGTGGGGGGCGGTCTGCAGCGCGCGACCGTCTTCGCCCTCGGCATCATGCCCTATATCTCGGCGAGCATCCTCTTCCAGCTCCTCGCCGCCGTCATGCCGGCGATCGAAAAGCTGCAGAAGGAAGGGGAGGAGGGCCGCCGCAAGCTCACGCAGTGGACGCGGTATACCACCGTGGTGCTGTGTATCGGGCAGTCCTACACCTACGCGCTCTTCCTCGAGGCTCAGCCGGGCGCGGTTCTCGATCCCGGTCTCGGATTTCGCCTCCTCACCGTGCTCATGCTTACGACCGGGGGCGTGTTCGTCATGTGGCTCGGCGAGCAGATCACCGAGCGCGGCGTCGGCAACGGCATGTCCCTGCTCATCTTCTTCTCGATTCTGCAGGGCTTCCCGGGAGCGGTGCTCAACACCTTCGAGCTCTACCAGGCCGGCGGCATTTCGCTCATCAAGCTCGCCGCCCTCGCGGCGACGCTCGTGGCCATCATGGCGGCGGTCGTCGCTCTGACGCTGGCCCAGCGCAAGATCCCCGTGCAGATCCCGCGGAAGGTCGTGGGCAGGGGCCGGATCCGGGAAGGGCAACGGTCGTTCATCCCCCTGCGGATCAACTCCGCCGGCGTGATGCCGATCATCTTCGCGCAGTCGATCATCATCATCCCGGGAACCCTGGCCGCGTTCATGGGCAATCCCGGACCGGGCAGCTCCGGCGCCCGGCGCTTCATCTACGAGATGAGCCAGGCGCTCCAGGTGGGGACGGCGTGGTACTACGGGCTGTTCGTCGTTCTCATCATCTACTTCACCTACTTCTACACGTCCATCATCTTCAACCCGACGGATCTGGCGGAGAATCTGAAGCGCCAGGGCGGGTTCATTCCCGGCGTCAAGCCCGGAGCGAAGACGGCGGACTATATCGATCACGTGCTCACGCGGATCACGCTGCCCGGCTCGGTCTACCTGGCGCTGATCGCCGTTCTGCCCTACCTGATCTTCTCGATCTTCGATCTTCAGACCTTCTTCTTCGGCGGCACTTCGCTGCTCATCGTGGTGGGCGTCGCGCTCGATACGATGCAGCAACTGCAACAGCATCTGCTGCTGCGTCAGTACGAGGGATTCATGAAGAAGGGTCGCGTCAAGTATCGCGGCCGACAGCGCTACATGTGATGGGCGTGCGGTTGATCATCATGGGTCCTCCCGGGGTCGGGAAGGGCACCCAGGGCGAATTTCTGGCCGAACGCTTCGGCGTTCCGCGCCTCTCGACCGGCGACATGATCCGTGCCGCGCTTCAGGCCGGAACCCCGCTCGGCGAAAGGGTTCGAGTTTATTACGAGGCGGGCGAACTCGTGCCGGATGAGGTCGTTCTGGGACTCATCGCCGAGGCGTTCGACGGTTCGGAAGCGAGCGGCGGATTCGTGCTCGACGGATTCCCGCGCACGGTGCCTCAGGCCGACGGGCTCGGCGAACTGCTGGCCGACCGGAGCATCGAGCTGGACGCGGTGCTTTCGCTCGAGGCGCCGGAGGAAGAACTCGTCGATCGCATTTCCGGGCGGCGGGTCTGCGGAGCGTGCGGCCTCGTGACCCATGTGCGCGCCGTCGGCGCGAATGCGCCCTGCCCGGAGTGCGGAGCCGCTCTCGCGCAGCGCTCGGACGACCGCGCGGAGACCGTCCGCAATCGGCTCGCGGTCTACCGCGCCCAGACCGAGCCCCTGCTCGCCTACTACGCGCGCTCCGAGACGGGACTGACCGCGGTGGACGGCACGGGAACGCTGGAGGCGGTGCGGGATCGTCTCTTCGAGACGTTGCACATGGCGGAGGTGGCCGGTTGATCCGGCTGAAGTCGTCCGCCCAGATCGACGCCATCGCGGCCGCGGGAGCCATCGTGGCGGAGGTCCTCGAGATGGCGGCGGAGCATGCCATCCCCGGACGGAGCACCGGGGAACTGGACGACATGGCGGAGGCGCTGATCCGCGACAACCCGGGCGCGACGCCCGCCTTCAAGGGATTGTACGGGTTTCCGGCGACGCTGTGCACGAGCATCAACGAAGAGGTCGTCCACGGCATTCCGTCGTTCGGGCGTGAATTGGAGTCGGGCGACATCGTGAGCGTCGATGTCGGCGTCAAGCTCGACGGTCTGTTCGCGGACGCGGCCGTTACCATTCCCGTGGGAGAAGTGCTGCCGTCGACGGAACGTCTTCTCGGCGTGACCCGCACGGCGCTCGACGTGGGCATCGACGTGGCGCGTCCCGGGGCCCAGCTCGGAGATCTGGGCTGCGCGATACAGACGCACGTCGAAGCCGAGGGCTTCAGTGTGATCAGGGAGCTGGTGGGGCATGGCGTGGGGGAGGCGCCTCACGAGGAACCGCAGGTTCCGAACTACGGAGTGCGCAACCGCGGGTTCCGGATGCAGGCGGGGCTCGTCATCGCCATCGAGCCGATGGTTAACGCGGGCGGGCCGGAGATCCGTACACTCGACGATGAATGGACGGTCGTGACGGGGGACGGACGCCTCTCCGCGCATTTCGAGCATACCGTGGCGGTGACGTCGGAAGGCCCGCGCGTGTTGACGCGCGTCGCGAGTCCCGCGCGAGCAGCAGGGGAGGCCTGAGTTGGCGAAGGAAGAACCGATCCAGATGACGGGGGAGGTCGCCGAGGCGCTTCCCAACGCGATGTTTCGCGTGGAGTTGGAGAACGGGCATCAGATCGTCTGCCACGTCTCCGGCAAGATTCGAATGAACTACATACGGATCCTGCCGGGGGACCGGGTTGCGGTCGAGTTGTCGCCCTACGATTTGACGAGAGGGCGGATTACGTACCGGTACAAGTGAACCGGGGGAAAGCCCCGGTTGCGGCAATGGAATTTGTTCGGATCGGTTCGGGCTGGTATTTTGAAGGGTTGCCATCGAACCGCCACCAGAGGACGGAAGCATGAAGGTTCGTTCGAGTGTCAAGCGAATTTGCGAGCATTGCAAGGTCATCCGCAGGCGCGGTGTCGTCCGGGTGATCTGCAGTCGAAATCCGAAGTGCAAGCAGCGGCAGGGATAGGCAGGAAACCATGGCACGTATAGCCGGAGTCGATCTCCCGCGGAACAAGCGGATCGAGGTGGGGCTCACGTACATCTACGGGATCGGCCACTCGACGGCGCGCAACATCCTGGCCGAAACGGGCGTGGATGGGGACGTTCGCGTCTATCAGCTGTCCGACGAAGACGTCAACAGGCTGCGTCGGGTCATCGAGAGCCACTACAAGGTCGAAGGTGCGCTGCGCACCGAGACCTCGATGAACGTCAAGCGTCTGATGGACATCGGGTGCTATCGCGGGATGCGGCACAGGCGGAATCTGCCCGTGCGCGGCCAGCGAACGCACACCAACGCCCGGACCCGCAAGGGGCCGCGGCGCGCCGTGGCCGGCAAGAAGAAGGCACCCCGGAAGTAGGACGCCCCGGGAGTAGACGCGACAACCACGTTCGGTCCAAACGGAGGACGCGCAGGGAATGGCAAAGCGGGTAAGAAAGAAGAAGCGCCAGGTCGATGCCGAGGGCGTCGCCCACATCAAGGCGACCTTCAACAATACGATCATCACGATCACGACTCTGACGGGGGACACCGTCGCCTGGGCCAGTGCCGGAAAGGCGGGATTCAAGGGCTCCAAGAAGTCGACGCCCTTTGCCGCCACCATCGCGGCCGAGACGGTGGGACGCGAGGCCGCCGGCATGGGGATGCGGCGGGTCCACGTGGAGGTGCAGGGCCCCGGATCGGGACGTGAGTCGGCGATTCAGGCGCTGCAGGCGGCCGGTCTCGCGATCCGCTCGATCAAGGACGTGACGCCGATTCCGCACAACGGATGCCGTCCGCCGAAGAAGCGGAGGGTATAGATGGCTCGCTATACGGGACCCGTTTGTCGGCTGTGCCGGCGCGAGGGGGAGAAGCTCTTCCTCAAGGGGAAGCGCTGTTTCACGGAGAAGTGCGCGATCGAGCGTCGTGCGTTCCCCCCCGGGCAGCATGGTGGCGGCCGCCGTCGTCGGCGCCAGTCGGAGTACGCCGTGCAGTTGCGGGAAAAGCAGAAGGTGAAGCGGATCTACGGACTCGCGGAGAAGCAGTTCCGCTCTCTCTTCAAGAAGGCTTCCCGCGTTCCGGGCGTCACGGGCGAGAACCTGCTCGTCGCGCTCGAGAGCCGGCTGGACAATATCGTCTATCGGCTCGGCTTCGCGCCTTCTCGCAAGGCGGCGCGGCAGCTCATTCGGCATCGCCACGTGCGGGTCGAAGGGGCGACGGTCGACGTGCCAAGCTATTCCGTGGGGCCCGGCGCGGAAGTGTCGGTGGCGCCGAAAGCACGGAAGTTGCCGGTGGTGATCGAGGCGATCGAGGATCGTCGGTCACGCGATCAGCTGTCGTGGCTGGGCGTCGACTATGACGCGGCGAGCGGGCGCATGCTCGAGCGCCCGTCCCGATCCGACATTCCACTCGCCGTCGAAGAACAGTTGATCGTCGAACTCTACAGCAAGTAGGCCCGCGCGGCCGGCGCGTTTCGCCGCGTCCGGCCCGCGGAAGTCGCTGAGCGAAAACAGGGAGTGAAGTGCATATGACGGTGTCGGTAGATCTGGCCGGTCTCGTGCTTCCGGAAGCGATGGAGGAACAGAAGCGATCCCCCAATGGGGCGCGCGCGTCGTTTCTTCTCCAGCCGCTGGAGCGCGGGTTCGGACACACGATCGGCAACTCGATCCGGCGGATCATGTTGTCCTCGCTTCCCGGGGTGGCGGTTTGGGCCTTCCGGGCGGACGGCGTTCAGCATGAACACCAGACGGTCGACGGGGTCGCGGAGGATGTACATCAGATCATTCAGAACCTGAAGCGTCTGGTTCTGGTGATGGACGAGGACAAAGAGGACGCGAAGCTCTCGCTGACGGCGCACAAGGCCGGCCCGGTAACGGCGGAGCAGATCGCGGAGCATGCATCGGTTCAGGTGGTGAACCCGGACCTCGTGCTCTTCACGCTGCAGGAGGATTTGCCCGAGAAACGTCCTCTCACCTTCGACCTTTGGGTGAATCGTGGCCGCGGCTTCGTCATGGCGGAGCACCATGTGCCTCCGGAGGAGACCGAGGCCAAGCGTGACTTTCCGGTCGGGACGATCCGGATAGACGCCGTCTACAATCCCGTGACCCGCGCGAATTTCGATGTAAGGGAGACCCGGGTCGGCCAGCGTACGGACTTCGACCGGCTCGAGGTGGACGTCGAGACGAACGGAGCCCTGAATCCGGCGGAGGCGGTTTCGCAGGCGGCGGAGATCGTCCGGCTGCACCTGTCGTACTTCAGTCAGATGGGGACCGTGCCCACATTGCCGGAGGCCGTCGAGCCGGTCCAGGAGGACAGCGCAAAGGAGCCGATCGATTCGGGGCTCGTCGAGTTGCTCGAACGCTCGCTCGAGGAGTTCAGCGAGGTCTCGGCCCGCTCGAGGAATACGCTCGAGAAGCAGGGCGTCACGACCCTGGGCGATGTCGTCACCCGGTCGCGGGACGATATTCTGGGGCTGGAGAATTTCGGAGAGAAGTCTCTCGAGGAGCTTGCGGAGGTCCTCGGCACGCACGGACTCCGGTTCGGCATGTCGTTCCTGCGGGATGAAGAGGGGAACCTCTACCTGAAGGAAGATCTGGCGGGGAACGGAGCTCGGAGCGACGATGAGGCATAGAAAGAAGGGGCGGGAACTCAGTCGGACGCGCAGCCATCGGAAGGCGATGCTGCGAAACATGGCGACGAGTCTCATCCTGCACGAGCGGATCCGTACGACCGAGGCGAAGGCGAAGGAGTTGCGGCCGTTCGCCGAAAAGCTCATCACTTTGGCGAAGAGAGGCGATCTGCACAGCAGGCAGCTGGCCGGCCGGCAGATCGCGGACCGCGCCGCGCTGCGGAAGCTCTTCGAGAAGATCGGCCCGCGTTTCGAGCAGCGACCGGGCGGATACACGAGGATTCTGAAGCTGGGTGCGCGGAAGGGTGACGGAGCGGAGTTGGCGCTCATCGAATTCACCGATCGCGAGGCGTGAGGAACCGGGAGAAGAGACATGTCCAACAAAGGTGAAGGTGGACTCGGCGTCATCCTCAGCATCGTCGCGCTGGCGGCCATCGGAGGGTTCATGTATTGGCTGAACCTCCAGTCGCGCGACATCGAGGAAGCACGCGCCGCAGCCGAAGCGGCCGAGATCGAGGCGGCCCGTGATCTGGACGCGTCCGACCTCCTGGCCAATCCGCAGGGAGCTGTCAACCGCCGCGTGGTGATCGAAGGAATCCGCGTCGCGACCGGTCTGGGACAGGGCGCGTTTGCTCTCCAGCTTGCCCCGGGCGTCGCCTATCCCGTGCTGTTGGAACCCGATCCGATCCAGATCCTCAGGATGACGGAAACCACGATCTACGGCGGCGACAGCGTCGCCGTCTCGGGGCAGATCTATACATTCAACGATTCGATCGCCGGCGTCTGGGTCGAGTCCGGAGCGGTTCAGGAAGGCATGGGCGAACTCATTCCATCGTCCCCGACCTTCCTGCTCGCCGACTCCGTGCACGTGCACTGAGCGAATACTGAGCGGGTCATGGCGAATTTCTGTTACGTCTGCGGCAAGGGACCCGGCGTCGGGAACCACGTCAGCAACGCGAACAACAAGCGCAAGCGGCGCTTCATGCCGAACCTCCAGCGGGTGAAGATCGTGGATGGTTCGGGTCGTCGTCGTGTGCTCGTCTGCACGCGGTGCATCAAGGCGGGAAAAGTCGTCAAGGCGTCCTGACACACTAGTGCGGTGTCGCAGAAATCCCACGGCCATTCGAGCGCCGATGCATCCGCCCCTGCGGCGTTGCTCCTCCTCGCAATAGCTCTGCTATTACTCGTCGGAGCGCCTTGCAGGATCCGGCGCCTCGGGCGCTCTCGGTGGCTCGCGGACTCCTGCGACACCACACTAGCGTCGGCGGTCCGGTGATCTCTCCCCCGCTCGCGGGCCAGCATGTGCTCGTCACGCGGCCCGCCGAGCAAGCCGAAGGCTTCCGCACTCTCCTGGAGGCCGCGGGGGCGACCGTAACGACGGCGCCGACCATCCGGTTGATCCCTCCATCCGATGCGGGGGCGCTGAGGCGGGCGGCCGACCGCCTGGCCGAATACGACTGGATCGTGCTGACGAGTGTGAACGCCGTCCACCGCCTGGGAGAGGCTGCGTCGAAGGCGGACTCGATGGGCGCGCTGGCGACGGGCCGGTTCGCCGCCGTGGGTCCGGCGACCTCGGACGCGCTACGCGCACTCGGCGTGGCGGAGTGCCTCGTGCCGCCGGTCTATCGCGGCGAAGCGCTCGCGGAGGAGATCGTGGCGGCGACCGATCCGGGGAGCCTTTCGGACGCGCGAATCCTGCTCGTGCAGGCCGAGCGGGCACGGCCCGTGCTGCGGGAACGACTCGTCGCCTCCGGAGCGCGGGTCGATGCTGCCCCGGCCTACGCGGTAGAGGTCAACCGCGACGTGCGAAACGCTCTCCGCGAATTCATCGAACTGGGTCGCGGGGACTGGCTGACCTTCACGGCCTCGTCCGCTGCCCGTGCCTTCGTGCAACTCGTCGGCGCGCAGACCGGCGGCGCTCTCGTGGCCGCCATCAGTCCGGTGACCGCATCGACGCTCTCCGGACTCGGTCTGCCGGTGCACGTCGTGGCGGCCACCCACTCGATGCCCGGGCTCGTGGAGGCTCTGGTTGTGTCCGCTGCCCGCCCCGGCCGTTTCGCGGCGACTCACGGCCATGCTTGAAGCCTCGTTCCCCGTCACCCGGCTGCGCCGTCTGCGTCGCACGGCCGCCCTGCGCGAACTCGTGCGGGAGACTCGGCTTGAGGCTTCCGATCTCATCTACCCCATGTTCATCCATGACCGGGGACCGCCCCGGCAGCCGATCCCTTCGATGCCCGGAATCGACCGCCTGAGCGTCGAGACGGCCGTCGAAGAAGCCGGCGCCGCGTTCGATGAAGGGATAAGGGCCGTCCTCCTGTTCGGCCTGCCCGCAAGCAAGGATGCGCGAGGTTCGACCGCGGAAGAGCCGGACGGCGTGATCCAGCGCTCGCTGCGGGCGCTTCGCCGCGCGCTTCCCGACCTGGTCCTGATCACGGACGTCTGCATGTGCGAGTACACGGATCACGGCCACTGCGGGATCCTCGACGGCGACCGCGTCGCGAACGACCCGACGCTGGAGCGGCTCGCCGCCCAGGCCGTAACTCACGGAGCCGCAGGCGCGGACATCGTTGCACCATCGGACATGATGGACGGTCGGGTCGGAGTGATTCGTGCCGCGCTCGACGAAGCGCACCTCGAGGACGTGGCCATACTGTCCTATGCCGCGAAGTACGCGAGCGTCTTCTACGGCCCTTTCCGGGACGCGGCGGACTCCGCACCCGCCTTCGGGGATCGGCGGGGGTATCAGATGGATGTGCGGAACGCGGATGAGGCGATCCGCGAGGTCCGGCTCGACATCGCCGAGGGGGCGGATCTCGTCATGGTGAAACCGGCGCTGCCGAATCTCGACATCATCCGACGAGTCAAGGATCAGTTCCGAATGCCCACCGCCGCGTACCAGGTGAGCGGGGAATACGCGATGATCGAGGCCGCGGGTGCGCGGGGCTGGCTCGACGCGGAGGCGGCCAGCCTGGAATCGGTTCTGGCCATCCGGCGTGCGGGGGCGGACCTGGTCGTGACCTACGCCGCGCGGCGCCTCGCGCGAGCGCTCTAGTTTGGTGTTCCCCGATGCCCGTCGCTCGATGGGGTGCGTCCGGTGAGGGTCCTCGTGACGGGCGGAGACGGGTTCATCGGGCAGCACCTGGTCGACCATCTGCTGGACGTCGGATACGAGGTGACGGCGACGATGCTCGGGGAGGCGCCCACCGCCGGGACCCTTTCTCCGGCGGCCCGAGCGGCGGCCGAATGGGCACGGCTCGATGTGCGAGACGCCGACGCCGTCGCCTCGGTCGTGCACGCCATCCGTCCCCGCCGCGTCTTCCACCTTGCCGGCTTCTCGTCGGGTGCCGAGGCCGGGAGGCGGTCCCGCGAAGCTCTCGCGGTGAACGGCGCGGGAACCCTGAGCCTCGTTGAAGCGATCGCGCGGGCCCCCGCCGACGTGCAGGCCGTCGTCGTGGCGGGTTCCGCGGACGCGTACGGCGGCTGTCGCGGCGGACCGATGGGAGAGCGTACGCCGCTTCGGCCAACGAGCGTGTACGGCGCGACCAAGGCCGCCCAGGATGTTCTCGCGCGCGGAGCCGGCGCGGCTCTGGACGTACGCGTGGTCGTCGCGCGGCTCTTTCCGCTCGTCGGTCCCGGCCAGCGCCCCGCGTTCGTACTCCCGAGCTTCTGCCGTCGCGCCCTCGCGATTCGGCGGGGAACGGCGGAGCCGCGGCTCGCCGTGGGCAATCTGGATGTGGCGCGCGACTTCACGGATGTGCGCGATGGCGTTCGGGCGCTCGCGGGCATCGCGGACCTCGACGAGACGCCCCACGTGGCGTACAACGTGTGCTCCGGGATCGCGACGAAGATCCGCCGCCTGCTCGAGTGGGTGCTCGAGAGGGCGGAAATCGAGCCCGAGATCGTGCGCGATCCGGCCCTTGTGCGGCCCGGAGAACCCGAAGTCGTCGTCGGTGATCCCACGCGGCTGCGGGCCGCGACGGGGTGGCGCGCGGCGCGGGACCTGCGGGCCTGTGTACACGCCACCATGGACTGGGTCGCGACTTCCGGCGCGGCCTGACCCCGAGCCCCTGAACGAAGAGCGACGGAGAACTCGATGGAAATCACCGTGATCGGCACCGGATACGTTGGACTCGTGGCGGGGTCCTGTCTGGCCGGATCCGGTAACCGCGTCACCTGTGCCGACGTTGACGAAGAGAAGATCCGGCGTCTGAACTCCGGAGACGTCCCGATCTACGAGGCCGGCATCGAGCGCCTGATCTCGGAGGGCCTCGCCGCCGGAAGGCTTCGGTTCACGACGGACGCGGCGGAGGGCATCCGGACGGCCGACGTCATCTTCGTCGCGGTGGGTACGCCGCCCGGTCAGGACGGGCTGGCGGACCTCGATTTCGTGCTGGACGCGGCTCGCGTGATCGGAGACCATCTGCGTCCCGACGCGGTCGTCGTCATGAAGAGCACCGTTCCGGTGGGGACGAACGACATCGTGCGGGCCGAGATCGCCCGACGGACCGATCTGCCCTTCCACATGTGCTCCAACCCCGAGTTCCTCAAGGAAGGAGACGCGGTGGGGGACTTCCTTTACCCCGACCGGGTCGTCTGCGGCGTGGATTCGGACCGCGCCCGGCGGTGCATGGAGGAGCTGTACGAGCCCTTCGTCCGCTCCGGGAATCCACTGATCTTCATGGATATCGCCTCGGCGGAACTGACCAAGTACGCGGCGAACGCGATGCTCGCCGCCCGGATCAGCCTCATGAACCAGTTCGCCGAACTGTGCGAACAGACCGGAGCCGACATCGAGCGCGTGCGCCGCGGCGTGGGCTCGGACCCCCGCATCGGCTCGGCCTTTCTCTATGCCGGCACGGGGTATGGCGGCAGCTGCCTTCCCAAGGACGTGCGGGCAATCATCCGCTCCGCGGAAGAGCAGGGGGTCGACCTCGGCATCCTGAGATCCGTGTCCGAGGCGAACGATCGCCAGACCACCGTTCTCGTCCGGAAAATCCAGGAGCGGTTCGGCGACGATCTCGCCGGCCTGCGCTTCGCGCTCTGGGGGCTTGCATTCAAACCTCGCACGGACGACATGCGCGAGGCGCCCTCGCGCGCGGTCGCCGAGGCGCTGCGCGACCGGGGAGCGTCGGTTGTAGCGCACGATCCTGCCGCCATGGAACAGTCGCACGAGTTCTATCTGGGGGACGCCGTGGAATACGCGGCGGACGAGTACGAAGCGCTCGACGGAGCGGACGCGCTCGTCGTCGTGACGGAGTGGCTCCAGTACCGCCGCCCCGACTGGTCCCGGCTCGCGAAGCGCATGGCCCGTCCCATCGTATTCGACGGGCGCAACGTGTTCGAACCGGACCGCATGGCTTCGCGAGGGTTCGAGCACTACCCGGTCGGGCGCAGGCAGATCGGTCCGGCGGAGATCGCATGAGGCTGGTCGTCACCGGCGCCGCCGGCTTCCTCGGTTCGCACCTCACCGATCGCCTCCTCGCCGAAGGGCACTCGGTCGTCGGCATCGACAGCCTGATCACGGGGACGCGGCGCAATCTCGCCCATCTGCGGGCCGAGCCGAGGTTCGCGTTTCTCGAGCGGGACGTGTCGGAGCCCATCGAGATCGAGGGGGAGATCGAAGGGGTCTTCCACCTCGCCTCGCCGGCCAGCCCGGTCGACTACCTTCGTTTCCCGATCCAGACGCTGAAGGCGGGCGCCCTTGGCACGCGCAACGCCCTTGGCCTGGCCAGAGCGAGCGGCGCCCGGCTGCTGCTCGCGTCCACCTCGGAAGTCTATGGAGATCCACTCGTCCATCCGCAGCCCGAGACATACTGGGGCAACGTGAACCCGGTCGGTCCGCGCTCGGTGTACGACGAGGCGAAGCGCTTCGCCGAAGCCATCACGATGGCATACCACCGCGAGTACGGCGTGGACACGCGCATCGTGCGAATCTTCAACACCTACGGACCGCGCATGCGTCCGGACGATGGCCGCGTGGTCTCGAATTTCGTCGTCCAGGCGCTCCGGGGGGAGCCGCTCACCGTCTACGGAGACGGCTCCCAGTCACGGAGTTTCTGTTACGTGTCCGACCTCGTGGAGGGGATCTGGCGTCTCTTCAACGCCGATGTCCACGCGCCGGTGAACCTGGGCAATCCCGGCGAGTATACGATCCGCATGCTGTCCGATCTCGTGCTCGCGGCCACCGACTCCGCGTCCACCGTCGAGGTGCGTCCGCTGCCCGAAGACGACCCGAGAATGCGGTCTCCGGACATCTCTCTGGCCTCCGAGCGGCTGGACTGGACGCCCCGGGTCCCGCTCGAGGCCGGGCTGAAGCGTACGGTCGAGTATTTTCGGGAGGTGCTTCCCGGGACGGCAACCGAATGACCGCGCAGGGGGGAGGCGAGAAGGAGATCGGGCGGGCCCGGGTCTCCGTGGTCATGCCCGTCTATAACGAGGAGGCGACGCTCGAGGCGATCGTCCGGCGCGTGAAGGAGGTGGCCCCGGACGTGGAACTCGTCGCCGTCGACGACGGCTCGGCCGACGCGTCCGCGTCGATCCTGACCCGGCTGGAAGCGGAAGGGCTGGTCGACCGTGTCCTCGCGCACGAGCGGAACCGGGGGAAGGGCGCGGCGCTCTCGACCGGGTTCCGGGGCGTCAGCGGCGATATCATCATCATTCAGGACGCCGATCTCGAGTACGACCCCGCCGAGTATCCGCGCCTCCTGGAGCCCATCCTCGCCGGTCGGGCGGATGTCGTCTACGGGTCGCGATTCATGGGCGGGCAGCCGCACCGCGTCCTCTACTACTGGCACTACGTGGGGAACCGGTGGCTGACTCGGCTGTCGAACATGATGACGAACCTCAACCTCACGGACATGGAGACGTGCTACAAATGCTTCCGCCGGGAAGTGATCGAGCAGCTCACGATCGAGGAGCGGGCCTTCGGCGTCGAACCGGAAATCACGGCGAAAGTCGCCATGGGTGGCTGGCGCGTGTATGAGGTGGGGATCTCTTACGCGGGACGGACGTACGCGGAGGGCAAGAAGATCGGATGGCGCGATGGCGTTTCCGCGCTGCGCTGTATCTTTCTGTACGGGCTTGTGCGGCGCTGGACGCGCAAGGGCGGGCCGCGCGCTTCGGGCGAGGCAACGGGCCACATAGGTGGTGGCGTCGAAAGCGGGGAGAGTTGAGACATTCGGGGAACGAAGGCCGGCAGGGGCGCCCATGGTGACCGTCCGACAGTGGATCGTTCAGGGGACCGCCGGGGTTCTGGCGACGCTTGCGCTCGCGGCGTGCGAGGACCCGGTGGACCGGTCCGTCGTGCGCGGGGATCGATACCTCGCCGTCGGGGACGCGGATATGGCGATCGCCGAGTACCTCCTCGCCCGGCGCGTCAGCGGCGACACGGATGACCTCCTCCTCCGGCTCGGGCAGGCCTATGCCGCGCGCGGCGATGTCGACGAGGCGCTCACCGTCTACGAGACGCTTGCCGAGCGCGACCCCCGGCTGCGGCATCAGGCGGCGGCCTCGCTCGCCGGACTCGCGTGGTCCGCGCGGGAGCGGGGGGCGGCCGAGAACATGTCCCGCGCGCTCCAGCCCCTGGTCGATTGGGGATTGGGCTATCTTCCCGCCGACCTCCAGCGCTCTCTGGCAGCCTATCATGCGGCTCAGGGTGACTACGCCCGCGCCCTCTCGCTGCGCCTCGCGCTCCTCGCCGGGGAGGGGGAGCCGGAGCCGGCGGTGCTGTACGATGTCGGCCTCGCATATGAACAGCTCGGCGCATGCCCTCGCGCGCTGCCCTTCTATCGGGATTTTCTCGAGGCGATGGAGGAAAGCCGGTCGAACCCGGAGGACGCCCGCTACCGTTACGGGAATTGCCTCTACGTGTCCGCGGCTGAAGACCGGGCGGAGGGCCGCCCCGCGGCCGCCCTCGAGAAGCTGACCGAGATGGTCGAACTCGGCGAGCCGCGGACGCACATGGTCGAGGCACACTTCCTCATCGGCGAACTCCACCTCGCGCTCGACCAGACGGACGAGGCTCTCGTCAACTACGCCCGCGTGCTGGAACTGAACCCGACGCGCACACACGCTCTCGTCCGGCGTGCGGAGGAGCGGATCCGACAGATCCGCTTCGGCTTCGAATGAGGCTTCCGGCCGGGACGGCGCCGCGCGAGGCGCTCCGCGGGGTGCTCGCCGCCGCGGTTCTCATGCTCGCGGGTTGTTCGAGTTCCGGGCCCCCGGGCGACCTGGCGCCGCCGGATCTCTTCCAGTGGGCGCAGGATCGCTTCGACGCCGAGGAATATCGGAGGGCGGCCGACGGCTTCCTCGCCTTCATGATCCGCGATCCCCTGAATCCGCTCGTCGACAGCGCGCAGTTCCTCGCCGCCGAGGGCCAGCTCCGGGCGGGCAACGAACTCGACGCCGTGGAGGAGTTCCGGCGCATGGCCACGAACCGGCCCAACAGTCCCCTCGCGGACGACGCGCAGCTGGGGCTGTGCCGGGCGTACCTGGCGGCCTCGCCCCGGGTGACGCTCTCCCAGGAGTTTACCCGGCGGGCCCTGGAGGAGTGCGAACGGTTGTTGCAGTTCTTCCCGACGACCCCTCACCGAGAGCGGGCCGAAGGCCTGATTGCGGAAGCGCGCGCCAAGCTGGCCGAGAAGAGCTACGAAATCGGGAAGTACTACCAGGATCGCACGAGGCTGCCGGAGTCCGCGATCGTCTACTTCGAAAAGTCGCTGGCCGAGGAACCGACCGGCGCGTTCCTGCCGGATCTCCTGTTGCGCTTGTATCGCAGTTACCGCCAGGTGGGGTTCGAAACCGAAGCCGGAACCATAAGGGAGCGGCTGCTGTCGGAGTTTCCCGAATCGGAGGAAACCCGGTTGCTGTTGGCGGACGAAGATCCGGCGGCGGAGGAGGGCCCCGCGGGGGATGCCGGATCCCGCCACTGAAGTCCCGCCGGCCGGCCGGCGGACGGGCATCCTCGGCGGGAGCTTCGATCCTCCGCACGTGGGCCACGTCTCGGTGGCGCGCGACCTTGTCGAAGAGCTGCGCCTCGACCGGCTGCTCGTGATCCCCGCGGGCGATCCGCCGCACCGCGAAGTCACGCTCTCCGCGGAGGTTCGCCTCGACCTCACGCGACGGGCCTTTGCCGACCTGCCCGGCATCGAGGTCAGCCCGATGGAGATCGAGCGGGCCGGTCCCTCCTACACGGTGGACACGCTGGAAGCCCTCGCGCGGCGCTTTCCTTCCGACCGGCTCGTCCTCGCGATCGGGGCGGACCAGCTTGCGGCGATCCACCGCTGGGACCGCTGGCGCCGGATTCCGGAGTTGGCCCGCATCGCGGTGATGCCGCGGCGCGGCCGGGAGCCCGCACCCTCCCCGGAATCCACGCCGATCGAGTATGTTGTCGCGAACGTCACGCGAGTGGATATCTCGGCGAGCCGGATCCGGCAGCGCCTCGAGGAGGGGCGTTCGGTCCACCTCCTCGTTCCGGAAACGATCCGACACGATGTCGAGCGCGCCTGGGCCGGACGCCGGGCGCGCCATGTAACCCAGTGAGCCCCGGATGTTGAAGAACGTTGTAACGCAGGTCTTCGGAACGCGCTTCACGCGCGAGATGAAGCGCATGCGGCCGATCATCGCAAGGATCAAGGAACACGAGTCGCGGCTCGCGGATGTCCCGGACGACGCTCTCAAGGCGCAGACCGGGAAGTTCCGGGCGATCATCGCGGAGCGGACCGCCGAGTTCGAGGAGGCCGTCGAGGCGCTGCGGGAAAAGCGTCGCTTCACCGAGAATCCGGCGCGGCGCGCCGACCTCACCGAACGCATCGCGACGACGGAGGGTGAACTCAACGAGGCGCTGCAGGCCGTGCTCGATGAGGTGCTGCCCGAGGCGTTCGCAACCGTGCGGGAGGCGTGCCGCCGACTCCTCGGGGCGGAGATCGAGGTCACGGGGAACGAGATGGCGTGGGACATGGTCCCCTACGATGTGCAGCTCATCGGAGGGATCGTTCTCCACGAAGGGAAGATCGCCGAGATGGCCACGGGTGAGGGGAAGACGCTCGTGGCCACGATGCCGCTGTACCTCAACGCCCTCCCCGGCCGGGGCGTCCACCTCGTCACCGTCAACGACTATCTCGCCAGACGCGACGCCCAGTGGATGGGCACGGTCTTCGACTATCTCGGCCTCACGGTGGGCGTGCTCGAGGATACGGAGCCGGGGAGCGTCGAGCGGCGAGCCGCCTACCAGGCCGACATCACCTACGGGACGAACAACGAATTCGGGTTCGACTACCTGCGCGACAACATGGTGATCGAACTCCGGCATCGCGTGCAGCGCGGACACGCGTACGCAATCATCGACGAGGTCGACTCGGTGCTCATCGACGAGGCCCGAACGCCCCTCATCATCTCCGGACCCGCCGGCCGCGACGAACGCGACGTGTACCAGCGGCACAACGCTCAGGTGGCCGCGATCGCGCGCAAGCAGACGCGGATCGTCAACCGTCTCGTGGCCGAGGGCACCAAGCTGCTCGAAGAGACCGAAGCCGACGAGGATACGGAGCAGCGCCGGGACGCGGGGCTCAAGCTGCTCGCCGCGCAGCGCGGCGCGCCGAAGAACAAGCGGCTGCTCAAGCTGAAGACGCGCGCCGGCGTGAAGCAGCTCATTCAGCGGACGGAAGCCGATCTCATGCGGGAGAAGCGGCTTCCCGAGATCGACGAAATGCTCCTCTTCTCGATGGACGAGAAGGGGCAGACGATCCAGATCTCCGAACAGGGCCTCGATGTGCTCTCGCCCGACGACCCCGAGACGTTCGTCGTCCCCGACATCTCGGAGGATGTCCAGGACGTGGAGGACGACGAGTCGCTGACGACCGACGAGAAGCGCAGCGAGATCGAACGGCTCGAACGCGAATACGCGGAGAAGTCGGAGAAGATCCACGTCATCCACCAGCTTGTGAAAGCGTACTCCCTGTACGAGAAGGACGTGGAGTACGTGGTGGAGAACGGCGACGTCCTGATCGTCGACGAGCACACCGGCCGCAAGATGCACGGGCGGCGCTGGTCGGATGGGCTCCACCAGGCGGTCGAGGCGAAGGAGAAGGTCAAGGTGCGGGGCGAGACGCAGACGCTCGCCACGATCACGATCCAGAACTACTTCCGGATGTACGACAAGATGGCCGGGATGACCGGTACCGCCGAGACGGAAGAGGGCGAGTTCCACGCGATCTACGGTCTCGAGGTCGTCGTCATCCCCACGAACCGGCCGGTGCGGCGACTGGATCACGACGACGTGATCTTTCAGACGAAGAAGGAAAAATACGCCGCGCTGATCGAGGAGATCGAAAGGATCAACGGCGAGGGCCTTCCGATCCTCGTGGGGACGACGAGCGTGGAAGTGTCGGAGGTCATCGCCCGCATGCTGAAACGGCGCGGCCTCGCCCACGAGGTGCTGAACGCCAAGCAGCACGCCCGGGAAGCGGAGATCGTCCGCAACGCCGGCCAGCCGGGCGCGATCACGATCGCGACGAACATGGCCGGCCGCGGCACCGACATCAAACTCGCCTCCCCGTGCGTGCAGTGCGACGTGTGCGGGATCCGTTCCGACACCCCGGCGTTCGGCCGCACCGACGAGGAACCGGACCTGTCGCGAGCCGAGATCAAGGAGCGGGGGTGCGAGGAGGAGCCGCCCTGCGGACTCCAGATCCTGGGTACGGAACGCCACCAGTCCCGCCGCATCGACCGCCAGCTCCGCGGCCGCTCGGGGCGCCAGGGGGATCCCGGGGCCAGCCTCTTCTTCCTGTCGCTCGAAGACGACCTCATGCGGCTCTTCATGCACGAGCGCGTGGCGAAGATCATGGATCGCCTGGGCGTGCAGGAGGGCGAGGTGATCAGCCACCCGTGGATCACGAAGTCCGTCGAGCGCGCGCAGAAGCGGGTCGAGACGCAGAACTTCGACGCCCGGAAGCGACTGCTGGACTACGACGACGTGATGAACCAGCAGCGGGAGGTCGTCTACGACCTGCGCCTATATGCGCTCGAGGGCGGGGAGGACCTCAAGGGCGAGACGTGGGAGATGGTCGAGGAGGCGATCCGCGAGGAGATGGACGCCTACGTGCCCGAGGAGAGTTCGCACGACCAGTGGAACCTCCCGGGACTGCGGGAGCACCTCCTGATCGAGTATTTCCTGCACAACGAGTTCCTGCCCCGGGTCGGAGCGGACCGCGGAAAGGCGTCCGAGACGGAGAAGGAAGCGAGCGCCGACAACTGGGCGGGTACCGGCGAGTTGTACGATGCGGTGCTCGAGAGCGCCCACGAGCAGTTCCGCGTCAAGCTCGAGAGTTTCGACGAACTCTGGGAACAGGTCCTGCGCTTCATCGTGCTGTCGGTGCTGGACGAGAAATGGAAGGACCACCTCTACGACCTCGACCATCTGCGCTCCTCGATCCAGTTCCGGTCGTGGGGGCAGAAGGATCCGCTCGTCGAATACAAGAAGGAGGCGTACGAGATGTTCGTGAGCCTGATCACGGACATCCGGAAGACGGTGGCCAACCGCTTCTTCCGCGCACGCATCGAACGCCGGCCGCCGCTTCCGCCGCCGGCGCCGCAGATTACCGGCATGAGCGGTCCCGTGGAGCCGGGCGGCGGTGCCGCGAGCGGGATGGCCCCCGGCCGGGGAGCGGCGCCCGCGCCGGACGCCGCGTCCGCCGAGGCCCCCGGGGGCAAGCCGGCGTTCTCGGCCACCGGCGTCGCGGCCTCCGCCGCGGTGCAGGAACTGGCCCCCGATGACACCGCGGCCCGCGCAGCCCTCCGTGCCGGCCAGAGCCCCCGCCGGACGGGCGCTCCGGCGACGGCCACGAAAACCCCCGGGCGGAACGAGCCGTGTCCCTGCGGCAGCGGCCTGAAGTACAAGAAGTGCTGCGGCCGCCCCGGCTGAGGTCGCCGACAGCGGGGCGGATCGCGCCGTTGGCCGCGCGTCGTCGCGGCATGTTCGCCGTCGCCGCGGTCCTCGCCTTCGGATGCGGCGGAGAGGGGGAGCCTGCGGACGCGGCGGCAGACCCGGCCCGAGCGGCCGCCGCCCGTGACGCGGCCGGTTCCGCCTCGGAGCCGGATCTGTCGGCCGTGTACACGGTCGACGCGGTCGACGTGGCGCTACTCGAGTACGCGATCGGCATGCCGTCGAGACTGCCGGCGGGGCCCACGGTGCTCCGCCTCAGCAACCAGGGCTTCGAGATGCACAACCTCAAGCTCGTGGACCCCGCGAGCGGGGAAGTCCTCTGGGAGACCGAGACGGACGTGAACACGGGGGAGGTGCGGCTCGTCGAACTCGAACTCTCTCCCGGCAGCTACACCGTCGTGTGCGATGTGGCCGGCCACGACAGCCGCGGGATGCTCATGACGCTCACGGTGGAGGCATCGCCAGCCCCCTGACGCTGTCCCGGCCCCGCCCGGGCCTCCGCTGACCGGCGCCCGGATCTCCCTTACGGTCGGCGGCAAAGCCCCGCGTCAGCGCCGAGAGCGGCGGAGCGCTTGTCTGACAAGGAGCGACAAGGGAGCATAGCAGCGTTACGTGACCGAGGAGCGACGCAGAGCGCAGCGTTTCAGGCAAGATGCAGCGCCGCTCGAACGTAGCGGGGTTTTGCCACCGGCCGTTAAACCGAAGGAGCGATCGGCTTGTACCTGAGATACGTGCCCCCGATGGGGATCTACGAGACTCTGTACGCCTTCCTGGGGACGTTCGGTACCTACATGGGCGAGCCTGGCACGAACCCGTGGAGCCAGGGGTTCCCGCGGACGGTGGCCCTGCCGGACGGCCCGGAGCTTCCGTCGACCGTGACGGTGACGTCCGAGCACCGCAAGTATCCCAAGGCGTGGGGGCTCCCGGCGCTGAGGGAGGCGATCGCGTCCTACTACCGGCAGTCGTACGGCGTCGAGATCACGGCGGAGAACGTGATGGTGTTCGCCGGCGGACGTCCCGCGATCGTGGCGCTTCTTCTCTTCCTCGAACCCGACATCGAGGTCCGCCTCGCGTCCACGGAATACACCCCGTACTACGATGTCCTCGAGCGGCTGCGACGCCCCTATCACCTCGTGCACAGCGGCGTGGACAACGGGTTCCGGCCCCCGGTCCCGGCCTATACGGCACCGCGCGATGGGCGCACGCTGATGCTGCTGAGCAATCCGTGCAACCCGACCGGCGTGACGCGAACCGGGGAGGAACTCGCGGCGCTCGTGGAAGCCAGCTCACGGGACGGCATGGGGCTCCTCGTCGATGAGGCCTACGAGCTTCTCCACGACGAGCCGGTGAGCGCCCTCGCGCACGTCGACGACATCGAGCGCGGCAACCTGTTCGTCGTCGGCGCCGCCACGAAGGGTCTGCAGGCCCCCGGCATCCGCATCGGATGGGCCGTGGCGGCGAGGCGGCACGTCGATGTGCTCTCGAACTTCTCCTCGTTCGGGATGGGCGGCGTGTCCCATCCGTCGCAGTGCTACGCGGTCGAACTCCTGGAACCCGAGCGCATGCGCCACGTCCGGGAAGCCGTCCCCGCCTTCTACGCCATGCAGCGCGGGCGCTACGGCCGGGCCTTCGAGGATCTCGGCCTCGAACTCTTCTCCGGCGACGGCGGCTTCTACCACTGGTGCCGGCTCCCGAACGGCTGGACCGCCCAGCGGCTGAACGAGCATCTCTTCACGCGCGGGGCCGCGATCCTCAAGGGGACCGACTGCGACATGGAGCGCCTCGGTGACGACTCGCCGCTGTCGAGCTTCTTCCGCTTCTCCTTCGGTCCCCTCGCCCCGGAGTCGTTCGAGGCGGACATCGCCCTCCTTGGCGAGGCGCTGCGCGAGATGCGATCCTGAGCGTACGGCGGCACGCATGGATCTCGTGGTTCCCGCGCGATCCGGCGACCGGAAACAGGAGGATGTTCGATGGCGATGACACGACGTGAATTCACGGGGACCTCGCTCGCCGTTGCGGGCGCGGCGGTGCTCCCGGCGGCAGGGGCCGCGGCATGCGCAGGAGAGACCCGACCCTCGACCGATTCCGAAGCGACGGCGGCCGAAGGCGCGGCCCGGCCAGGGCGACTGCTCATTCTGGGCGGCACGGGCTTCATCGGCCCGCACATGGTGCGGCGCGCCCTGGCGCGCGGACACGAGGTCACGCTCTTCAACCGCGGGCGCACGAACCCGGATCTCTTCCCCGGCGTCGAGACCCTCATCGGGGACCGGGACGGGGCGCTCGATGCGCTGCGGGGGAAGGAATGGGATTACGTCATCGACAACAGCGGCTACGTCCCGCGCCTCGTGCGCGACTCGGCCAACCTCCTGCGCGATGCCGTCGGCCGGTACCTCTTCACCTCCACCGGCTCCGTGTACGACTTCGACCAGGACGAACTGCCGGAGGATGCGCGGCTGCTCGAGGTGACGGACCCGGAGAGCGAGGACGTGGGACGGTACTACGGGGAGTTGAAGGTGATGTGCGAGGAGGCGGTGCAGGAGATCTACGGCGACCGCGGCACCGTCACCCGCCTGCACGTCGTCGCGGGGCCGGGAGATCCGACCGACCGCTTCACCTACTGGCCGGTCCGGATCCACCACGGGGGAGAGGTGATCGCGCCGGGCGACATGGACAACCCGGTGCAGTTCATCGATGTGCGGGACCTGGCCGAGTTCTGCATGCACCTGCTGGAGGGGGGCACCGGCGGGATCTTCAACGTCGCCGGGCCGACGCTCGACAAGACCCGGATGGACGAGTTCCTGTATGGAATCCGCGCCGTCACGACGTCGCGCGTGTCGTTCACATGGGTGGACGAAGCCTTCCTCCGGAACCGGGAGCCGCCCGCGCGCTTCCCCCTCTGGTACTCGCATCGCGGCCCCGTGCGGGGACTCGCGCAGGTCCGCTCGCACCGGGGCGTCGAGGCCGGGCTGCGCTTCCGTCCCCTCGCCGTCACCGCGCGCGAGACGCTCGACTGGTTCCTGGGCGAACCGGAGGAACGCCGGGAGCAACTCCAGCTGAACCTCGACCGCGACGCGGAGATCCTCGCGGACTGGAAGAACGCGTAAGCGCCGTCGGGAAATCACCGCTCGAGTGATGGCGGGCACCGAGGCGAGATCCATCGTTAGCCAGGAGGACGTTCGATGGCGATGACGTGTGAGCAACCCGCGAGCGTGGACCAGTCGGACCGGATCGTCCCGATCAACCTCCGACAGAGCGGACGTACGCCGGTCGAACTGCTCATCTCCACCCGCGTCCGGAAGTCGCCCTACTGGCACCTTTCCCACGAGGCGGGCTGCTGGCGGGCCACGACCTACAACCGCGTCTACCACCCCCGCGGCTACGTGCGGCCCGAGGACGGCGGCGCCGCGGTGGAACACGAGGCGCTCACCCACCGCGTCACGATGTGGAACGTTGCCGTGGAGCGGCAGATCCGGGTCCGGGGGCCGGACGCGGAGGCCTTCACGGACCATGTGATCACCCGCGACGCGACCCGGATCGACCCTATGCGCGCGCGGTACGTCATCCTCTGCAACGAGCGTGGCGGGATCCTCAACGACCCGGTCCTCCTGCGGCTCTCCGAGGACGAGTTCTGGTTTTCGCTCGCCGACTCCGACCTGATGTTCTGGCTCCAGGGCGTGAACGTCGGGCTCGGCATGCGCGTGGAGATCGATGAGATCGATGTCTGTCCCCTGCAGATTCAGGGGCCGAGGTCGCTCGATCTGATGGTCGACCTCGTGGGCGATGCGGTGCGGGACATCCCCTACTACGGGCTCCTGGAGGCGGAGGTCGGCGGCTGCTCCGTCGTGGTCTCGCAGACCGGATTCTCCGGGGAGAAGGGGTACGAGATCTACCTGAGGGACGCGACGCTGCACGCGGAGAAGCTGTGGAGCGCCGTGCTCGAGGCGGGGAGGGCGCACGAGCTGATGGTCACGGCCCCCGGGCATCAGCGCCGCATCCAGGCCGGGATTCTCTCCTGGGGACAGGACATCGACCACGAGACGAGCCCGTTCCAGTGCAACCTCGCTTACCAGGTCCCGCGCGAGAAGCCCGGCGACTACATCGGGCGCGTCGCGCTGGAGCGCCAGCGTGCCGAGATCGAAGCGGGACGTTCCCCGTTCGCCCTCGTGATGGTGGGGATGAAGCTGGGCGGCAGACCGATCGACGACTACGCGCCCGACTTCTGGCACGTCTCGCGCGCGGACGGCGGCGAGCCGGTGGGATACCTCACGTCTCCGTGGTATGCCCCCGAGCTGGGCAGCAACATCGCCCTCGGATACGTGCCTCCCGCCGCATCCGCCATCGGCACGGAACTCGCGGTGTGGCTCCCGGACGAGTACGCGAGCGAGCCGGGCAGGCCCGATTCCGCCCGCGTGTGCGAGGTCCCGTTCCGCCCGTCCGCGAACCCGAGCACCCGCGAGGTGGCCCTGGCCCAGGGCCGCGACGCCGCCCGGTAGCCCGGGTCCCGGAGGTGGGGGCAAGGCGGTCGGGGCGGGTTACGACCTCATGCGCGTCCCGGTCGGGTCGAAGAGCGCGGTGCCGGCCGCCACGGTGACAGGGAAGGGTTCGTTCATGTAGAGAACCCGGAGCCGCGTTCCGGGGGCGGCGAGTTCCGGCGGCAGGTACGCCATGAGGAGGTACTTCCCCACGGAGGGACCCATCCCGGCCGACGTGACGCGGGACTCCCTTCCGCGCGCGTCGACGATGCGCTCCCCGTCCGGCCCCAGGAGCGGCTCGTTGCCTCCGGTGGGGAAGCGGGCGAGGCCGGCGGCGTCGGCGTGATCGTCGATGGTGAGCGTGCGGAGCAGCGCCGCGGGCCCCGCCTCCCGGGCTCTCAGGTAGGCGGCCCGGCCGATGAAGTCCGCCCGCTTCACGCGCGGCCTCGCCAGCCCCGCCTCGACCGGCGAGTACTCCGAGGTGAGCTCGGCCCCCATGAGGGCATAGCCCTTCTCCATGCGGCCCGTCGTGCCGTAGACCCCGGCGCCCACGGGCCTGAGGCCGAACGCCGGGCCCGCGTCCCGCACGGCGTCCCACACCCGCGTCGCGAGCGCGGCCTCCACGTAGATCTCCCACCCGCTCTCCCCGACGTACGAGATCCGGCACATGGTGACGGGAATCCCGCCCAGCACCCCGCCGCGCACGGAGGCATAGGGGAACTCGGCCTGCGAGAGGGGCGTCCCGGAGATCTTCCCCAGGAGCGCCTCCGCTCCGGGGCCCCATACGCCCAGCGCGCAGACTTCCGCCGACAGATCCTCGAAGCGGACGGAGTCGTCGTCCGGCAGGTGTTTGCGGAACCAGGCCGCGTCCCGCGCCCCGTCGAAGGCGCCGGTCACGACGCGGAAATGGTCCGCGGCCAGCCTCTGGATCGTGAGGTCGGCCCTGAAGCCCCCGTCCGGCGTCAGCAGCGGGGTGTAGATGGACGTTCCGGGCGGCCGGTCGCACGCGTTGGCCGCCATCCTCTCCAGCCAGGCGAGCGCCCCGGGGCCCGTCACATCGAAGATCTGAAACGCGCCCAGGTCGACGACGCCGACCTTCTCGCGCAGGTGCAGGTGCTCCGCTTCGATGATGGGAGACCACCAGCGCCGATCCCACTCGTGCGGCCGGTCGGCGATGCCGTACCGTTCCACGAGTGCCGCGTTCGATTCGTACCACTGCGGGCGCTCCCAGCCGCGGGCCTCGTAGTACACGGCTCCCAGCGCCTCCGTGCGCGCGTGGAGCGCTGAGCGGTGCATGCCGCGGCGGGATTCCCACTGCTCGCGCGGGTGGACGATCCCGTACGTCTTGTTGAAGTGCTCCCGGGCGCGGGCCCGGACATGGCGGCGCGTGCGTTCGTGCGGCTGGAAGCGGGTGACGTCCGATTCGTGCGGGTCGCACAGGCGGGGATGGCCGTGCGTGATCCACTCGGCGAGGAGCCGCGCCGCCCCCGGCCCCTCCTTGATCCAGACCGCCGCCGCGGACCACAGGTTGGCCACGTCGGCGGTCTCGCCCAGCACCGGATGCGCGTCGGGCGTGAGGGAGAGAAGGCCGTTGATCGCGTATCCCATCTCGGCGTCCCCGAGCAACCCTCCCATGATCTCCCGCGCCTGCTCGAGCTGGGGCGCGAAGTCTCCTTCCGTGAACGGCATCTCCGTGGGGGAGCGTTCCGACGTCCCGCGCGAGGGGATCTCCTCCGGCTGAACGAGGATGGGACGGTGCGCGTAGGATCCGACCTCCATCGCTTCGTATTTCTGACGCTCGTACATGAAGGCGTCCATGTCGCGCACGATCGGATAGCCGATCTCGTCTCCGGTGGCGCGGAGGAGGTCGACCGGGCCGAGGTCCGCCATCTGATGGACCGCCGGCGTGAGCGGAACCAAGGCGCCGGCCAACTCGGCGATGAGCGGGCTCCACACGCCGCACGCGATGACCGCGTGTTCGACCTCGATGCGGCCCCGCGCGGTGAGGACGGCCCGCAGGCGGGGGCGCCCCGAGGGACGGGGCTCGACCTCCATTCCCGTGACCCCGGTGTTGTCCAGGATCGTGAGCACTCCCCGGGACAGGGCCCGCTCCCGCATCAGCGTTCCGGCCCGCACGCCGTCGACCACGGACACGGACGACATCCAGAAGCCGCCGAGGATGACGTCGGGGTTCACGAACGGGATCCGCTCGGCGACCTCCGCCGGCGTAAGGAGTTCAGCGTCGATGCCCCAGGCGCGGGCCGAGGTCATGCGGCGGCGCAGTTCCTCCATCCGGGCCTCCGTGCGGGCGACCTCTACGCCGCCGCACGTCGTCTGCACACCGAGCGCCTCGTACTGCCGCTGGCTCTCCAGCGTCAGCATCGCGACTTCGCGGTTGTGATCGGTGGGAAAGATGAAGTTCGAGGCGTGGCCGGTGGATCCACCGGGGTCGGGGAGCGGGCCCTTCTCGATGAGGACGAGGTCGTCCCAGCCCCGCTGCGCGAGGTGTTCGACGAGACAGCTGCCGACGATGCCGGCCCCGATGACGGCGATGCTCGCCTGCGACGGCGGCGGTGCGCGCTCGCTCAAAGGGTGTTCCGCCTGCGTCTGCGAGGCCTCGGGCGGGGCGGCGCGGCGGGCCGCCTGCCGACGGCCCGCCGCACTCCCGGCCTCAGCGCCGCGGCGGGATGCGGATCGGGTCGCCCAGATCCGGCGTCACCGCGAGGTCGCCGAGCAGCGCCTCCAGCCGCGGCATGCGCGCGGTCAGCAGCGCGTTGATGCGCTCTGCCACCGGCGGCAGCGCCTCCCACGCCCTATCGATCCGGTACAGTTGATCCGCCGTGGGTTCGCCGGACCACCCCTCCATCTGCGAGATTCCGGTGCCCCCGGCGGCGTCATCCAGGTCGTCGTCGAGCTCCTCGAGTTGGCCGGAGATCGCCTCGGCGATCCCCTCGATCCGTTCGCGGTCCCCGTCTTCGATGTCCGCGTCGTCGAGCAGGGCCCGGATCTCGTCCAGCCGACCGTTCATGGCGCCGATCCGCTGCCGCGCGTCCCGGACCGGCGCGGCCAGCGCATGGGCTCGCATCATCGCGTCCTGTCGCGCCACAAGCGCCGCCCGGCTCGCTTCGCGCCGCGGATCGAGCCGCACGCCGACCTCGGTCTCCTGGCTCTCGTCCCCGACCGTGAGCCGCACCGTGTACGTGCCCGGCAGCACGCGAGGCCCCGCACCCGGCGGCGGCCCGCGCGAGAAGCCGCCACCCCCGCCGCCGGCCTCGAAGGCGGGATCGACGCGGAAGTCCCACAGCACCTCGTTCACACCGGCCTCCCCGCCGGCGTCCATGGTGCGCACGACCTCGCCGCCGTCGAGGACCTCGAGGCTCGCCCCGTCCGAGTCGACCCCGGCGCCCAGGTAGTAGCGCAGCGGGATCCCGGCGGGCGGGTTGGGCGCGTGGAAGGTGGCCGGCTGGAAGGGCCAGTCCATCCCCATCGACCACATCGTGCCGCGCCGCGCGCCGAACAGCCGGAAGTCGGAGGCGAACACGTCCGCGGACATCTCCTCGAGCGGCGTGATGTCGTCCAGGATCCAGATGCTGCGCCCGTGCGTCCCCACGACGAGGTCGTTCTCGCGCGGGTGGATCGCGATGTCGTCCACCGGCACCACGGGCAGGTTGTTCACCATGCGCGCCCAGGAGTCGCCGCGGTCGATCGACATGTAGACGCCGATCTCGTTCCCGACGAAGAGGAGGTTCGCGTTCCGCGGATGCTCCCGGATCACGTTGACCGACCAGCCGTCGGGGAGGCCGGCGGTGATCTGCCGCCACGTCGCGCCGTGGTCCTCGCTCACGTAGGCGTACGGGGCGTAGTCGTCGTTCCGGTGCCCGTCGAACGTCACGTACACCCGTCCATCCACCGCATACGACGTTTCGAGACGGCTCACGTAGGTCCGAGGCGGCACGCCCGGCACCTGGTCGATCACGTTCGTCCACGTGGCGCCGCCGTCGAGCGTCACCTGCAGGTTCCCGTCATCCGTCCCCACGTACAGCGCGTCGGGCGAGTGCTTCGACTCCGAGAAGGCCGTGATGTTGCCGTAGGAGGCGATCCCGTCGTTGTCCGAAAGCGTCTCGTCCGTCACGACGCGGCCCATGATCTCAAGCGTGTCGCGGTCGATCTGCTTCGTGAGGTCCGGGCTCGCCTCCTCCCAGTTGAGGCCCCGGTCCCGCGAGCGGAACAGGTGGTTGCCGCCCAGGTAGATCGTCGCGCGGTCGTGGCGGGAGATCGCGAACGGCGAGTCCCAGTTGAACCGGTAGCTGCGCTCCTCGCCTTCCGCTTCGTCCCCGGTCGGGCGCGGGAAGGGCCGGATCGACTGTCCCTCGCGCGTGGCCACATCGATGCGCGCCATGTTCCCGCCCTGCGACTCCGAGAACATGATGTTCGGGTCCTCGGGGTCGGAGTGGTTGTGGAACCCATCCCCGAACCACATGTGCTTCCACTCGCGGTTGCGGACGCCCCACGTCGCCTGCGTGCGGTGCGGGGCACACCAGTTCCCGTTGTCCTGCAGCCCGCCGCACACGTTGTACGGATCGCTCATGTCGACGTCGATCTCGTAGAACTGGCCGATCGCCATGTTGCGGATCGAGCGCCAGGTGACGGAGCCATCGCGCGAGAAGGCGAGCCCGCCGTCGTTCCCGTTGATGAGGTGGTTCGAGTTGTCGGGGTTGATCCACAGCGCGTGGTGGTCGGAGTGGATCTGGTCCGTCGCGTTCCCCGGCCACCAGGTGCGCCCGCCGTCGTCCGACGCCGAGGACTGGACGCCGCCGAGGTAGATCCGCTCCGGGTTGTTGGGGTCGATCCGGATGAGGGAGAAGTACATCGGCCGCGGGTTGCGGTCGCTCATGAACTCCCACGACTCGCCGCGGTCGGTGGAGCGGTACACGCCCTGGCCCTCGTGCGCCTCGACGATCGCGTACACGAGGTTGCCGTCGCGGCGGTAGATATCGAGCCCGATGCGGCCGAGTTCGCCCTCCGGCAGCCCCTCGTCGAGCCGGGTCCAGTTCTCCCCGCCGTCCGTCGTGCGCCAGAGCCCCGACCCGCCGCCGCCGGCCGCGAAGCCGAAGCCCGTGCGCTGCCGCTGATACGTCGCGGCGAAGAGCGTGTTCGGGTCGTTGTAATCCATGACGAGGTCGATGATCCCGGTGTGCTCGTCGATGTAGAGGATGTTCTCCCACGTCGCCCCGCCATCGGTCGTCTTGAAGAGGCCGCGTTCCTCGTTCGGACCCCACAGGTGGCCGACAGCCCCCACGTAGACGATGTCGAGATCGCGCGGATCGATCTTGATTTTGCTGATGTGGCGGGTGTCCTCCAGCCCCACGTGCGTCCAGGTGCCGCCCGCGTCCGTCGACTTGAAGACCCCGACCCCCCACGGCGAACTCTGGCGGTTCGCCGGCTCGCCCGTTCCGACCCAGACGTGATTGGGGTTGGATGGCGCAACGCTCACGGCTCCGACCGACGCCGTCGGCTGATCGTCGAAGACGGGGTCCCACGTCATTCCGTCGTTCGTCGTCTTCCACACGCCGCCGGCGCCGAGGCCGACGTAGAAGATGCGCGGGTCGCTCTCCACGACGGCAAGGTCGGCCACGCGCCCGCCCATGATCGCGGGCCCCAGCTCCCGGAAATCGAGCACCGAGGCCGCGGCGGCCGCGCGTTCGGAGGCCGTCTGGGCGACGGCCGGGTCGGGCGGGACAGCGCCCAGCGCGAGGGCGAGGGGTACGAGGAGCGTGATCGGAAGACGGGACGATCGCTCGATCCTGAACGTGGGCGCCATCGGAACCTCCGGGATGATGGCCGGCATCAGCGGTAAAACGGGACAATCCGCACAGTGGTTCGCGCGTTGCCCGCCGCGCAAGACGGCTGGTCCCCACAGGCCCGGACGTACTGCGGCAGAAAACCGATGACGGAGGAGTGAGTGACAAATCGATGACGCAGCGGTCATTTTGGCGGTCACTATGACGAGATCCCGCGGAACGACCAACGCCACTCCGCTGGCCTCAGCCTGCGTGGTTATCCTCACGTTATTGGCCGTCCTGCCCGCAATGGCCGATGCGCGGGTCAGGTCATCTGCCGGCGCGGCGCGCGTCCCGGCTGCGGACTCCGTTCTCCGGATCACGTTTCTGGACGTAGGGCAGGGGGATGCGGTCCTTATCCAGGCGCCTGGGGGCCAGGTCGCGCTGATCGACGCGGGGCCCGACGGTATCGTCGCGACACTCCGCGGATTCGGCGTGACCGCAATCGACCTCGCGGTCGCCACGCACCCGCATGCCGATCACATCGGCGGCATGGCCGGTGTGATCGAGACGTTCCCGGTCAGCTTCTACATGGACAACGGCGAGCCGCATACGACGCAGACCTACCGGCGGCTCCTCGCGGCGCTCGACGCGCGCCCGGAAATCACGTACTTGGAGGCATCGCCGCGAACGCTCACGCTCGGCGAGGTCGAGATCGATGTCCTGCCGCTGCTCCCGCGGGGGACGACGGGACACAACGACCGCTCCGTCAGCCTGCTCGTGCGGTTTGGAGAGTTCCGCGCCTTCCTGAGCGGCGATTCGGAGGTCCGGCAACTGACCCACCTGGTGAACCAGGGGGCCGTGCGGGAGGTGGCGTTGCTCAAGGCGCCGCACCACGGCAGCGACAACGGCTTCACGTGGGAGTTTTTGAACGCCGCCAGGCCCCGGGTCGTCGTCATCTCGGTGGGACGCAACAACGGCTACGGCCACCCGCGGCCGGCTGCCCTCCGGGCCTACGAGGCGTCGGGGGCCACCGTGTTCCGCACGGATCGGGACGGCCACGTTACCGTGCGGGGGCGCGAGAGCGGCGACTACGAAGTCTCGTTCGGCGGGGAGGTCGCATTGGGCGGTCGGGCGGGGGACCGCCCGCGCCGCCGCCCGCCCGTTGCGTCGCCCGGCCCGACCGGTATCCCCGCCACGCCGGGTGACGCGCGACTCCAACTCTGGGTGCACGCCGATGCGCCGGGCAACGATCACAGGAATCCGAACGGGGAATATGCCGTGATCCGGAATCTGGAGTCCGGCGCCCGATCGATCGGGGGCTGGTCGCTTTGCGACGGGGCCAACCATTGCTTCCGATTCCCCGCCGGAGCAGTGCTGGAGGCCGGCGGACAACTCGTCGTCCACACCGGTTCCGGACGTGCCGATGGTGACCGTTACTACATGGGCCGACGGCAGGCCGTGTGGAACAACAACGGCGATACCGCGACCCTCTACGACGACACAGGGACCGTCGTCGTCGTGTTCAACTATTGAGCCGGCGAGCGGAGCACCTCTGGGTCGTCGACCGCGTGGAGGGGTCCATCGCCGTTCTCATCCGCGATGGGGACGAGCGCACCGAGGACGTAGCTGTTCGTGCGCTGCCTGCCGGGAGCCGTGAAGGGTCCGTGCTCCGGGTACCCGAGCTGGACGGCCGGCCCGACTGGACGGCGGCGGTGCCCGACGAGGACGCACGCCGCGCCCGGCTGCGGGAGGCGGAAGAGGTCCTGGAGCGTCTGCGTCGGCGCGATCCGGGCGGCGACATCGAGCTGTAGCCCGGCCGGTCCATCGCCTTCCCCGTCCCCGGTTGATGTCGTACAATGCATGACATGAAGACGGCGACCGTGACCATCAGAATCGATCCGCGGCTTGAGCGTCGGTTGCGCCGCGCCGCCGAGCGGAGCGGACGAAGCAGAAGCGCGTTCGTCCGCGACGCCCTGGAACGTCAACTTGCGCTGGACCGACTGGCCGATCTTCGCCGCCGCATCACGCCTTTCGCCGAAGCCCGGGGATACCTCACCGACGAGGACGTCTTCCGCGAGATCTCTTGAGGGTATTCCTCGACACCAACGTCCTGGTCAGCGCTCTCGCCACCCGAGGCCTCTGTTCCGACCTGCTTCGGGTCGTGATCGCGAATCACTCCTTCGTCGCAGGCGAAACAGTGCTTCGGGAGTTGCGGCGAGTTCTCGACGAGAAGTTCGGAGTCCCGCGCGCCACGATCGATGCGGCCGACGACTTCCTTCGCGAGGCGGCCGTGGTCGTGGCTGAGGCCGCCCCCCTGGCGATTGAACTCGTCGATCCGGACGATGTCCCGGTCCTCGGAGAAGCCGTCGCCGGAAAGGCTGACGTGCTGGTCACCGGAGACCGGGATCTCCTTCAGGTGGCAGGCGAGGCGCCGACGGCGATTGAGAGCCCGCGAGGGTTCTGGGACGCCCTCCGATCAGGCGGCTGAACCCCGCCGTCTTGAACGGAGGGCTGTTCCGGGTCCAGGATAGAAGTCTGCGATCCCCCTGCCAGGAGCCGTCCGATGAAACGCCGAGACTTCCTTGCCACCTCCGCCGCGGCCGCCGCCGGCTCGGGCCTCGTGGCCTGCCGCACGCCCGAGACGTCCGCCGCTCCGCCCGTCACCTCCGGACAATGGGGTTCCGGCGACTACTCGCACGTCCCCGGCCTGGCAGGACCCGCGCACGGCACGGTGTGGGGCCGGACGGGCGTGACGGCCTGCTCCGACTACTACGCCTCGCTCGCCGGCACGAAGACGATGATGGAGGGCGGGAACGCGATCGACGCAATGGTCGCCGCGTGCGCCACGCTGAACGTGTCCGACCCATACATGTCCGGCATCGGGGGCTTCGGGGGCTACATGCTGATCTACCTGGCCGAGGAAAACCGCGTCGTCGGGCTCGACGCGCTCGGCAAGTCACCCGCCGCCTCGTCGCCGGAGACGATGACGCTCGACGACTTCGCCATGGGCTACAAGGCACCGATCGTGCCCGGCGCATTCAAGGGGTGGGCCGCCGCCCTGGAGCGCTACGGCACGATGAGCATGGGCGACCTGTTCGAGCCCGCGATCCAGCTCGCCGAGGACGGCTTCGCGATCTCGAAGTTCGACGAGCGCTACACGGCGTCGAGCGCGGACAAGCTGAGCCGCTACCCGTCCACGACGCGCGTGTTCTTCCCGAACGGTCGGCCGCCCCGCATGGGCGAGGTCATCCGGCAGCCCGAACTTGCCGCGAGCATGCGCCATCTCGCCCGCGTGGGCGCGGACGACCTCTACGAGGGCGAACTCGCCGACCGCATCATCGCCTTCCTGGCCGAGAACGGGGGCCACCTGACGAAGGCCGACCTCGAGAGCTACGAGGTCCAGTGGCGGGAGCCGATCAGGACGACCTTCCAGGGCTACGATCTGCACGCCATGCCGCCGGGTTCGTGCGGGATGTCGATGTTCCAGGCGCTGAACATCATGGACGGGTTCGACCTCGGGAGCATGGACCTGTACGGCTCCGAGTTCGTACACCTGTGGCTCGAGGCGATGAAGCTGGCCCTCGCCGACGACGACCGGTACAACACGGGCAAGGAGGACGTGGACATCCCGGTCGACATGATCATCTCGCGGGAATACGCGGACGAACAGCGGGCGAAGATCGACCCGGTGCGCGTCGCTTCCTTCTCCGGGGCTCCGCTCCCGTTCTTCGGGACGACGAGCCTCTCCACCGTCGACCGGTGGGGGAACGCGGTCGCCTTCACGCAATCGCTCGTCAACGCTTACGGAAGCGGCGTGATCGCCGGCGACACCGGGATCTTCCTCAACAACGGACACATGTTCGGCTTCGTTCTCGAGGAGGGGCACGTGAACCACCTCGAGGGCGGCAAGCGGGCGAAGGGCGTGATGACGCCGTGCATCATGATGAGGGACGGCGACCTCTTCGCGGCGGTCGGAGCCCAGGGCGGCTACACGATCCCGCAGACCGTCGGCCAGGTGATCACGAAGCTCGCGGTAGCCGGCATGGACATGCAGCTCGCGATCGCCTCGCCGCGCATGTGCGTCAACCGCGGCGGGGGACGGACGCCGATCCCGGAGGACTCCGTCACCTATCTCGAAGCCGGATTCCCGCCCGAGGTCTACGGGGAACTGGCGAACCGCGGGCACTACCTGGCCGAGCCCGGCAACCTCGGCGGCGTGCAGGCGGTACATCGCGACGCCGGGACGGGCGCCCTCTCCGGCGGATCGGACCCGAGACGCGACGGTCACGCCATCGCCTGGTAGAGGGGTTCGATCCCGGGCCGGTGGGGGCGTCCGACGGGATCAGGGAGGGGATCCGCGCCGGGGTGACCGGCGCCGATCGGTAGTCCGTCTCATGCTCGCGGGGGCGGCGTGCATGACCACCTCGAAATCCTCCTCGAACCCCGTCCGGGTAGGGGAAGGGAGGTAGCGGGAGAGGTCGAGTCGGGATTCTTCGAGTTCGCGGTCGAAGGCGGCCATGTCCCGCCGCGAGGCCTCTGCGGCGGTGTCGGAGGTTGCGTAGACGATGCGGCCGAGGCGCTGATCCTGGAGCTTCAGCCGGCGCCGCATGAGCTCCGCCTCGACGAAGGTCTCGCGTATCGCCGGGAAACGATACCTGAACCCTTCATCCTCCGCCTCCACGTCCGCGCCGAACTCGGCCGCCAGGCGCTCCAGCTCCGCCAGAATCAGCTTCGGCGGCACCTGCTGATCCTCGAGTGCGCGCGTCACGTGGCGGCTTGCGTCGGCGGCCGCGACCCAACGGACGGTCTCGACGCTGCGCGAGTAAACCAGGCCCACGAGCAGGCGCCGCACGTTGCGCCGCATGCGCGCCCGGTTCTCCCCCGCCAGCGACAACGAGCGGACGATGGGGATCGCGAAGAAGAGGCTGCTGAAGGCGAACGGCACGACGCCCAATCCGTAGAAGATGACCGGATCGATCGTGGAGGGCAGCCCGAGCACGCTCGCCATCACCAGGTTGAAGCCGTTCATGGCGCCGATGCCGGCGTTGGCCGCGCCGCTGTTGCCCGTCAGCTGCTTCGGGTACTCCAGCCGCATCCATGCCGGTTTCGGCTCTCTCGCGCGGACCGCCCCGTGGGCGCTTTTCATCAGTTCGGGGAAGGCGTACACGACCTCGCCCGCGTCCGAAATCCGCGGGTCGCCTCCGTAGGCCCCGGTAAGGCGTCCCATCTCTTCGACGGCGTCGTCGATCGACAGGCCGGTGTGCTCGATCAACTCCGACGACGTCAGGATGCCCTTCCGCGCCTGGATCAACTGGACGACCGTGCGATCCTTCTGGAGCTGCGTCGGCCTGGGCTCCTCGGGGCCGAAGATGAAGGCGAAGACCTTCTTGTAGAAGGGCGGACGGGCGTCCTTCGGGAGCCGCCTGGCATGGCGGTCGCCGTAGTAGAGGCCCCTCCGGTCCCACCCGCTGCCCCCGAGCAGCCAGTGGAGGATGAAGAAGTCCCCCAGGCCGAAGCCCCTGCGCCCGCCGGAGCCGCGGCCGTCGCGGTTGGCGGTCATCAGCGCGATGAGGATCACGACGAAGGCGACGAAGTAGGCGACCAGCATGACCGCCGTCCAGATCTTGAATCCGACCTTGAAGGCCGACCAGGCGACTCTGCGGAAGCGCGCCCAGAACCGCTCGGCGTCCCGCTCGATGAGCGAGGGATCGAACCGGTAGAGGAGGTCGCCCGAATCGGAGACCTCAAGGTGGCCGCGGTGCGTCTCCAGGAGAGACTTGAGGGCGACCTCGGCCTCGTGGTCCGGCAATCCGGTGGCGGAGACGACATCGCCCAGGGTGGCGCGTCCCTCGAGGCCACGGAGGGCGGCGATGACCGTACTGTCGGGGCGGTGCGGGTCGGCGGTGACGGGGTCGAGCACGTGTGATGGCCCTTTCTCCGGGACTCAACGGGCGAGGAGGATGCTGTCTACGATAGCCTATAGGCGGGAGTCCTGCGGCTATTGCGCGGGTTCCCGCCCCGCGTGCCGGGCCTTGAGCGGTCGGCAGCTTCGGGCCTAGGATCAGAGTCTGCGATCCCCCCTGCCCAGGAGCCGAGCCATGAAGCGCCGAGACTTCCTCGCCACCTCCGCCGCCGCCGCCGCCGGATCGAGTCTCATCGGATGTCGGCCTCCCGAGACCGCGGGCGCCGCCACCGCCGCCACCGGGCAGTGGGGCCCGGCCGGCGACTCGAACGTACCCGGCCTGCTCGGGCCCGCCCACCGGGCGGTGTGGGGGGCGCGGGGCGTGACGGCCGCCGCCGACTACTACGCCTCCCTCGCCGGCACGACGATCATGATGCAGGGCGGGAACGCGGTGGACGCCATTGTGGCCGCCTCCGCCATGCTGAACGTCTCCGAACCCTACATGTCGGGAATCGGAGGCTTCGGCGGCTTCATGCTCATCTACCTGGCCGAGGAGAACCGGGTCGTCGGACTCGACGCGCTCGGCAAGTCGCCGGCCGCCTCGTCCCCGGAAACGATGACGCTCGACGACTTCGCGGAAGGCTACAAGGCGCCCATCGTGCCCGGCGCCTTCAAGGGCTGGGCCGCCGTCCTCGAACGCTACGGGACCATGAGCCTCGGCGACGTGTTCGAGCCGGCGATCCGGCTCGCCGAGGACGGGTTCGTCGTCTCGCGCTTCGACGAGATCCACACGAACGGCGCCGCCGCCGAGAAGCTGGGCCAGTTCCCGTCGACGACGCGCGTCATGTTCCCGAACGGCCGTCCGCCGCGCATGGGCGAGATCATCAGGCAGCCGGACCTCGCCGCCAGCATGCGCCGGCTCGCCCGGGAAGGGGCGGACGACTTCTACAAGGGAGAGATCGGCGAGCGCGTCGTCTCCTTCCTCGCCGAGAACGGCGGCCACATGACGATGGCCGACCTCGAGGCGTACGACGTCACGTGGAAGGAACCGATCACGACGACGTTCCAGGGGCACGACCTGTATGCGATGCCGCCGGGCTCGTGCGGGATGTCGATGTTCCAGGCGCTGAACATCATGGACGGCTTCGACCTCGCGAACATGGACCTCTACAGCTCCGAGTTCGCGCACCTGTGGCTCGAGGCGTACCGGCTCGCCCTCATCGACGACGACCGGTACAACACCGGCAAGGAGGACGTGGAGATCCCCGTCGACATGATCATCTCGAAGGAATACGCGGACGAGCAGCGGGCGAAGATCGACCCCGCGCGCATCGCCTCCTTCGCCGGGGCCCCGCTCCCCTTCTTCGGCACGACGAGCCTCTCGTCCGCCGACCGCTGGGGGAACGCGGTCGCCTTCACGCAGTCGCTTGTGAGCGGCTACGGGAGCGGCGTGATCGCCGGCGACACGGGGATCTTCCTCAACAACGGCCACACCTTCGGCTTCGTGCTCGAGGAAGGGCATGTGAACCACCTCGAGGGCGGCCAGAAGGCGAAGGGGGTGATGACGCCGTGCGTCGTCATGAAGGACGGCAACCTCGTCGCGGCCGTGGGTGCCGCGGGCGGCTACACGATCCCGCAGACGGTGGGGCAGGTGATCACGACGCTCACCGTCGGCGGCATGGACATGCAACTCGCGATCGCCTCGCCGCGCATGTGCCTCAACCGGGGCGGCGGACGTACGCCGATCCCGGAGGACTCCGTCACGTACCTGGAGGCGGGCTTCCCGCCCGAGGTGTACGACGAACTCGAGGACCGGGGCCACAATCTGGCCGAGCCCGGAAACCCCGGCGGCGTGCAGGGCGTGTATCGCGATGCCGAAACAGGTGCCTTGGCCGGCGGATCCGACCCGCGCCGGGACGGCCACGCGATCGCCTGGTGACGATCACGCCGTAGCCCGGCACGGAAGAGTCGGCTCGCACCCCGGCCGTCGGTGAACGCCGCGGCCGGGGTCTTGAGCGGGGGGCAACCCGCGGCCTAGGATCAGGGTCCGCGAACCCCTCTGCCCAGGAGTCGAGCCATGAAGCGCCGTGACTTCCTCGCCACCTCCGCCGCGGCCGCCGCCGGATCCGGTCTGATCGCCTGCCGCGCTCCCGAGACGGCCGCTGCGCCCCCCGACGGGATCGGACAATGGGGTCCCGCCCAGGACTCGAACGTGCCGGGCCTGCTCGGCCCCGCGCACGGCACCGTGTGGGGCCGGCGGGGTGTGACGGCCGCGGCCGACTACTACGCCTCGCTCGCCGGCACGACGATCATGATGCAGGGCGGAAACGCGATCGACGCCATCGTCGCCGCCTCCGCCACGCTCAACGTCTCCGAACCCTACATGTCCGGGCTCGGCGGCTTCGGCGGCTTCATGCTCATCTACCTGGCGGAGGAGAACCGGGTCGTCGGACTCGACGCGCTCGGCCGGGCGCCCGCGGCCTCCTCGGCGAGCACGATCACGCCGGACGATGTCGAGATGGGGTACCGCGCGCCGATCGTGCCCGGCGCGTTCAAGGGCTGGGCCGCCGTCCTCGAGCGCTACGGGACGATGAGCCTCGGCGACGTGTTCGAGCCCGCCATCCAGCTCGCCGAGGACGGCTTCGTCATCTCGAAGTTCGACGCGCTCCACACCGACGGGAGCGCGGACAAGCTCGGAAGGTTCCCGTCCAGCACCCGGATCATGTTCCCAAACGGTCGTCCGCCGCGGATGGGCGAGATCATCAAGCAGCCCGAACTCGCCGCCAGCATGCGCCGGCTCGCCCGCGAAGGCGCGGACGACTTCTACATGGGCGAGATCGGAGACCGCATCGTCGCCTTCCTCGCCGAGAACGGCGGCCACATGACGAAGGCCGATCTCGAGGGCTACGAGGTCGCATGGAAAGAGCCCATCACGACGACTTTCCAGGGGCACGATCTGTACGCCATGCCGCCGGGGTCGTGCGGGATGACGATGTTCCAGGCGCTCAACATCATGGACGGCTTCGATCTCGCGAACATGGATCTCTACAGCTCCGAGTTCGCCCACCTGTGGCTCGAGGCGAACCGGCTCGCCCTGATCGACGACGAACGGTACAACACCGGGAACGAAGACGCGGATATCCCGGTCGACATGATCATCTCGAAGGAATACGCGGACGAGCAGCGGGCGACGATCGACCCCGCCCGCATCGCCTCCTTCTCGGGCGCCCCGCTCCCGTTCTTCGGGACGACGAGTCTGTCCTCCGCCGACCGGTGGGGGAACGCCGTCGCCTTCACGCAATCTCTCGTCGCGCTCTACGGAAGCGGCGTGATCGCGGGCGACACGGGCATCTTCCTCAACAACGGCCACATGTTCGGCTTCTCCCTCGAGGAGGGGCACGTCAACTACATCGCGGGAGGCCAGAAGGCGAAGGGCGTGATGACCCCGTGCGTGGTCATGAAGGACGGGAATCTCGTCGCGGCTGTCGGCGCCGCCGGCGGCTACACGATCCCGCAGACCGTGGGGCAGGTGATCACGAAGCTGACGGCCGGCGGGATGGATATGCAGCTCGCGATCGCGTCGCCCCGCATGTGCCTCAACCGGGGCGGCGGCCTGACGCCGATTCCGGAGGACTCCGTCACGTACCTGGAGGCGGGCTTCCCGCCGGAGGTGTACGGGGAACTCGCCGACCGCGGGCACAACCTCGTCCAGCCCGGCAACCTCGGCGGCGTCCAGGGGGTGTACCGGGATGCGGAAACGGGCGCCCTCGCCGGCGGATCGGATCCGCGCCGGGACGGCCACGCGATCGCCTGGTGAGACGTCGGCGCCATCGCGGCCCCGGTGCGCCTGCGCGGCGGCTCGTGGGGCTGGCCGCAATCGCCGCGGCGGCCTGCGGGGATGCCGCCACGGACGACGGGTCCGCAGCCGGCGATGACGCTGGGGGCGCCACCCCGGTGAGCGCGCTCACGCGCAACCAGGCGCTTCACATCCCCATGCGCGATGGCGTCCGGATCGCCGTTGACGTGTGGCTGCCCGATGGCATCCAGCCCGGGGACCGGCTCCCGGCCATGATGCGGGCGACCCGCTACTGGCGCGCCCGCGGCGAGGTCGGTGTCCCCCTCGAGGAGACCTCGAACTTTGCCGAGGCGGAGCGCTGGAACCGGGTCGGGTACGCGCTCGTCCTCGTCGACGGGCGGGGAAGCGGGGCCTCCTTCGGGATCCGCCGCTTCGAACTCGCCGAGGACGAGGTCACGGACTACGGGGAGGTCGCGGACTGGATTGCGGGCCAGCCATGGTCGAACGGGCGCGTGGGCGCCTACGGGGTCTCCTACGCCGGGAACACCGCCGAGATGCTCGCCGTCAACCGGAGCCCCGCGGTGAAGGCGGTCGCCCCCCTCTTCAACGACTTCGACAACTTCGGCCACCTCATCTTCCCCGGCGGCGTGCTCACGGTCGGCTTCCTCGAGGACTGGTCGAACCGCACGCGGATGCAGGACCTGAACGATATCTGCGGCCTGTCCGACGCGATGGGGGCCGCCTGCGACGACGTGCGGAGCCGGGTCACCGGCGTGAAACCGGTCGACGCGGACGTCGACGGATCGCTGCTCGCCGCCGCGGTGGCGGAGCACCAGGCGAATACCGTGCCGTTCGAGGCGGCGCTGGAGTACGAGTTCCGGGACGACCCGTTCGGCCCCTACGGCGAGACGAACGTCGGGCACCGCCGCAGTCCCTCCGGCCACCTCCCGCAGATCGAGGAGTCCGGCGTGGCCATGCTCATTCGGGTCGGCTGGCAGGACGCCGGAACGGTGAACGGCACGCTCGGCCGCTACAACACGATCTCCAACGCGCAGCAGGTGTTCATCGGTCCGTGGGACCACGGGGCGCGGAACGACACGGACCCGTTCAAGGCGGAGGACACGCCCGTACAACCCGACGCCGATGCCCGGTTCGAGGAACTCGTGGCGTTCTTCGACGCCCACCTCAAGGAGGACGGATCCGGGGAGACGCCGACGGAGATCCACTACTACACGCTCGGCGCCGACCGCTGGACACGGACAGAGACGTGGCCGCCGGAGGGCTTAGATGATGTCGCGTGGTACTTCCGCGAGGACGGTGCGCTTTCGACCGAAGCCCCCGCCGCGGAAACGGGAGAGGATCGCTACACGGTCGACTTCACGGCGACGACGGGGACGAGGAACCGCTGGTACACGAACGGCGGAGGCGGCGACGTGGTATACGGCGACCGCCGGGAGGAGGACGGGAAGCTGCTGACCTGGACGAGCGCCCCGCTCGCCGCCGACCTCGAGATCACCGGCCACCCGGTCGTCACGCTGTATCTGGCGTCAACCGAAGCGGACGGCGCCTTCATCGCCTACCTGGAGGACGTGGCTCCGGACGGCACGGTGCGGTACATCACGGAGGGACAGCTCCGGGGCGTCATGCGGGCGGTCACCGACGACCCGCCGCTGTACCGGAAGTACGGGCCGCACCGGAGCGAGTCACGCCCGGACGCCCTGCCGCTCGTGCCGGGGGAGGTCGCGGAGTTGAGCTTCGACCTGTGGGCGACCTCGGTACTGTTCCGGGCGGGACACCGCGTACGGGTAGCCATCGCTGGCGCCGACGCGGACACCTTCCTCCGCTATCCCCGCGACGGGAGCGTCCCGGAGTGGACGGTCCAGCGAAACCGGACCTATCCCTCCGGGATTGTTTTGCCCTCACGAAACCGATAGCGCGACGCGGCGGCCGTTGTCAGGAGATGATGTTGCGCGTGGTCGTCGTCTGCATTGACATCGCCATGCCGCCCGCGTTGATGTTCACGTCGAGCACACTGTCGTGGCTATCGAGGCGGCTTCGTCCCGTGTCGAAGATCGCGGTCCCGCTGACCGATCCGGTTCCGTCCATCGTCATGCCGCCGGCGCTTCCCGACATCGTCACGGTCCCCTCGAGCGATATTTCCGCCAGATCCCCGTCGAGGCCCGCGAGCGTGTAGGTCACGTCCGTTTCCATCGTCATCGTGCCGCCCATGCCGGCCGGTATCTCGGTCGTCACCTGTCCCGACCAGGAGTCGCCCGGGCTCACTTCGCCCTCCGGCAACTCGAAGAAACTGCTACCCAGCATGGCACGGACCGCGGGCTCCGCTGCCGCCGAGAGCGTTCCCGCGTCCGTCAACCCCGTCACCCGCGCCCGGGGGTCCATGCCGAAGGTGTAACTCACGCCCGACAGATCGGGCCCGCCCGCCCCGGGCATGGCCTCCGTCACGGCAGACGAGTCAACCACGGCCTGAACCTCGATGGCGTCACCCGTCACGCTGGTGATCGTCTCTGTCCGGTAGAGAGATTGGGTCGACATGACTGTCCCGGCCATGGACGTCTCCGCCTCGACGACGTACCGCGAGACCTGTCCTTCGGCCGGCGTCATGCGAAGCAGAGTCTGTCCGTGGAGTGGGGTCGCACAGCCCACCGCGAGAGCGGCCGCCGCCGCACTTCGAATCAGGGCTCTCATCCTCGTCTGGTTCATCGTTTCTCCCTGGCTCTCCTTCCCTCGCCGTCTGGGGTCTCTGGTGTCAGGAATCCGGCATCAGTTCGAGTGTCGTCGTGGTATTCACCGTCATCGACGTCCCGGCCACGCTCATCTCCATGCTCTGCCGGCTCGTCTGGCTGACATTCCGACCCTCGACGAGGTCGACGACCAGCGTTCCGGACAGGGTCCCCGCGCCGCTCATGGACATGCCCTGGAAGTCCATGTCCATGTCCATCGGCCCCTCGAACGAAAGGGTGGCGAGGCCGTCGGCGAGACTCACGAACGTGTAGGTGAATTCCATGTCCATCGACATCGTTCCGCCGGTCCCCATCGGGAGCTCGATCGGCGTCTCGACCAGCCAGGAATCCCCCGGACTGACCTCCTCCTCGGGCAGCACGGAATGGCCGGCTCCCTGCAGCATGCTCTCGACGGTCACCCCGGCATCTTCCGGGACTCCCTGGCTCTCCACGACCTGCAGGACGCTGCCGCGCGGATCCATGTCGACGGTGAAGGACATGCCGGAGAGGTCGGGCAACATGTCGTCCATCCCCGGCATCGGCAGCCCCATCGTCGTGCTGGCCGAATCGATCGCCCCGCGGACGCGAATCACCTCGTCGTCCGCGCTCAGGACCGTCTGGACCTGCTGCC
>JAJDUL010000008.1 GCA_022826685.1 Gemmatimonadota bacterium | reverse complement strand
CTACCATTCCTCGTCGGAGCGCCTTGCGGGATCCGGCGCCTCGGCACTCTCGGTAGCTCGCGTATTTCCGGGACACGACACTAGCGATCGACGGACGGAGGACGCGGGAATGAAATCCAGGCACTGGATCGGGCTCCTGTGCCTGGCGCTCGCCGCGTGCGGCGGCGACGCGGGCGAGGGGGAGATGCGGACGGTCCAGCCCGGCGCGCCCGGCGAGGCCACACGCGTCCTGACCGTGGAGGAAGCCGCATCCCTCGAGCACGTCACGCACACCCCGGCGGACGTGCGCTTCATGCAGGGAATGATCCCGCATCACGCCCAGGCGCTGGAGATGGCGGCGCTCATTCCGGAGCGGACGGATCACGAGGGACTGCTCCTGCTCGGGCGCCGGATCGAGATCTCCCAGCGGGACGAGATCGCGTGGATGACGCGCTGGCTCGAGCGACGAGACGAGACGGCTCCGATGATGGGGGCCGGACACGCACACGGACTCGGCGAGGGCGAACTCATGCCGGGGATGCTGTCCCGCGAGGAGATGGATGCCCTCGCTGCCGCGCGCGGCTCCGGGTTCGACCGGCTCTTCCTGGAAGGGATGATCAAGCATCATCAGGGCGCCCTGACGATGGTGGCCGAGCTGTTCGGGAGTCCGGGCGGAGGCCAGGAGACGGAGATATTTCGGTTCGCAGCGGATGTGGACGCGGACCAGGACATGGAGATTCTGCGCATGCGCGACATGCTGAACGGAATCCCCTGACGATTCCCCGACGATTAACGGAGATTCAGCGGAGGTAGGAAGATGTCACGCGGAAAGATCTTGACGTTGCTGCGGCGAAGCGGTCCGGCGGCCCTGCTGCCGGCCATCGCGTTCGGTTTGCTGGCGGGTGCAGGGAGCCTTGCGGCACAGGACCCGCCGCCTCCGCCCCCGGAGGCCGTCTGGGAGTGGGACCCGGACGATCCGCGCATCGGACTCGCGCCGGGCCTGCACGATGCCGGCATGGCGATCAGCAACCTGGCGCGGCTCGTCAGCCTTCCGAAGCCCGATCCGTTCCTCACCGATGAGGCCGGAGGACGCGGGCCGACGAACTCGGACATCGCGTTCCAGGGGGACCTCGTCTTCCAGGGCAGCTACTGGGGCTTCCAGGTGTTCGACGCGTCGGATCCCGCTGAGCCCGAACTCGTCGTCGCGGTCGTGTGCCCCGGCGGACAGGGTGACGTCAGCGTGCACGAGAACCTTCTCTTCATGTCGGTCCAGCAGGCCTCGGCCCGTCTCGACTGCGGCACGGAGGGGGTCCAGGACAGCGTCAGCACCGTGCGCCTGCAGGGGATCCGCATCTTCGACATCTCCGATATCGGGAATCCCCGGCAGGTGAAGACCGTGCAGACGTGCCGCGGCTCTCACACGCACACGCTCGTCACCGACCCCGGGGACGACTCCCACGTCTACATTTACGTTTCGGGCACGGGACGCGTCCGTTCGGGCAGCGAACTCGAGGGCTGCTCCGGCCTGCCCGCCGATGAGGACGAGGACACGGCGCTGTTCCGGATCGAGATCATCGAAGTGCCGGTGGATGCGCCGGAGAATGCCGAAGTCGTGAACATGCCGCGCATCTTCGCGGACCCCGAGACGGGAGAGATTGCGGGTCTGTGGGCGGGGGGCGACCACGGCGAAGGCACGCAGGCGTCGCGTCTCACGAACCAGTGCCACGACATCACGGTGCGCTCGGATCTGGGACTCGCCGCCGGAGCCTGTTCGGGGAACGGCATCCTGCTCGACATCTCCGACCCCGAGAATCCGGTCCGCATCGACCAGGTCGTCGATCCCAACTTCGCCTACTGGCATTCGGCGACCTTCAACAACGACGGTACGGCGATCGTCTTCACGGACGAGTGGGGCGGCGGCGGAGCCCCTCGCTGCCGCGGTTCCGATCCGGAGACGTGGGGCGCCAACGCGATCTTCACGATCCGCGACCGCAAGATGGAGCTGGCGGGCTACTACAAGCTGCCGGTGCCGCAGACGGAGCAGGAGAACTGCGTCGCCCACAACGGTTCCATGATCCCGGTGCCGGGCCGCGACATCATGGTGCAGGGCTGGTACCAGGGCGGCCTCTCGATTTTCGACTTCACGGATCCGGAGAACCCGTTCGAGATCGCCTACTTCGACCGCGGTCCTCTGGACGCGGTGGAGATGCTGAGCGGCGGCTACTGGTCGGCGTACTGGCACAACGGTTCGATCTACGGCGCGGAAATCGCGCGGGGCGTGGACGTGTTCCAGCTCGCTGCCAGCGAGCACCTCTCGCAGGCGGAGATCGACGCGGCGATGTCGGTGATGGTCGGCGACTCCAACGTGCAGAACCAGGAGCGGTTCGATTGGCCCGCGAGCTTCGCTGTCGCCCGCTCGTACCTGGTCCAGATGCAGCGCAGCAGCGGCATCAACACCGAGCGCGGAGAGCGCGTGGCGTCGCTGCTCGACATGGCGGAGAGCCAGTCCGGCGCCGAACGGAACGCCACGCTCGATGAACTGAACGCGGTCGCCGACGAACTCGACGAAGATGCGCGTCGCGCCGCCAACGCGGCGGGACCGGGAGATGCCCGGCGCCTGGCGCTGCTCGCCGACGCGATCCGCGGCCTCACGTCTTCGCTGCGCTAGCCGAGTCTCTCGGCGGAGGCTCCGGGGGTCGCCGCCGGCCCCCGGAGCGCACGGGCGGAACCCCGGGCGCGCGGAACCGTATGACCGTGTGACCACGTCGAATCGAGCAGGTCCCGCGAAGTGAGCCCGTGACGAGCCACGACACCCTGACAGATCCCACACCTGCCGCCGAGTTGCCCCGGGGCATCGTCCCGGGAGGCACCTTCCTCGCCGATTTCCTCTACCCTGAGCCGGCCGAGCGTCGCGTCGGGGCCATAATCGGCTGGTGGGAGAAACGCCGTCTCCCCTACAACCTCATCGTCGGCGCCACGGGACTCGTGACGCTGACCTTCGGCGCGGCGCTCACGGCGGTCGTCGCGACGCTTCAGCCGGTCGATCTGGTACGCGCGGTAGTCTGGTGGGCCGTGTGGGCGAACGTGTGCTACTCGCTGGGTCCCGTGGCCGAGATCGCGCTTGAGAAGCTATTCGGCAGGCGGCTCCTTCCGACCGGTCCCCTTCTCTTCCGGGCGGGCGTGACCGTCGCCGTGGGCGTCACGCTGCTGCCCATCATTCCCCTCACGATCGGGTTCATTCTGCGCTTCTTCGGAGTCATCTGACGAACCGGTCGGCCAACAACGCCGCGGTGTCCACGTCAGTCGACGCCGATGGAACGGGGGCCGATGTCGGCGAGTGACGGCGTCCCGGCGGCGCCCATCGTGATCCGCAGCTCCTCGATCAGAATCTCGAGCACCCGTTCGACGCCCGCCTGGCCGAAGGCCCCGAGCCCCCACAGGTAGGGCCGCCCGATTGCGACGGCCGTCGCCCCCCGCGCGATCCCCTTGAAGATGTCCGTCCCGCGGCGGAAGCCGCCGTCGACGATGATCGGCACCTCGCCGCCGGCCACCTCCGCGACTTCGGGAAGCGCGTCGATCGTCGCGCGTCCGCTTCCCTCGGCTCGACCGCCGTGGTTCGAGACCCAGATCCCGTCCACGCCGTGTTCCAGAGCGAGTTCCGCGTCTTCGCGGGTCACGAGACCCTTGACGACGATCCGCTGGTCGGTGATGTCGCGCAGCCGGCGGATGTAGTCCCAGGTCATCGTCGGCCCGCCGCTGTCCGGCGGTCCCTGGGGCAGCCCTTCGTACATCGGCTTCACGGGGTCCGCTCGCCCGCCGCTCCGGTGACAGCTCTCGCAGTTGCGGTCGTCGATGCGCCGGTAGCGCTCCAGCGTGAGGCGGTTGCTCCCGCCGAGGAGATCGACCGTGAGTACGATGACGGGGCAGCCGGCCTCGCGAACGCGGTTCACGAGCGCGACGGTCGCGTTCCAGTGGCGGGGGGCGTAGAGCTGATACCAGACCGGCTCCCCCCGCGCCTCGTTCACCGCTTCGACGCCCGTGGAACTGACCGATGAGAGCGTCTGCAGGTGGTTGCGGGCCGCGGCCGCCCGCGCGGTCGCAAGTTCGCCATCGCGGTGGAAGGCCACCTGACTCCCCGCGGGCGCGATCATGAGCGGCGTCGGCCACTCCCGCCCGAAGATCGAGACGCGCATGTCGAGATTCGAGACGTCGACGAGCCGGCGCGCGCGGAGGTAGATGCGCTCCAGCGCGGCCCGGTTGTTCGCCTGCGTTTCCTCCCCGTCGACACCCGTCCTGATGTACCCCCAGTGCGCCGTGGGGACCGTCTGCGCGGCCACCTTCTCGAGGTCGAAGACATCCAGGGCCTCCTGCGCCGCCCCGACGAGATCCTCGAGCGACCGCGCCGGCGCCTCCTGCGCCATGGCGCGCCCGACCAGGCCCAGGTCGCAGCCGGCGAAAGCGGTGAGGAGAGGACTGGCGGTAAGCCAGCGGAGGAGGTCGCGACGGTGGACGGCCCTGGGTTCCGGTCCCGGCTCCGGCGTGTCGTACATTCGGTGCTCCCGGTTGGCACTCCGCGGCTGAGTGTCTGGATTCACGGTGTCCGCCGCCGCGGCTCGCGTCAACGCGGGTCCACGGGAAACCCTTCGGGCAACGCCGAAAATCGATAAAATGTCTTTCAAGCGCCGATCCCCATCGGCGTCGGGCATCCAGGGCCGCTCGAGACCTTCGCGCGAAACCATTCGGAGAGACGATTCGAGAGGAGAGGAACGCACCGCGGTGAGTCACGACATCGAAGCGATACAGGAGAAAATCCGCGAGCAGAGCGCCTTCGTGGAGCGGCTGGTCGACGAGGTGGGACGCGTGATCGTGGGGCAGCGAACCATGGTCGAGCGGCTCCTCATCGGCCTGCTCGCCGACGGGCACGTGCTCATGGAAGGTGTGCCGGGACTGGCGAAGACCCTCACGGTGCGGACGCTTGCACAGGTGATCGACACCGGTTTCCAGAGGATCCAGTTCACCCCGGACCTCCTCCCGGCCGACCTCATCGGAACGCTGATTTTCGATCCGAAGCGGAGCGAGTTCCAGACCCGGAAGGGTCCGATCTTCTCCAACATCATCCTCGCCGACGAGATCAACCGGTCGCCCGCCAAGGTCCAGTCCGCGCTCCTGGAGGCGATGCAGGAACGGACGGTCACCATCGGGGACGAGACCTTCGCCCTCGACGACCCGTTTCTCGTCCTCGCAACGCAGAATCCGATCGAGCAGGAGGGGACGTACCCGCTCCCCGAGGCGCAGGTGGACCGCTTCATGCTCAAGCTCTCCATCGGATATCCCGACAAGGAAGAAGAACTGGAAATCATGCGGCGGATGGGCGTGGGGCCCGCGCCCGAGCCGCAGACGGTCGTCACGCCGGACGAGATCATCCGGGCGCGCGGCGCCGTCGACCTCATCTACATGGACCGGCAGGTCGAGCGGTACATCGTGGAACTCGTCTTCGCCTCGCGCGCGCCGGCCGACCACGGACTCGAAGACCTCGTCGACCTCATCGCCTACGGCGCGTCGCCGAGAGCCAGCATCTGCCTGGCGCGCACGGCGCGGGCACACGCCTTCCTGCGACACCGCGGCTATGTGACGCCGGAGGATGTGCGTTCCGTCGCCCTCGACGTCCTGCGACACCGCGTGCTCGTCACCTACGAGGCCGAAGCCGAGGAGGTCACGAGCGAAGACGTCGTAAACCGGATCCTCGACAGCGTCGAGGTCCCGTAGGCCTTCGGGATCGAGGGATGATTCCGCGGGAGATCCTGAGGAAGGTCCGCCGCATCGAGATCACGACGCGGGGGCTCGTGGACCAGGTGTTCTCGGGCGAATACCACTCCGTGTTCAAGGGGCGCGGCATCAACTTCGCGGAGGTCCGCGAGTACGACTACGGCGATGACATCCGCACCATCGACTGGAACGTCACCGCCCGCACCGGAACGCCCCACGTCAAGATCTTCGAGGAAGAGCGCGAACTCACGGTGATGCTTCTCGTCGACGTGAGCGCGTCGGGAGATTTCGGCACGCGGGAGCGCATGAAGGGAGACCTCGCCGTCGAGGTGTGCTCCCTGCTCGCCTTCAGCGCGATCAAGAACAACGACAAGGTCGGGCTCATCATCTTCAGCGACCGCGTCGAGAAGTTCGTTCCGCCGCGGAAGGGCCGACGGCACGTCCTGCGCGTGCTGCGCGAGATGCTCTACCACGAGCCCGCGGGCCGGGCGACGGACCTCGGCGCGGCGCTCGAATACCTCTCGCGCATCATCCGGCGGCGGGCCGTGGTCTTCGTCGTCTCCGATTTCGTCTCGAAGCCCTTCGAGAAGGCGCTCGGGGTTGCGGGACGGCGGCACGACGTCGTCGCCCTCCGGGTGAGGGACCGGCGGGAGTCGGAACTGCCGCCCATCGGACTCGTGGAGCTCGAAGACGCGGAGACGGGAGAACGGCTCGTCGTCGACACGTCGAACCGGGATTTCCGTGCCGCGTTCGCGAGCCGGGGGGAGGAGGCGCGGGCGGGACAGGACCGGACGTTCCGGCGCAGCAAGGTCGACATCGTGGACCTCAGCCCCGGGCGCCCCTATCTGCGGCCGCTGATGCGCTTCTTCGAGGAGCGGGGACGGCGCATATGAATCGCGGATCGAGGAGCTGGAACCGGCGCGTCGCGATTGTGGGCCTCCTCCTGGCGGCCGGGGCTCTGGCAGCGGGCGGAGAGCTCCGGGGGCAGTCGCCGCGAGTCACGATCGAGCCCGACACGACGGAGATTCATGTGGGCGATCCGCTTGCGCTGCGGCTCTCCGTCGAGCATCCGGCTGACCTGGCGGTGCGCTGGCCCGATTCCCTCTCGCTCGGCCCCTTCGAGGCGCTGGCGCTCGAGGTGGCCCCGTCCGAAGCCTCGGGGGACGGCGCGCGAACCGCGGCGGTGCTTCACGTGACCGCCTTCGAACTCGGCGAACTCGAGATCCCGTCCTTTACCCTGGAACTCACGGACGGAGGCGACGGGACGGCCACCGTCTCCACGGATCCGGTCGTCATCGGCGTGACCACGGTCGGACTCGACGAGAGCGGGGACATCCGCGACGTAAAGGGTCCGCGCGCGATCGCGCGCAACTGGCTGCTCCTGTGGCCGTGGCTCCTGCTCGCCCTGACGCTCGGTGCGCTGGGATACTGGTGGGGGCGCCGGCGGCGCCGCACCCCGGACCGGGCGGATTCCGGACCGCCCGCCCCGGACCGGCCGCCGCACGAGGTCGCGATCGAGGCGCTGGACCGGCTCGAGGCTTCCCCACTCCTGGAGCGCGGCGAGATCAAGCTCTACCACGTCGAGGTGTCCCGGATCATCCGCGCGTACGTCGAGGGACGCTACCGGATCTGGGCGCTGGAGATGGTCACGCCGGACGTGATCTCGAGCCTGGGACATGCCGGCATGGACCCCGGGATTCGAACGGCCTTCGAGCGCTTCCTGGACGCCTGCGACCTCGTGAAGTTCGCGAAGTCGCGGCCGGCCGAGGCTGCGTGCCGCAGCATCCTGGCCGACGCGCGCACGCTGGTGGAGCGGACGAGATTCGTGCCGCCGCCCGTCGCGGAGCCGGAAGCGGCCACCGCCGACGGAGCCGAAGCGACCACCGCCGACGGGGCCGCAGCAACCGCCGCCGACGGGGCCGCAGCGACGGCGGATGACCGGACCGGGGCGGCCGTTCCATGATCCACCGGTTCGCGGATCCCGCGTTTCTCCTGCTCCTGCTCCTCCTCGTCCCGGCACTCGCCTACCGGCACCTGGCGAGGGGAGGGTGGAAGGCCGGCGCCCTGCGCTACCCGGATCTCGCGCTCCTTCGCCACGCGGGGGCCGAGCGCACGGGCCGCCTGCGCCATGTGCCGCTGGCGCTGCGACTCCTTGCCCTCAGCGCGCTCATCGTCGCCTTCGCCCGCCCCCAATCCGCCACGACGAGCGAGGACGTGTCGACCGAGGGCGTCGACATCGTCATGGCCCTCGACATCTCCAGTTCCATGCTCGCGCAGGACCTGGCGCCCAACCGACTGGAGGCCGCCAAGGAGGTCGCGGCGGACTTCGTCGAGCGCCGGCGCAACGATCGCATCGGACTCGTCGTGTTCGCGGGTCAGGCGTTCACCCAGGCGCCGCTCACGATCGATCACCCCGCCGTCTCCGCGGTCATGGCCGAACTGGAGGTGGGGATGGTCGAGGACGGGACCGCGATCGGACTCGGACTCGCGACCGCGCTCAAGCGACTCGAATCCAGCCAGGCCGAATCGCGGATCATCGTGCTCCTCACCGACGGCCGGAACAACCGCGGCGAGATCGATCCGGCGACCGCCTCCCAAATGGCTCGCGCCCTGGGGGTCAGGGTCTATACGATCGGGGCCGGTTCCCGGGGGACGGCCCCGGTTCCCGTCGATGATCCCGTCTTCGGGCGGCGCCTCGTATCGATCGCCGTGGACGTCGACGAACCCACGCTCACGGAGGTCGCGGAAGTCACCGGGGGACGGTACTTCCGGGCGACGGACCGCGAGAGCCTCGAACGCATCTACGAGGAAATCGACGCCCTCGAGACGACCGAGATCGACGTGCAGAGCTTCACGCGGTACGGCGAACTCTTCCACTTCCCGCTCGCCGCGGGACTCGGACTGCTGCTGCTCGAGATCGGACTCGCGCAGACGGTCCTGCGACGGCTGCCGTAGCGCGGGGGAGGCGAGATCGTGTTCCGCTTCGGGTTCGTCACGGCGCTCTTCGGGCTGGCGCTCATCCCGCTGGTCGCCGGCCTGATGTGGCGCGGCGCGGCGCAGCGGCGGCGGGCGTTGGCGCGCTTCGGCGATCTCGCGCTCGTCCGCCAGTTGAGCCGGAGCGTGAACCCGCGGGCCCGGGCGTGGAAGGCCGTCGGACTCCTGGCCGTGCTCGGCCTTTCCGTCGTCGCCGTCGCCCGCCCGCAATTCGGCTCGCGCGTGGAGACCGTCCGCCGCGAGGGGATGGACATCGTCGTTGCCCTCGACCTCTCCACTTCGATGCTGGCGGAGGACCTCGCCCCCAACCGCCTGCAGCGCTCGAAGCTCGAAATCCAGCGCCTCATCGAACGGCTGGACGGAGACCGCATCGGCCTCATCGCCTTTGCCGGCCAGGCCTTCGTCCAGAGCCCGCTGACCTCGGACTACGGGGCCGCGCGCCTCTTCCTCAACGCGATGGACACGGACCTCGTGCCCGTGCAGGGGACGGACCTCGGGGCCGCGCTCGGACTCGCGCTCGATGCCTTCTCCGACGCGCCGGTGGAGGAGCGCATCATCATCGTCGTGACCGACGGGGAAGACCACGAGGGGGGCATCGGGCCGGCCGTGGATCGGGCGCTCGAGGCCGGGGTGACGATCCATACGGTCGGCGTCGGTTCGACGGACGGCGTCCCGATTCCCGAGTACGACGCGGCGGGCAGGCCGGCCGGGTTCAAGCGCGACGAAGCGGGGGCCGTCGTCACGACCCGGCTCGACGAGACGACGTTGAGGCAGATCGCGACGCGAACGGGCGGGCAGCTCTACCGCAGCACACCCGAAGCGAGCGAGCTGACGGCGCTCATTGAGGAGGTGGCGGAGCTGGGCGGACGGGAGATCGACGCGCGCGAGGTCACCCGGTACGAGGAGCAGTTCCAGATATTCCTCGGAGCGGCGATTCTCCTGTTGTTCCTGGAAGGCCTGTGGACGGACCGGAAGAAGACGGTGAGGGTCTGGAGAGGGAGGTTCTCGTGAGTACGACGCGCGGCGGCAGCCGGCGACTGTGGCTGCCCATGGCCATCGCGGCCCTCGCGGCCTGGGTGCCCGCCGAGGCGCGCGGGCAGGCGGGACGCGCGGAGACGCGCGACGGGAACCGCCTCTATGAGGAGGGACGCTTCGCCGAGGCGCACGAGAAGTATCTCGAGGCGCTCCTCGAGGCCCCCGACTCCCCCATCGTCCGTTTCAACGACGGGAACGCGCTCTACCAGGGCGAGGACTACGAGTCCGCGCTGGAGTCCTTCCGCGCCGCGGTGGAGAGCGGCGACCCGGAGTTGGCGTCGGCCGCGTGGTACAACCTCGGGAACACGCTCTACCGGCAGGGGGCGCTCCCCGAGAGTCTGGAGGCCTTCAAGCAGGCGCTGCGGGCGGACCCGGGGGACGCCGACGCCAAGCACAACCTCGAGCGCGTGCTCGAACAGATGCAGGAGCAACAGCAGCAGCAGCAGGGCGACGGGGAGGACGACGAGGAGAACGAAGAGGAGAGCGAGCAGCAGCCGCAGGGCGGCGAGCAGGATCAGGACCCCGAACAGGACCCGCAGGATCAGCCTCAACAGGACCCGAACGAGGATCCGCGGAGCCAGCCGAACCCCGAACAGGACCCCGAGCGGAATCCGGACGCACCGGAACCACAGCCGCAGGAGGGCACGCCTCCACCCGGAGAGATGACGAGAGAGGAGGCGGAACGGCTGCTGGACGCGATCCGGGAGGATCAGGATGAGGTGAACCGCCAGCCGCGCACGCCGGCGCGCGGCACGAGGCCGCGCAGGGACTGGTGATGCGGTCCGCTCGACTCCCCGTCCGCGGCGGGCGCCGGTCCGGGGTCGCCGCGCTCGGCTGGCTCGCGGGCATCCTTCTCGTCCCGGGTACGCTTTCGGGGCAGGATGTCACCGCCTCGGCGCACCTTGACCGCGGGGAGGTCGGGGTCGGGCAGACCTTCACGCTCAACGTCGTGCTGGAGGGCGTCCAGCGCTTCGACCAGGACCCGGTCCTTCCCGACCTGGGCGCCTTCGCCGCCTTTCTGAGCAGCGGGACCCAGACCTCGGTCCGGATCGTGAACGGCCGGACGACCGTCTCGCTCACGGTGCAGTACCGCTTCCAGGCGACGACGGAGGGGACGTTCGACATCGGGCCGGTGTCGGTCGAGGCCGGCGGAGAGACGCTGACAACGGAGCCGCTGAGCCTGCGCGTGTCGTCGGCCCCCCAGCCGGTGCCGGGAGCGGGGGGAGGGGCCGCCGGGCAGCCTTCCGATCCGGGGACCATCGGCCCGGACGACCTCTTCGTCGTCGCCGAGCCGAACAAGCGCCGCGTGCGCGAGAACGAGCCGGTCATCGTCGAATACCGGCTCTTCACGCGCGTCAACGTGAGTTCGTACGGGGTCACGCGACTCCCCGGCACTGCGGGCTTCTGGGTCGAGGAGTTCGAACTCCCGCAACAGCCGCAGGTCGAGCAGGTGGTGCGGGACGGGGTCGCGTACGCGACCGCGGTGATCCGGAAGGTGGCGCTGTATCCGACGGGGCCGGGCCCGAAGACGCTCGAACCGCTCGCGATCGAGGCGCAGGTCCGCGTGCAGCGGCGTTCGCGCGATCCGTTCGACGATGTGTTCGGGGGGTTCCTCAACCGAAGTTCCCTGTTCGGGGACGTCGTTTCGACGGGCGCCGCCTCCCGTCCGGTCGAGATCGAGGTGCTCCCCCTCCCCGCCGAGGGACGGCCCGCGGACTTCACGGGCCTCGTGGGGGATCTGGCGGTCGGGAGTTCCGTCGACCGGGACAGCCTGGCGGCGAACGAGGCGGTCACGCTGCGCGTGGAGGTGTCGGGTTCCGGCAACCTGAAGGCGCTCGCGCCGCCGGAACTCGCTTTCCCGCCGACGGTGGAGGCCTTTCCGCCGGAGGTGTCGGACCGTCTGCGAACCACCGACGCGGGCGTTTCGGGGACGCGGACCTGGGAGTACGTCCTCATCCCCCGGGCGCCCGGGATGCTGACGATACCGGGCGTGGACATGGGGTACTACGACACCGCGGCGGACCGCTACGAGATCGCTTCGGCGACGCCGGTCGAGTTGCGGGTCACGGGCCGGGCGGTCGAGGACGCGCTGCCGGGAGCACGCGCGCGCGGCTCGGTCGAGGCGCTGCGCTCGGACATCCGCTTCATCAGGACCGATACGCCGCGCTTCCGCCGCCGGGGCGAGACGCTGTTCGACCAGGCCTGGTTCTGGATCGTCGCGCTTGCGCCCGTCGGCATGGTCGCGGGCGCGGCCGGGCTGCGTCGGCGCCGCGACCGGCTCGCCGGCGACCAGGCCTACGCCCGCGACCGCCGGGCCGCCCGCGTGGCGAAGAAGCGCCTCGCCCGGGCCGCGGGGCTCGCGGGAGGCGACGATGCGCGGGCCTTCTACGCCGAGACGGCCCAGGCGCTGGAAGGGTTCGTCGCCGACAAGCTCGACACCTCCGCCGCCGGGATGATCCGCGACGACCTCCGCGCCGCCCTGCTCCGCCGCGGCGCCCGCGAGCCCACCGTCGAGGAGTACTTCGCGGCCCTGGAAGCCTGCGACCGGCAGCGGTTCGCCCCGGTCGGCGCCGAGGTCGAAGAACGCAGGGCCTTTCTTGCCCGCGCCGAGTCCGTGCTGTCCGCCCTCGCGGGAGACCTTCGATGAGGGCGTGTCGAGCCGTGGGGTGTCGACACAGGCTCGCAGTCGCCGTGCTCCCGGCGGTGGCGCTCGGACTGGTGCCGACGACCGCTCACGCCTCGGCGACCGGACTCGCAACGCCGCAGGAAGCCGCCCCCGCCCCCGCGGATCGGTTCCAGGCGGGGAACAGCCTCTACCAGACGGGAGACCACGAGGGCGCCCTCGATGCCTGGTTCGGACTGTATGAGGACGGGTTCGAGAGCGGCGAGCTCTACTACAACATCGGCAACGCCTACTTCAGGCTCGGGGAGCTGGGCCGGGCGATCCTCTTCTACGAGCGCGCCAGGGTTGCACTTCCCCGCGATGAGAGCGTGCGCACGAACCTGGAACTCGCGCGCTCGCTGACGGCCGACCAGATCACGCCGCTTCCCGGATTCTGGGTGCCCCGCGTCGTCAGGTGGGCGGTGCAACTCGTGCCGCGCGGCTCGCTCATCGCGATCCTCGCGCTGGGCTACCTGGGGCTGGCGTCCATCCTACTCTACCGGCTCCTCTCCACGGGACCGCCGTACTGGACCCGCCACGCCGCCGTGGCCGCCGCGGCGCTCACCCTCGTCGTCGGCACGAACCTCCTGATTCGCGAGTTCGGCATCGGGCGCGCGGAGCGGGGCGTGATCCTGCAGACGGAGGCCGCCGTCCAGAGTGCGCCCTCCGACGATCCTTCGCTGCAGTTGTTCACGATTCACGAGGGAGCCGTCGTCCGGATCGGCCGGAGATCGAGCGACTGGCTCGAGATCGTGCTGGAGGACGGCAAGGTCGGCTGGGTACGAACCGGAGATCTCGAAACGATCTAGTCGGCCCCGGATGACCAAGCTGGCGACGGCCTGCACGGGTCAATCCGACAGCGGTCGGCGGGAAGGCGGTGGTAGTGGGAATCAGATCCGCAGGCTGCGCAGCCGCAGCGAGTTCACGACGACCGAGATCGACGAAGCGGTCATCGCGAAGGCCGCGAACATGGGGTTGATGAGGATGCCGAAGAACGGATAGAGCAACCCGGCCGCCACCGGCACGCCGGAGGCGTTGTAGGCCATGGCAAAAAACAGGTTCTGGCGAATGTTGCGCATGGTGCCGCGCGCTAGTCGGCGGGCGCGGACGATCCCGTCGAGGTTGCCTTGTATCAGCGTGATGCCGGCGCTCTCGATGGCCACATCCGCGCCCGTTCCCATGGCGATCCCGACGTCGGCCCGGGCAAGCGCGGGCGCATCGTTGACCCCGTCGCCCGCCATGGCGACCCTTCGACCCTCGGCCTGCAGATCCCCGATGATGCGGGCCTTGTCCTCGGGCAGCAGGCCGGCGTGAACGTCATCGATGCCGACGCGGCCCGCCACCGCCCGCGCGGTGCGCTCGCTGTCGCCGGTCGCCATGATGACGCGAAAATCGAGCCGATGCAGCGCCTTGATGGCGCCCGGAGTGGAGTCCTTCACCGGGTCGGCGACGCTGATCAGGCCGGCGAACTCTGCATTGATCACCACGAACATCACCGTCTCGCCCTCGTCGCGTCGTCGGTCGGCACGTTCGGCCAGCGCTTCGACCGCAAGCCCGAGGTCCTTCACCAGCTTCAGGTTTCCGATCGCAACAGCCTTGCCGTCGACCGTTCCCTTGACCCCCTTGCCGGTCACGGCTTCAAAGTCCGCCGCCTCAGTCAGTGCGACGCCACGATCCTCGGCCCCCCGAACGATGGCCTCGGCCAGCGGGTGCTCGGAGCCCCTCTCCAGGGTCGCGGCCAGCCTCAGTACCGTGATCTCGTCGTGCCCGATTGCGGGCAGGATGGCAACGAGCTGCGGCTCCCCCTTCGTCAGTGTGCCGGTCTTGTCGACCATGAGCGTGTCGACCTTTTCGAACCGCTCGAGTGCCTCTGCGTTCTTGATCAGCACCCCGATCTGGGCACCTCGCCCGGTGGCCGTCATGATCGACATCGGCGTGGCGAGACCCAGCGCGCAGGGACACGCGATGATCAGCACTGCCACCGCCGCAAGGAGCGCGTAGGACAGGGCGGGCGCCGGGCCCCATATCGCCCAGACGATGAACGAGCCGGCTGCGACCAGGATCACCACCGGCACGAACAGGCCCGCCACCTTGTCCGCGTATTGCTGGATCGGCGCCCGGCTCCGTTGCGCGTTCTCGACCATCTTGACGATCTGGCTCAGCACCGTGTCGGCACCGACCCGCTCGGCCTCCATGATCAGGCTGCCGCTCCCGTTGATCGTGGCGCCCGTGAGCGGATCGCCCGCCGTCTTCTCGACGGGTATCGGCTCGCCCGTGATCATGCTCTCGTCGATGAAGGAGCGGCCTTCGACCACCCGGCCATCGACCGGCACCTTGTCACCCGGCCGCACCCGTAGCCGGTCGCCGGGTTGCACCTGGTCGAGCGGGATCTCCACCTCCCGCCCATTATCGCGGATCACGCGCGCCACCCTGGCGGCCATGTCGAGCAGCGCGCGGATCGCCCTGCCGGTGCCCTGGCGGGCGCGGAGTTCCATGAGCTGACCCAGGAGCACCAGCGTCACAATCACCGCAGCCGCCTCGAAGTAGACCCCGACATTGCCCTGCGCATCGCGAAAACCGGCGGGAAAGATGCCCGGTGCCGCCACGGCAACCACGCTGTACAGCCACGCGGCCATCACGCCCATCGCGATCAGCGAGAACATGTTGAGGCGCATCGTGCGGAACGAGGTCCAGCCGCGCTCGAGAAACGGCAGGCCGCTCCACAGCACCACCGGCGTGCCCAGGATCAACTCGGCCCAGAGCGACCCGCGTTCGCCGAACACGTCGCGCACCGCCCCGAAGCCCACAAACGGTCCCATCGCGAGAACGAGGAGCGGCACCGTCAACACCGCGCCGACCCGAAACCTTCGCGTGAAATCCGCCAACTCGGGGTTCGGGCCGTCCTCGAACATCGCGGCGGATGCAAGCTCCAGAGCCATGCCGCAGATCGGGCAGGAACCCGGATGGGTCCGGCGAACGCGCGGATGCATCGGGCACGTGTAGACGGCGCCGGCATAGTCGGCCGGAACCGACTCGTGTTGTCCTCTCCCAACCATATCGCCCTCTCCTCAGGTCGTCGCGAGCGTCCCGCCGGTCGCGGTACCGACGGTGCATGTTTGCCATGAGTTGCCCGCTAGCCCGGGTCTCGCTCCCGGATCTCCGTCGAGTAGTACTCCCATAGCAGGCGCGCCGCGACGCTGCGCCAGGGGCGCCAGCGGCGGGCGATCGCGCGGAGCGCCGTCTCGTCGGGCCGTTTCTCGAGGCCGAGGGCGCGTCCCGCCGCGCTTCGCAGCGCAAGATCGCCGGCCGGGAAGACATCGCTGTGGCCGGCGCAGAAGAGGAGATAGACCTCGGCCGTCCACACGCCGATCCCCTTGAGGGCCGTCATGGCCGCGATGGATTCCTCGGCGGGCATGAGGCACAGCGCTTCGGGATCAAGACGGCCGCTCACGACAGCCTCTGCCGCGCGCTTCAGCGTCATCTCCTTGGAACGGGACAGTCCGATCCGGCGGCACTGCGCATCGGAGAGCCCGGCCACTCGTCCCGGGTCGCAGCCCCCTGCCTCTTCCACAAGCCGCTGCCAGATCGCGGCGGCCGCCGCCTTCGAGACCATCTGAGCAACGATGGTCCGGGCGAGACCCTCGAAGCCCGGAGTCCTTCGCCGCAGCGGCACGGGCCCCGCCCGCTCGATCACCTCCGCAAGCCGGCCGTCGATCCTCACCAACGCCTCGAGGCCCTCGGCGATATCGTCCGGCGTTTCTATCGTTCTTCCGAGCATTTCGTCCCTCCGCGCGTTCCCGCGGGAACGTTCGACGCGCTCTCTGGCCGATCCAGGTAATTCGCGTCAGTCTTATTGCGTGCAACGTCGAACGATGATCAAGACCGTGGGGATCGCGACGCTGGGCTCGAGCCTCGGCGCGTGCTCCCCCGCGTGGCGCCGTTTTTCTCCGGGCCCCGCCGCCTCGAGCCTCCCCCTCGTCCGTGTGGCGCCGGACCGCGTCATCCGAACCACCGTGGGCCTCAGACCCTTTCGACCCGCCGGTTTCCGCGTGGCCGCGGAGCGGCTGGACGAGAAGACCATCATCCACAACTACGGCCACGGCGGCGCGGGGATCTCCCTTTCCTGGGGCACGGGGCTCCTCGTGTCCGAACTGGCCGAACCTCATCCCTCGCGGCAAGCCGCCGTCATCGGAGCCGGCGCCGTCGGCCTCGCCACCGCGCGGCAGCTCCAGCGCCGCGGGTTCGACGTGACGATCCATGCGCGCGCCCTCCCGCCCGACACGACATCGAACATGGCCTACGCCGGGTTCTCGCCGCTCTCCAACCTCGTGTCGGCGCCGGAACGGACTCCGGCCTTCGACGCCCAGTTCGACCGGGCCGTCCGCGCCTCCTACGAGCAGATGCAACTGTTGGCCGGAGCCGGGCGCGGCGTGTCGTGGATGACGACGTATTCCTGGACGAACCGCCTTGCCGGTCGGCGGGCGGAAGATTCCGGACTCGACGAGACCGAGAGCGGCCTCGACCCGGACGTCGATGTGGGCGCCACTGTGCTGCAGCCGGGAGAGCACCCCTTTCCCGGCACCTATGCCCTCCGCAGGCCGACCCTCCGCATCGAGCCGTCGATCTATCTCGACCGGTTGATGGAGGAGTTCCTCCTCTTCGGCGGACGCGTGCGGATCCGCGACTTCAAGACGCCCCGCGACCTCATGTCGCTCGACGAACCTCTCATCGCCAACTGCACCGGTCTCGGCTCCCACACCCTGTTCGGCGATGAGACGATGACGCCCATCAAGGGTCAGCTCACCTTCCTCGCCCCACAGCCCGAGATCGACTACAGCCTCGAAGGCAGCGTGCCGGGCGGCGGCCGCATCGGAGTCCTTCCGCGTTCGGACGGGATCGCGCTCGGACATGTGATGGAGCGCGGCGACTGGAGTCTGGAACCGCTCGAGGAAGAGATCGCGACACGGCTCGACCGCGCGGGCCGGCTCTTCGCGGCCATGGCGGACCATCCGTCCGGGCTCGGCGCGGTCGCCGCCGCCCCACGGTCGCCCGCCATTCGCGACGCGCTCGAAGGCGATCCCGTCCCGGCGACTCCACCCGCGGTCGAGAGCTTCTACGACATCGAGTCCTAGCAGCCCGTAGCTGCCCAGACGTCGGTCAGTCGCCGACCCGCTCCGCCAACCGTTCGCGAAGCCGGCGCGCGACCGCTTCGAGCACGGCGGCGTCTTCGTCGGCGACACCGCGCACCGAGAGCGCGACGCCGGGCGCAATCTCGATCCGGGACCACGTTTCCACGTCGCCCGGCGAGATGTCGCCGCGGCCCGCGAGTTGCCGGAGCACGGCCAGTAACGCAGCCAACTCCGATTCGTCGAACTCCGAATCGTCGGCGGGAGCCGCCGCCGCGTCGCGAGGCCAGTCCGGTCCCTCCTCCCGTACCATCAGCCTGTCCTCGAGGGCGGCATGCCGCGCCCGCGGAGCGGCGAAAGCGACCGGCGCCTCGCGCCGTTCCGGTACGTCCAACGCCGGCGGCGACGAATCCGGGCCGGCGGACCGGGCGGAGAGGAGATCGGCGGTCACGGCGATCCGTCCATCCGCGACGCCCGTGATCAGTTCCGGCGACGATCCTTCGAACACGGCGCCGATCTCGCGGAGCGGGGTCGCGGGCACCCTCCCCGCCCCCTCCGCCTCGCGGACCCGTCGAATGAAGAGGAGGCGGTCACGCACGAGCTTCGGATAACGGGTCTTCGGCCCCCTGCGGCCGACACGAGGAAGCAGTCCGACCTGCACGTAGTAGGCGATCGTGCGTCGGCTGAAACCGGTCTCCTCTTCCAACTCCCGCGCCGTGTAACTGCGCATGCCGTTTCCGTCGCTCCAATGCTGAGTGACATCTGCTGTCGTTTACCGGCGGCAACCGTTGACTTATCCGAATCTCCCGCTTACTGTCAACAGCGTATCAACACTGACAATATCAAGGAGTGGAGAGATGAACCAGATCACGACCGCCATCGCCGGCCTCGAGATCGGCGAACCGACGTTCTGCGGCGGACTCACCGTGTTCCCCCTGCTTTCCCGGGAGACGTCGGATCTCGATTACGTCCTGCTCGGGGAAGGGCTTCGCGAGGATCGGATCACCGTGCGCGAGGTGTCCATGGGGGGCAGCGTCCCCGACCTCGAGGTGGAAAACCGGGCCGACCGTCCCGCGCTCATCGTGGACGGCGAGGAACTCGTAGGCGCCAAGCAGAACCGGGTCGCCAACCTCACGCTGCTGCTCCCCGCCGGGAAGACGACGATCATCCCGGTCTCCTGCGTGGAGCAGGGCCGCTGGTCGTACGACAGCCCGGGGTTCCGGGTGACGGACCGGCTGCACTTCGCGAGCGGCCGCGCGGAGCGAGTTGCGAGCGTGCAGCACTCGATGCGCAGCGAGGGAACGCGGCGCTCCGACCAGGGCCGGGTGTGGAGTTCGATCGACGACAAGGCCGTGGCGATGGACGCTCCATCGGAGACCGGAGCGATGAGCGAGATCTTCGAGCGTCACGCGAAGGCGCTGGACGACTACGTACGGGAGGTGGAAGCCGCTCCGGATCAACTCGGCGCCATCTTCTCGGTGGCGGGCGGCAGCTACGGATTGGACCTCTTCGACCGTCACGCCACCCTCGCCGCGTTCCTCCCGAGGCTCGTGCGGAGCTACGGCGTCGACGCGCTCGAACGGCGCGCGGAGGGGGACAAGGCGGCGCCTGCCTCTGCGGCGCGGGATTTCCTCGACCGCCTGAGCGCGGGATCCTTCGATGACCACCCGGCGGTCGGCCTTGGGCGCGATGTGGGGATCGTCGCCGACCGCGCGATCGGAGGCGCGCTTGTCGTGGACGAAACCACGGTGCACCTGACGGGGTTCTCCAACCCCCGGGCCGGCCTGGCCGACCGCGACGACGAACGGGTATACGCGAACTATCGCCAGAGGCGCGACGCCCTCCGTCGGCGGCACGCGAGCTAGCCGGGAAGACGGCACGGCCACCACCCTCGCTGCGGCTGCGGCTGGAACTGCTTCGCCATCCCCGCCACCTTACGCGACCCGCCAGCGCGTTGGCGGCGTTCCGGCTAACGATCGCGTGGAGGACGGGTGAAAATACCGGGGCGGGGCCGACAGGCGGCAATGGTGTTCATCTTCATCACCGTCTTCATCGACGTGCTGGGGATCGGGATCATCGTCCCCATCCTCCCCGAACTCATCAGGGAGTTCACGGGAGGAAGCACGTCGCAGGCGGGGCGCTGGTTCGGCGTCCTCGCCGCGACGTACGCCGTCACCCAGTTCTTCTTCGCTCCCATCCTGGGGTCGCTCTCGGACCGGGTCGGGCGCCGGCCCGTCATCCTGATCTCACTCTTCGGCCTCGGAATCGACTACATCATCATGGGGTTCGCGCCCTCCATCGGCTGGCTCTTCGCGGGCCGCCTCGTCGCGGGCGTGATGGGCGCGAGCATCACGGCGGCCAACGCCTACGTCGCCGACGTGTCCGAGCCCGAGAAGCGGGCCCGGAACTTCGGTCTCATCGGCGTCGCCTTCGGCCTCGGCTTCATCTTCGGCCCCGCCATCGGGGGCGTTCTGGGCGGCATCAGTCTTCGGCTTCCCTTCTTCGCGGCGGCGGGACTCGCCCTTCTGAACGCGCTCTACGGCATCTTCGTCCTGCCCGAATCGCTGCCGCCGGAGAAGCGCGACGCCTTCAACTGGAAGAAGGCCAATCCGGTCGGGAGCCTCGACGTGCTGCGCTCATACCCGCTGGTCGCGGGCCTCGCCGTGTCCTTCGTGTTCATTGTCCTCGCGCAGCGCGGCCTCGAGACCGTGTGGGTCCTCTACACGGGGCACAAGTTCGGGTGGGACGAACTCGCGAACGGACTGTCGCTGGCGCTCGTGGGACTCATGGCGGCGATCGTGCAGGGAGGACTCGTTCAGCCCGTCATCAGGCGCATCGGGGAGCGACGGGCGGTTCTCGGCGGGCTCGTGCTGGGCATGATCACGTACCTGGGCTACGGCCTCGCCACGCAGGGATGGATGCTCATCGCGTTCATCATCTTCGGCTCGGTCGGCGGCGTCGCGGGTCCCGCGCTCCAGAGCCTCGTGGCGGGCGCGGTGGAACCGCAGGACCAGGGGAAGGTCCAGGGAGGCCTCCAGTCGCTCATGAGCCTGACGAGCATCGCGAGCCCCCTGATCTTCACCTTCGGCCTGTTCAGCTACTTCACGTCACCCGCCGCGCCCTTCCAGCTTCCCGGCGCACCCTTCCTGCTCGGCGCCGTCATGTACGCCACGGCCTTCATAGTCGTGGTCCGCCTCTTCCGCCGCATCCCCGCAACCGGGGCTTGATGACGCCCTGCGGGTGCGCCTTCACGTAGCGGCCATGACAAGACCCGTGTTCTCCCAACTGACGCGCACCAACGCGCTGGAGGGAGCGGGCTTCCGCAGCTGATCCGCGAACTTGCGGAGGAAGACCATGTTCGCATCGAGGGCCACGGGCGTGGCGCGATCCGTCTACCAGCAGGAGAACACATGATGGCAAGGTGCCTTATGTCGTGCACGATCACGTTTGCGGAGGGAAATGCGCCAGTTCGTCCGTTCGCGGGCGACCAGCCGCAGACTGCTCGTGCGCCCTTGGGACGCGGACGGTTCTCACGAGCAACTTTTGAACGTCGCGACCCAGCCCTTGCTCCAATAGCGCTTCGGCGATGCTGAGCCCGGGCCACAGGGTGTCGGGAACTCTGGCCGGAGCGCTCGTGGGGACGGGAACCAAGGTCGAATCGGGAGTGAAGAACCCGTCGAAGTCCGTATCTCGACGCTCGCCGCAACGGACGGCTATGCGTTCCAGGACTTCCGGACGGGCACCCTTGACCATGCCCATGATGCTGCGAGGTCCCGGCCCCAGGTTCTCGGGGTCGCGGCGCCAGGGCGTGTAGACCAGGAGGGACGCGAACCGCATCCGTCAGAATCCGATCGCCCCGCTCATCGTCACGCAGGGAAGGCGGTCGAGAATCCGATCCAGATCCTCCAGCCGCAGCACTTCGGCTCCGTAGCGGCGCATTTCGGCCGGCCACGATAGGGCGGGGTTGTCGACGACGGGCTCCAGCAAGAACAGCGTGCGTCCAAGGCGCAGGGTTTCCCAGCCCTGACTGATGGTACCGCTCTTCTGGGACGCCTCCACGATCACAAGCGCGTCGCTGAGGAGAGCCATCGTTCGGTTGCGTTGCGGAAAATTCCGCCTCGCCGGAGGAGATCCCGCGGGGAACTGGCTGACGACGGCGAAGTTGTTCATCAGGTGTTCCTGGAGCCGTCGGTTCGGGCGCGGATAGGCCACATCCAGCCCCGTTCCGATCACCGCGAATGTGCGGCCTCGGGCGCGGAGCGCAGCCTTGTGGGCAGCGGTGTCGATGCCCTGCGCAAGACCGGAAACCACAGTGGCGCCAAGTCCAACGAGCGTTTCGGCGACCCGCGTGGCGTTGGTCAACCCCTCCTGGCTCGCTTTTCTCGAGCCCACGACGGCGACCTTCGGGCTTGCCCGCAGCAGGCCGACGTCTCCGGCAACGTGCAGAACGCCGGGTGCCAGCTTCTGCTCGACCGGAGTCAGTTCACCCAGAATGTCTCGAACGGGTAGGCTGACCATACGCGCTGAGGATGCGCGAATCGTACGCGAAGCCGCAACGGGTCGCCTGACCCGGTCGCGACGATACCGCAATCGTCCCCACCCTGGAATCCGCCTCATCCACCCCTCCCATGCGTCACCTCGGAGGCCGAAAGCCGGTGCCTCCGCCTCGTCAATCCCCGCACCCGAACATAACCCGAAAAGACACTGGAAGCCAGTCCTTCGGCGCCCGAGACTAGAGCCGTCGTCCTTCGTCTCGGAGTCGACGCACGTTCTCGGGGCTCAGGTCGATCGGGCCGAGCGTGGCGTGCCGGTGTTCGATCCGGCGCAGGAGGGTCTCGACGTCGACTGGCCGGGGGCGCACGCAAGCCTCCAGCCGCGCCAGAATCTCGCGGTTCAGGCTGCGGCCGTTGCGAACCGCCGCTTCCTCGAGTGCCCGATGAAGGCGTGTGGACATCCCGTGCAACATGATTCTCGTCATGATTCCGTCGCGTGTTCCTGCCGAAGTAGCGACCGACTCCAAGCTTATGGGCACCGGCACCAGCAGTCGACTGACCTTGCGGCAAGCTCGCGGCCCCCGGTGCTACTCGCCGGACGCTCCCAACTGCTGGAGGAGGAAGGCGAGTTCCATCGCCGCGTTGCGGACGTTGCGGCTGAAGGAGCGGCCGCCCGCATGGCCCGTGCGCGGATCGTAGTCGAGGATCACGGGCAGGCCGGAACTCGAGGCAGCTTGTAGCCTCGCCGCCATCTTCCGGGCCTGCAGCGGGGGCACGCGCGTGTCGAGGTCGCCCTGGGTGAGCATGACCGCCGGGTAGTCCACGCCGTCGCGGACGTTCTGGTACGGGGAGAAGGTCCGCAGCACCTCGAACTCCTCGGCCACGGCCGCGTTCCCGTACTCCAGGAGCGCCGGCATGTTGTTCGTATCGGTGAACTGATAGAAGCGGATCATGTCGAGATCGGGAAGACCGCAGTAGACCGCGCGGAAGAGGTCCGGCCGCTTCGTGAGGGAGGCGGCCACGAGCAGCCCGCCGTTGCTCCCGCCGCGGATCGCGAGCCGGTCCGGGTTGGTGTAGCCGTTGTCGACCAGCCACTCCGCCGCCCCGATGAAGTCGGCGAACACGTTCGGCTTGTTTTCAAGCATGCCCGCCCGGTGCCACTCCTCGCCGAACTCGCCGCCGCCCCTCAGCGTCGCCATCGCGTACACGCCGCCCTGCTCGAGCCACGCCGCGGCGCGGGTGTCGAAGCGGGGCAGCAGGTTCACGTTGAAGCCGCCGTACCCGTACAGGAGCGCGGGCGCCTGCCCGTCCAGCGCGATTCCCCGGCGGTGGGCGATGTACATCGGGGCCCGCGTCCCGTCCTCCGAGGTATACCACACCTGCTTCAGTTCGTACGCCGAGCCGTCGAAGGGGACGGATGACGGCCGCCATTCCTCCGTCTCCATCGTCTCGAGGTCGAGCTTGAGGATGGTGGAGGGGGTGAGGAGCGACGTCAGCGTGAGGAGGGCCTCGTCTCCGTCCTCTCCGTGCGAACGCAGTGTCGCCACGTGGTGCGGCGGGATCGGGATCTCGCCCTTCACCGCGCCGTCCGGCCCGTAGCGCACGATCCGGCTGCTCACGTCGCGCAGGTAGTCGGCGTAAAGGTCGTCGCCTATGAACCGGTACCCGGTGAGGAGATCCTCCCCCTCGGGCAGCACCTCCCGCCACCGCGACGGGTCAGGGTCCGGGTTCTCCAGCTCCACCGCGAGAATCCGGTTCTTCGGCGCATCCAGGTTCGTGAGCAGGTAGAGTTCGTCGTCGACGAATCGGGTGCCGAAGCGGGCGGGCGCGCCGACGATGAGCGGCGCGGGCGCCGTCCCGGCACGGAGGTCCTGCAGGTAGACGTCCGTCCGCGCCCAGCCATGCTGCACGGTGTAGACGTGCCAGCGGCCGTCGCCCCCCTGCGAGAACCCCACGAACCGCTCGGGGCCGTGCCCCTCCCCGAACAACTCCTCGTCCTCCTCGATGTCCGTCCCCAGCCGGTGGTACCGGATCCGGGCCCCCGTCTCCCGCGACCGGCGGCTGTAGTAGAAGCCGTCCCCTTCCGGATCGAAGGAGACGTTGCCGTACAGGTAGGTCGGCAGACGGTCGGGCAGGTCCTCGCCGCTCTCGAGGTCGCGGACACGGTACTCCCGCTCGTCTCGTCCCCCGTCCCGGATGGCGTAGATCATGAGACGGCCATCGGGGGAGAAGTCGATGATGCTCACGCTGGTCGTGGCGTCGGCGCGGAGGTCGAGCGGGTCGATGACGACCTCGAACTCGCCCTCGGGATCCACCGGGGTGTCGTCCGGCTCCTCGGGCGCCGGCCGGCGGTAGATCGCGCCCACCTCCCGGCCCGGCTTCCGGAAGGAGAAGTACTCGAAGTCGCCCGCCCGCCGAGGGAAGATCGCGCCAGGCGCGTCCATGAGTTCGCGGAGCCGCCCCTCGAGACCGGTGCGCCGCGGCGAGTCGCCGACAATGAGTTCCGCGTAGGCGTTCTGCTCGTCGATCCAGACGCGCGTCTCGGGACTCTCCTGGTCCTCGAGCCACCGGTAGTCGTCGGTGAACTCGACGCCGTGCAGGGTGTCGACGACCGGGATCCGGGCCGTCTCGGGCGGAGGAGGATACGTCTCGCACGCCGCCACGCAGACGGCGAGCGCGGCCAGCCGAAGCGGCGGAAGAGCGCGGCCGGCGGGCATGGCGACGGCGCGGGCGCAGGGTGTCGAGTCCGCCATGGCGCCTCCTGTCAGGCGGTCAGGGGGTGACGGTCACCCGGACGTAGGCGTTGCTCCAGCAGCACTGGTTTCCGCCGGAACTGTCGTTCGCGTCCCAGTTGTCGACGCGCGCCCGCAGGATGTACTCGCCCGGCTCGCGGAACGTGGCGGCGGTCGTCGCCTCGCCGGCCCCGCCCGCCACGGTGATCTGCCACGGCTCGAACTCCACCTCGGCGGCGGGGCCCTGGTGCTTGAACCAGGTCACCTCCACGTCGACCTCCTGGTTCACCAGGTCCTCCGGGTCGCGGACGGAGACCTCCTCGGTCCACAACTGGAGCGTGAGCGGTTCGCCCACCTTCGCGCCGCGCGGCTCGCCCCACACGCCCTGGACGTGCTGGCCCGCCTCCCCCCCGGGATCGAAGCGGACGAGCGGCGGCACCGACCCCATGGCTCGCGGCCCGTAGTCGAGTTGCATCGCCGGAGCGAAGACGCGCGCCGGCACCGAATAGGTGACCCCGTTCGTCGTGATCGTCCACACGACGCGCTGCTCGCCGTCCTCCCAGCTCGACGGCACGGTGACGGAGAACACGCCCCTGTCGCGGCGAGGCCGGACCGGGAAGTGCGTCGGCTGCATCCCGTCGAACTCGCGCGGCTCGACGTGGTTCTCCGCGCCGAGCGGGACGTCGAGGACTTCCTCCCGGTTCAGGTTGAAGTAGCCGAACGAGAAAGTGAAGGAGCCGTCGTCGTTCCGGTACCAGCCCTCGAAGAAGGGGGCCACCGGCTCCCCCTTCGCCGGGATGGGCGCGAGCGGCAGCCGCTGCACCTGCTGGGCGTGAACGGATGCCGGCCCCCCGATCAGGGAGGCCGGCGCCACCTGCGCGGCGACCAGGACGGCCGCGATATGTGCGATCCGCATGTTCCGTCTCAGTTGCAGGTCAGTTGTTGTCGTTGCTGTCGTCGTTGTCGTCGTCGGTCGCGAGCTTCTTCTCACGCTCCTCGACCAGCCGCTGGTAGCCTTCCTCCGTGAGGTGCGTCACGGCGAGCCAAGCATGCGACATCTCGTCCCCGGTGCGGTCGCCGCGGGCGTACCAGATTTCGGGGTCCGGCGTCAGTTCGTTCTCCGCCGTGTTGTCGTACCACCCGGTCATGACGAGGACCGTCCCGGGCGGGAGCAGCGGCGCGACGTCATCCTCGTAGATGTAGCTGTGATGCCAGCGGGCGTCGAAATCCGTGACCATGCTGATCAGCTCCAGCCTGCCGTCGGGGTAGAGCGCCTGGATCGACATGGCGTGCAGGTGGACATGCCCGTGCGGCTGGAAGCTGTCGAGCCTCACCGGGTGGTCCCAGCGCATGAACCCCTGCGTCATCGCGGTGCCCCCCGGCGCGAGCGCGATGTCGCCCCTGAGGGGATAGAGGCGCAGGTCCTGCTGGAACTCCGGCTTGTAGCCCTCCTCGTGGAACCAGATCCCGAGTTCGACCTGGTCGCCGGGGACGTCGTATCCCATGGGATAGTAGTGCGCGTCCCACTCGATCATGTCGTTCGCCTTCAGGAGGCGGCCCGCATCCCCGGGCACGAGTTCGCCGACCTTGCCCATGGCGTACTCGGAGAGACTTTGGAAGCGCTGATACTCACCGTCTTCGTCGAGCCGCAGAAGGCGGGGGATCGCGTGGTGGAGGACCTGGCGCCCGGCCGGGAACGAGGGGCGCGTCTCGAACGCCCTCACCCAGCGATCCTCTTCGAGGCCCGTCGGCACCCGCGGCCGCCACCAGGTGTCGCCACCCTCGGCCGGTACGTCGAACGGCTTCGACCTGATCACGTGATCGGGCGGGCCGATGAGATCCTCGAGCTGCCACTTCTGCTCGCTCGGCCACTCGATCGGGGGCGGCATGTCGGCCGGGTCGCCCTCCGGCGCTCCGGCGTCCGCCCACGCGACGACCGTCTCGATGTCCTCCTCGCTCAGCCGCCAGTCATCCTTGATGTCCTGGATCCCGATTCCCGTGTCGAGGTGGAAGGGGGGCATGAGCCGCTTCGAGACGAGATCCTTCATGCGCGAAGCCCAGCGGCGCGTGTCACGGTACGTGAGGAGCGACATCGGACCCACGGACCCCGGCCGATGGCAGATCTGGCAGTTCGCCTGCAGGATCGGAGCGACATCCCTCGAGAATGTGACGTCGACCTCCGCCCCGTCGGTGCCGTTCACGCCGTTCGCCGCCGGTCCCTGTCCGGCGAGGTCGCCGAACGTGAGACCCAGGGCCAGGGGCATGATGACGATGGCCAGGACCGTTGCATGCGACCAGGCATGGCTCGAGTAACGATGCGATCCACGCATGAGGCCTCCTCCTGCAGATGGCACTTCTCCCGCTGCCCTTCCAGCGACTCCTCTTTAGCTGCCAGATACAGTGCGAAGAAACGTCGCCTGCGTGCAAGGAGCCGTTGCGTCCCGGGAAACGCGCGTCCACGATGGAGTGTTATCCTTGCCGGACATCGGACGGCGAACTGCGGAAGAGAGAACAGCGAGAGCGGACGGATGATGAAGAACCACTGGAGCTGGCGGCCGAGCAGCGCCCTTCTTCTCCCCCTCCTCTTCGGAGCCCTGGCGGTCACCCCCGCCGCGGCGCAGGGCCCGGGCGTGGAGGGAGCCGCGTGGACCTACCTCGGCGGCGACGCCTGGCACACCCGCTACACGCCGGCGACCCAGATCGATGCCTCCAATTTCGAGAGCCTCGAGGTCGCGTGGCGCTGGGACGCTTCGAGCTTCGGGCCGAGCACGGCGCGGGCCACGCCGTCCTACGTGGACGGAAAGATGATCACGGTGACGGGCGAGAACCGGCATGTCATCGCCCTCGACCCCTCCGACGGAAGACTCCTGTGGAGCTTCTCGGAGCCCATGACCTGGCGGCACGAGTACTCGATGCGAAAGGCGTACGGCAAGGGCGTCGCCTACGCCGAGGTCGATGGACGCGGCGTCGTCTACATCCTCAGTCCCGGGTTCTTCCTCTACGCGCTCGACGCCGACACGGGACAGCCGCTCGAAGACTGGGGCGAGCCGGTGCCGCTGCCGGGATTCCCGTCCTCCGGGACGGTGGACCTCGTGAAGGACCTCATCGAGGGCTGGGGGCCGTGGGAGAACCTGAACCAGGAGTACGACCCGGATCAGGGGATGCCGCTCGAGATCGGGTACATCACCTCGTCCTCTCCTCCCATCGTCGTGAACGGCGTGGTCGTCGTCGGCAACTCCGCCGAGCAGGGATACAACCAGACGCGGAAGGAGATGGTCCCGGGCGACATTCTGGCCTACGACGCCCGCACGGGGGACTTCAAGTGGAAGTTCCACGTCATCCCGCGACCGGGGGAGTTCGGACACGAGACGTGGGAGAACGACGCGTGGCAGTGGACCGGTGACGTCTCTCCGTGGGCGCCGCTCTCGGCGGATCCCGAACTCGGACTCGTCTACCTCGTCACGAACGGCGCCACGATCGACTACTACGGCGGTTTCCACCCCGGCGACAACCTCTTCAGCACGAGCATCGTCGCGCTCGACGTGGAGACGGGGGAGCGCCGCTGGCACTTCCAGTTCGTGCATCACGACATCTGGAACTACGATACGCCGACCGCTCCCATCCTGATGGACGTCGTCGTGGACGGACGGCCGATCAAGGGCGTCTTCCAGGCGACGAAGCAGTCGTGGCTCTACGCGCTCGACCGCGAGACGGGCGAGCCGATCTGGCCCATCGAGGAGCGGCCGGTCCCGCAGTCGAAGGTGCCGGGCGAGAAGCTCTCCGAGACCCAGCCGCACCCGACGTGGCCCCTGCCCTACGACCTGCAGGGCCGCACGGAGCAGGACCTCATCGACTACACGCCGGAACTGCGCGAGATGGCGCTCGAGTACGCGCGGGAGAACGATCTCTTCGTGCCACTCTTCAACCCGCCGACGCACGTCGGGAACCCGGATGGCGATGGGCCGGCGCTGTTCTGCCCCGGCGGGGGCGGGGGCGCGAACATCACGGGGCCGCCCGCCGCCGACCCGGTGAACGGGGTCGTCTTCGTCACGTCGACGAGCGGATGCTCGCCGGTGATGGTGGCTCCGGGCATCGAATCCGAACTCGACGGACCGGAACAGACGGGAGTCACACACTCCGAATTCTCCCGCGCGACCGGCGTCGTGACGGAAAACACGGCGGACCAGGCGACGGTCGAGGGGCTGAGGATCTGGAAGGGACCGGTCGGGCGGATCACGGCGATCGACGTGAACACGGGCGAACACCTGTGGATGATCCCGCACGGCGACGCGCCGGAGCGGCAGCAGGCGGTGATCCGCGACCATCCGATGCTGCAGGGAGTGGACGTGAACCCGAACCAGGGCCGGCGGGGCCACTCCGCCATGGTTGCAACTCCGACGCTCCTTCTTGCGTCTGGACAGACGAGCGATGGGACGCCGCACCTGTTCGCGATCGACAAGCGGACCGGCGAGCGCGTGGGGCAGGTGGAGTTGCCCGGCAACACGCGCTACGGGATGTCGAGCTGGGTCCACGAGGGCAAGCAGTATGTGATCATTCAGCTGACCGACGGACTTGCGGCGATGGCCCTGCCCTGACGGCCACTCGGGCCGGAGGGGCTGAACCCTTCTCAAGAGCTGAAGGAAGAAGACAAAAATGCTGCGTGAACATCTGAATTCCGGACGCGCGGGCGTCTGCGTCGCCGTGGCGTTGTCCGTACTCGTCGCCGGGGCCTGCATCGAGAGCGAGGACACGATGGAGCCCACGCCCGCGAACGAAGCTCCGGTCGCGGTGGGCATCGTGCCGCCGGTGACGGTGGCGGCCGGCGACCACGTGATTGTGGACGTGTCGGGCTTCTTCCAGGACCCGGACGGCGACCCGCTTCTGTACGGCGCGGGGACGTCGAACGCCCTCGTGGCCGGAGTCTCCGTCGCCGGCAGCCGGATGACCGTGGTCGGGGTCGGGACGGGACAGGCGGGCGGGTTTCTCTTCGCCCGCGATCAGGCCGGCGGTGAAGCCGTGCAGAACTTCCTGATCACCGTGCCGAACGAGCCGCCGGTCGTGGCGCAGTCGCTCCCGCCACTGCGGCTGACGACAGGCCAGGTGCGCCAGATCGACCTGTCGCAGTACTTCAGCGACCCGGAGGGCGACGACCTGACGTTCAGTGTCACGACCGCGAACCCCCTGGTGGCGGTGGGAGTGGTTTCGGGCAACGCGCTCACGGTCGTCGGCGTGACGGTGGGGGCCACGACGATCACGGTCACGGCGCAGGACGCGGACGGCGGCGAGGTCCAGCAGGAAACGCCGGTGGTCGTGACAAGCCGCTAGAGGGTCGGCGAGGGCAGGGCCGGGGCTGCGGCGGCGTCTGCGGAGCGTTTGCGGGCGGGTGACCGGTGAAGATGTGACCCGTCCGGGGATTGCTTCGTGTTAGGGGTGGCAGACCGAAAACCCGGTTGGCGCAAGCGGACGTTCCGCTCAGGCGCCTTGAAGGAGGCAACGTGAAGTACCGATTCAGACAATCCTCGATGGCGGCCGTCCTCGTCGTCATCGGGGGAGCCTGGGCGGCCGAGGCCCTCGCGGCGCAGGACTTTCTGTTCGGGCGTCCTTCCATCACGCTCGGCGCCCGGATCGGGTACGCGATACCCCGCGCGGACAGCGACATCTTCGATTTCACGCGCGAAGAACTCACCGTCGAGAAGAGGGATTTCAATGCGGTGGCGCTCGGCGCCGACCTCGGCATCCGGCTCTCCGACCGCATCGATCTTGCGCTGGGCCTCGGGTACGAGAACAGCCAGATCGACTCCGAGTCCCGCGAGTTCATCGGCACGGACGACCTGCCGATCCTGCAGACGACGGATTTCCGCCGCGTCCCGTTCACGGTCGGCCTGAAGGCCTACCTCACGGAGAGGGGACGGCGGATCAGCGATCTCGCCTGGATCCCCGGCAAGTTCGCTCCCTTCGTCGGAGGCGGCGCCGGTTTCGTGTGGTACGAATTCGAGCAGGACGGCGAGTTCGTCGATTACGAAACGCTCGACATCTTCTACGACTACTTCTCCTCCAGCAACGGATCCCTGCTCGGCTACGTGACGGCCGGATTCGACTACTCGCTCGGGCTGCGGTGGATTTTGACCGCCGAAGCCCGTTATTCTTGGGCCAGCGCGGACATGGGGCAGAGCTTCATCGGGTTCGACAAGATCGACCTGAACGGACTCCGCGCCGCGTTCGGCTTCTCGGTACGGCTGTAAAACTTCGAGGTATGATCACATGATGAAACAGCGAACTGCTGGAATCGGCTCCGCTCTCTTCGTAGCGGCGGGCATGATGCTCGCGGCCGGGCCGCTGTCGACCGCGACGGCGCAGGAGATGGACGAACGCTGGCTCGCCTGGATGGGTTGCTGGCAGCCTGTTCGTACCTCGACGACCGCGGACGCGCCCGAATCACTGCTCTGCTTCCAGCCGAGCGCGGAAGAGGCCGGCGTCGAGATGATCGCCGTGGAAGACGGCGAGATCGCGGCCCGGGAGATCGTGCGGGCGGATGGACAGCCGCACGAGGCCACCCGGGAGGGCTGCAGCGGATCGCGCCGCGCGGTCTTCGCCTCCCGCCCGGGCCGGGTGTTCATGGACGTGGACCAGGCCTGCGAGGGCGGGGTCGATCGATCGTCGAGCGGAATGTTCGCGATGATCTCGTCCGACGCCTGGATCGATGCACGGGTCGTCACGGTCGGCGGCGAGAAGGTGACGTGGGTGACGCGATACCGGCTGGCCACGCAGAGTCAGGCCGAGGCCGTCGGCCTGGGCGAGATCGCGGCCGACCGGAGTATGGCCGTGCGCTCGCTGCGACTCGCGGCGTCCGGGCGGTATTCGGTCGACGACATCATCGAGGCGCAGGCTCACGTGGATCCCGAGGCCGTGGAGGCCTGGATCGTCGAACACGAGACGCCGCTCGAAATCGACGCCGACCGGCTCGTCCAACTCGCCGATGCCGGCGTGTCGGAGGGCGTCATCGACATGATGGTCGCACGGAGCTATCCGGAGCGCTTCGCGGTGTCCACGGACGGCGGCGGCGGCGAACGGGCCTGGGGCGGCGTCGGCGGATACTACGACCCGATCTACGGCTGGGGTTACCCCTACGGCCGCTTCGGCTGGTCCAGATACGGCTACTCGCCCTTCGGCTTCGGGTACGGATACCCCTTCTATGGCGGCGGGTACGGCTACGGGTACGGCTATGGCTATGGTTACGGCCCGGTGATCATCCGCACCGGCCGCGAAAACAGCGGCGGCCGGGTCATCAACGGGCGGGGCTACAGCAGCGGAAGTTCCAGAATCGGAGCCGGGTCCTTCAGCGCGCCGAGAGGGGCCGCGTCGGTCGGCACCTCGGGAGGCCGCTCGACCGGGCGAAGCGCGACGGGACGGAGCGGGACGGGGCGAAGCGGAAGCTCGACGGTCGGCACCTCGGGAGGCCGCTCGAGCGGGGGAAGCTCGACGGGACGTACCGCGCGGCGGCGCGGTGGAGGTCGCTAACTCCGACGCTGTCACGCCTGATTGCTCCACGAAAGGGCCCGGTCTTCCGGGCCCTTTCGCGTTTCACGTCTCGCGCTCCACGGTCCGGAACCGCAGATTGGCGATACGGCCGATTCCGCTGCCGGCACCGAGGAGGAACGATGAACGTGGATCACCCCGCCGCGCGCCCCTTCACCTATGTCGCGATCGGCCTCCTCGGGCTCGCTGCCGCTGCCGCCGTACTCGTTCAGCCCGACGCGGCACGCACGCAGACCACCTCCGGCGACTGGGAGCCCCCGCTCACCGCGCACGGCCATCCCGATCTCCAGGGGAACTGGACCAATCAGACGCTGACCCCCTTCGAACGTCCCGAAGGCCGGGGGGCCGTGCTGAGCCCGGACGAAGTCGCCGCCATAGAGGGCGGACAGGCGGAGACCGTCGCCGAACGGACAGCTCCGGTGGACCCGGACCGGCCGCTGCCGCCGGGGGGCGAGCACCGGGTCTGCATCGATGGGGCCACGACGTGCTACGACGAGTTCTACCGGGAGCCGGGCGAACGCGTGGCGATCGTGAACGGCGAGCCGCGCAGTTCCCTCGTCACCGACCCGCCGGATGGACGGATTCCGGACCTCACGCCGGAGGCCCGCGGGCGGCTGGAGGAGGCGGCCGAACTCCGCGCCGGATTCGGCCAGTACGACCACCCCGAGCTTCGGCCGCTCGCGGAACGGTGCATCGTGTCGTTCGGATCGAGCGCCGGGCCGCCGATGCTCCCCAACTACTGGTACAACAACAGCTACACGATCGCGCAGAACGAGGACTTCGTCGTGATCATGGCCGAGATGGTGCATGACGCGCGGATCATCCCCATCCGCGACCCGCAGGAGCAGCTCGAGAGCCGGCCCGCACCGGGCCACGTGACCCCGTGGTTCGGAAGCTCGGTCGGCTGGTGGGAGGACGGAACGCTCGTCGTCGAGACGACGAACCTCAACCCCGAGCATGCGTTCCGGGGGGTCCCGCCCTCGAAGGACCGGAAGGTCACCGAACGCTTCACGCGCGTGGACGAGGAGACGATCCTCTACGAGTTCACGATCGACGATCCCGCGGTGTACACGAGCCCCTGGGGCGGCCAGGTCCCCTTCAAGCGCTTCGACCATCTGCTCTACGAGTACGCGTGCCACGAGGGCAACTACGCGATGTTCAACGTGCTGAGCGGCGCGCGCTACCAGGAGCGGATGGGGGGGAACCCGTAGCGCACTCGCCGGGCCGCCTGTATTCGCTGCTCGCCGCGCTGGCGATCGCGGGCTGCGCCGCCGATCGTCCGCCGGAGGGCACGGCCGAAGCGGAGCGCGCCCCGGCCGGGGTGCTCGGCCTGCGTCCGGGCCCGTCGCCCGATCGATCCTCTCCTGACTGGAAGGCGCCCGTGAAAGTCGTCGTCGCCGATCTGTGGCCCGGCCGCACGGCCGAACTCGCGGAGGTCGCCCCGGGCGTGGACCTCGTCGTCGTCGGAGACGGGCAGGCCGCGGCGGCCGAAGCGCACGACGCCGACGCGGTCCTCGGCGTGCTGAACGCGGACATCCTCGCCGCCGGCGACCGGCTCCGCTGGGTGCAGCTCTCCTCAGCGGGCGTCGAACGCTACCTCGCGATCCCCGGGCTCTCCGATGCGGAGGACCTCGTCATCACGAACGCCCAGCGGATCTTCGCCCCCGGCGGCGCGGAGCACGCGCTCGGCATGGCGCTCATGCTGGCCCGCCGCTTCCATACGGCGCTCGACCTGCAGCGCGAGCGACGCTGGGACATCCGGCCCCTCACCGGGCCCTCGCCCTACCGCGGCGAGGGGAGCGAACTGCTCGAACTCCGGGGCCGCACGATGCTCGTCATCGGCCTCGGCGGGATCGGGACGGAAACCGCCCGCATCGCGCACGGGATCGGCATGCGGGTCGTCGCCACGCGGAACAGCAGCCGTGAAGGCCCCGATTTCGTGGAGAGAGTCGGGCTTTCGTCGGAACTCCTGGATCTCGTGCCCGAGGCGGACGTCATCGTGAACGCGCTACCGCTTACGCCGGAGACGGACGGCCTCATCGGCGAAGCCTTCTTCCAGGCGACGAAGCCGACCGCTCTCTACATCACGCTCGGCCGCGGTCGGACGACGGATACGGAAGCGCTGACGAACGCGCTGCGGGAGGGAAGGATCGGCGGCGCCGGCCTCGACGTCACCGAACCGGAGCCGCTCCCGACCGATCATCCGCTATGGGGTATGCCGAACGTCCTCATCACGCCGCACCTGGGCGGCGACTCCGACGGTCACATGGAGCGGATGTGGATCCTCTTCCGCGAGAACCTGCGCCGTTTCGCGGCCGGAGAGCAGCTCCTCGCCGTGGTCAACCGGGAGCGCGGCTACTAGCAGCCCGCCAGCCAGCGGCGCCCCTCAGCCGGAGCCCGGGCGCGGCTTTGTCTACCCGCCCCGAATCTGGAACGTGAGCGTGGCCCAGTTCGACTCGTAGTCCACGTCGGGTTCCGACGGCGTCTCCACCATGTGGATCGTCCGGATGTACCATCGTCCGCCGCCGACGAGCGGGATCGTCGCGACGCCATCTTCGTCCGTGCGAGCCTCGACCGCCTCGATGTGTCCACCGGCGTCATCGTGCGAGTGGGGGTTGAATTCGTAGTTGGCGTACAGGAGCGCGTTCTCGACCGGCTCGCCCGCGCGGAGGAAGCGCACCTGGAGGTCGTCGCCGACGACGAGATCGTACGGGTTCCGGAGCGGGATGATCTCCACCGGATAGCCGAGTTCCTTCGCCCACTCGCCGCTCCGGTCGTCACCCACCTGGACGATCGCCTTCACGTGCTTGCTGTAGCGTTCGGCCGCGTCGTCGTTCGTCTTGCCGGCCGCTTCGCGCTGCGCGATCTCGTCGACGAGGCCCTCGTGAACGAGGTATTCGGTGAACTCCACCCCCGTGAGCGGGATCACGCGCGCCCCCGTCGACACGCCGATTGTGTAGGTCCCGGCCGAGCCCGTCTCGAAGGTCAGCAGCGCTGTGTCGACGCTGTCCGCGTGCCAGTGGAACATCGCCGTGTCGCGCCACGCCTCGGCCGACGGGTGCACGACCCCATCGGGTCCCACGATGCTGACGTCCAGCATGCGATCGCGCGTGATGTGGTTCTCGCTCTCGTCGAAATCACCGTTGAACAGCGCAACCACGTTGGTGGAGTGCGGCTCCAGGAAGAAGCTCTCCAGCTTCAGATACATCGTGTGCGCCCGCGCCGTCGCGACGATGGCGATGGTCAACAGGGCGGTCGTCAACAGGACTCTACGTCGTACGGTCATTTCCAATACTCCCGGTCGGCAACTCTTCCGGTCTCCAGAGTGTCGATCAACATGACAGGGTCGGCCCGAGTTCGGCTATAGCGGTGGCTTCCGGCCACGGATCTCACGGTTTACACGAAGTTGACGAAGGAAGGTTCGGGTTCACATACTCTAAAATACAGAGTACTTTGCAAAGAGGATTCAATGAGCGAGGCGAACGCAAGACAGCAGGCGGGAGACGACCTGGCGGTCATCCGTCGGCTGATGGAGGACGCACGGGAGACGGTGTCCAACAACGGCTGGCACCTTGTGTTGTGGGGCAGCGTGCTCGCGGTCGCCGAGGTGTTCGACTACTGGGCGGAGAGCGGCACGCTTCCCGTTTCGCCCCGTGTTGTCTGGAGCACCGCGCTAGGACTCGGTTGGGGGATCTCCATACCTCTACGCCGTTGGAGCCGAAAGCACGCCGCGGTCGACTCGTTGGCCAACAGGATTCTCGCCGCAATCTGGATCGGATGCGGTCTTGGGTTGATGCTGCTCGGATTCTGCGGGGCCCGGACCGGAACGCTGCCGGGCCCGGTCACGCCAGGTGTGATGGCGATCGTGATCGGGACGGCCTTCTTTGCGTCGTCCTCCCTGTGCGACCGCGCGTTGTTCCGGATGTTGGCCATCTCCTGGTGGGCCCTGGGCAGCACCATGCTGATCTGGCCGCACCCGGCCAACAATCTCGTGATGTCCGCCGGGATGGTCCTGTTCATGGCGGGACCGGGCTTCCTGTTGACCCGCCGCGCCGGTAAACCCGCCCGAATGGAGCTTGTCGCATGACGCCATACGACTACCGCGACCTCGATCCGCTGATTCACTCGAGAATCCGACTTTCAATCCTCGCCATTCTCACCAGCGTCGAGGACGCGGAATTCACCTACCTCCGGGATCAGATCAAGACCACGGACGGCAACCTTGGAGCGCACCTTCGCAAGCTCGAGGAAGCGGGGTATGTGCGTGTAAGCAAGAGCTTTGTCGGTCGGAGACCGGTCACGAGATACCGAACCACCGAAATGGGGCGCGGGGCCTTCCGGGATTACGTCGGCCGTCTGGAGTGGATCCTGCATTCGCGGCCGATGGACGCGGACCAGCGCGAGGCGGGCTGAAGCCGTGAAGGTGAAGGTGGCGGCCCTCCCCGCGGTCTGGGTCTGGATCTTTGCCCTCGTGCCGGCCGACCTCGCCGGACAGGAGTCGTCCCGTGTGCGGGGAAGTGTGCGCGAGCCTGCGGGGGGAGCCATTGGCGGGGCGAATGTGTTCCTGCTCGAGACGCTGGAAGGGGCGCTCACGGACTCTGCGGGTATTTTCAGCTTCGAATCCGCAGCGGGGGGTCCGGTGACGCTGGTGGTGCAGCGTTTTGGTTATCTTGAGGTTAGACGGACGATACAACTCCCGCGTGCGGCTCCGGTCCCGATCGTCATGGAGCTGGCGCCGGTTGCGCTGGAGCCGATCCGGGTCGAAGCCGGCTCCTATCGGCTTGGGAGCCTCCCCGACGTCACTCTCAGCGATCTCGATGTCGTGCGCACGCCGGGGGCGGCGGCAGATCCCTTCCGTGCGATCCAGACGTTCCCGGGACTCCAGAATGTCGGAGAGGGGGCCGGGCTCTTCGTGCGCGGGGGCGACATATCCGAGACGCGCGTGATGCTGGACGGAGCGACCGTCATCTCTCCATTCCGGCTCGATACCGACCGCACCGTCTCGTTCGGACGCTTCGACCCCTTTCAACTGCAAGGCACGCACTTTTCGGCGGGCGGCTTCGGCGTGGAATACGGTGACGCCCTCTCCGCCGTGGCCGATCTCCGTAGCGTGGGCAGGCCGACGCGGAGCGAACTCAACCTGGGCGCGTCCGTCGCTGGAGTATCGGGACGGGCTGCCCTCGACGCATCAGAGTCTTCGGGTGGGTGGGTAACGGCATCGCGCTCGGACACCGACTTTCTGATGCGCCTCAACGGACGCAGGTCGGAGTTCGATCAGGTCCCTGAATCGACCGATCTGAGCGGAAGCGCGGAATGGTCCTACCGCGATAGTGGCAACATGAAGGCGTTCGTGCTGTATCAGACGGATCGCGTCGGCGTCCTGATCGACGATCCCGGGCACTCGGGCACCTATCGCGCGGACGCGCGAGCGGATCTTCTTGCCGTCTCCGGCTTCGACGTGTTCGGGGCGCTGGGCGTGGCGTGGAGCGTGGCGACGAGCGGGTCGCGGAAGGAGGAGGACTTCGGAGCATTCCGCCTCGAACGCGAGGACAGGCTCACGCAGTCACGCGCGAAGGTCGACGTGACTGTGGGTCGCGGAATCGCACTGGCCGGCGGGGCCGAATTCGAAGACCGAAGCGCCGACTTGGCCGGCTCGGTGCCGACAGGTTCGCACGACAACGCGCCCGGCGCGCCAACGATGGTCTTCGGCAGCCGGCAGACAGGGTCGCGATGGGGCGGCTTCGGGGAGATCGAGTTGCAACCGTGGGACGCTCTTCGGTTCGTGGTGGGCGCGCGGGCGGATCGTTCCTCGTTTACGGATCGCGTGACGGCCGACCCCCGGGTTTCGGTGTCCTGGCGCCCGGCCGCGAATCTCACGCTGACCGGGGCATGGGGTGTGTTTCATCAGGTGCCGGACCCTCTCTTCTTCGAGCCCACGCTGGGCGACCCGAACCTGCGGGCCATGTCGGCACACCACCTGATCGGGGGGATCGCGTACGATGATGGCGAGTTTCTCGTTCGTGTAGAGGCATATCGAAAACGCTACAGTTCGTTGGCGTCACAGACCCGCGGCCACGTCGCTCGCGGAGGCGGGACCGGCGAAGCGGCGGGATTCGATGTCTTTCTCAAGGGAGACGTGCCGTTTCTCGGACTCACGGGACGGGCCGCGTACAGCTTCATCGACTCCGAGCGCACGGACCCGGACAGCGGCGAACTGGCTCCGTCCCCCTTCGACGCCACGCATACGTTGAACATCGTCCTCACGCGAGGGCTCACGGAATGGCTCGAGGTCGGGGGCGCTTGGCGAGCCGCGACCGGGATTCCCTTCACACCTATCGAGAGGGCGGTTTTTCAGCCGGGCCGCGGCGTGTGGGAGCCGGTTTACGGGGCGCCCAATTCGGAACGGCTTCCCAACTACGCACGGTTCGACCTGTCCGCGAGCTTCCTCCAGAGCTTCTGGCGTGACAATCTGACGGTCTTCTATGTCTCCGTGATGAACGTCTTCGACCGCCGAAACGTCTCCGAGTACCGGCACAACCACGATTACACCGGCCGCACGCCGCTGCGAAGCCCGTTCAATCGAACGATCTACTTCGGCGCGACGACCACGCTGCCCTTCTGAAGGTCCGTTCAGAGCGGGAAGGAGAGAAAGCGACATGACTTGGCGGAAGCACACGATGAACCGACCCGGCTTACTGGCGTGCGTGGCCCTGGCGCTCGTGCCGACCGCCGGCTTCGCCTTCCAGGCCCCGAACCCCGGCGAAGTGGCGGCGCGTCTTCGAACGGGCATCGCGGAGGCGGTGATCGCCGGCGACGATGACGGCTTGGCCGAGATGGTCACGCTGGCCCGGCGGGCGGCAACCGCCTTTTCCGAAAACGGACTCGTCCACCACTATCTCGGGTATGCGCTCTACCGCGTGGCAACGCTCCGCTTCGCTGCGGATCCGGACGGGGCGCTCGCGACCCTGTTCGAGGCGGAGTCATCCCTTCTCCGGTCAATTGAACTCGAACCCATTCCCGAATCGCATGCGCTCATGAGTTCCGTCCTCGGTAGGCAGATCGTCAGCGACGAGACCGCCATGAGTCTCTCGATGCGTGCCGGCGCCGAGATGCGTCGTGCCGTGGAAATGGGCCCGCGAAACCCGCGCGTGAAGGTGCTGGAGGGGATCAGCGCCTTCCATACGCCTTCCATGTACGGCGGCGGTCATGACATCGCCCTCGACCGTTTCCTCGCCGCGGCCGCGCTTTTCGAGGAGGACACGCCGGAGTCTCCGCTTCCCGCGTGGGGTCGGGCGGAGGTCCAAGCCTGGCTGGGACAAACCTATGTCGCGTTGCGGATGCCCGAAGAGGCGCGCGCGGCGTACGAACGGGCCCTGGAGATCGAGCCGGCTTACACCTGGGTGCGAGACGCGCTGCTACCGGCGTTGTCCCCGTAGCCGAAAGTGCCGATCATTGCCCCCGACTGCGACGGTGACGGTTCAACTCCGGGGGAACGAATGACGCTTCGCATCAACGACACGGTGCCGGACTTCACGGCGGATACGACGCAGGGCAGAATCCGCTTCCACGACTGGATCGGGGACGGTTGGGCCCTCCTCTTCTCCCATCCGAAGGACTTCACGCCCGTGTGCACGACGGAACTGGGGGCGGTGGCCGCCCTTCAGGACGCGTTCGCTGCGCGCAACTGCAAGATCATCGGGATCAGCGTCGACGGCGTGAGCGACCACGAGGCCTGGTCGAAGGATATCGAGGCCTCGCAGGGACACGCCGTGGGCTACCCGCTGATCGGCGACCCGAAGCTCGAGATCGTCAAGGCGTACGACATGCTGCCGGCCGACGCGGGGGACACGTCCGAGGGCCGCACGCCGATGGACAACGCCACGGCGCGCTCGGTGTTCGTGATCGGCCCGGACAAGAAGATCAAGGCCACGCTCACCTATCCGATGAGCACGGGCCGCAACTTCGCCGAGATCCTCCGGCTCCTGGACTCGTGCCAGCTCACGGCCGAGAAGCAGCTCGCCACGCCGGCGAACTGGGAGCAGGGCGACGACGTGATCATCGCGCCGGCGGTCTCCGACGACGAAGCACGGAAGCGGTTCCCGGAGGGATGGGAGCAGCCCCTGCCCTACATCCGGATCGTCCCGCAGCCGCAGGACGGCTAGCCGTTTGTCGCACGCGGTCACACAGACCGCCGTGCGGGGCGGCGGGGGGCTTCTCCTCGTCGGCGTACTCCTGTCCGCGTGCTCCGCCGGTTCCGATGCGGGAAACGCAGCCCCGGAGGACGGCCGGCTCCTGATCGACGGCGGCACGGTCGTCGTGATGGACGACGCGGGCACCGTCCTTGAGGGCGGTGCGGTACTTGTCGAGGCGGACCGGATCTCTGCCGTCCTCGACGGCGATGCCCCCCGTCCGGCCGGCGTGGCGGTGTTCGACGCGACGGGACACCTGGTGATCCCCGGGCTCGTCAACACCCACGGCCACGCCGCGATGTCTCTGCTCCGAGGGCTCGCCGACGACATGCCGCTGATGACGTGGCTGAACGAGCACATCTTCCCCGCCGAGGCTGAACTCGTCGATCCCGAGTTCGTCTATTGGGGCACGCTCCTCTCGTCCATCGAGATGCTGAAGAGCGGGACGACGACGTTCGCGGACATGTACT
>JAJDUL010000072.1 GCA_022826685.1 Gemmatimonadota bacterium | reverse complement strand
GCGCCTACTTCGTCACGCACTACCACATGGGGCACGCCTCCATGGTCGCGAACACGTTCACCGAGGACGCCGTCGCCATGCTGCCCGGAGAGCGGGCGCGCGAGGGCCGCGCGGCCGTCGAGGAGGGGCTGCAGGCGCTGTTCGACGCGGGCGTCATGTTCAGCGGCATGTCGACCTGGTCCGCGCACGACCTCGACGAGGGGCACGCGGTGGGCATCGGCACCTACGGCACCGAGGACGGGAGCGGGGGGCACTACGCGGCGCTGTATTCGCGCGGCGAGGACGGGAGCCTGATGCTGCACTGGTTCCTGATGGGCGCACACCAGGGCATGTAGCGGACTTCTTGCCGGTCGGGTCGTCTCGGCGGGCGACCCGACCGGCATCCCCACTCTCCGGCCCCCTCCGCGGGGGGCGCCGCAGGACTGCCTAGGGGGTCACCGCCCAGTCGGGGAGGACGCCCGGTTCTATCCCGAACAGGAGCGGGCCGACGGCGCGGAAGATCAGCGTGATCACGACGGCGCCGATGAGGTTGAGGAAGAGTCCCGCCCGCGCCATCTCCGCGATCCTCACCCGGTTGCTCCCGAACACCACGGCGTTGGGCGGTGTCGCCACCGGCATCATGACGGCGCACGAGGCGGAGAGCGTCGCCGGGACCATCAGCAGGAGCGGGTGAACGCCTGTCGCGACGGCGACCGCCGCGAAGATCGGGAGCACCATCTCCGTCGTCGCCGTGTTCGAGGTGAGTTCGGTGAGGAACGTCATCGCGAGGCAGATGACCAGGATCAGAACGAGCGGCGGCACCGTCGACAGCCCGCTGAATCCCTCTCCGACGAACCGCGCGAGCCCCGTGGCCTGGAAGCCGTGCGCGAGGGCGAAACCTCCCCCGAACAGCAGCACGATGTTCCACGGAAGCCGCCGCACCACGTCCGGTCCCATGACGGTGGCGGACCTTGCACCCGGCGACCTCGTCGGGACGAGAAAGAGGATACAGGCCATCGTGATCGCGACGGTCCCGTCGTCGATCAGGTGACCGTAGGGCAGGAGCGAGGACCAGCCCGGGATCGTGAACCGGCCGATCTCGATCGGTGCGCGGAAGACCCACAGCAGCGCCGTCGAGGCGAAGACCGCGAGGATCGCCCGCTCCTCGAAGGCGACGGAGCCGAGCTTCCGCATCTCGGACTCCACGACGTCGCGGTCGACGGTCACGTCCTCCGGCACGCGGAAGAAGACCCGGGTGATGAGTATCCACGCGAAGACCAGCATGAGCGCCGCGATCGGCAGCGCCATGACGAACCACACCCCGAAGGCGATGTGCGGAGCGTCGGGGAAGGTGATCGCGAAGATTCGCTGCAGGGAGAGGTTCGGCGGCGTGCCGACCAGCGTCGCGATCCCGCCGGCGGAGCAGGCGTACGCGATTCCCAGCATGATCGACACGGAGAAGGCGCGCGTGCTGCTCTGACCGAACTGCTCTTCCATGCGCAGGATGACGGCGAGTCCGACCGGGACCATCATGATCGCGGTCGCCGTATTCGAGATCCACATGGAGAGGAAGGCCGCCGCGAGCATGAAGCCGAGCACGATGCGGGCGGGACCGCCGCCCACCGCCCGGATGACCCAGAGGGCGATCCGCCGGTGCACGTCCCACTTCTCCATCGTGAGCGCGATCATGAAACCGCCGAGGAAGAGAACGATCGTGCTGTTGAAATAGTGAGGTGCCGTCTCCGCGGTCCGTTCGATCCCGAGGAGCGGGAACAGGAGAAGCGGGAGAAGCGCGGTCGCGAAGAGCGGAATCGCGTCGGTGATCCACCATGTGGCCATGAGGACCGCCACCGCCGCCATGCGGGTGACCTCCGGCCGCCCGGGCTCGAGGTCGAGCAGCAGCACCAGCAGGAAGAGGAGCGGTCCGAGCCACAGTCCGATGCGCTGGCCGCGCGAGCGCGTCCCGGATCTGTCCTCCGAACGGCTGTGTTCCATGAACTTCCTCGCCGGCTCCGGGCCCGGATTCAGGCCCCGCCCGTGCGGGCGGGGGCGGTGCGCCGCCCGAGATGGCGGACCGCGGCGGAGGAACGTACCATCCGGCGCGAGATGCCGCGTAGTTTCGTCTCACGGGCCGCTGGGCTAGCTTTGCGTCCCTTTGCCACGTCGCAGCGACGGTGCCCGGCCCGGCCGGGGTCGCTCGGGCCCCGCCGCGGGCCGCGATCACGAAACCCACGAAGAACGGTGACAATCTAGATGTTCGGTTCGGTACGATGGCGATTGATCTGGATCGCCGTTCTGGTAGCTATTTGCGGTTTCGCCCTGGTGCCCGAGACGATCGTGGACGAAGTCACGGGCGAGTCCGAGCGGGTCTGGCCTCTTAAGCTCGGACTGGACCTGCAGGGCGGGATGCACCTCGCGGTCGAGATCTACGACCCCGAGGGCGCCCTGAGCGGGCAGGATCTCGACGACGCGGTCGAACGCACGCTCACGACGATTCGGAACCGGATCGACGAGTTCGGCGTCCGCGAGCCGACGATCCAGCGCTCGGGCAACCGCATCATCATCGAACTCGCGGGGGTCGACGACCCGGAGCAGGCGAAGCGGATCGCCACGGAGACCGCGTTCATGGAGTTCAAGATCGTCACGGACGGTCAGGAATTCATGGACGCGCTCGAGCGGATCGACCGCGCGATCGTGAACGAGGTGGGGATCGAGAACCTGCAGGTCACGGCGCTCGAGACCGAGCCGGAAGTCGACCTCAGCGACATCCTCGGCGGCGCCGCCGATTCCGTTGCGGCGGAGGATCCGGCCGAAGAAGCCGACGAAACGGTGGAAGAGGATCCGGCCGCCGACTCCCTCGCGACCGAGGGCGGCGACGCGGAGACGGGGGACGCGGCTGAAGCGGCGGACGAAGCCACGGCTCGGCCGCTCTCGGCCCTTCTCGGACAGGGACGGATCCTCGGCGAATATCTCGTCCCGCAGGAAGATCAGCCCACGGCGGCGGCGTGGCTCGAACTCGAGGGCGTCCGGGACGCGCTCCCCAGGGGCGTCACGCTTCACTGGGGCGTGGAGCAGGTCGGGGCGGGCGCGGGATCCTACGTGCCGCTCTATGTGCTGGAGGCGGAGCCGTTGATCACGGGCGACATGCTTCAGGATGCGGGGCCCGCGAACCGCGATCCGACGTTCAACCAGCCGATCGTTCCCTTCGAGACGACCCGGCGCGGCTCGCGGGTCTTCGAGCGCGGTACGGCGCGCAACATCGGCGAGAACATGGCCATCGTCCTCGACGACCGGGTCCAGAGCTACGCCGTTATCCGCAGCGTCCTGAGCCGTCGCGCCCAGATCGAACTCACCCCGGGAGCGTCCTTCCAGGAGGCGCAGGAGCTTGCGCTCGTTCTTCGGGCCGGCGCGCTGCCGATGCCGATCGAGGTCGTCGAGGAGCGCAACGTGAGCGCCTCGCTCGGCGAAGACTCCATCCGGCAGGGGCGCACCGCCTTCATCATCGGAATCGTCGGCGTGATCATCGTCATGATGATCTACTACCGGGCGGCGGGAATACTTGCCGTCGGCGCGCTGCTCACGTACGTCATTTTCATGCTGGGCGGCCTGGCCGGCCTCGACGCCACGCTCACCCTGCCGGGCATCGCGGGTCTCATCCTCTCCATCGGGATGGCGGTCGACGCGAACGTCCTCATCTTCGAACGGGTGCGAGAGGAACTCGCGGCCGGGAAAACGCCGCGCACCGCGGTGGACGCGGGGTTCGGCAACGCGCTGTCGGCGATCGTGGACGCGAACCTCACGACGCTCATCACCGGGATCATCCTCTTCCAGTTCGGGACCGGCGCGGTGCGGGGTTTCGCGGTGACGCTGTGCATCGGGATCCTCGCCTCGTTCTTCTCCGCGATCTACGTGACGCGGACGCTCTTCATCATGTACCTGAACCGACGCGGCTCCCGGGAGTCCGTGAGCATATAGGAACGAAGTCATCATGAGGGTCTTCCAGAACGCGAACTACAAGTTCCTTTCCATGCGCCGGCCGGCGTACTTCGCGTCGGCCGCGATCATCACGATCGGCCTCCTGTCGATCGTCTTCCGCGGCGGGTTGCGGACGGGGGTCGAGTTTACCGGCGGCGTGCTGCTCGAGGTCCAGTTCTCGGAGACGACCGACGTGGGTCAGATCCGCGACGCGCTGACGGCCGGAGGCACGACGGGCGTCCAGATTCAGCAGCTGCGGACGGTCGGAGCGGAGACCTTCGACTTTCTGCTGCGCGTGCCCGTCGGGGAGGAAGAGGACCAGAACGCGATCCGGGACCAGATCAGGACGAGCCTGGAGACGCAGTACTCCGCCGCGAGCTTCGAGATCGCACGCGGTGATACGCTGAGCGCGAAGGTCGGCGACGAGTTCCAGCGCACCGCCGTTATCGCCGTGCTCCTCTCCTTCCTCCTGACGCTGATCTACCTCGCCTTCCGCTTCGAGTGGCGGTTCGGCGTGGCCGCCGTCATCGCGACCGTGCACGACATGCTCATCACCTTCGGGTTCATCTCGCTGTTCGACATCGAGATCAACCTCGCCACCGTCGCCGCGATCCTCACGATCATCGGGTATTCGCTCAACGACACGATCGTCGTCTTCGACCGCGTGCGGGAGAATCTCAGGAAGAAGCGGAAGGAAGCGTACGACGTGACGCTCAACCGCAGCCTGAACGAGACGCTGCCCCGAACGGTCCTCACCAGCGGCACGACGCTGATCGCGCTGCTTTCGCTGGTCGTCATCGGGGGCGCCGTGATTCGGCCCTTCGCCGGCGTGCTCATCATCGGGGTGCTCGTCGGGACGTATTCCTCCATCTTCGTGGCGTCTCCCGTGCTCGTCGAAATTCACGAGCGGGCGCGCAAGCGCGCCGCAATCGCCGCCCGCGCCTGACGAGGGGTGGCCGGAGCCCGTACGACGCTCTTTGACTCGCACCTTCATCTGACCGCGTCCCGTTTCGCTCCCGACCTCGACGAGGTGGTGGAGCGGGCGCGCGCACGGGGCGTGAGCCGCATGGTCACGATCGCCTCGGATCCCGAGGACGCGGAGGAAGCTCTGGCGCTGGCCGCGCGGACACCCGGACTGTGGGCGACGGCCGGGCTCCATCCCCACGCGGCGGACCGGACCTCGGCCTCTCTCATGCGCGAGGTCGAGCGCATCGCAGAAGCCCCCGAGATCGTCGCGATCGGGGAGACGGGGCTGGACTTCCATTACGACAGTGCGGCCCGGCCGGCGCAGTTGGAGAACTTCGAGGCGCACCTCCGGATGGCGGCCCGGCTCGGTCTGCCGATCGTCGTACACTCCCGCTCGGCGGAGGCCGAGACGGCGGAGCGGGTGAGGGAGTACGGCGACGGCGCCACGGGAGTGCTGCACTGCTTCACGGGAGGCGAAGCACTCCTCCGCGCCGCTCTGGATGCGGACTGGTACGTCTCCTTTTCGGGCCTCATCACGTTCGTCCCCGAGCTGGCCGAGTGGGCCCGCGCGGTGCCGGCCGACCGGCTCCTCATCGAGACGGACGCCCCCTACCTCGCGCCCGCCCCCCGCCGCGGCCGCCGAAACGAACCCGCCTACCTCACGCACACGTGCGAGCGGCTGGCGGAGGTGCGCGGCGTGTCCTTCGAGGAAGCCGCGGCGCTCACGGCGGGGAACGCCCGCCGCTTCTACGGCCTGCGGGAGGCGGCATGAACCGGCCGGGGACGGGTGGCGTGCGGATCCTGCCCGACCATGTCGCGAACCAGATCGCGGCGGGCGAGGTCGTGGAGCGTCCCGCCTCCGTCGTGAAGGAACTCGCCGAGAACGCGGTCGACGCGGGGGCGAAGCGCATCGAGGTCGCGCTCCGCAACGGAGGGAAGACCGAGATCCGGGTCTCGGACGACGGGAGCGGGATGAATCGCGAGGACGCCGTGCTCGCGCTGGACCGGCACGCGACGAGCAAGATCCGGAGCGTGGATGATCTGCGGAGCGTCCGCTCGTTCGGCTTCCGCGGCGAGGCGCTGCCCTCCATCGCGGCGGTGAGCCGGTTCGAACTGCACACGGCGCTGAGCCCGGAAGAGGGGGTGCGGGCGCGGGTCGACTTCGGGCGCATCCGCAGCGTCGACGATGTGCCGCGCCGACGCGGCACGACGGTGACGGTCCGCGCGCTGTTCCACGACCTCCCGGCGCGCGCGAAGTTCCTCAGGAGTTCGGCCGCCGAGACGCGGGCCGCGGGCGAAGCGCTCGTGCTCCTCGCGCTCGCGAACCCCGCCGTCGGCTTCCGGTTCGAGTCGAATCGCCGCGCCTCCATGGATCTCACCCCGGCGCGCGACTGGCTCGGGCGGATCGGCCAGCTCTGGGGAGACCTCGCCCCCACGCTCATTCCCGTGGAAGGCGAGGGCGGCCCCGTGCGGGTCCGGGGCTTCATTCAGCGGCCCGACGCCGCGCGCGCGAGGGGAGGGCGCCGCTACACCTTCGTGAACGGACGTCCCTTCCGGGATCCCGCGCTCCTGCGGCTGGTGGATGAGGCCTTCCGGACGACGGTCGTCGAGGGCCTTCGGCCGAGCCTCTTTCTGCAGATCGAGACGCCGCCCGCATCCGTGGATGTCAACGTCCATCCGGCCAAGGCGGAGGTACGTTTCCGCGACCGCCAGAGCGTGGAGACGGCCGTCGGCGGTGCGGTGCGCGCCGCTCTGGCGCGGCTCGACTCGACGAAACCGGTGGGAGTCCCCGGCGACGCGCCCGATCCGGAGCGGGGCCATCGAACGCCGTCCCCCGGCCGCGGCGCGAAGTCCCGCGGCGAGCCGCCCGCGGAGATGCCGCAGTTCGCCCTCTTCGTCTCCGGACGGGACGACGCGGACGGGCCGGCCGAGTCGGGGGCCGAAGGCGGCGCGGGCGGCGAGGGGGCCGCGGCGGAGGCCCCGTTCGTCGGCCCGGAGCTGTGGCAGCTCCACGACCGTTACATCCTGGCCGCGACCCGCGAGGGGCTCCTCATCGTCGACCAGCACTCGGCGCACGAACGCGTGCTCTACGAGGAGATCATGGCGCGGTTCGAAGCGGGCGGAGGCACGTCCCAGGCGCTCCTCTTTCCGGTCACGCTGCAGTTCTCGCCTCCGGAGGCCGAGGCGCTCGAGGACCTCGCCGGACTGCTCGCCCGGCAGGGTTTCGAGCTGGAGCCGTTCGGCGAGCGGACCTGGCTCCTGACGGCGGCCCCGCAGCCTCACGCCCGGTTCGACGCCGAGCGCTGTCTGCGCGAGATGGTGCGGGAGCTGGCGGAGGGCTCCCCGCTCGTGAACGCCGCGCGCAACCAGCACGAGCGTGTCGCGATGAGCATGGCGTGCAGGGGAGCGATCAAGGCGGGCGAGCCCATCTCCCCGGAAGAGGCGAGAGAGCTCTTCGACCGGCTGTTCGCGACCCCGCTGCCCGGACACGATGTCCATGGCCGCCCGACGATCGTGCGCCTGAGCGTCGAGGAGCTCGACCGGCGGTTCGGCCGCGGGTAGCTGCCGCGCCCGTGGGGAGTTCACCCGTGCCGGCCATCGCGGGGCCTACCGCCTCGGGCAAGACGTCCGTCGCCATCGAGCTCGCCCGCCTGCTGGATGGCGAGATCATCTCCATGGACAGCCGCCAGGCGTACCGCGGCTTCGCGATCGGGACCGCGGCGCCCTCCGCCGACGAACTTGCCGCTGCGCCGCACCACGGCGTCGGCTTTCTCGACCCGCACGAACGCTACGGCGCGGGTCGGTTCGCACGTCTGGCGACTCGCTGGCTCTCCGAGATCCGGACCCGGGGGCGCGTCCCCATCCTCGCCGGCGGGACGGGGCTGTTCCTGCGTGCGCTCACGCACCCGATGTTCGAGGAGCCTCCGCTCGATCCGGCGCGCCGCGCGGCGCTGCACGCCTGGCTGGATCGGCTCGAACGCGAGGAACTCGTACGCTGGGCAGCCCGCCTCGATCCGGCGCTGGCGGCGCGACACCGCCCCCTGGACCGACAGCGGGCGGCGCGCACGGTGGAGCTCGCGCTCATGACGGGGGAACCACTCACGCACTGGATGACGCGGGCCCCGACGGAGCGCCCACCGCTGCGGACCGCGACCTTTGTGTTGGAGTGGCCCGCGCCGCTCCTGCGCGAACGGATCGCGCGCCGCGCCGAGGCCCTGGTGCGGGGTGGTGCGTGGCTGGAGGAGGTCCGGGGTCTCCTGGCCCGAGGCCTCGACGCATCGCGCGCCTTCGACGCGCTGGGCTACGCGGACGTCGCGGCGCTGGTCCGGGGCGAGGCCGACGTCGACGAGACGATCGAGCGCGTGTCGAGGGCCACCTGGCGCTACGCGCGCCGGCAGCGGACATGGTTCCGGCATCAGCTCCCGGAGGACGCCGTCGTGCTCGAGGTGCTGGACGAGTCGACGACACCGGGGCAACTTGCGCGCCGCATCGCAACCGACTGGCGCGAATCAGGATGAACGTGAATCAGGATGAAGACGGGACGATGAAGATCGGGATCACGTGCTATCCGACGTACGGGGGCTCCGGGGCGATCGCCACCGAGCTGGGGCTCGGCCTCGCCCGCAGGGGGCACGAGGTCCACTTCATCTCCTATGCGCAGCCCTTCCGTCTCATCCACTTCATCGATGGCGTCTACTTCCACGAAGTCGAAGTCAATCGCTATCCGCTGTTCGAGTATCCCCCCTACTCGCTCGCGCTCGCCGTCACGATGCACGAGGTGGCTCGGCGCGAGGAACTCGATCTGCTCCACGTGCACTACGCGATCCCGCACGCCACGGCCGGATGGATCGCGCGCGACATGCTCCGGGACGGAGGCCGCGACGTGAAGCTCGTCACGACGCTGCACGGCACGGACATCACGCTCGTGGGCCAGGACCCGTCCTACTGGTCGATCACCCGATTCTCGATCGAGAAGTCCGACCGGATCACCGCCGTCTCCGACTGGCTCCGCGAGCGGACGCACCGCGACTTCGACTGCAGCCGCTGCGCGATCGACGTCATCCCGAACTTCGTCGATCCGAAGATCTACGACCGCGAGCGCTACCGGGGCCGCCACCAGCTCGCGCGGGCCGGAGAGAAGGTCGTGATGCACATCTCGAACTTTCGGGCGGTCAAGCGGATCCCGGACCTCATGGAGATGTTCGCGCGGATCCAGGACGCCGTGCCGGCGCGCCTCATCCTCGTGGGAGACGGTCCGGAGCGGCAGCGCGCGGCGGAGATCGCCGCGGAGCTGGGCATGGCGGGGCGCGTCGTCTTCCTCGGCAAGATCGACTCCGTCGCCGAACTCCTCGCCAGCGCGGATCTCTTCCTGCTCCCGAGCGAGCAGGAGTCCTTCGGTCTCGTGGCGCTGGAGGCCCAGGCGTCCGGCGTTCCCGTGGTCGGATCGTCCGGAACAGGCCTCGACGAGGTCGTGGAGCACGACGTGACCGGCTACCTCCATCCGGTCGGAGCGGTCGACGACATGGCGGCATCGGCGATCTCGCTGCTGAGAGATGAGGCGCGCTGGGACGCGTTCTCTCGCGCGTCGCGGGATCGAGCCCTCGAGCGATTCACGATCGACCGCATCATCCCACTCTACGAGTCGCTCTACCGTCGCGTCCTCGCGGAGGGGGATGAGTCCGGGGTCCGGACGGCGTGAACCCGTTCGAAGCCCTCGTTCTCGGCGTCGTCCAGGGCCTCACCGAATTCCTGCCCGTGTCGAGTTCCGGGCATCTCGTTCTCGGGCAGGCGCTCTTCGGGATCGAACTCCCCGGCGTCGTGTTCGAGGTCACGGTGCACGTCGCGACGTTGTGCGCCGTGTGCTGGGTCTATCGCCTACGCCTCGCGGAGCTGATTCAGGGGGTGTGCTCGGGGGACCGCCGGAGCATCGGGGATGTCGGACTCCTCGCCGCGGCCACCCTCCCCGCCGCCGCCGTCGGGGTCGGCCTGCGGAGCACGCTGGAGCCGACATTCGAGCGGCCCGTGCTCGCGGCGTCGATGCTGCTGGTCACCGGCGCCTTCGTGTGGTCGATCCGGCGCCTCTCCCGCCGGAGCACGCGCGCGCGGCCGACGACCGGCGGGGCGCTGGCGATCGGCCTCGCGCAGGCGGTCGCGATCCTGCCCGGCATCTCGCGTTCGGGGAGCACGGTGGCCGCGGCGACCGCCGCCGGGGTCGAACCCCGCCGCGCGGCCGAGTTCTCCTTCCTCCTTTCCATCCCGGCGATCGGAGGGGCGGCCGTGCTCCAGGCGCCGAATCTCGGGGAGGCCGGACTCGCGGTCGGGGTGCTGCCCCTCGGGCTCGCCTTCGCGGCTTCGGCCCTGTCAGGGGTCCTTGCCATACGTATCTTCCTGCGGATGCTCGAGCGGCGTGTATTCCACCGCTTCGCCTGGTACTGCTGGCTCGTCGGCGGGGGATACCTGGCCGCAGCCGCGATCTGGCCGGCGCTTCGCGGATGACCGTTGAATGACTGACGTCGGAGCGACGATGCTCGCAGAAGAGGCAAAGGGCTGGGCCGGGGAGTCCGTCGCCGCGCTGCGCGAGCACTGGAGCCGGGAATCGGTCTTCGCCTTCGACCGCATCCCTTCGACGAACGATCTCGCCCGCGAACTCGCGGAAGCCGGGGCGCCGTCGGGAACGATCGTGCTCTGCGACGAGCAGACGGCCGGGCGGGGAAGGGCGGGCCGCAGCTGGGAGTCTCCGGCGGGAGCCGGCCTCTATCTGAGCATGGTTTTCAGGCCGCGTGCGGTCACGGTGCCGCCGCTCCTGACGGTCGTGGCCGGCGTCGATCTCGCGCGTGAACTCAACCGCCGCTTCCCCGGCCTCGGTTCGGCCGTGAAGTGGCCCAACGACCTCATGGCGCGAGAGCGGAAGCTCGGCGGCATCCTGGCCGAGACGGCGCGGGACGGCGACAAGGACGTGTTCCTCATCGTCGGCGTCGGCATCAACGTCGCGGCCGGCCGGCTGCCGGACGACCTGGACGGAGCGGTGGCCCTTGAAGACTGCGTGGGTCCGGCGCGTCTCGTCGACGTCGCGGATGCGGTGGTGGCGGGACTCGAACGCCGGCTCCCGCGCGTGCCGACTTCCCTCGATGCGGCGTCGCTCGATGAACTCGACCGCCTCGACTGGCTGAAGAACCGCTGGGTCGAGCACCGGCTCTCGGACCGTGAACCCGCCATCGGACTCGCGGCGGGGATCGCCCCGGACGGCGCCCTCCTGCTGCGGCCGCGCGGGGGTGCCCTGCGCCGCGTCGTCGCGGGCTCCATCGCTCTCGGCGGAAGCTGATCTCATGCTCCTCACGGTAGACATCGGGAATACCGAATCCGTCCTCGGGTGGTTCGAGGATCTCACCCCCGTGCACACGTGGCGGATCGCGACGGACCGCCGCCGGACGGCGGACGAGATCGGACTCCAGCTCCGGGGACTCCTCGGGGCCCGGGACCTGCCGGCTCCGGAGCGCATCGTCGTCGCTTCCGTCGTCCCCGCGCTGCACCGCGTCTGGCTCGCGGTCGGCGGGGTCCTCGACGCCCCGCTGCGCTTCCTCAACGGCGGCTCTCCCATCCCCGTCCGGCTGGATGTCGACCATCCCCTCGAGGTCGGCGCCGACCGCATCGCAAACACGCTCGCCGCGGCGGAACTCTACGAGCGCGACACGATCGTCGTGGACCTCGGGACGGCGACGACCTTCGATTGCATTACGGCCGATGGCGTCTTCGTGGGCGGCGTCATCGCGCCCGGGCCCACGGCCGGCACGGACCAGCTCGCGCGCGCGACGGCGCAACTCCCGCAGATCCATGTGGAGAAACCGGCCCGGGTCATCGGCCGCAACACGCACGACTGTCTGCGGAGCGGCGGGTTCTACTCGGTGGTGGAGGGGATCGACGGCATCGTGGAGCGGATCGGCGAGGAATGGGAACGCGAGCCGCTCGTCGTCGCCACGGGCGGACTCGCGCGGGTCGTGGGACCGCACTGCCGCACCGTGGACCGCATCGAGCCGGCGCTGACGATCACCGGCCTGGCGATCGCGGACCGATACCTGTTCGGTCCGCCCGCCGGCTCGGACGGCTGACGTTCGCCGCCGGCTTCAGGACCTGCGGAGGAAAGCGGCGCCTCCGCAGCACTTCTCCTTCATCTTGTTCGCGAACTCCGGATTGATCATCCGCACGATCAGGTAGAAGACCGCGACGAAGATCGCGACCTTCACGACCATCCACACGAGGGGCAGGACGAGGGAAAAGAGAATCCCCGTCACCCACAGACCCACCGCGCCCGCGGCCACCAGCACTGCGGCTGCACGAAACATGTCGACCTCCCTTTCTGGTCCGCCCGTACGATAGGCGCACGAGGCAGGTTTCATAACCCCCGGGCCCGTCCCCACGCCGGCCCGCCGACCGATTCGGCGGCCGGACCCCCGTACGCCGGAAGCCTCTTGATCGGGACGGTCCACTCTCATATCTTCGGCTCGCCTTAGCACTCGCCTACCCAGAGTGCTAACAGCCGCGGGATCCCTCGCGGCTCTCATCGGAAGGATCACCCAACACCGAAGGTCCAAGGAGGGACAGGCAGATGGCAACCGCCTCGAACACGAAACTGAACATCTCCCCCATGGCCGACCGCATCGTCGTCGCGCCGCTCGAAGAGACCGAGGAGATGCGCGGTGGTCTGTACATTCCGGACACCGCGAAGGAGAAGCCGCAGCAGGGCACCGTCGTCGCCGTGGGCCCCGGCCGCATGAACGACGACGGCGAGCGCATCCCGATGGAAGTCAACACCGGAGACCGCGTCCTCTACGGCAAGTACGCCGGGACCGAGGTCTCGCTGGATGGCGACGACTACCTGATCGTGAAGGAAAGCGACGTTCTGGCCGTCCTCTAGCCGCTGACGCGGAAGACGGCGGGTCAAACCCGTTGACAGATGCGCCCGAATGACCGGGCGAAGGAGACGAAATGGCGAAGGATCTTGAATTCGATACCGCGGCACGGCAGCGCCTGAAGGCGGGCGTGGACAAGCTCGCGCGCGCGGTCAAGGTCACGCTCGGCCCCAAGGGGAGGAACGTGGTCCTTGAGAAGAAGTTCGGCAGCCCGACGATCACGAAGGACGGCGTGACGGTCGCGAAGGAAGTCGAGCTGGATGACCCGGTCGAGGATCTCGGCGCGAAGATGGTGAAGGAAGTCGCGACGAAGACGTCCGACGCGGCGGGCGACGGCACGACGACGGCGACGGTGCTCGCGCAGTCGATCTTCACCGAGGGCCTCAAGAGCGTGACGGCGGGCGCGAACCCGATGGCGCTCAAGCGCGGCATCGACAAGTCCGTCGAGGCGATCGTCGCGAACCTGCATTCGATCTCCGTCGAGACCTCCGGCAAGACGGAAATCGCCCAGGTCGCCGCCATTTCGGCGAACTCCGACCAGGAGATCGGCGAACTGATCGCCGACGCGATGGAGAAGGTGGGGAAGGACGGCGTCATCACGGTCGAGGAGGCCCGCGGCCTCGAGACCGAGCTGGAGACCGTGGACGGGATGCAGTTCGACCGCGGCTATCTCTCGCCGTACTTCGTCACGGATCCGGACAAGATGGAGGTCGTCCTCGACGAGCCGATCATCCTGATCCACGACAAGAAGATCTCGGCCATGAAGGACCTGCTGCCGGTCCTCGAGAAGGTCGCCCAGATGGGCAAGCCTCTCCTGATCGTGGCGGAGGACGTCGAGGGCGAGGCGCTCGCCACGCTCGTCGTCAACAAGCTTCGGGGCACGCTCAAGGTCGCGGCCGTCAAGGCTCCGGGCTTCGGCGATCGCCGCAAGCAGATGCTGCAGGACATCGCGATCCTCACCGGCGGCCAGGTGATCTCCGAGGAGCTCGGCTTCAAGCTTGAGAACACGGTGGTCGGCGATCTCGGCCAGGCGAAGCGGATCGTCATCGACAAGGACAACACGACGGTTGTCGACGGTGCCGGTGACACGGACCGCATCCAGGGCCGCATCAGCGAGATCAAGGTCGCGATCGACAAGTCCACGTCCGACTACGACCGCGAGAAGCTGCAGGAGCGGCTGGCGAAGCTGGCCGGCGGCGTGGCGGTCATCAACGTGGGCGCCGCGACCGAGACCGAGATGAAGGAGAAGAAGGCCCGCGTCGAGGACGCGCTGCACGCAACGCGCGCGGCCGTCGAAGAGGGCATCGTGCCCGGCGGCGGCGTGGCGCTGCTGCGGAGCCAGTCGGCGCTGGACGGCGTCGAGGGTTCGGATGCCGACGAGACGATCGGAATCCGGATCGTGCGCCGCGCGGTCGAGGAGCCGGTTCGCACGATCGCATCGAACGCCGGAGCCGAGGGTTCGATCATCGTGGAGAAGGTGCGCGAGGCCGACGGTCGAAACACCGGCTACAACGCAGCCACGGACGAGTACGAGGACATGGTGAAGGCGGGCGTCATCGACCCGACCAAGGTCACGCGTACGGCGCTCCAGAACGCGGCCTCGATCGCGGGTCTGCTGCTCACGACCGAGGCGGTCGTGGTGGAGCGGCCCGAGGCGGAGGATCCCGCCGCGGCGGCGGCCGCCGGCGGCATGCCGGGCGGCGGCATGGGCGGAATGTACTAGTCGCTGCCGGGGGGGCGGAGAGCGGTCCCCCCGCCGTCAGGTGTTGGAGCAGCACGGAAGGCCCGGCTTCGGTCGGGCCTTCGCTGCATCTGCCCGCGACATTAGGATGTCGCGCGATGCGGTTACTCAGATCCCCTTCCGGACCTCTCACGGCTCGCCCGGCCGTCGCTCGGGCGACGCTGTGGATCGCCGCCCTGGCGCCGCTTGCCTGCGTGGAGGCGACGGGCCCCGAGGGAGATCTCTGTTCCGCCGTGGCGAGTCGCGGCGCCACCCGCTTCACGCTGTCGCTCGCGGCCGGGGAGATGTGCGTGCTGCCGGCGGGAGGCGTCCAGGTCGTGGAGATCGGGGCGGGCAGCGCTGCGGCGGAGTATCTGATCGTCGTGCAGAGCGGCCTGCGCACGCCGGCGGCGACGACGCGCCTCCGGCTCGATGCGCACGCGAGCGGGGCGGCGGCCGCGCGGGTTCCTCCGCTCGTCGCCCCGGCGCGCACGCCGCCGGTCGATGCCTTCGGCTTCGAGGACGACAGGCTCGGCCTCGAGGAGGCGTCGCGGGCCGACCTCACCTTCCGGGCGAATGCCCGCCGTGCCGTGCTGGGCGCGCGCCCGCTCCGCCCGAAGCCCGCCGCGGCGCCGGACCCGGGCATGGTGCGCGCGAACGCGGCCGCCGCCCGCGCGACGCCCCCCACCGTCGGCGACACGGTGATCTTCAGCAACGCGGTGCATCCGAACCTCGACGTCGATTGCGACGGGATCCACGACGTGACCGCGGTCGTCCGCGCGGTGGGCCCGAACTTCGCGATCGTGGAGGACCTCGATGGGGCCGGCGTCGTGCTCGGCGGCGGCTACGAGGGGGTCCTGGGATTGCTCGAGAAGTCGGTCTTCCCGGTCCTCTCGGCGTACTTCGGCGAGCCCGCGGACATCGACGGAAACGGCGTCGTATGGGTCCTGTTCTCCCCCGTCGTAAACCGGACGACGCCCCGCGACAGCGATACCCGGATCCTGGGGTTCTTCAACCCGGCTGACCTGGCCGATCCCGAGGACTGCCCGGCGTCCAACGGCGGGGAGATCCTCTACCTCCTTGCGGCCGATCCCGACGGCCGGTTCTCGAAGCCCGTACCCGCAAGGTTCGCCACGACCGGGGCGGTCGGCGTGGCCGCGCACGAACTGGCGCATCTCATTTCGGCCGAGCGCCGAACCGTGCTCGCCCGGGGCTCCTTCGCCTCCCTCGAGGAAACCTGGCTGAGCGAGGCACTGGCCCATTCGGCGGAGACGTTCGTCGGGATGTCGGGTGCGTCCCTGCGTCCCGGCAGCAACTACGGCTTCACGGAACTCTTCGCGAATTCCGACAACTTCGCGACGTATCACTTCCCGAACTTCCGCCGCTCCGCCTTCTACCTGCTCGGCCCGCACCGGACTCCCGCGCTGGGCGACGCCTACGCGCACGATCCCGACGGAGTCTCCTCGCTCGCGATGCGAGGCTTCGGGTGGCTCTTCCTCCGCTGGTTCGCGGATCAGTACTCGACGGGGGGCGGCGGAGTGCTCGGCGGTGCCGCGGAGGAGTCCATCTTCCACGACCTGGCGGGAGGGGGGGAGGCTCGCGCGCGGGGCGTGGAGAACGTCGAGCGGGTCGCGGCGGCGCTCGGTGGACCGGACACATGGGACGACCTGCTCGCGGCCTGGGCTCTTGCCCCGATCGCCGACGACCTGCCCGGCGCTCCCTCCTCGACGCAGATCAGGACCTTGCACCTGCGCGATGTGTTCGCCGCCCTGCACCGGGAACTGGAAGGAAGAGCCCCCTTCGCGAGAGCCTTCCCGCTACAAGCGATGGACATTCCGCTCGCCGACGGGACGGATGCCCGGATCGACTTCGAACTCGCTGCCTCGACGGGCTACTATTTTCGGCTTGAGAGCGAGGGGCCACACCCGGAGGTCAGTCTGAGACTCACGACCCAGGCCGGGCTCTCCGTCCCCTCTTCCGAGGCCATCCGCGTCGTTGCTTTCCGGACTCGTTGACCTCGGGGAGCATGGAAGCGGCGTCCAGAGCTTCGCTCTCCTCCTCGGGCACGGATGGCGCAGGGCGGGTATCTTGACCCCGGAGCCGGCGGGCTCCGGGGACCCGCCGGCTCCGCGGGCCGGCGGGCGCATGGAATCGTGCCAGGGAGATGGACTGTGAGACACGCATGCTGAGACTCTGCGGGTGGGCCGCGATCTCGGGTCTTGCGCTTGCGGCGTGCGGGGGCGGCACGACGGACCCGCCACCGCCGCCGCCTCCTCCTCCGCTCGCCACGGGGTGCGGGGGGACGGCCACGCCGTCCGTGTCCACCACGCTGGACCTGTCCCCCGGCGAACATGTCACGCTCGATGACGCCGCGGATGTGCGCGCCTTCAGGTTGGCGGGCTCGGACGTGTCCCGCGACTACCAGGTCATCGTCCAGAGCGCTTCCCAGGCGCCCGGTCAGAGCGTGGACGGCTGCATGCGGGTGAGCGCCGAGCGCGCCTCCGGGAACGTGATCCCGTCCCGGCCGCCCCGTCTCACCTCCGCGGGCGGAGAATTGAGCCGCGACCTTCGCCGCCGGGAGTCCTGGTTCGCGCGCGAACACGTCCTCCGGGAGCGGGAGATGCAGGAACTCGCCGCGGTCGGCGCCCGGCCCATAAGGGCGCGAAGCCGGGGGCTCGACCCCCTGGCCGACGCGGTGCGGCCGCCGGAGCTCGGGGACACCCTGTCCTTCCGGGTCGGCGTGGACGCGAACCTGTTCGTGAACTGCCGCAACCCGACGATGGTCAGGGGCGAAGTCAGGTATGCGGGCGAGCACTTCACCATCGTGGAAGACCTCCAGTTCCACAGCCAGCCCGACAGCGACCGGTTCTCGGAGGACGAATTCGAAGCGATCGGCCGGCAGCTCGACGAAGTCGTGTACCCGGTGGACGTCGCCTACTTCGGCGAACCCGCGGACATCGACAATAACGGGACCGTCTTCGCCCTCATCACGGCCGAGGTGAACAAACTCACGCCCGCCGGCGAGGAGAGCGTCGTCGCCGGTTTCTTCCTCGCGCGCGATCTCACGACAAGATCGAGCTGCGAAGCTTCGAACGAGGGAGAGATCTTTTATCTCGTGGGTCCGGACCCTGACGAGGACTACGGCTCGGACATCAGCCTCAGCTTCGCGAACGCGCTCGCGCGCTCGACGGTCGCGCACGAGTTCGCCCACCTGCTCAACACGCAGCAGCGCGTCACCCTCGGGGGCGGGAACATCTTCGGCGACCGGGAGGTCGCATGGCTCGACGAGGCCATGGCCCACCTTGCCGAGGAACTCGCCGGCCTGCGCGCCGCGGGCCTCGGCACGAGGGAGAACCTCGATCTGGAGATGATCACGTCCAGCGAGGAACAACTCTCCATCTACAACCACTTTCACATCGTGAACCAGATCCGCCTCGGCCGCTTCCTGCGAGGTGGCTGTCCACCGGATCCCAACGGTCCGGCGGCGGCCCCGGCGCTCGGTGACGCGGCCGGTGAAGATCCGGGCGGAGTGGAGTCCCTCGCATTCCGCGGCTTCGCGTACGGGTTCGCGCGCTGGCTCGGCGACCAGTTCGGAGCTTCGGGGAGCGGGGGCGTACTCCCCGGAAGCAGGGAAGAGGAACTGTTCCGCTATCTGACTTCGGGAGGCCCCGCGCACTTCAAGGGCATCACCAATGTGGAACGCACCCTCCAGGCCGTGGCCGGCGTGGAGATGGAATGGGAGGAGATCCTCTCGCTGTATCTCACGTCCCTCATCGCGGACGACCGCGCGCCGGGCGACGCGGATCCCCGGACGCAGTGGAAGACCTGGAATCTTGAGGCGCTCTTCCGACAGCTGAGCGACTCCAATCTCGGCAACCGCTGCCCGTTCACCCGCGACTTCCCGCTAACGCCCTCCCGGGTGAACGTGCACGTGTCGACGAACAGTTCGACCGAGTTCACCGTGAACTCCTCCACGGGGCGCTACTTCTCGCTCGTGAGTTCGGGCGCGACGCCCGACCTGATCGTCGAGGTCATGGACCCGGCCGGGGCGAACCTGCCCGGCCGGGCGCGAGCGCAGGTCACCGTGCTCCGGATGCGCTGAACCCTCCACTGCACTAGCTTCCGCGTCCACTCGAATCCTCGATCAATCGTGCATCGACGGGTAGGCCGATGAACGACTCCCAGATTTCCGTTTCGCTCCCCGACGGTTCCTCCAAGCGGCTGCCACGCGGCTCGAGCGCCGGCGACCTTGCCGCGGCGATCGGCCCGGGGCTGGCACGGGCTGCCGTCGCTGCCCGCGTGAACGACGTGCTCACGGACCTTTCGACCGCGCTCCCGGACGAAGCGCAGGTCGCGATCGTGACGCGCAGCGACGAGGATCCCGACGCGCTCTACGTTCTGCGGCACTCCGCGGCCCATGCACTCGCCACCGCCGTCCGCGAGCTGTATCCGGGGGCGGGAATCGGCTTCGGGCCTCCGATCGACGATGGCTTCTACTACGACTTCGAGGTCCCGGCGCCCTTCACGCCGGAGGACCTGGAGAAGATCGAGCGCGCGATGGCGGACGTCGCGGGGGCGGACGACCCGTTCGAGCGCCGCGAAGTGGACCGCGAGGAAGCCGCGGAGCTGTTCGCGGACGATCCGCTCAAGCTGGAGCGGCTGGCCGAGATCCCGGAGGGCGAGGCGATTTCCGTCTATCGGAACGGCCCGTTCCTCGATCTGTGCCGGGGACCGCACGCCCCCCGCACGGGCGAGGTCCGCCATTTCCGGGTTCTCAATGCGGCGGGAGCCTATTGGCGCGGCGATGAGAAGCGACAGATGCTCCAGCGCGTCTATGGCACGGCCTTCTACTCGAAGGAGGCGCTCGATGCCTACATCACGCGGCGCGAGGAGGCCCGCAAGCGCGATCATCGGAAGCTGGGCAGGGAACTCGACCTGTTCTCGATCCAGGACGAGATCGGGCCGGGGCTCGTGTGCTGGCACCCCAGGGGCGCGCGCGTGCAGCTCGAACTGAGGCGCTGGATCGAGGACCTGCAGGAGCTGCACGGCTACGACTTCGTCTACACGCCGCACATCTCCGGCGAGGCGCTCTTCCGGCGCTCCGGGCACCTCCCCAACTACGCGGAGAACATGTATCCCCGGATGGCGGACGATGACGGCGAAGCGTTCCGCGTGAAGCCGATGAACTGTCCGGGACACATCACGATTTACGCGGCGACCCCCCGCAGCTATCGCGACCTTCCGGTGCGGCTCGCCGAGATCGCGAACGTGTACCGCCACGAACGGTCGGGGACGCTGCACGGGCTGCTGCGCGTGCGCATGCTCACGATGGACGACGGGCACGTCTTCTGCACTCCGGAGCAGATCGAGGGGGAGATCTTCATCTGCCTGAAGCTCGTCGACACCGTGATGACGACGCTGGGCCTCGACTACCGGTTCGATCTTTCGACGCGTCCCGACGGAGACAAGCGGATCGGCGGCGACGAGGTCTGGGATGTGGCGGAAGACGCGTTGCGCGATGCGCTGGATCGCGGAGGGCTGGAGTACGAGCTGGACGAGGGCGGGGGCGCGTTCTACGGTCCCAAGATCGACATCAAGTACAAGGACGCGATCGGACGCGAGTGGCAGGGGGCCACGATCCAGTTGGACTTCAACCTGCCCGACCGCTTCGAGCTCGAGTACATGGGGGCGGACAACAAGCCGCACCGGCCCGTGCTGATCCACCGCGCCATCTTCGGCACCCTGGAGCGCTTCACGGGCGTGCTCATCGAACACTTCGCCGGCGCCTTTCCGCCCTGGCTCGCGCCCGTGCAGGTCCGCGTGCTCCCGATCACGGACGCCCACGCGGCCGCCGCCGGCGAGATCCGGGACCGCCTCGCCGCCGATGGCCTGCGCGTCGAACTCGACGCCCGCTCCGACACGCTCGGCTACCGCATCCGCGACGGCGAACTGCAGAAGGTCCCCTACCTGCTCGTCGTCGGAGACCGCGAAATCGAGGCCGGCACCGTCGCCGTCCGCGCCCGCGGCGCGAAACGAAAACAGGAAGTCCTCCCCCTCGAGGACTTCGCATCCCGGATCCGCAGTCGCGTCGAAACCCGGTCTCTCGAAACGTGACGTCTGCCGGTTCGCGGGCCGGCCGTCGTTGACAGGAGGGCCGCTCGGGGGCACTTTCCGGACGTCGAAAAAACAGACAAGCGGGGCCGCGATGCCCCCACCCTATCGGCGCACGACATCGTGCTGCTGCCGGGTCGATGGCGCACGCCCCGCGTGGGATGTGCCTTCGTGCCCGGTCGGCAAGCGTCGAACCGGGCTTTTTCTATGAGGTGCAGTGAACGGAGATCCAAGAGACAACGACAAGATCCGGATCAGCCCGATCCGGCTCATCGACGAGGAGGGCAACCAGCTCGGCATCGTCGCGACCGACGAAGCCCGGTCGCTGGCGGCCGACCGCGGGCTCGACCTCGTGGAGGTGGCGCCCGGCGCGCGACCGCCCGTCTGCCGGCTCATGGACTTCGGGAAGTACAAGTACGCGCAGGCGAGAAAGGCGCGGGAAGCGAAGAAGAAACAGCACATCATCCACGTCAAGGAAGTGAAGCTGCGGCCGAAGATCGAGGCGCACGACATCGACTTCAAGATGCGGCACGCGCGCAGATTCCTGGGGGATGGAGACAAGGTGAAGTTCACGCTCATGTTCCGGGGACGCGAGGTCACGCACCCGGAACGGGGGCGGCGGATCCTCGAGATGGTGAAGGAAGAGTTGGAGGACATCGCGGTGGTGGAGTCGGATATCGCCCATGAGGGTCGCACGATGACCATGTTGATGGGACCCCACCGCACCTAGCACGACGACTCCGCCGCGGACGACCGGCGACGGAGCTGAACCGGAGCATACGCAAGATGCCGAAGATGAAGACGAACCGGTCCGCCGCGAAGCGGTTTCGAAAGACCGGGAGCGGAAAATTCCGACGCCGGCGTGCCTACCACAGCCACATCCTGACGAAGAAGAGCCCCAAGCGTAAGCGTCGGCTCCGTCAGGGCACCCTTGTGGCGAAGGCGGACGAGAAGCGGGTGAAACGGCTTCTGGGGAAATAGTTCGCCCCATTCCCCGGACAGTAGCCCGGACAGTCTCAGTATCAGGAATCAGGAGGTGCGGCCATGCCACGCGCGACGAGCAGCGTTGCACGTAACCGTCGAAAGAAGAAGGTCCTCAAGGAAGCCCGCGGCCAGTTCGGAGCGCGGTCGAAGCTCTATCGCACCGCGAAGAACTCCGTCGAGCGCGGCTGGGCCTATGCATACGTCGACCGGCGCAAGAAGAAGCGCGACTTTCGCCGACTGTGGATCTCCCGCATCAATGCCGCGGCCCGGCAGAACGGAATCTCGTACTCCCGCTTCGTCAGCGGGCTGAAGAGCGCCGGCGTCGACCTGAACCGCAAGGTGCTCGCGGACCTCGCCATTCGGGATCCGGCCGCCTTTACCAAGCTCGTCGAGGTGGCCAAAGCGCACGGCCCATGACCCCGGCCGGAGCTTCCCTCCTCGATCGGATCGCCGCGATCGAGGGGAAGGGGCTCGCCGCGATCGGGGAGGCGACGGATTCGGCCGCGCTCGAGTCCGCCCGCGTCGAATACCTGGGCCGGAACGGTCAGTTGGCCGACGTCATGTCCCTGATCGGCACGGTCGAGCCGCGGGACCGACGCGACGTCGGACAGCGCGCCAACGCCGTGAAGACGGTGCTTCGCGAAGCCCTCGAAGCGCGGGCGAAGGCGCTGGAGAGCGCGACCGGCGGGCCGCGCGCACGCATTGATCGGACCCTGCCCGCGCGCGAGCGCTGGGTCGGCGGCGTGCACCCCGTGACCCGCGTCATCGACGAGATCTGCGAGATCTTCGCCGAAATCGGCTTCACGAGCGTGCTCGGCCCCGAGATCGAGTCCACGTGGTACAACTTCACCGCGCTCAATATCCCGCTCGATCACCCCGCCGCCGACATGATGGACACGTTCTACCTGGAGAAGGACGTCGTGCTGCGGACGCACACGTCGCCCGTCCAGGCGCGCGTGATGGAGGCCTTCCGGCCCCCCGTCCGCGTGGTCGTGCCGGGGCTTGCGTACCGGCGTGACTCCTTCGATCCCTCGCACGCCCCCGCCTTCGAGCAGATCGAGGGTCTCGCGGTCGACGAAGGCGTGGACTTCGTCGAGTTCCGAGCCGCGATCGAGCACTTCGTGCACCATTTCTTCGGTCCGGGGACGAAGACCCGGTTTCGGCCGTCGTTCTATCCCTTCACCGAGCCTTCGGCGGAGGTGGACGTGTCGTGCACGGTGTGCGCGAGCGGCTGTTCCACCTGCAAGCGCACGGGGTGGATCACGATCATGGGAAGCGGGATGGTGGATCCCGCCGTCTTCGAGGCCGTGGGGTACGACCCGGAGCGCTACACGGGCTATGCATTCGGGATGGGACCGGCCCGCATCGCGATGGTGCGGCACGGGATCCCCGACATGCGGCTCCTCTACGAGGGGGAGATGAGCTTTCTGCAGCAGTTCGCATGAACATCTCGTTCAACTGGATCGACGAACTCGTCGGACTGCGCGGGGAGTTGAGCGACCCGCAGGTTCTGGCCGAGCGCCTGACCATGACCGCCGTCGCGGTGGAGAAGATCGAGACGGTGGGCGCGGGGCTGGACGGGATCGTCGTGTCCCGCGTGCTCGAGGCCCGTCCGCACCCGAACGCGGACCGGCTCACGCTGTGCAAGGTGGACCGGGGCGCGGGCGAGGCGCTCGACGTCGTGTGCGGGGCTCCCGTCATCGCGACCGGAGGGCTCTATCCGCACGTGGCGCCCGGGGGAGTACTCCCGGCCGGCTTCCGCATCGAGAGCCGGAAGATCCGCGGTGAATTGAGTCACGGCATGCTGTGCTCGGAGGCCGAACTCGAGCTGGGCCGCGACAAGGGGGGCATCATGCGGCTCGCGGACGGGCTCGAGCCGGGAACGCCGCTCGCGGCGGCGCTGGGCCTGCCCGACACGCGCCTCACGCTGGACCTGAACCCGAACCGCGTCGACCTCGCCTGCCACGTGGGGGTCGCGCGGGAAGTGGGAGGGCCCCCGGCGCCCCGCGACTTCGGGGGGGCGGCGTGGACGCCCGAGTGGCGCGACGGCGAGTCGGAGGCGAGCGGGGCCGGAGTCAGGGTCCGCATCGAGGATCTCGACCGGTGTCCGCGCTACATGGCCGCCGTCATCCGGGGGGTCAGGGTCGGGCCGTCGCCGGCGTGGCTCGCGGGTCGGCTTCTCGCGGTGGGGGCGCGTCCGATCAGCAACGTCGTCGATGCGACGAACTACGTCCTGCACGAGTACAACCAGCCTCTGCATGCCTTCGATCTCGCGCGGCTGGCGGGAGCGGAGATCCGCGTGCGCGCGGCTGTGGCCGGCGAGCCGCTGACGACGCTCGATGGCCATGAGCACAAGCTCGCGCCCGAACAGACGGTGATCGCCGACCGCGATCGCGCGATCGCCTTCGCGGGGGTCATGGGAGGGCTCGACACGGAGGTGACGGAAGACACGGTCGACCTGCTCATCGAGTGCGCGTCGTTCGACCCGTCCGGCGTGCGGCGGACGCGGACCCGCGCGGGACTCTCCACCGACGCCTCCTATCGCTTCGAGCGGGGGATCGATGTCCACGCCCAGGAGCGTGCGCTCGCGCGCTGCGTGGAACTCATCGTCGCCACGGCCGGCGGCGAGGCGGACCTCATCGGCCTCCGCGCGGGTCCGGCGCCGGCCCCGGTTCCGCCGATCGACGTCCGCGTCAGTCGCGTGAACCAGGTGCTCGGCTTCGGGCTCGACGGGGCGGAGGTCCGCGCGGCGCTCGAGCCGATCGGCTTCAAGGCCCTCCCCGGTGTGGAGGGCGGCGCCGGGGCGGACGGAGACGCCGGCGGGAACGGGGCAACCGATGTGCTGCGGATCTCCGTGCCCGGATGGCGCACGGACATCGCGCGGGAGATCGACCTCGTCGAGGAGGTCGCGCGCCGGGTCGGGTACGACGCCGCCGCAGGCCAGGACCGCAGGTTCCGGCCCAGCGCGGTGCCCGCGGATCCGCGTGTCGAAAAGGCGGCCAGAGTGCGGGAGTTGCTCACCGGACGCGGACTCCTCGAGGCTCGCAGCCTGAGCTTCATGCCGGAGGACTTCCGGGGGAATCGCGCCGTCGTCCCGGTCCCGAACCCGCTCTCGGCGGAAGAGAGTTGCCTTCGCTCCGCCATGGTCCCCGTACTGCTTCGGCGGCTGGAACACAATTATGCGCGCGGCAACCGCAACGTCCGCCTGTTCGAACTCGGCACCGTGTTCGGTTACGCGGCCGGCCCGGACCCGGAAGAGGAAGCGGACGTCACCGGTCGTTTCGAGGAGTCCGGAAGGGTGGGGGCCATCATCGCCGGCACCCGGCGTCCGGACCACTGGTCGGGGCCGGGGCTCGATTTCGACCTGTGGGATCTCAAGGAGATCGCCGGATCGTTCGCGGATCGTCTGTGCGGTGCGACTCTGGTGCCGTTCGACGACGCCGTGGCCCTTGACGCCACGGAGAGCGGAACGTCCCTCGAGGGACCGTGGCTCTCCCGCGGCGGGTTCCGCGCCGTGAAGGACGGTCGCGTAGTCGGCGTCGCGGGGGTCGTGGACGAGGCGTCGCTCGACGCTCCCCCGTGGGCCGCGTCCGCGTTCGCGCTCGAGTTCGATCTTGCCGCCGTCGAGGGGCGACCCGTGCCCGCCTACCGGAAGACGTCGCCGTTCCCCGCCGTGCGCCGGGACCTGTCGATGACGGTGCCGCGGGGCGTCCCCGCCGCGGACATCGAACGGGCGGTCCGGGAGGCGACCTCCGATCTCCTGCGTGCCGTGCGCCTCTTCGACGTTTACTCGGGCGAGGAGATCGAGGGCGGCCGCCTCGGACTCGCGTGGACGTTTCGCTTCCGGGCTCCCGACCGTACGCTGACGGATCAGGATGTCGAGTCGGAGATGTCCGCACTCTCTACCGCTCTGGAGAAACAGTTCGGTGCCAGAATCCGCAGGTCCTGAACGGCAACGGGAAGTCGAGCGACTGCTTGACCGCCTCTCCCGGGCGGCAGGCAGCATCGAGACCCGTTGGGAGAAATCCCGGGTCGCGGGCCCGAGCGGCCCGGCGACCCCTGACGTCGAGGAGCGACTCAAGGCGGTGACGGCGGAGAACCGTCGCCTGCGCGAGACGCTGGCCGAGGCCAGGAAGAAGGCCGTGCGACTGCGCAACCGCCTCGCTCACGTGGAGGATGAGGTATGACTTCAACGGATGAATCGCCGCCGATCGGCGTAACGATCTTCGGCGATCGATACCGGATCCGGACGGACCGGGGTGACGCGCACACGCGGGCCTGCGCGAAGTACGTGGACGACGCGATTCAGCGTGCGCACATGACGGGCGTGGCCGAACCCCACCGCGCCGCGGTCCTCGCCGCGCTGGAGATCACCGATGAACTCCTCCGGGCCCGCCGAGAGGTCGAGCAACTCACGGCCGCCGTCGAGGCGCGAGTCACGGAAGTGACCGAACGGCTGGAGTCCATCGCGGGCAACACCGCCGGGTAGGGCCCGCCGTCCCTCCACGGAGCCGCGGGCCCGCCGTCCGCTTGCGGCGTGCAGACTCCCGAGCAACGTTTCCGTAGGTGTTGTGCTGTCCGTAAAGGTGGCCTCGCACGAGCGTGGCCCCAGCTTCAGATAGATGATCGCACGGAGCGCATCTTTCCGTCCGATCTGAGCGGCATGCACCGGTGGACGAGTCCGCCGGTTTTTTTGTTCATAGATGGTTCGAGGATTGGAGTCTGGCCATGCTGGAATCCATGACCGTGCCGACGATGCTGTTGGCGATCGCGGGTCTCGTGGTGGGGGGCGTCGCAGGGATTCTGATCGAGCGACGGGGCCTGCGCCGGGTGCGCGGCCGCCTCGAGAGCGATGGGCGGGACATCATTGAGTCCGCCCGGCAGGAGGCGGGCAGTCTCCGGAAGGCGGCGGAACTGGCGGGGCGCGAAGAGGCGCAACGTCTCCGGGAGGAATCGGCCAGAGAAGCGGAGCGCCGGCGCGCCGAGCTGGAGCGGCTGGAGCAGCGGACGCTCGAGCGGACCGAGACGCTCGAACAGAAGCTCGAGAAGATCGACCAGCGGCAGGAGCGGGTGGATCGAAGCCGCGAGCAGGTCGAGGCGGAGCGCGGCGAACTCGATACGCGGGCGAAGGAACTCGTCGACCGCGAGCGGGAACTCGGAAGGCGCCTCGAGGAGATCGCGGGTATCAGCCGGGAAGCCGCGCGCCGCGAGTTGATCGGCCAGATCCGCGACCAGGCGCGGGCGGACGCCGCGCAGCACGTGCGGGAGGTCACCGAACGCGCCCGCAACGAGGCCGAACGGGAAGCCCGCAAGATCATCTCCCAGGCGATCGAGAAGCTCTCCGTAGATCATTCTTCCGAAGCCGCCGTCTCCGTCGTCACCCTTCCCAGCGATGACATGAAGGGCCGGATCATCGGTCGGGAAGGCCGGAACATCCGGTCCTTCGAGGCCGCCACGGGCGTCGACGTGGTCGTGGACGATACGCCCGAGGCCGTCATCCTCTCCTGCTTCGATCCCGTCCGCCGCGAAGTCGCGCGGCTGGCGATGGATCGCCTCGTCGGCGACGGCCGGATCCACCCGGGTCGCATCGAGGAGGTCGTGGAGAAGGCGCAGGAAGATGTCCAGGCGACGATGAGGAAGGCGGCCGACGAGGTCCTGTACGAACTCGGCATCCACGACCTGCACCCGAAACTCCGCGAAGTTCTCGGCGTCCTCCGCTTCCGGACCAGCTACGGGCAGAACCAGTTGCAGCACGCGCACGAGGTCGCGCTCATCGGGGCGACGATGGCGGCGGAGCTGTCGCTCGATGCGCAGCTCGTGAAGCGAATGGGCCTGCTGCACGACATCGGCAAGGGGCTCACGCACGAGAAGGAGGGGAGCCACGTCGAGATCGGCTACGATCTGTGCAAACAGTGCGGAGAGAAGGACGGCGTGCTGAACGCGATCCGCGCGCACCACGGCGAGGAACCCGCCCGTTATCCGGAGACCTTCCTCGTCACCGCGGCGGACGCGATCTCTGGCGCTCGTCCCGGCGCCCGGCGGGAGTCGTTTGAGCACTACGTGAAGCGATTGGAGAAACTGGAAGAGATCGCGAGTTCGTGGGACGGGGTCGAGAAGGTCTACGCGATTCAGGCGGGGCGGGAGATCCGGATCATGGTGACCCCGGACAAGGTCTCCGACGACGAGATGGCGAGGCTGTCGGAGCGGACGGCCCGCCGCATCGAGAACGAGTTGCAGTATCCGGGGCAGATCAAGGTCGTCGTCGTGCGGGAGTCGCGAACCGTGGACTTCGCACGCTGACAACGGCCGACAACGGGCTAACAACGGAGAGAATGGATGACGGCGCAGCTCATCGACGGGAAGCGGATCGCGGCCGAGATCCGGGCGGAAGTGGCGGAACGGACGCGGGGCCTCGCGGAGCGGGGGATCCGGCCCGGCCTCGGCGTCGTCCTCGTCGGCGACGATCCCGCCTCGCACGTCTACGTGCGGATGAAGACAAGGGCCTGCAACGAGGCCGGAATCTACGCCCGCGACATCACGCCGCCCGCCGACGTCGGCCGCGCGGAGCTCCTCGGCAACGTCGATGAGCTGAACGCGGACCCGGCGATCCACGGGATCCTCGTACAGCTCCCCCTGCCTCGACACCTCGACGAACGCGAGGTGACGGAGAGGATCGATCCGGCCAAGGACGTCGACGGATTTCATCCCGTGAACCAGGGCCGAATGTCCCAGGGGGACGCGAGCGCGTTCCGCCCCGCCACGCCGGCCGGCGTGCAGGAACTCATCCGGAGGACCGGCGTGGAGACCTCCGGCGCCCACGTCGTCATCGTGGGCCGCTCGAACATCGTCGGCATGCCGATGTCCCAGATCATGCTCCAGAAGGAACCCGGGGCGAACGCCACGGTGACCGTGGCCCACAGCCGGACCGCGGACCTCGGCGCCGTGACGCGCCAGGCGGAGATCCTCATCGTCGCCGTCGGCGTCCCCGGCATCGTCCGTGGCGACATGGTGCGGGAGGGGGCCGTCGTGATCGATGTGGGAGTGAATCGGGTGGACGACCCGACCACGGAGCGGGGCTACCGGCTCGTCGGCGATGTGGCATTCGAAGAGGCGGTGGAGCGCGCGAGTTGGATCACTCCGGTTCCCGGCGGTGTGGGGCCCATGACGATCGCCATGCTCCTCCGGAACACCGTGCGGTCGGCGGAGCGGACCGCACGCCTCGCCGCGGCGGGGACGGTGGCGGCGTCGGGTTGAACGTGGCGCGTCAAACCTCGCTGTTCGGCGCGGCGGACGTCCGCGATGGCCGCTCCCCGGAGGGCGCGATCACCGTGTCCGACCTGAACGAAGCCGCGCGCGGCGCGCTGGAGAAGCGGTTCGGCGACCTCTGGATCCGCGGCGAAGTGACGAACTGGATCCGCTCCTCCGCCGGGCACCGCTACTTCTCTCTGCGGGACCAGGAGCGCGACTCCAGCGTCGCGTGCGTGTTCTTCCGCGGGGATGCATGGCGCCTCCCGGCGGACCCGGAGGACGGCATGGAGGTCTTCGTCCACGGCCGTCCGACCCTCTACGCGCGGCAGGGCCGGTTCCAGTTGCGCGTACGCGCCATCAAGACGGCGGGCGAGGGGTTGTGGCGGATCGCCTTCGAGCGGCTCCACCGGAAGCTCGCGGCGGAGGGCATGCTGGATCCGGAGCGCAAACGGGCGCTGCCCGCCTTCCCTCGCCGCGTGGGCGTCGTGACGTCGCGCAAGGGCGCAGCGCTTCATGACATCATCACCGTGCTCCGGCGGCGAGCCCCCTGGGTCGAGATCGTCGTGCGCCACTGCCGCGTGCAGGGCGAAGGCGCCGCCGGCGAAGTGCGGGCGGCCCTCCAGCGTCTCGCGGACTGGAGCACCGGCGGTCCGGATCGGAAGCTCGACGCGATCATCCTGAGCCGGGGCGGCGGGTCGGTGGAGGACCTGTGGTGCTTCAACGAGGAGATGGCGGTTCGAGCGGTCGCGGCGAGTCCGGTTCCGGTGATCTGCGCCGTCGGACACGAGGTCGACGTGACCTTGTGCGAGTTGGTGGCCGACCTCCGGGCGCCGACGCCGTCCGCGGCCGCGGAACTCGCGGTGCCGGACATCCGGACCGTACGCGCCTCGCTCGATACGGCGGGACGCGGGCTGGCTCGCGGGCTGCGCCGGCTCATCACGCGCGGGAGCGACCGCGTGGAAGCGTTCGCGCAACGGCTGCCGGCCTCCGCCGGACACGCACGCGACGTCGCGAGGCTGCGCCTCGAGACCATGGCGGCCTACCTCCCGGCGGGGATGGAACGCGTGCTCGCCCGCTCGCGTACCCGGATCGCCGGACTCGCCGCGGCGCTCGACGCGCTGAGCCCGCTCGAGACCGTGGCCCGCGGCTACGCGGTCGCCACCGACCTCGACGGACGCCGGCTCACGCGGATCGACGACTTCACGCCGAGCGAACGCTTCCGCTTGCGGGTCAGGGGGGGACAGGTCGCGGCGACGACGGACACCGTGGAACCTGACGCGGCGCAGCCGGGCGCCGGGGAGCCGGACGCGTGAGCGAGCCTTCGACGGAGTTCGAATTCGAGACCGCGATCGAGGAACTGGAACGGATCGTCGAACGCCTCGACCGGGAGGGCATCGGGCTGGACGAGGCGATCGCCCTCTTCGAGCAGGGGATCGAGCGTCTCGGGGAGGCTCGGCGCTGGCTCGAGACGGCGAGCGGCCGGGTCGAGGAACTCATCGCTTCGTCTACGGGAAGACTGGAAGCGAAACCGCTGGAAGGCTTGGAAACGCCGGACGGCAAAGACCGGCCGGACGGCGAACCGTGACCCGCGACCTGCCGGAGCTGCGTGCGGCCATCGATGCGGAGCTGGAGGGCTGGCTGTCCGAAACGCTGCGCGGGACGGGCCCGATCGCGGAACCCATTCGGTACGCCGTCCTCGCGAAGGGAAAGAGGATCCGGCCTCTCCTGTTCGTGGGGGCCTGGGAAGCCGCGGGGGGCGTCGCCGGGCCGCGCTCGGGCAACGGCGCGCGTGCGCTCCACCGCGTGGCGCTGGGGCCCGAACTCGTCCACACGTATTCCCTGATCCACGATGATCTCCCCTGCATGGACGACGACGACCTTCGCCGCGGCCGGCCGACGGTGCATGTGCGGTACGGGGAGCGCGCCGCGGTCATGACGGGTGCGGCGCTGCTTCCGCTCGCGATGCGCGCCGTGGCCGAGGGAGCGGCGGATCTGAAGCTGCCGGATCCCGTCGCGAGCCGACTCATCGGGGTACTCACCGAGGCGGCGGGCAGCGACGGCATGGTCGGAGGCCAACTCCTCGATCTCCTCGCAGAGAAGAAGCGCGTCAGCTTCGAGACGCTCGAGCGCATCCATCTCGGCAAGACCGCGCGGCTCATCGCGGCCTGTTGCACGATGGGCGGCGTCGCGGCCCGCGCGCCCGAGGAGACGGTCGATCGGCTGACTCGCTTCGGGATCGCGATCGGACTCGCGTTCCAGACGGTGGACGATATCCTCGACGTGACGGGATCCTCGAGCCGCATGGGGAAGATCGGCGGGCGGGACGAAGCTCTCGGAAAGGCAACGACACCATCGATCCTCGGCCTGGAGGGAGCGAGAGCACGCGCGGAAGAGCTCGGCCGCGAGGCGCTGGGCGCGATTTCGCCGCTCGCGGGCACGGACCGGCTGCGCGAGATCGGACGCCTCGTCCTCGAGCGCGACCGCTGAGCGGCCCGTGAGGTTCTTCATCATCGGCAACGCCGATCACCCGGAACTGGAGCCGCTCCTTCACCGCGTCGAGCGGAGAGCGGACGAACTCGGGGTTTCGCTCGTCTTCGAACCGCCGCTCGCGACGAAGGCCGGACGCGACTCCACCGCACCGGAGGAGATCGATGCGGACGTCGCCCTCGTCCTGGCCCTCGGCGGGGACGGCACGTTGCTGCGGGCGGCCCGTCTGGCGGCGCCCCGCGGGATCCCCGTGCTGGGCTGCAACCTCGGTCGGCTCGGGTTTCTCACGATGGTCTCGGAGGATGAACTCGAGGCGGCGATGTCGATGGTGGCGAGCGGCGACTACGCGCTCGAGAAGCGGATCGCCCTCCGCATCCGGGTGGTTCCGAACGGATCCAACGGACCGGCCGAACGGAGCTTCTACGCGATCAACGACGCCGTCATTCACAAGAGCGGCTTCGCCCGCCTGATCGGACTGCGCGTGCTGGCCGATGACGACGAAGTGGGACACTACAGCGCGGACGGCATCATCCTCGCCACCGCCACGGGCTCGACGGCCTACAGCCTCTCCGCGGGCGGCCCCATCGTCTCGCCGACCATGGAGGGCATCGTCGCGACGCCGATTTCGCCGCACACGCTCGCCGTGCGGCCGGTCGTGTTTTCGAGTGACACGAGAATCTCCGTCGAACTCCTCTCGGGGGACCACGACCTGCAACTGACCGTCGACGGACAGCCCGGTTGCCGGCTCTCGGTCGGGGACCGCGTGGAGGTTGCCCGCTCGAGGCACCCTGTGGGCCTGGTCCGGCTGCCCGAACACTCGTTTTTCACCGTCCTGAGGCGGAAGCTGCGGTGGGGCGATGTCCGCGAACACCCGACGCCCCCATCCGGGGGGGACGAGGACGAGCCAGCGTGCTGAGGGAGCTTCGCGTCCGGAACTTCGCCGTCGTCGAGGAGGCCACGCTTGAATTCGGACCCGGCCTCAGCGTGCTCAGCGGCGAGACGGGGGCCGGGAAATCCCTCCTCGTCGAAGCTCTCGCACTCCTCGTCGGAGGGCGGCCGTCGCAGGACATGATCCGGGCGGGCGCCGGGTCCGCGCGCGTCGAGGGCCGGTTCGAGATCGAGGACGTCGACGGACTCCGGACGCTGTGCGAGGATGCCGGCGTCGATCATGAAGATGGCTGGCTCATCCTGTGTCGCGAGTTGCGTCGCGAGGGCCGGCACCGGGCGTGGGTGAACGGATCGCCGTCCACGGCGCGCCGGCTGCGCGAGTTCGGGGGACGGCTCCTCGACCTCCACGGACAGCACGATCACCAGCGGCTGCTCGACCGCGCCTGGCAGCGGCGGATTCTGGACGCGTATGGCCGGCACGAGGCGCTGGCCGCCGAGACGGAGGCCGCTTACAAGGGTCTGCGCGCGATCGAGGGACGTCTCGCTGACACGCGCCGCGCCGCGCGCGAAGGGCGTGAGCGAGCCGACTACCTGCGCTTCAAGCGCGATGAGATCGCCGGAGCCGGGCTCGAACCGGACGAGGATGAGGCGCTCGAGTCGGAGGCCCGCCGCCTCTCGCATTCCGAGGAGCTGATCGAACTCTCGGGCTCGCTCCACCACGGGCTGTACGAGGCCGAGGGCTCGCTCGTCGATCAGCTGGGCGAGTTCGCGGCCCGACTCGACGCCCTCGTCTCGATCGACCGCGAGGCGGGACCCTTCCGTGACCTGCTCCAGGCGGCGCTCCGCAACGTGGAGGAACTCGGGCAGAGCCTCGCTCCCTACCGCGACTCGATCGAGCACGACCCTCGGCGGCTCGATGAAATTCGCGTCCGGCAGGATCTTCTCTACCGGCTCAAGCGCAAGTACGGCGGTGCTCTGGAGGATGTGATCCGCGCGGGCGAGGAGGCACGGCGTGAGCTGGAGACCCTGCGCGGCGCCGATGACGAGATCGAGCGTCTCGAAGCGGCTCGGGACGCCGCGTCCGCTGAACTCGCCGCGCTGGCGTCCGAACTCTCCGAGCGGCGCGGTGCGTCGTCCCGCGCGCTCGCGAAGGCTGTGACGGCCGCGCTACCGGAACTCGGTCTCCGGGGAGGCCGTCTCGAGATCGCGCTCGAAGCATACGGTGAGATCCGGGCGACCGGCGCCGAACGGGTGGATTTTCTCGTCTCCCTGAATCCGGGTTTCCCCCCGGCCCCGCTGCGGCGCGTCGCCTCGGGGGGAGAAATGAGCCGCCTCATGCTCGCGCTCGAGACCGCGCTCATCGAGGTGGACGACCTGCCCGCGCTCGTGTTCGACGAGATCGATGCGGGGATCGGGGGCGAGGTGGCGCACCGGGTGGCGGCGCGGCTCGTGCGGCTTTCCGCCGCCCATCAGGTGCTCGTCGTCACGCATCTCGCGCAGATCGCGGCGCGCGCCGACGCCCACTACTCCGTCGGAAAGGTCGCGGAAGACGAAGGCGTGCGGACATCGGTCCGGGTGCTCACCGGCGGAGAACGCGTCCACGAAGTCGCTCGCATGCTCGGAGGCGACCCCGCCAGCCGCGCCTCGCGCGCCCATGCCGAGGAGTTGCTCGCCGGCCAGCTGTAGCGCTAGAAGATGCTGATCGGGAAGCGGAGTTCGGCTCCGTAGCGGAAGGAGGCCGGCGTCCGGCCCCCCGAGCCGGAGATCGCCCGGCGCAGCGAGATGCCGAACTGCCATGCGCCCCGCACCGGTCTTGCTCCGGCAATCAACTCCTCGACGCTCCCGGCCTCGGCGAGATCGATGAGTAACCCGACCCCCAGTCGATGACGGGTCTGCGCTCCCTCGGCCGCGACCGTGTTCGGGTCCAGCCCCTCGATCATTCCGACGAACTGATACGTGGGCGCGGGGAGCCGGAAGTAATCGTACTCGATCCCCACGCTGAGGGCGGCGTTGAAGCGCAGGGAAGGGCGGACCAGAACCGCCACGTAGTCCCCCAGATCCCGCCGCATCAGCGCCACCAGGTCCTCCTGGCCATAGGGGCGGTCCGGAGGGGTGAAGCGGAACGCCGCCTCGTCCGGGCGCTGCATCCCGTAGCGGGCGGACGCGCGGATCATGAAGGTGCTCCCGAAGGCGATGTCCTGGTACAGCGCCAGTTCGATGTCGGTCTGGCCGTCCCCGATCGGGATGTCCGCCGAATTCGACGGGTCTCCGAAGATCGTGAGGTTGCGGTTTCGGATGGGAAGTCGGGCGAGCGCGCCGACGCTCGTGCGCAGCCGAATGCCGCGTTCCGAATCCGCGCCGGGCTCGAACCCCGCGCCCGCATCGCGGGCCGGCCCCGGGATCGGTGATCGGCGCGTGATGCCGTCGATCAGGTTCACGCGCAGGAAGACCTCGACCTCCCCCAGACCGAGTCCGTTTCTGGTGTCCCTCGGCAGGCGAGGGGCGAAGCCCTCGCTGAGGAACAACGTGTTGAAGTCATCCTCCGTCGCGAACTCGGGCAGGGAAAGCTCCGGCAGCATCAGGCCGAGGGCCTCGAACGCCGCCGCGTAGTCCGCGAAGCGTTGCGCCATCTGGGTCCCCGCCGCGCTGGAAGCGGTGGGAATCAGGGCTCCGGCCGCGGCCCGCTGTCCGAGCGTGTTGACGAACATCCGGGTGGCGTTCCGGAGCGCGATCGCCTCCTCGAGCGCGATGCCCGTGAGAGAGCCGCCGGAGATCAGCGAACCAAGATCGGCGATTGCCGACTGCGCGCCCATGAGAAAGGGGGCGCCGGACTCGAAGGCCGCGCCGTTCCCGGTCACGGTCGCAGTGGAATCGAAGGCGAAACCCACCGTCATGTCCGTGAGCGTGAAGGGGGCCCGGGCGCCCACGCTGACCCAGTCCAGGAGACCCACCTCCACGCCCAGCCCGAGTCGGCGTATCTGCGCCCGCATCGCGGAGAAGTCGAGCCCGCCGAACGAGAAGTCGTCCTCGGTTACGGGTTCAAAGCCGAGGGCCTCCGCATCGGCATTGAGTTCCTGGATGAGGGCGTGGGGGGGAGGGAACATGCGCCGGGCGAGCGGACCATCGAAGTGGGCGGCCAGCGGCTCGCGCTCCCCGTCGGCGATCCCCGCGTTCGAGTCGAAGGCGAACTGCTCGGTCCAGTTCAGCAGGGTCGGTTGGACGGTGAGCCACAGCTTCCCCTGCCTCGGCAGTCGCGCGTCGCTGAACTGCGCGGCGAGATGGATGGGAGCCACGGCCGTGGAGACGAGGGCGACAAGGATCGGAAGGGCGCGTAGGGTCGGCGAAGGCATCGCGCGAGTATAGCAGTCCGGGGCACGATGGAGAACCTTCCGCCGGTGGCGTCGGTGTGGTCCCTCCATTAGGCTGTGCGAACTCCGGCGCCGTGGCCGAGTGGTTAGGCAGGGGCCTGCAAAGCCCCCTACTCCGGTTCGAATCCGGACGGCGCCTCTTTTTGCCTCGGGCGGCAGTGCTTTCCGGCGGAAACGGGAGGAGAACGGGTTGGCTCTCAAGCTGAAAGCAGACCAGGTTCTCCTGCTTCTTCTCGTTTTTGTTCCCATCACGCTCGTTCTCGAGTACGTCGTCCACGCGTCGGCGACCACGCTCTTTCTTACCTCCGCGGTCGCGATCGTTCCCCTCGCCGGAATCATGGGGAAGTCCACCGAGATGCTGGCCGAGCACGTGGGCGCCGGTCTCGGGGGACTGCTCAACGCGACATTCGGGAACGCCGCGGAGCTGATCATCGCGATCTTCGCCCTTAGAGCGGGTCTGCACGACCTCGTGAAGGCGTCGCTCACCGGGTCGATCATCGGGAACATCCTCCTCATCTTCGGACTCAGCGCGCTGCTCGGCGGCCTTAAGTTCCGCAAGCAGGTCTTCAACCGCACGGCGGCCAAGCTGGGCTCCACGCTACTCCTGCTGAGCGCGGTCGGACTCGTCATCCCGTCGCTGCTTCACTTCCTTTGGGACGGGGCGGAGTCCGGGACGGCAGCGGCGACGGCGGCGGGAGCCGCTTCGGGGTCGCTGAGCCTCGAGATCTCCGTCGTCCTCGTCGTCTGCTACGTCCTCTCGCTCGTCTTCGCGCTGCGGACGCACGCGGATCTCTACCAGGGGACGGCGCACGCCGGCGGCGAGGCGCACGCGGTTCCCGCGTGGTCGAAGGGCAAGTCGTTCGCGGTCCTCGTCGGTGCGGCCGCGCTCGTGGGCTGGATGAGCGAGATCCTCGTCGGCGGGGCGGAGGAGGCCGCCCACTCCCTGGGGATGACCGAGGTCTTCGTGGGCGTGATCGTCGTCGCCCTCGTCGGCAACGCGGCGGAACACTCGACCGCCGTGCTCGTTGCCCTGCGGAACAAGATGGACCTGTCGATTCAGATCGCGGTGGGATCGTCCCTCCAGATCGCCCTCCTCATCGCCCCGCTCCTCGTGTTCCTCTCCTACGCGATCGGGCCGGCGCCGATCGATCTCGTCTTCTCTCCGCTGGAAGTCGTGGCCGTCGCGGTCTCCGTCCTCGTCGTGGGGCAGATCGCCGATGACGGCCAGACGCACTGGATGGAGGGCGTGCTCCTCCTCGCCGTCTACGTCGTGCTCGGGCTCGCCTTCTTCAACCTTCCCGGCTAGCAGCCCGCTCGAGAGCCGGCCTGGCCGCCGGCCGCGCGGGCGCCGAGCCCAACGCAAAGCAACGCTTCTCGAACCCGACGCGTCTCAGTGTCCCGGACCCGCGGAACTTCTGACCGCTCCGCGGGTCGGGTCTGACGGGAGAATTGAAGCCGGGGCGGCGGATCACCCTCCTGTGGCAGGGACGACGTTGGGATGAAGCCGGTTGTACCGAAGTGGTCGCGTGCGCCCCGGCC
>JAJDUL010000073.1 GCA_022826685.1 Gemmatimonadota bacterium | reverse complement strand
GGACGGGCTCCGGGAGCGCCTGGTGCGCCAGCGTGCCCGCTTCATCGAGGACTACGACCACTACGTCGAACAAGCCCGGATCGACCTCGGCAAGCTCTTCCGCATCGAGGAGTATCCGTCCAAGGAGGATCTCCGGGACAGGTTCTCCATCCGCTACCGCATCACCGCGGTGCCGGACGCCGACCACTTCATCGCCAGTCTTGCCTCGGACGACACCGAGCGGGTGAAGCGCGACATCGAACGCCACATAGAAGAGCAGCTCCACGACGCCGTGGACGATCTCTACCGGCGCCTGGCCGAGGCGGTGGAGCGGGTCTCGGAGCGTCTGCAAGAGGACGGGGACGGCAAGCCCCTGGTGTTCCGGGACACCATGATCTCGAACATCCGGGACCTGGTGGACGTGGTTCCCCGGCTCAACATCTTCGGCGACCACAGGCTCGCGAGCCTCTGCGAGCAGGTGAAGGACAGGATCGCCGGCGTGGAGCCGGATTCCCTCCGTCCCTCCGGGGCCTTCGATCCCGTTGTCCGCGCACAGGTGAAGCGCGACGCCGACGCGCTCATGGAACAGTTCGCGGGCTACTTCCCGGCGGCACAACCCGAGACGGCCCGGCAGGTGGCGTGATGTCACCCGGCGCACTCAGGGAATCCGCAATCCGGGTCAGCGACTGCGTGACCGGGCTCCTGCAGAAGCAGCCCTTCTTCGGGAGCCTCGTCCTGAGGCTCCCGCTCCGCGCCGATCCCACACGGAAGACGCTTGCGAGCGACGGACACGAGATCCGCTACTCGCCCGGCTGGGTGGCGGAGACCGACGCGCACCTGATCGAGACCGCGATGGCCCGGGTGGTGATGGCGTGTGCGCTCAAGCATCACACCCGCCGGGGAGAACGGGACCCGGAACGCTGGCAGACAGCCTCGCAGCTCGTGACCCACGCGCTCTTGCGCGATGCGGGCTTCACGCTCCCTCCCGAAGCCGAAGCCTGGGAGGACCTGAGCGTGGAGCAGGCATACGACCGCCTGCCGGAACACGGGGACGGCGATCCCGATGACGACGGTGACGCAGCCCAAGGTGGCGCCAACGGCGCGGGCGCGGCCGGCCAGCCGCCTCCCGGCGGGGACGGCGATGAGTCCGGAGATCCGTCCGATCCCGCCGACCAGGGCGACGGCGGCGACGGAAACGGCCAGGGTGAGGACGACACCTCCGGCGCGCCGCCGAGCCATGATCCTTCCGGCACCGGAGAGGTCATGGACGCCGACGCCCGCTCTGGCGACGGCTCCGGTTCGGGCGAGGCGTCCGTGGACACCGCCGCCGAGGAGCAGGCCTGGGACGAAGCCATGCACCAGGCCCTCAGCATCGCCAGGGCCGAGGGCAAGGCGCCGGGAGGCGTCGAGGAGACGGTCCGGAACGCCCACGCAAGCACACTCGACTGGCGGACGCTCTTGCGACGCTACATGACCGACGCCGCCAGCCGCGACTACAGCTGGAGCGTCCCCAACCGCCGCTTCATCGACTCGGGCCTCTACCTCCCCTCGATCCGCTCCGAGGGCATCGACTCCATCGCGGTCATCATCGACACCTCGGGCTCGCTCCCGGCCCAAACCCTTGCCGGGTTTTGGGTAGAACTCCGCGAGATCGCCGCCGAGATCAGGCCGGAACGAGTCTTCGTGCTCCAGGTGGACGCCGCCCTGCGGGACGCGGCCGAGTACTCGGCCGACGACCTCCCCGAGGAGATCACGCTCAAGGGCCGGGGCGGCACCGACTTCCGGCCGGGCTTCGAGTGGCTCGACGAGCAGGGGATACAGCCAAGCGTGTGCCTCTACTTCACGGACATGGAGTGTTCCAGCTACCCGGAGGCCGAGCCGGTCTTTCCCGTCATCTGGGTCGACCATTCGGAGTCGTCATCGGAGGTGAACGGCCAGCCCTGGGGCGACCGCATCACCATCGGCGACTGATGTCCGGCAGAGGCGCTCTTCTGCCGGGCCGAGCCCGCCGGCAGAGTGGAGGGCATGAACCATGAAGAGAACATGTACAGCGCAGGACGGAAGCCCGGCCCCGGGCCGCGTCTTGCGCCCGACCACCACCTGGCGCGCCCGCGCCTTCGTGCTCGGCGGGCTCGCCTTCGCCGCCGTGTACACGGCCGCAACCCTCGCACTCGACGCGGGCGCCGAGCACATCGGCGCACTCTGGATGGGGGCGATTGCCTGGACCTTCGTTTCAAGCCTCGCGGGCGCCCTGTGGCGGGGGTTCCGTCACCGCGACTGGTCCGCCTTCTCCCGTTACGAGCTCCCGAAGGACGACGGCGAATTGCACGAGTTCACTTTCAAGACAGGCCGGTATTCCTGGCTCCGCAAAATGGAGGACGAGCTGCTCCACGACGACCGTCATCTTCGCTGATCCGTCGCGGCGGCGGTGCCGCCTGCCGGGCCCGGGCGCTTCGGCCTCACCAACACGCCGCCGGCCGCCGGGAGGTGGCGGCAGGCCGGGGCCGGGCGAGTCCCGGGGGTCCGAGGACGGACTCCCCCACGTCACCCCCCACGGAGGTCGCCGCCATGCCCGACACGAACATTACCGAAGATCATCGCCGCGCGTTCGAGGCCCTGACCAGCGGCCGGTTTCAAAACTTCTGCCTCGTCTCTTGCTTCGTCGACGGCGAACCAACCGCGGCCATCGCCGCCGTCAACATCACTCCCCCCGCTGAAGACGGCGGCGAGCCGGAGTATCTCATCAGTCCGCTCTTCATCTTCCCGACCGGGGCGATGACGTTGACCGACCATGATGGGAGGGAGGCGTGAACGGCCGCCGGCGCGCCGCCGAACTCCACGTCCCCCCCGAATGCCGCGACATGATCCGCCGCGGCGCGCTCGTCGCTGTCAATCATTCAGGAGGCAAGGACAGCCAAAGCATGACCATCCTGCTCGCCCGTATCGTCCCCCGCGACCAACTGGTGGTGGTTCACGCCCCGCTCGGCGAGGTCGAGTGGCCGGGCACGATCGAGCACATCGAGAACACGATTCCCGCCGGCGTTCCGCTGATATTCGCGCGAGTGGCGTCCGGCAAGTCGCTTCTCGAACGCGTCGAGGAAAGGGGCATGTTTCCGGGAGTGAGAACACGATTCTGTACCCGCGATTTTAAGATTTCACCTATTGAACGCGAGCTACGCCGCTACCTGAAGGGCCACCCCCGCTTCGAGGGCCGCCTGGTCAGCGCCATGGGGCTGCGACGCGACGAGAGCGCCGACCGCGCCAAGCGCATTCCCTGGAAACGCAGCGACCGCAACTCCCGGGCCGGCCGCGAATGGTTTGACTGGCTGCCGATCTTCGACCTGACCGTTGAGGACGTGTTCCGGGTCATTCGCGAAGCCGGCCAGTCTCCCCATTGGGTTTATGC
>JAJDUL010000027.1 GCA_022826685.1 Gemmatimonadota bacterium | reverse complement strand
AGACGGTGCTGCGCTGCTATCAACAGGCCGACGCTGGACAGCTCAGGAAGGCGTTGGAGAGCCGCCCGAGAGTTCGCGCCTGACCCAAGGCGTTCGGCGGGAATCGAAAAGCGGGAATTAGGGGTAGGAGTCCCGTAAGCTAAATCTTCACAGTAAGATGTGAGCCCGATAGCTTCCGCCGCAGTAGCAGACGTAGAGCCGGGACCGGTCGAGCGACGCCGTCGTCTCGGCGCTGATCTGCCGGTGCGGGAGGTTCACGGCGCCGGGGATGTGCTCGCGGGCGTAGGCCTCGGCGGAGCGCCCGTCGACCACGACGACGGGCTCGTCCCGGCCCAGCATCTCGAAGAGGTCCCACGAATCGGTCTCGAAGGCGAGCTTTTGCTTGTAGTGCTCCATCTGGGCCGCGTTCATCTATCGCTCCGATTTGTCGGCAGGTTTTCGGGGTTTTGACAGCCAGTTGAGCACGGTTCGCACCTTGTGGCAAGCCGGAGGACGACCCGGCCTGATCACCGTGTTGTCATTTTTTGCCATAACTGCTAACGTGGAGCATGGACACGATGAACATCTCCCTTCCAGCCTCGCTCAAGACGTTCGTCGACGAGCAGGTCGCGGATCGCGAGTTCGGAAGCTGCAGCGCGTACATCCGCGAACTGATTCGCTACGACCGGGATCGGCAGCACCTCCGGAGCCTCCTCCTGGAGGGAGGGGAATCCCCACCTTCCGTCACCGCCGACGAAACCTATTTCGAGACCCTGCGCGCCGGAGTTCGCCGACATTCACAATCATGACGGCGGGCACGTTGTCCATGTCGGTGATCCTGCGGGCGTCCGCCCACCGGGACCTCGAACAGGCGGTCGCACACTACCTGGAAGAGGGTGGATCGAAGGTCGCGGTCGGCTTCATCGATGCGCTCGAGACCGCGTTCATGCATATCGCACGCAACCCGGAATCGGGGTCGCCTCGCTACGGACATGAGCTGAACCTGGCGGGTCTCCGCTCGTGGCTGGTCACTTCCCATCCTTACCTCATCTTCTATCTGGAAGGGCAAGCCGTGATCGATATCTGGCGGATTTTGCACGCCCGGCGTGACATTCCCGAGTGTCTGCGGGGGAACGACCGGCCTGCCTCGCCGCCGCCGCCCTGAACGCCAAGGCTTTTGAGGAATCTCCCATGAACGTCTTCATCAATCTCCCGGTCGCGGACCTCGAGCGCTCCCGCGGCTTCTTCGCGGCGCTCGGCTTTGCGTTCGACGACGATTTCAGCGACGAGAAGACCCTCGGGATGGAGATCGGCGGGGACTGCTACTGCATGCTGGTGACGCACGAGAGGTTCGCCACCTTCACGCCGCGGCCCCTCGCGGACGCGCGCGGCCACGGAGGTCCTGGTCTCGCTCCAACTGGAGAGCCGCGAGGAAGTGGACGGCTTCATGGCGACGGCGCTCGGGCACGGAGCGGACGAGCCGCGGGAGCCGATGGACTACGGTTTCATGTACGCGCGCGTCTTCACGGACCCGGACGGGCACATCTGGGAGCCGTTCTGGCTGGATCTCGAGGCGGCCCTCGCAGCCGGGCCTCCCGACGACGAGGCCGCGGACGCTGCCACCGAGGGTGCCCGATGACTCTTCTCGTTCTTCCGGTTCTGACTTCATTTGCCGTCGCGCCGGCGCAGACCCCGTGCGAGGGCTGGACGACGCGAGAGTTCTGGGAGACGGCGGATCCGGCGATGGTAAGGGCGTGCCTTGCCCGCGGGTGGAGCGTCGATGATCGGTCGGCCTCGAACGCGGCGACGCCTCTGCATTTTGCAGCGGGATACAGCGACCATCCCGAAGTGATCGGAGTGCTGGTCGAGGCCGGGGCCAACCTGGAGGCTTTGACGCGCATCCGTCGAACGCCGCTGCACTGGGCGGCTCGTCACAACGAGAACCCGGCTGTAGCAGGAACGCTGCTGGAACACGGGGCGAACTTTCGTGCCGAGACCCGCCGGGGCCGTACACCGCTCCATGTGGCGGCCCTGGCCAACGAGAACCCCGCCGTCGTGGATGAACTTGCCAGGGTGACCGACATCGACATCCGAAAGCACAACGGAGGAACGCCGCTGCACGACGCCGCCAGAAGGATTCGGGATGGTCCCATGGGCAACCCGAATCCGGCCGTCGTGGACGTGCTGATCAGGCACGGCGCCGACCCTTCGTTGGAGAGCGAGGGCGGCCTTACCCCCTCGAGGCGGGCCAGGGACGAGCGTTTGGCCGAGATGTTGGAGCAGGAGGAAGCGCGCAGGGAGGTGATACGCGCGCGGTTTCTCCAGTCCGTGGCGACGAGAGTCGCCGTGGGGGCCCTCATCCTCGGCTTGCTGGGATATCTGGTCGCGCGATACCGGAGAGCCGGCCCGGAGGTTTCCGGCACCTGAGCCGCGGTTGCAACGCTTCGCCGCGCATGATATGTAGGGATTCAACTTACAGCGTACCCCTACATATCGAAGAACAGATGAAGAAGTCGATCTACAAGGAACTGGTGGCGGCTTCTTCACGCCCCCTGGTGCTCTCCATCCTGGCCGGCGGCGACACCTACGGCTACGAGATCATCAAGCAGGTGAAGCGGCTCTCCGGCGGCGATCTGGAGTGGTCGGGCGGGATGCTCTACCCCCTCCTGCACCGGCTTGAGAAGGACGGCTTCATCGAAGGCTACTGGGAACCCGCCGACGAGGGGCGGCCGCGCAAGTACTACAGCCTGACGACCCGCGGGCGACGACAGCTGGCGACCGACCGGAAGAGTTGGCGGTCCGTGTACGGAACTCTGGAGCTATCCTGGCGAGGCGGCGGTGTCTCGGCTGGATGACGAGATCCGGACGTGGCGAGCGGGGCTGGCGGCCGAGGGACGGTTTTCGCGGCGCGAACTGGCTGAACTCGAGGACCACCTGCGGGCCCACGCCGCTCGAAATCCGGAGTCGGTCGCCGGGCCGGCCCCGGCCCACGCGCTCGAATCCGTCGCCCGTGAAGAACTCGGCGATCCGGCCGCGCTCTTCCGGGAGTTCGCGAAGCAGGACACCCCGGCGTGGCGGCTTCTCCTCCTGGCGGGCTGGGGGTTGTATGCGCTGTCGTTCTTACTCTCGGGTTTCGGCACTGTGGCGTTTGAGCCGGCGCACCCGAACTTCACGATGTCGGTCTCGGTCCGCGAGTTTCTTCCGCTCGCGCCGATCCCCGTGTGGATCCTCGCGGTCTTCTCCACACTCGTCATGATGTCCACGGTCCGGTCCCTGGGTCGCGCCCGACGCTCGGTCGACGCGTGGGTGGGGCGGGTCCTCGGAGCCGTTGGCGCGTCAGCCCTCGGACTCGGAGTCTTCAACCTCGTCCGGCCCATCCCGATCCCGGTCGACGCTGAACTCGTCGTGCACGGGCATCTGGGTCCCGCCTATTGGGCCTGGTCGGCCTCCTTCGCACTCGTGTCGGTCGCCCTGTGGCTGCGCGACCGCGAATGGGCCTCCCCCCCGACGAGGGAATCGACGAGGGAAGCGCCGACGCCATCGTTGGCGTAGGCCGGGATTCTGGAATGATCGGCATCCTCGCGGAGACGGTCCGCGATGCGGAACTCGTGAGACGGGCTGTCGCCGGCGGCGTTCGCATGATCCACACCGCGAACGACCTCGCGGCCCCCGACCTCGACATCGAGTGTCTGGTGTTCAGCAGCCGCAGCGGGCTGCTGGCGGAAAGGATCGCCCTCCTGCGCGAGGTCGAGCGGAGACTCCCATGGGTTCCGGTGATCCTCGTGACGGACCGGGAGATCGCCGTCGCGCCTCTCCTGAGCAGAGTCCAGGTGGCGGATCTCGTCTGGTTCGAGGACGTCGAACGTCAGCTCGCCGTGCGCATCGAGTCCGCGTGCAGCGCGTCCGCGTTGCTGAAACTGGCAGAGAAGATCCGGCGATCGACGGTACCGCCGGCCCTCCGCTCCGCGCTGGTGTACAGCCTCCGCGAGGCACGACGCACGCCGGTCCGCAACGTGCAGGAACTCGCGGCGGCGGTGGGCTGCGCTCCCGTCACGCTGTTTCAGCAGTTTCAGGCCCGAGCGCGAGGCCGGACGACGCTCAACCGGTTCCTCGGCGCCCTCTCCATCCTCAGGGCGCAGCAACTTCGAGCCACCGGCGCGAAGTGGAAGGATGTGGGCGCGCAACTCGGACTCCCTCGAGAAACCCTCCGCCGGAAGGCGAAGAGGTGGCCCGGCTGCAATCTCGTGGAACTTGAACGCATCCCCCCGGACCAACTGCTCGCCGCCTTCGCCTCCGAGCACTTCGCCCCCCTGCTCGACGCGCCGCGCTCCGACCCTGATGGCCGGAGCCGGTTTGCTGACGCTCCTCCCTCTCCCTCAAGTTGACGAGAGTCGCAACGGGAAAGCCCGAACAATCCGAGGACGCGGAGAATGGAGACTGCGGGCCCGACGCACATCGCGCGCCGGACGTTCCTGGGGGCCGCCGCCGGGCTCGCGCTCGCAGCTACGGGGGTCGCGGGCCGGGTCGGGGTGCCGTCGGTGCGGCGCTCCCAGGCCGATCCGTTCGTCATCAACATGCTCGGCGGGATCCGGAACCCCAACCGCAGGGGCTCGAGAGGTCCTCTCGGCGGCGACCCCCCGGGCGCTCCGCTCACGCTGGATGAACGGGCGCTCGCCGACGCCCTCCGCTCCGGGACGGCCGCCGTCAACACGACGATCGGCTACGTCGCGGGCCCGCAGGATCCGTTCGAGTACACCGTCGCCGAGGTCGCGCGCTGGAACCGGATCATCCGGAACCATCCGGATGCGCTCCTCAAGGTCCGGTCGGCGAGCGACATCGGGCGGGCGGCCCGCGAAGGCAGGGTCGGCGTCATCCAGGGCTTCCAGAACGGGGCCATGATGGGCGACGACGCGGGCCGCGTCGGCACCTTCGCAGGACTCGGCATAAAAATTATCCAGCTCACTTACAACGGTCCCAATCAGCTCGGGCACGGCTCGATGGTGCCGGAGAACGGCGGCCTGACCGACTTCGGACGGGACGTCGTCGCCGAACTCAACGCCACGCGGACGCTCGTCGACCTCAGCCACAGCGGCGAGCAGACGTGCCTGGACGGGATCGACGCGTCCAGCGCGCCGGTCGCCATCACCCATACGGGCTGCCGTGCGGTGACGGATCTTCCCCGAAACAAGACGGACCGGGAGCTTCGGCTCGTCGCCGAAGGCGGCGGCATCGTCGGCATCTACTTCATGCCCTTCCTCGCGGCCGACGGCATGGCCGTGGCGGAGGACGTGGTGCGGCACATCGAGCACGCGGTGCAGGTGTGCGGCGAGGAACACGTCGGCATCGGCACCGACGGCGGGACGACGGCCGTGGACGACCTCGACGCGGCGTACGAAGCGGCGCGCCGGGAGGTGGAGGCACGGCGCAGGGCGGGGATCAGCGCGGCGGGCGAGCGTCCCGGCGTCGTCCCCTTCATCCCTGACCTTCAGGGCCCCGACCAGTTCCGGAAGCTCGCGGGCATGCTCGGGGCGCGTGGGCACTCGTCGGAGCGGATCGAGCGGATCCTGGGGCTGAACGCCCTGCGCGTCCTGCGCGACGTATGGGGAGAATGATGATGCCGGGACGGGTGGCGACGGCGGCGCTGGCGGCGCTCTCCACGCTGACCGCTCCCCTCGCGGGCCAGTCGCGGAGCGGAGACCCGCCCCGGAATCCGAACGCGGAGTCCGAGACGACCATTTACGAAGGGCTCTCGGTGTTGGATGGCACCGGCGCTCCGCTCCTGCCGGGCGTGTCCATCGTGGTCAGGGATGGACGGATCGCGGCCGTCGCCCGGACGGATGAACTGTCCGTCGAGGACTGGCCCGAGGCCGAAATCGAGGACGCGCGGGGGCTCTACGTCATCCCCGGACTCATCGAGAGCCACACGCACCTGGCGACGCGCGCGGACCGTGCGGCGGCCGAGTTCGAACTCAACCGCTTCATCTACGGCGGCGTGACCACGGTGCGGGACATGGCGGGCGACGTGCGCGCGCTCGCGGAACTTCAACGCGCGGCGCTCGTTGGCGAGATCCCGGCGCCGGACATCCACTACGCCGCGCTCGTTGCGGGCGAGTCCTTCTTCATTGACCCGCGCACGCGGGCTTCGTCGATGGGCGAAGTGCCGGGGCGCGTGCCGTGGCTGCAGATCGTCGACGACGGGACCGATCTAACGGAGACGATCGCGCTGGCCCGGGGCACTTGGGCGACGGGGCTGAAGACCTATGCCTCGATCGAAGGTCCCCTTCTGGTCCGGATCGCGGCGGAGGCGCGCCGCCAGGGACTCCCGGTCTGGTCCCACACGCACGTGGGCCCGGCCCTTCCGATGGACGTCGCGGGGGCGGGCGTCACGTCGATGTCCCACGTGTGCAGTCTGGCCAGCGCCGCGATCCCGGACGAGGTGATGGCGGAGGCGTTCGCCGGCCGCCGCTCCGGCATGGTCGACGTGGATCTCGACGATCCCCGCATCGACACGGTCCTCGAGGAGATGAAGCGCCAGGGCACGGTGCTCGACGCGACGCTGAAGGTGGGTTTCTTCCGCGCGGAGCGGATGGCCGTGCTCGCCCGGGACAGCCTCGGCCCGCTCCCTGCGCCGAGGCCCGAGGCCCCGAGCGATGCTCAGCGGGAGGGGCCCGAGGGTCCGCCTCCGCCTCCCGACCCGCGCCGCCGCGGCGTCCGGGCGCAGTGCAGCCCCGAACAGGGGGTCGAACTGACCCGCCGCGCCTGGCGGGCCGGCGTCCCGATCGCGGCCGGCACCGACGCGCCGCCCGCCCCGGGCTCCGAGTGGCCGGCCCTGTACGACGAACTGGCATACTTCAGCGAGCGCGTCGGCATGCCCATGGTCGACGTGATCCGGGCCGCGACGAGCCACGGCGCGCTGGCGCTCGGCCTCGCGGAGGAAATCGGGACGGTCGAGGAAGGGAAGTACGCCAACCTCGTCTTCCTGGAGGACGATCCCACCGCGGGCGTCGAGAACCTCAAGTCCGTACTCTTCACGCTGAAGCGCGGCCGCCGCTTCGACCGCGAGGACTTCGAACTCGGCACGCCGCCCGCGCGTCGCCCCTGACGCCGCCGACCTGAAGTGAGCGGGAGCCTCGCCATGTCCGACGCATTGTTTCTCTCCAGGACTCGTCGAGGGTCGCGCGGGCCCGTCTCGTGGATCGCCGTTCCTCTGTGCGCGACCATTCTGCTCGCGGCCGCGGCCTGCTCCGGCGGCGAGGCCCCGATGCCGGAGGCCGATGTCCCCACCTTCGAGGGGACGGTGGACCTCGAGATCGGGGAAGTCGAGGGGGATGACGCGTACCTGTTCAGCCGCATCTCCTCGGTGGCGGCGGATCCGGCCGGGCGGATTCTCGTCGTCGACCGCGGTGCGAGCGACGTCCGGGTCTTCGATTCCGCCGGCGCGTTCCTCTTCCGTTTCGGCGGGGAAGGGGACGGCCCGAACGAGTTCAGGGATCCCTGCTGTCTCGGGTTCTCGCGGGGGGGCGAACTGTGGGTGCGCCAGGCAGCGCGCTACACGGCGTTCGAACTGAGCGAGGCGGGCGCTACGTATCTGCGCGTCCAACAGCGGGTCTTCGGCGGGCAGGGAGGCGCCGGCCCGGTCACCTTCGACGCCGAGGGCCGGCTGATCGATATCGGCTCGCTTCGCGATCCCGGCGACAGGTTCGTCCGCGGGCGCGTCCACGTGAACGCCGACGGGAGCGCGGATACGGTCGTGGTTCGCGAGCCGGAGGCGGCGGCAGCGGGGCACCGGACAGTGCCGGTCGAGTTCAACGGCTTCCGGGGCGAACTGTACCTCTACCAGCCCTACGGACCCCTGTGGCGGCACGCGCACGGGCCCGGGGGCGCCTGGGCCAATGCCTCGAGTTCCGTCTACGAGGTCGAACTTCACGCTGCGGACGGTTCCGTGATCGAGATCACCGGTCCGTCGGGTCCCGGCCCGCGCCTCAGCGCCGACGAGCGGGAAGTCGCCCGGGGCCGTCTGGAACGGGACATGGAGCGGGGTAACCTCGACGAGCCCGCGTTCGAGATCCCGGAGACCAAGGGGCCGCTCGCCGATCTCTTCTTCGACCAGGCCGGCCGGCTGTGGGTCGAGAAGTCGGCACCGGACGGGGCGGACATGGTCGAGGCGGACATCTACGAGGGGGCGGTTCTCGTCGCCCGCTACCGCTGGCCGAGTCGCGTGAGACTGGGGGCAGCGCCGTGGGCCACCGAGACGACCCTGTACGGCACGACCACCGACGAACTCGGCGTGGAACGCGCCGCCCGCGTCCGCTTCGAACCGACCCCGTGATCCGGGGCATGAAGATCCGGGCATGAAGGTCGGGCCGGGCGGGCGCATCCTGATCGGGATGCTCGCCGGCGTCGTTCTGGGCGCGCTGCTCGGCGAGCGCGTCGGCGCGATCCAGCCGCTCGGCGACCTCTTCATCGCCCTTCTCGTGCTGGCCGCCGTGCCGCTCGTCTTCTTCAATCTCCTCGCCGGGCTCACCTCCCTCGCGGACACGCGCACGCTCGGGCGGCTGGCCGGAAAGACGCTCGGTTACTTCCTCACGACGGATCTGATCGCGCTCTCGCTGGGGTTGGGCGCCGTCGCCCTCCTCCGTCCGGGAGACGGGATGCGGCTGACGGAGCCGGTGGCGGACGCGGTCTCGGGGCCGGTGGGGGACGCGCCGTCCGTCGGGGAAGTCCTCCTGGACATGATTCCGACGAACGTGTTCCGAGCCTTCGCGGATGGGAACTTCGTGCAACTCGTCGTCCTCGCGCTCCTTCTGGGGGTCGCGACGATGGCGCTGGGGGACGGCCCGCGCACGCGCCTCGCGACGCTGTTCGAGGACGCGGCGCGCCTCTTCCGGCGCCTCGTCCACATGGTGCTGTGGACCGCCCCCGTGGGAATCGGCGCCCTCGTCGCGGTCACGGTGGGCCGCTACGGAGCCGACCTGATCGGCCCCATGGCGCGTTTCCTAGCGGGCGTGTGGGGCGCGCAGATCGTGATCGTGACCGGGTACATGCTCCTGCTCCGGTTCTTCACGGACTACCGTCCCTGGCCCTTCCTGCGCTCCACGGGTTCGCTGTGGGCGACGACCGCTGCCACGACCTCCAGCCTCGCCTCGCTCTCGGTCGGACTCGAGTTGGCCCGCCGTCTCGGCATTCCCCGCGGCGTGTTCTCCTTCGTCCTCCCCCTGGGTGCGCAGCTCAACAAGGACGGGACCTCGGTCATGCTGACGGCGGTGCTCCTCTTCACGGCGCAGGCGGCCGGCGTCACCTTTTCGCCGGCGGATTTCGTCACGATCCTGCTCCTGGGCCTCCTGCTCTCGCACGGCACGGGCGGGGTCCCGGCCGGCGGCTTCGTCGTCGCGCTCATCTACGTGCAGGCGCTCAACCTGCCGATCGAGGTCGCGGCGATCGTCGGCGGCATCTACCGTCTGGTGGACATGAGCAATACGACGGTGAACATCATGGGCGACATGGTCGGCGCATCGCTCGTCGCACGTTCCGAAGCGAGGCGAGCGTGAATCGGAGCCCGACAGCGACCCGGGAGCGCGCATGAACGCTGAAGTGAGAGCGCTTTTTCCCGGCGCGAGCGAGCAGCCCTACTTCGACATCTCGGCGAATTCCCTGATGGCGGCGCCCGTGCGGACGGCGATCGAGCGGCACTTGGGCGGGCGAACGTCGGGCCGGGGCGACAAGAAGGAGATGGTCGCCACCGTCGATCGCGCCCGGTCCTCGTTCGCAGCGCTCATCGGAGCGGCCCCCGACGAGGTTGCGATCACGAAGAACGTCTCCGACGGCCTCAACCTCTTCGGCGCGAGCCTCCCGTGGCAGGCGGGCGACAACGTCGTGCTGTGCCCCGCGCTCGAGCACCCGAACAACATCTATCTCTGGTACAGCCTCGCCCGCACGCACGGGATCGAGGTGAGGTCGGTCGCGCCGGAGGACGGGCACATCCCGGTGGGGGCGACGGCCGCCGCGATGGACGAACGCACGCGGCTCGTGACGCTCCCGACGATCACCTTTGCCCCGGGGTTCGTGACCGACGTCGCGGCGATCTCGACTGCGGCCCGGAAGGTCGGGGCGCTCACGCTGGTGGACGCGGCGCAGTCGATCGGCGCTCAGCACACCGATGTCGACGAACTGGGCGTCGACGCGCTCGCCGTCGCGGCGCAGAAGGCGCTCCTCTCGGTGTACGGGTTCGGATTCCTGTACGTGCGGCGCGAGGTGGCCGAGACGATGACGCCCGTCCACGTGGCGCGGTTTGGGATCGAACTCGACGCGCACGAGACCGCGTACTCGGACGACGAACTCCGCTTCCGCGCGGGTGCCCTCCGCTTCGATGTGGGCAACTACAACTACCTCGGCGCGGCCGCGTCGGACGCGGCGCTGGACCTTCTCTCGGCGTGGGGCGTGGCCCGGGTCGAGGCGCACGTTCGGGGGCTGGCGGCCGATCTCTCGGACCGACTCCGCGACCTCGGCCTCCCGGTGGTGGGCCGGCCCGGACCCCACCTGGCGCACATCGTCTCGGTCGGCGAGAGCGGCGGCGGACGCCACTACACGGCCGACGACCCCGCCATGAACTCGCTCTACGACCACCTGACCGCCGCCGGCATCCGCCTCGCGATCCGCACCGGCATGCTCCGCTTCTCCATCGGCGTCTACAACGACCAGAGCGACATCGACCGCGTCGTGGAAGCCGCGCGCGAGTGGTGTGCCCGCACACGGCATGGTCAGTCGAGCACGGAGGAGACGCCTTGAAATACGCGATCGACGTACCGGCTGCCGACACGGATGGCTGCTAACGCCGGGGCGGAACGAGCGTCAAAGATGCTATCTTCAGACACCGACGGGTTCGGAAGGTAGGGGAGTTGAGGCTGAGGATGGAGTTGCCCATGCCGACTTGGGAAACATGCAGGGCTGTCGAGCGTGATCCAGGCCGGGTCAGCGGAGTCTGGGTGTTCGCTGGAACAAGAGTCCCCGTGAGCGCCCTCTTCGAGAACCTGAAGGCGGGAGCTTCGGTCGAGCAGTTTCTCGAGTGGTTCCAGGGTGTCGAGCGGTGGATGGTTGAGCGCGTGCTCGAACATGAACTCGAAGCGCTGGCAGACTCTGCTCGTGGATAGCGCCTCCCCCGATTGCGCAGCAGCGATGCTGGATCGGCGGGCGTTCATGGCGTCGCTGTCGGCGCTGGGGCTGGGGGGCACGGCGCTCCCCGCCGCCCTCTGGGCGCGCACGAACGGTGGGCAGGAGGCCGTGACCCGGGCGGACATCGCCGCCGCGGTGCGCGTCGCGGGGCTCGACTTCAGCGACGATGAGGTCGAACTCATGGTGGAGGAAGTGAACGCGATGCGGGAGCGGTATGCGCAACTCCGCACGATGGAGATGCCGAACTCCGTCGCCCCCGCGCTCCACTTCGAACCCGTGCTTCCCGGCACCTCCTATCCGGCGCCCTCGGCGTCGACCGTCTTCCGTTACACACGCCCGCGGGGACTTGAGCGCCCCGCCGATCTCGAAGCGCTGGCGTTCGCGCCGGTCACGGAGTTGGCCGAACTCGTCCGCTCCCGTCAGGTGACGTCGACGGCACTCACGGAGATGTACCTCGGCCGGCTGCGGGCACACGGCGACACGCTGCTGGCCGTGATCACTCTCACCGAGGACCTCGCGATGCGGCAGGCGGCGCGCGCGGACGCCGAGATCTCGCGCGGCTACTACCGGGGTCCGCTGCACGGCATCCCATGGGGGGCGAAGGACCTCCTCTCGGAGGACGAGACGCTGACGACGTGGGGCGCCAAGCCGTACGAGGACCAGTACATCCCCGAGGATTCCACGGTGGGGCGGAAGCTGGAGGAGGCGGGCGCCGTGCTCGTGGCGAAGCTCACGCTGGGGGCGCTGGCGCGCGGCGACGTCTGGTACGGCGGGCTGACGCGCAATCCGTGGAACCTCGAGCAGGGGTCGAGCGGGTCTTCCGCCGGGTCCACGGCGGCGGTCGTGGCGGGGCTCGTCGGGTTCGCGATCGGAAGCGAGACGCTGGGTTCGATCGTTTCTCCCTCCACCCGCTGCGGCGCCTCCGGGCTCCGGCCCACCTTCGGGCGCGTGAGTCGGGCCGGGGCGATGGCTCTCTCGTGGTCGATGGACAAGCTGGGGCCGATATGCCGGAGCGTGGAGGACTGCGCGATCGTGCTCGACGCGATCCAGGGGTCGGACGACCAGGATCCGACGGCGCGCGACATCGCTTTCGACTGGGACCCGGAGCGGCCCCTGTCGGACCTGCGGGTCGCGTGGGTGCCCTCGGCCTTCGAGGAGGAACGGGAGGACGGGGAGTGGAAGGCGTTCGACGAGGCGTCGCTCGAAGTCGTGCGCGGGCTCGGGATCGAGCCGGTGCCGCTCGAACTCCCGGACGACCTCCCCTACGACGCGATGCGGATCATCCTCAGCGCGGAGCAGGGGGCGGCGTTCGATCCGCTGATCCTGAGCGGGCGCGAAGACGAACTCGTCCTGCAGGCGGAGAACGCGCGGCCCAACATCATGCGCACCGGGCGCATGATCCCCGCGTCCGAGTACATCCAGGCGAACCGGCTGCGCACGATCGCCATGCACCGCTTCGCGCAGGTCATGGAGGGGATCGACGTCGTCGTCACGCCGAGCTTTGGGGGATCGATGCTCCTGCTCACGAACCTCACGGGGCACCCGCAGGTGGTGATCCCCAACGGGTATCGGTCGGAGGACGGGACGCCGACGAGCATCTCCTTCGTCGGCGGCCTGTTCGCCGACGCGGAGGCGCTGCGCCTCGCCAAGGCGGTGCAGGACGCGACGGACCACCACCTCCAATACCCGCCGGCCTTCGCCACGTGATCGATCTCCGCAGCGACACGGTCACGCGCCCGACGGAGGCGATGCGGGCGGCGATGGCCGCGGCGCCCGTGGGGGACGACTGCTACGGCGACGACCCCACGGTGCTCGAACTGGAGCGGCGGACGGCCGAGATCCTCGGGAAGGAAGCCGCCATGTACGTGCCGACGGGCACGATGAGCAACCAGCTCGCCCTGCGCGCGCACACGGAGCCGGGCGACACCGTCCTCATCGGCCCGGGGGCGCACATCTGGTTCGGCGAGGGGGGCGCGCCGTCACCGATCTCTGGGGTCGTCATCCGGCCGCTCGAGGGCGAACGCGGCATGTTCGGCGCGGCGACGCTGCGGGCGGCGCTCAACCTCGACATGGGGACCGTGCGCGCCCGCATGCAGTCGCCCGTGCGGCTCGTCTGCGCCGAGAACACGCACAACGGGGCGGGCGGCGCCGTGTGGCCGCCCCACCTCCTGCGCGAGATGCTCGCCGCCGCGCGCGAGGCCGGCCTCGCCACCCATCTCGACGGCGCCCGCCTCTGGAACGCGACCGCGGCCACCGGGATCCCCGAGGCCGAGTTCGCCGCCGGGTTCGACACGGTGAACGTGTGCTTCTCGAAGGCGCTCGGCGCGCCCCTCGGCTCGGCGCTGGCCGGTGCGCACGACCTCATCGAACGCGCCCGCCGCTTCAAGCAGCTCTACGGCGGGGGCTTCCGCCAGGCGGGGATCGTGGCCGCCGGCGCCCTCTACGCGCTCGAGCACCACCGCGAACGGCTCACGGAGGATCACGCCCGGGCGAGGGAGCTGGCCGGCGGACTCGCCGCCATCCCGGGACTGGAGGTCGACGTCGAAGGCGTGGAGACGAACATCGTCCGCTTCCGGACGACCGCAGTCGACGCGCCGGAGTTCGCCGGACGCTGCCGGGAGGCGGGCGTCCTGCTCAACGCCTACAACCGTGCGGATCTGCGGGTCGTCCCCCACCTCCACACGACGGATGACGATGTGGCGGGCGCACTCGAGGTCTTCCGCCGGGCCGCCGCCTAGCGGTAGCCGCCTGGTCGCGGCCGGCTGGCTGCCGCCTGCTAGCTGCCCTTCCCGAGCGCGACGGCGACTTCGGCGTCGATCGCCTGCGTGATCTCGTCCGACCGCTCCGAGCCGAGCAGGACCGCGATCCAGCGGGTGGATTCGTTCGTCCCCAGCACGATGCGGAACATCACCGTGAGCGGCACCGACAGCAGCATCCCCACCGGTCCCAGGACCCAGCCCCAGAAGACGAGCGAACCGAAGACGACGAGCGTCGACAGGCCCACGCTGTACCCCATGACCTTCGGCTCGATGAGGTTGCCCCAGAGTACGTTGACGACAAGGAACCCGGCCGCGGCGGCGACCGCCGTCCCGACCCCCATCGTGAGCCACGCGACGAGCACCGCCGGCACGGCCGCGATGAAGGACCCGATGTTGGGCACGTAGTTCAGCAGGAACGCGAGCACGCCCCACAGGATCGGGTAGTTGACGCCGAGGAGCGCCATGAGCCCCCCGATGCAGAGTCCGGTGCCGAGGCTGACGATCGTCTTCAGCACGACGTAGCGCCGGACCGCGGTCCCGACCTTCTCCCAGTTCTCCCGCGCCTCCGTCGCATCGGCCTCGCCGAGGGCGACCCGCACCTTGGTGGGGAAGCTCGAGATCTCGAGCAGCATGAAGACCATCGTGAGGATGATCAGGAACCCGTTGGCGAGGATGAACCCCAGGTTCTCGACGAGTTGCCGCATCAGGCCGAGTATCCAGCTCGGCGAGATCGAGATGAGTTCGTTGGTGTCGAGCAGCGGCGACTGGAGCCCGAAGCGCACCATGTAGTCGCTCAGCGTCGCCTCCACCGTTTCGACCTGCTCCGCGAAGAGTCGGTCGAGTTGCGCCTCCGTGCGCCCGAGTTCGACGAGAGGGGTCGCGATCAGTCCCCCCGCCACGGTCCCGAGGGCGAGGAGGACGAGCACGAGGGCGAGGACCGCGACGGACTTTGGAACCCGGCGGGCCGTCATCCAGCGGAGCGGCGTGGAGCACAGGATGGTGAGAAAGAGCGCGAGCACGAAGGAGACGATCAGCCAGTTGGCGGCCCGCATCCCGGCCACGATGATGACGAAGGCCGCCAGGTTCAGGAGGGTCCGGTGTACTCGTGTCGCGTCGTCGCGCATGGAACGAGGGTGCGGGCCGGAGCGGGCGGAGGCAACCCCGGAGACGGCGGGCGTCGACGCCGGATCGTCGTTGCAGCGCGCGCCTTTCCGCGGATACTTTCGACCGTTCCCTCGTGACCCGGAATTTCCGGGATGAACTCCCGAAACGAACCGCCGGGAAGAAGCGCTTGATCGAACCGAAGATCCGTGTGCTCGTGGCCAAGCCGGGGCTGGACGGACACGACCGTGGCGCGAAGGTGATGGCGGCCGCTCTCCAGGATGCGGGGATGGAGGTCATCTACACGGGACTCCACCAGACGCCGGAGATGATCGCCGCCACCGCGCTCCAGGAGGACGTGGACGTCGTGGCGCTCTCGATCCTGTCGGGGGCGCACATGACGCTCTTCCCGCGCGTGAAGTCGCTCCTCGACGGGCAGGGGATGGATGGGGTCCTCCTCACCGGGGGAGGAATCATCCCCGCCGAGGACATGGAGGCGCTGACCGACCTCGGCGTCGGCCGCCTCTTCGGGCCGGGGACCTCCACTTCCGAGGCCGTCGACTACATCCGCGCCTGGTTCGAGGAGAGCGGGCGCGAAGCCTCCGGGGCGAAGGGCTAGCCGCGGCCGGTGGGGGATAACGACGACAGCCGGATGGGCGCGCTCGTCGCCGAGCTGCGCGAACTCGAAGCCCGGATCCAGCGTGGGGGCGGGGAAAAGCGCGTGGCCCGGCAGCACGCCCAGGGCAAGCTCACCGCCCGCGAGCGGGTCGACCTCCTCATCGACGAGGGCGGCGGCTTCCTCGAGATCGGCCTCCTCATCGCGCACGACCGGTACGACGGCAAGGCGCCTGCCGCCGGCGTCGTCACCGGGGTGGGCGAGGTCTGCGGGCGCGAGGTCGTCATCGTCGCGAACGACCAGACGGTGAAGGCCGGGAGCTGGTGGCCCGAGACGATCACGAAGATCCTGCGCGCGCAGGAGATTGCGATGCGGTGCCGCGTGCCGATCGTCTATCTCGTGGATTCGGCCGGCGTGAACCTGCCGTACCAGGGCGGGGTCTTCCCGGGGCAGTACGGCGCGAGCCGCATCTTCTACTACAACTCGATCATGCGACACTACCTCGAGGTGCCGCAGATCTCCGCGGTGATGGGCCAGTGCATCGCCGGGGGCGCCTATCTTCCCGCCCTGTCGGACGTGATCGTGATGGTGGAGGGGACGAGCTTCATGGGCCTCGGCGGGCCGAACCTCGTGAAGGGGGCGACGGGGCAGGAGGTCGAGGCCGAGGAACTCGGCGGGGCGCTGATGCACAACCGCGTGAGCGGCGTGGCGCACTACCGGGTGGAGGACGACAACGCGTGCATCGAGAAGGTCCGCTCGCTCGTCGCCGGCCTCCCCGCCGGCCTCCGTCCGGACCCCGCCGTCGAAGCGCGCGACGCGGCGCGCCCCGCGGAGGAAGCCTACGCGCTCCTGCCCGGCGACCACCGGCAGCCTTTCGACATGGAGGCGGTCCTCGAGATGGTCCTCGACGAGGGTCCGTTCGAGGAGTTCCAGGCGGACCGCGCGCCGGAGATGCTCACGGGCACGGGGCACATCGACGGCTTCCGGGTGGGGGTCATCGCGAACCGGCGGGGCATGTTCCGGGGCGAGGCCGGCGAACCGCCGAAGTTCGGCGGGATCGTGTACACGGAGAGCGCGGAGAAGGTGGCGTATTTCATGGATCTCTGCGACCGGCACGACACGCCGCTCCTCTTCGTGCAGGATGTGAGCGGGTTCATGGTCGGGCCGAAAGCGGAGCAGTCCGGGATCATCCGGGCGGGCGCGCGCATGGTCGAGTCGATGGCGACGGCCCGCGTGCCCAAGATCGTGCTCACGGTCAACCACGCGAGCGGGGCGGGGTACTACGCGATGGCGGCGCAGGGGTTCGATCCCGACTTCATCTTCACGTGGCCGACCGGGCGGATGGGAGTGATGGAGGGAGAGGCCGCGGTACAGGCCGCCTTCGGACGCAAGCTCGAGGAGGCGGCGGGCGGAGAGTTGGATGAGGAGACGGCGGCCGCGATCGAGCGGACGCGGGACAACTACGAGGAGCAACTCGATGCGAAATACGCGGCGGCGCGCGGCTTCGTGGACGCGATCGTGACCCCGGAGGACACGCGGGCGGTGCTGTCGCTCGCGCTCCGCTGCTCGCTCGGCAACCCGGGCCCGCATCTCGGACCCTTCACCCTCCCGGACGGCCTGTGAACGCGCAGCCCGGAGCGACCGAGGCCCTCGCGGTCGAAGAGGCGTCCGCCGCGGTGGGACTCGAGGAGCGCCCGCTCCCGGCCCGCGCCGAGCCGGATGGCGGCCGCCGGGTGCGGGTCGCCTCGGGGCAGGGGTTCTGGGGAGACTGGCAGGAGGCGCCCAAGCTGCAGGTGCGGCGCGGCGCGATCGACTACCTGATGCTCGACTACCTGGCCGAGATCACGATGTCGATCATGCAGAAGCAGCGGGACCGGGACCCGGCCGCCGGCTACGCGCGCGACTTCGTGCCCCTGATGGACGACCTCATCGGCGACCTCCTCGAGAAGGAGATCCGCGTGGTCTCGAACGCGGGTGGCGTGAACCCGGAGGGCTGCCGGGCCGAACTCGGGTTCGCGTTCGCGGATCAGTCGCTGCCCCGCCGGCCCCGCGTGGCGGTGATCACGGGCGACGACCTGATGGACTCGCTCGACGACCTCCTCGCGGCGGGACACGAACTCCGCCACATGGAGACGGGCGAACCGCTCTCGACCGTCCGCGACCGGGTGGCCGCCGCGAACGCGTACCTCGGCGCCGAACCGATCATCGAAGCGCTGCGGCAGGAAGCGGACATCGTCGTGGCCGGGCGTTCGACGGATACCGCGCTCACCTACGCGCCGCTCATGCACGAGTTCTCCTGGCCGGACGACGACTGGGACCGGCTCGCGCACGGGGTCGTCGCCGGACACATCAACGAGTGCGGGTGCCAGGCCTCCGGCGGGAACTCGCTCGTCGACTGGCGGGAGATCGACCTCACGCTTCCGGGCTATCCCATCATCGAAGCGGAGGAGGACGGGACCTTCGTGGTGACGAAGCATCCGGAACTCGGCGGACGAGTGACGTGGGAGACCGTCGCAGAGCAGATCGTGTACGAACTCGGCGACCCGCGCGAATACATCACGCCGGACGTGGTCGCGGACTTCTCGACCATCCGTCTTCGCGACCTGGGGAAGGACCGGGTCCGGGTCGAAGGCGTGGCCGGCCGCTCGCGCACGGACAAGCTCAAGGTGTCCATCGCGTACCACGACGGCTTCAAGGCGGTGGGCGCCCTGACCTACGCCTGGCCCGACGCGGTGGACAAGGCGCGGCGCGCGGACGAGATCCTGCGGGGCCGACTGCGGCACCTGGGGCTCGAGTTCGACGAGATCCGGACCGAACTCGTCGGCGCCGGCGCCTGTCACGGGCCGCTGGCCGGCACCCCCTCCGACGACCTGCCGGAGGTCACGCTGAGGGTCGGCGTCCGCAGTCCGGACCGCCACGCCGTGTCGCGCTTCAGCCGGGAGATCGCGCCCCTCATCCTCGCGGGCCCGCCCACCGTCACCGGCTTCGCGGGCGGCCGTCCCCGCGTGCAGGAGGTCGTCGCATACTGGCCCGCGCTCATCGACCGCGGGGTCGTGGAGGCCAACGTCAGAGTGGAGACGATGGAGCTGTGAGAGTGCAGCTGAAGGAGATCGCGTTTGCCCGTTCGGGGGACAAGGGAGACACGGCGAACGTGGGGCTTATCGCCTTTCGTCCATCCATTTATCCGTTTTTGGTAAAAGAAGTTACTGCGGAACGTGTGAAGTATCACTTCAAGGGAATCTGCGAGGGCGAGGTCGAGCGTTTCGAGCTTCCCAACCTGCGTGCGCTCAACTTCCTCCTCCACCGCTCGCTGGGAGGGGGCGGGACCGTGTCGCTCATGCTCGATGCCCAGGGGAAGACGTTCGCCACCGCCCTGCTCAGGATGGAGATCGACGTGCCGGACCATCTCCTGGACGGGTCGGCGGACTGAGGCGCGGTTCAGGGATTCCGAGAGGCTCATGTTCGAATACCTCGAGATAGAGATCGACGAACGGACCGGCGTGAACCGGATCCGCCTCGATCGCGCGGAGCGCCGCAATGCGCTGAGCGGGGCGCTCGTCGCGGAACTGAAGGAGGCGCTCGCGCTCGCCGAGGCGGACGCGCGGGTGCGCGTGGTCGGGATCGGGGGGCGCGGCCCGGACTTCTGCGCGGGCGCCGACCTGGCGGAGGTGCAGGCTTCGGTCGAGGAAGGGGTCATGGCCAGTCTGCGGGAGGCGGAGGCGCTGGGCGAACTTTTCACGCTGCTGAGAAAGCTCTCGAAGCCCGTCGTCGCGATCGTGCACGGCCGCGCGCTCGCCGGCGGGTGCGGCCTCGCGACGGCGTGCGACCTCGTGCTCGCGGCGGAGAGCGCCCAGTTCGGCTACCCGGAGGTGCGGCTCGGTTTCGTGCCCGCGATGGTGACGGCGATCCTGCGCCGGAATCTGGGGGAGAAGCGCGCCTTCGAGTTGATGTCGCTCGGGGACACGATCGATGCGGGGGAGGCGTCGCGGCTGGGGCTCGTGAACCGGACCTACGCGGACGCGGAGTTCGAGGCCGAGAGCGCCGCCTTCCTGGCCGAACTCGCGGGGCGTAGCGCCTCCGCGCTCGCGCTCACGAAGAAGCTGCTCTACGGCACGGAGGGGCAGAGCTTCGAGGCCGCGGTCGCGACCGGCGCCCGCGTGAACGCCGTCGCCCGCATGACGGACGACTGCCAGGCCGGCATCCGCCGGTTCCTCGATCGCGGGAAACGGGAGAAGGGCGGGAAACGGTAGAAGGGGGAGGGAGCATGAGCGAGACCGGTGTGACTTCGGCGGCGGGGTCGGCCTTCCTGTGGCGGGTCGGGGCGCTGGGCGCCGGCGCGTCGGGAGTCGTCCTCCTCGGGACGGACGGGGCGCCGCTCACGCTCGCCGTCCTCCTGCTCATCGCGGGGCTCGCCGCGGCGGGCGTGCTCCTCGGAGGCGGCGCGTACGGCGCGGAGGCCGAGGGCCGGCTCGACCTGAGCGCCCGGCTCGGGCTCGGGCTGCTCGGCGGACTCCTCGGCGCCGCGGTGTCCGCTGCGGCGCGCGCGGTCGTGGCGACGTTCGGCTCCATCGGAGCGCTGAGCATGGGACTGACCTCCGGGTGGACGGGGGCGGAGTTCCTGTCGCACCTCGGAAGCGGCGCGGTCTGGGGCCTCATGTTCGGCGTGCTCTACACCCACCTGCCCGGATCGCCGGCCGCTCGCGGCGCGATGTTCGCCCTGGCGCCGACCTTCTACGTCGTCATCCGGCTCGCGGTCGGCGAGCCCGCGCTGGACTTCGCGAGAGGGGAACTCCCGCTCGTGTCCGCGCTCGCGCTCTACGCGGGGCGGGGCGTGTTCGTCGTCTTCTCCATCCTTGCGGTCAACGTGCTGTGGGGGGCGATCGCCGGTGCGACGCTGGGCTGGGGGGAAGCGGGCGACGAGACGCCGGTCGCCCGCCCGATCGACGAATAGCGGAATTGGACGACCGGCCGGAGGCGTCGACGTCACGCCGCGATTGGTGGCTGCGGCTGCAGATCGGACTCGGCCTGGCCGGGGGCGCCACATGGTTCATCGGCGCCTTCACGGAGCAGGATTTCGTGGCCGGCGCGGGCTGCGGCCTCCTCGTCGCGGCCGTCGTCCTCCGCCTGGGGCGAACGAACGCCTGATCCGGCCGCGCGGCAGGTGGCGCTCCCCGGGCCCCGGGCCGCGCTCGCCGCCCCCGGCCGCCCGCGTTGAGCCCGCGTTGAGCCGTCGGCGCATCGAGGGGTGTGAACACCGACGAAGGCACCGCCTCGGGCCGCCCCGCGGCCACGCTCCAGCACGCGCGCGACCTCCTGAAGGACCGGTTCGGCTACGACGACTTCCGCCCCGCCCAGTCGCGCGTCGTGGAAGCCGTCCTCAGCGGCCGGGACACGCTCGCGGTCCTTCCGACGGGCTTCGGCAAATCGGTGTGCTTCCAGATCCCAGCGCTGCTGCATCCGCGCGCGACCCTCGTCATTTCGCCGCTCATCTCGCTCATCGAGGATCAGGTCGCCGGGGCCGCGCGCCGCGGCATGCGGGTGCTCGGCTGGACGAGCGCCACGCCGCGGAAAGAGGTGAACGAGGCGCTCGAGCACGCCCGTCGGGGCGAACTCGATCTCCTGTATCTCGCGCCCGAGCGCCTGGAGAGCCGGGCCGTCTGCGATCGTCTGCGCGAGGTCGGCGTGGGGGGGATCGCCGTGGACGAGGCGCACTGCGTTTCCCAGTGGGGGCACGACTTCCGTCCCTCCTACCTGCGGATCGGGCGCGCGAGGGAGCGGATGGGGAGCCCGCCGCTCACGGCCCTCACCGCCACCGCGACGTGGCGGACGCGGCGCGAGATCGAGCGGTTCCTGGGGATGGAAGGGGCGATCCGCATCTTCGTGCCCTCGAACCGCCCGAACCTGCGCTACTCCGTGGAGTTGGCCTCCGATACGCGCGAAGCCTATCGGCGCGTGCGGCGCGAGGTGACGGCGTCTCGGGGGGCATCGGCGGTCGTCTACGCGCGCACCCGGGGACTGAGCGCGCAGCTTGCGATCGCGCTCTCGCGGACGGGGGTGCCGAGCGCGCCGTACCATGCGCGTCTGCCGATCGAACGGCGCCAGGCGACGCAGCGGGCCTTCCTGGACGGGAGCATTCGAGTGGTCTGCGCCACGACCGCGTTCGGCATGGGGATCGACCACCCGCACGTGCGCCTCGTCGCGCATCTCGGCGCCCCGGGGTCGCTGGAGGAATACGTCCAGGAAGCGGGTCGCGCCGGCCGCGACGGCGAGCCCGCGCGCTGCGTGATGGTCGCGATCCGCAAGAAGCGCCGCCGCGCCCTTCCGTTCGGCCGGCGCGAGCATCCCCGGCCGGGCCGCCCGCCGCCCGGCTCCGACCGGGCCGCCGTCGACGCTGAACGGCGCGCCGGGATCCGGGCCTACATCGAGACCGCCGCCTGCCGCCGGGCGGCCATCGCCGCCTACTTCGGCGAACGCGCTCCGGTCTGCGATGGATGCGACAACTGCGATCGCGCCCGGGCCGCGCGCGCCGCGAGTCAGAGCGTCAGAACGACCACGACACGCCGAAGATGGCGATCACGGGGAGGGAGGCGAGCGGGGCGGGACGCGTGAGCGGCTGGTCCGCCGTCGTCTGATAGAAGAGCGCGTCCCGGCGATCCAGCGCGTTGAGCACGCGCACGTACGGAGCGATCTCGACGGATGAGCTGCCGATGCTCGCGACCCAGCGCCGCGAGATCTCCGCGTCGACCCGGAGATACGAGTCCTCCGGCGCGCCCGAGAGCACCGGCAGATCGTCGCCGCTCGGGGCGCCCGTCTCCTCGGGGCCCGCCGTCACCGATGCGAACGACAGGCCGGCCCCGTACGCGAGCCGGATTCCGAAGTCGAACTCGCGGACCTCCGAGGAGAGTCCGCCGCTCAGGAGTTGCCGGCCCACGAGCGGGGTCTCTTCGTCCGGGTCGTTCGTCCACACGCCCGCGATCGAGTAACCGACCCAGCCCCGGACCGGACCCTCCTTCGCCTGCGCCCACAGATCCACGCCCCCGGAGTGGAGCTGATTGGCGTCGGGGAGATCGTCGAAGGACTTGAAATAGGTCTCGACGCCGACATCGACGCCGTTCTCGAGCGAGTCCTCGAACCCGAGCACAAGGTGAGAGGCATCCGCGATGCTGGACCCCGGGGTCGTCAGCGGGACCCCGTCGCGATTCAGCGTGGGCAGGACGCCGCCGATCGTGGGTCCGGTGAGGTCTCCCGAGAGGATGGATTCGGGCCCGCGCACGATCTGAAAGAACCTTCCGGCGGAGACGCGGAGGGCCGCCGCTTCCGTCAGGTGCCAGGTGACCGTACCCCGCGGCGCGAACTTCGCGCGACGGGAGGAGGCGAAATAGCTGGTCCGGAATCCCCCTCTCACCTCGATCTGGGGCGCCACCTCCCAGATCGCTTCGCCCCAGCCGGCCACCACGTCGGCGCGTCGCACCGCGTGGGTCAGGTCGTGCGCCGTCCTGCCGCCGAGGACCGTCCGCCGATCCACCACGGTCTCGTACGAGTCGAAGCCGCCGCCCGCGGCCCATCGAAGCTCGGTGC
>JAJDUL010000056.1 GCA_022826685.1 Gemmatimonadota bacterium | reverse complement strand
GTCGCCCTCACGGCGCCCGAGACGCCGGAGACCGAGGGCCTCCTCGGCGCCGCCGAACTCGCCCGCATGAAGGCGGGCGCCGTGCTCATCAACCTCTCCCGCGGCACCCTCGTCGATGAGGCCGCGCTCGTCCGCGCGCTCGAGAGCCGGCACCTGCGCGGCGCGATGCTGGACGTGTTCGAGACCGAGCCGCTCCCGGCCGACCACCCGCTCTGGGGGCTGGAGAACGTCCTCATCACCCCGCACGTCGGCGGCACGTCGGCCCACTTCTGGCAGCGCGAGACGGACCTGATCGTCCGCAACATCTCCCGCTACCAGCGCGGCGACCCCCTCGAAAACCGCGTAGACAAGGCGCACGGCTACTGATGACGTACCGCGGCGCCGCGGTGTCGCCCGTGTCGGTGTCGCCGTTGCCGGTGTTGGTGTCGCTGGCGCTTCTGGTGGTGGTTTCCTGTGCGGAGGACGCCGTCGGTCCGTCGGTCCCGGTGACATCGGTGACCGTCTCTCCGGCGGCGGCCGCACTCGCGCCGGGCGAAACGCTGCGCCTGACGGCGGAGGCGCGGGACGACGAGGGAAACACGGTGCCGAACGCCCGGTTCTCGTGGGCATCGAGCGACGCCTCGGCGGCGACGGTGAACGATCGGGGCGAGGTGACCGCCGCGGGCGGCGGGACCGCGATGGTGACCGCCACGGAGCGATCCTCGGGCTTGAGCGCGGCCGCACACGTGTTGGTCGGGGGCGCGCCCCGCGATGTCCTGCTCTACCTCTACACAGTCCTCGGGGGCAGCGGCTGGACCGACGACGAGAACTGGGGTACGGATGCCCCTCTCGGGACGTGGCATGGGGTCTCGACCGATCGGCAGGACCGGATCATCGGGCTGGGCCTGAACGGCAACGGACTCACCGGCTCGATTCCGCCCCAACTCGCGACCTTCTCGGCGCTGCGCAGGCTGGATCTGTACGACAACGACCTCGAGGGTCCGATTCCGCCCGAACTGGCGGATCTTCAGAGCCTCGTGGCGCTGCGGATCAACTCGAACGATCTGACGGGGCCCATCCCGCGCGAGTTGGGGAACCTCGGGAGACTGCGTACGCTGAACCTGGCCTTCAACGACCTCACGGGCCCGGTCCCGCGCGAACTCGGCAACCTCCAGAGCCTCACGAACCTCCGGCTCAACGGCAACGACCTGACGGGTGTAATTCCGCCCGAGCTGGGGAATCTCGAAAGCCTCACGGAGCTGTCCGTCTCCAGAAACAGGCTGGAGGGTCCGATTCCGCGCGAGCTGGGCGCGCTCTCCAGGCTCGAGAAGCTGTGGCTGTACCTGAACGACCTGACAGGTCCGATACCGGCGGAACTGGGCGAACTCTCCTCCCTGGACCTGCTGTCGGTGTCCCACAACGACCTGTCCGGAGCGCTGCCCGCCGACATCGGCCGGCTGGGGAAACTCGAGTACCTGAACCTGACCGCGAACGGAGGGCTGTCCGGGCGGCTGCCCGCCGAACTCGCCGGGCTCGACCGGCTCACCGCGCTGCTCGCTCGCGGCACGGGACTGTGCGCCCCCCCGGACGCCGACTTCCTGGCCTGGCTGCAGCGTCTGGAGGACGCGCAGGTGAACCCCTGTCGACCCCCGGCGGGATCGGTGGCGTACCTGACCCAGGCGGTACAGTCCCTCGACTTCCCGGTACCTCTCGTCGCGGGCGACGAGGCGCTGCTGCGCGTCTTCGTGGTCGCCGGGCGTGCGACGGAGGCCGGACTTCCCCCCGTGCGGGCCACATTCTACCTCGATGGCGTCGAAACGCACCGCGCGGACATCCCGGTGCAAACAACCCGGATTCCGACCTGGATCGCCGAGGCCAGCCTGGAGGCGACGGCCAACGCGTCGATCCCGGGTCGAGTCGTTCAGCCGGGGCTGGAAATGGTGGTGGAGATCGACCCGGACGGCACGCTCGATCCCGACCTGGGCGTGACGCGGCGGATCCCCGAGACCGGCCGGACGCCGGTCGATGTGCGCGAGATGCCGGTGTTCGACCTCACGGTCGTCCCGTTCCTGCTTCGAAACGACCCGGACCATTCGATTCGGGACCTGATCCGCGGATTGACCGCCGAGGCCGATCTGCTGTGGCCCACGCGTACGCTGCTGCCCGTCGGCCGTCTGGATCTGAGGGTGCACCAGACCGTGACGACGTCATCCGATGACGTGTTCGCTCTGCTGAGGGAGACGGCCGCGATCCGAACCATGGAAGGCGGGAGCGGTCACTACCTGGGGCTCAAGCCGCGGCCGGTCAGCGGCGGCTTTCTGGGGCTGGCGTTCATCGGCGGACGCTCGAGTTTCTCGATCCCCGACTCGGCGCTCATCGCCCATGAGCTGGGGCACAACATGAGTCTCCGCCACGCGCCATGCGGCAACCCGCTCGGCGTGGACGCCGTGTTCCCGAATGTCGACGGGGTCACCGGAGCCTGGGGATACAACTTCGAGGAGGGGACGCTCCAATCGTCCCGCCTCCACGACCTGATGTCGTACTGCTATCCGCAGTGGATCGGCGACTACGGCTTCACGAAAGCGCTCCGCCACCGCCTGGAAGACGAGGCGGGCGCCGCGGCCCGCGCCGAGGCCGCCGAGCCCGATGTCGCTCCGACCACGTCGCTCCTCCTGTGGGGTGGAATCGACGAACACGGCACCCCGTTTCTGGAGCCGGCCTTCGTCGTGGAGGCTCCGCCGCGTCTTCCCGGACAGGCCGGCGGCCCGTACGAAGTCACGGGAAGGACCGCCGCCGGCGCGGAGCTGTTTTCGATTCGCCCGAGAATGTGGCCCGTTGCGGATGGGAACGGGGCTTCGGCTTTTGTGGCCGCCCTCCCCATGCGGAACGAGCGGGCCGAGAGACTGGCCGAAATCCGGCTCAGCGGGCCGGGAGGCGTCGCCGTGCTCGACGAGTCCAGCGATCGGCCGATGGCCATCCTGCGGGACCCGGCGAACGGACAGGTGCGGGGGATGTTTCGCGGCGACCTGCGTGGCGCGCTTCCATCGACGCTGGCGGGACGGGACGCGGCATCCGCCGGGCCCGGGCCGGAGCTGGACGTGATCCTCAGCCGCGGACTTCCCGCAGCCACCGCCCGGAAGCGGTAGAAACGTCCCCGCGGGAACGCGATGACGCTCCGAAACGTTCCCGCGGGAACGCCGGTGGACCTTCGATAACCTTGAAGGACCCCCCGCTTGATAGCACATTGAGCCCCGCCCGGAACCTGGGTTCGAGACACCAACGGACCCGGGACACGAGGAGGCAGGAGATGACGGCAGAAAGTTGGACGATCATCGGGACGGCCATCGCGCTCGTCGTCGTACTCACGCCGGTGCTGGTGGGGATGCGTCGCGACCTTACGGGGTTGACCCGGGACGCGGCGGATCTGCGGGCACGCATGGCCAGGCTCGAAGGTTTGTTCGAAGGTTTCGTCGGCCGCGACGGAAAGGCGCCGAGCCCCTCCGCCTGAGACGCGACACCCCCAACACGTTCCCGCGGGAACGCCGGTGGCCAAACAACTTGCAGGTGTCTGGTGAGCGCGAAAGCAGGGAACATCAACTACTACATGAGCCTGCCCTACGGAGAGCGGGTTCTGCAGGAAATTCTCGACGATGGATCGTCGTACTACGTCGCCCGCGTCGTTGAGTTGGAGGGATGCACGAGCCACGGCGTCACGCCCGACGAGGCGCTGTGGAACCTTCAGGATGCCAAGCACCTCTACATCGAAACGATGCTCGAAGACGGCCTTAAGCCACCGCTCTGAGCGGCTTCTCTTCAGCCCTAGGTAATCCCTTCAGGTGAATTCCATGAGAGATCTTTCAGGTGTGCATCCGCCCGTGGCGACGCCCTTCGGCGAGGACGGCGAGCTTGCGCTCGACGCGTTCGACAACAACCTGCGGGAGTGGCTCTCGCACCCCGTCGCCGGCATCGTCGTCGCGGGCTCCACGGGGGAGGCGCCGCTCCTCGACCGCCGCGAGCTGTGCGCGCTGGTGGAGACGACCGCCGCGCGCATCGGCGACCGCACCCTGACGGTCGGGACGGGGGCCGAGTCCACGCGCGAGGTGATCTCCGTGACCCGCGAGGTGGCCGAGCTCGGCGCGAACGCCGTCCTCGTCCGCTCCGGCTCGTACTACCTGAAGGCGATGAAGCCGGACGTCGTGCGCGACCACTTTCTCGCGGTGGCGGATGCGTCGCCCGTGCCCGTCGTCCTCTATCACATCCCCCAGTTCGTGCCGGTGCACCTCACGCCGGATCTCGTGGGCCGGCTCGTCGAGCACCCGAACATCATCGGGATCAAGGATTCCTCGGGCGATCTCCGGAACCTCGGCCAACTCATCGAGGCCTGCGGCCGCAATGCGCAGGTGCTCGTGGGCTCGGGGGCGCTCCTCTACGCGGCGCTCGAGGCGGGGGCCGTGGGCGGCATACTCGGCGTGGCCGTGGTCGCGACGCGCTCGTCCTGCCAGATCTTCGACGCCTGGCGCGAGGGCGACCACCGCCGCGCCGGGGCGATGCAGGAGCGTGTGGCCCCCCTCCACAAGCGCCTCGTAGCCGAGGGAGGCATCGTGTCGGTGAAGGCCGCCCTGGACCGGCTCGGCCTCTACGGCGGCCCGCCGCGCAGCCCCCTGCAGCCCGCCGACGCCGCAAGGCTCGCAGACGTCGACGCCGCCCTGGAAGCCGCCGCCCTCGGCGTCTCCGCCTGACCCCGGCCGCCATGTTCAGTGACAGCGTGCGCTGCGTCGTCGTGGTCGGCGCGCAGTGGGGAGACGAAGGGAAGGGGAAGATCGTGGACGTGCTCGCGGAGCAGGCCACGATCGTGGCGCGCTACCAGGGGGGCGCGAACGCGGGGCACACCGTGCGCGTGGGCGAGGGCGCGAACGAGGAGGAGTTCATCCTCCACCTCATCCCCTCGGGGATCCTGAATCGGGAGACGCGCTGCCTGCTCGGAAACGGGGTCGTCGTGGACCCGTGGGTCCTGAAGCGCGAGATGGACGCGCTCGGCAGCCGGGGGATCGACCTCGACGGGCGGCTGGGGCTGAGCCGGCGCGCGCACCTCGTCCTCCCCTATCACCGGCTGCTCGATGCCGCGCAGGAGGACAGCCGGGGCTCGAAGAAGATCGGGACGACGGGGCGGGGAATCGGTCCGGCGTACCGCGACAAGATCTCGCGCACGGGGCTTCGCGTCGGCGATCTGCGCAGTCTCGACCGCACGCAGGAGATCGTGGCGGCGGCGGCGGTGCGTGCGAACGTCACGCTGGCGGGACTCGGCGACGAGCGGCGCGTGGACGCGGACGAGGTGATGTCCCAACTGGAGACGGTTCGCCCGACGATGGTGGGACTGTTGACGGACGCGGGGGATGAGATCCGCGGCGGGCTGGCGTCCGGGGGGCGGGTCCTCCTCGAGGGTGCGCAGGGGGCGCTGCTCGACATCGACCACGGGACGTACCCGTTCGTCACTTCGTCGACGACGACGGCGGGAGGCGCCGCTTCGGGGGTCGGGATCGGGCCGACGCTCATCGACGAAGTGATCGGCGTCGTGAAGGCCTACATCACCCGTGTCGGCGAAGGCCCGCTGCCGACGGAGCTTCCCGAGGCGGAGGCCGAACGGCTGCGGCAACTCGGGGGCGAGTTCGGCGCGACGACCGGCCGCCCCCGCCGCCCCGGCTGGTTCGATGCGAACGTGGCGCGCTACGCGGCCGGCGTGAACGGCCTCACCGGCCTTGCGGTCACGAAGTTGGACGTGCTCGACACTTTCGAGACGATCCGGCTCTCGACGGGCTACGAACTCGACGGGGCGCCGACCGCTTCGTTCCCGGACTCCGTCGCGGATCTCGCGCGCGTGCGTCCGGTCTACGAGCGCTGGGCGGGTTGGAACGCGGACACCAGCGGGTGCCGCGCCGTCGGCGACCTGCCCGAAGCCGCGCGCCGCTACCTCGCGCGGATCGAGGAAGTCTGCGCCACCCCCATCCGCTTCGTCGGCGTCGGCGCCGCCCGCCGCGAGACGATCGCGCTGTCCACCGGCGCCGCCGCCTGAAGCCGCCGCCCGATTCGTTGCCTGAAGTGGCGAAAACCCCTAAACTTGGCGGCTCAATACGGATCGGGTGCGGGCGGTTCAGCGCCTTCTCGAGACGCGAATGGAGACCTTCCAATCGCGTTTTTTTGATGCCTGGAACGGTAGATGTTCGAACGCCTGGGTGACCGGCTCGACGGTGCGCTGAAGAAGTTGCGCCAGCGCGGCGTCATCACGGAAAAGATGCTGGACGAGGGGCTGCGCGAGGTTCGGCGCGCCCTGCTCGAGGCGGACGTCAACTTCCGTGTCGTGCGCGGCTTCCTCGCGAAGGTGAAGGAGCGCGCGCTCGGCGAGGATGTGCTGAAGTCGGTTCGGCCGGGCGACCAGATCGTGAAGGTCGTCCACGACGAACTCGTCGCCCTGCTGGGGGAGGCGGCGCCGGAGGAGTCGGAGGCGTCGGTTCCGCCCACGGTGGTCATGCTCGTCGGCCTGCAGGGGTCGGGGAAGACGACGACGGCGGCGAAGCTGGGGCGACGGCTGGCGCAGGAGGGACGGCGGCCGGGGCTCGTGGCGTGCGATCCCTACCGTCCGGCGGCTCCGGAGCAGTTGGAGGCGCTGGCGGCGCGGATCGGCGTCCCGCTCCTGGCGCGGCCGAGCGGCGAGGACATGGCGGAACTCGCCCTCGGCGCGCTGGACGAGGCGAGGCGGAGCGGGGTCACGCATCTGCTCCTCGACATGGCCGGCCGGCTGCAGGCGGATGAGGAGTTGCTGGAGGAGCTTCGCCGCGTGAAGGCGGCCGTGGAGCCGCAGCAGATCCTGCTCGTGGCGGACGGGATGACCGGGCAGGAGGCGGTGCGGATCGCCGAGGGATTCCACGATGCGGTGGGGCTGACGGGGGTCGTTCTCACGAAGATGGACGGCGACGCCCGCGGGGGCGCGGCGCTCTCGATCTACAGTGTGCTCGGCGTGCCGATCCGATTCGTCGGAACGGGCGAGCGGCCCGAGGACCTCACGGTCTTCGATCCCGAGCGCATGGCGGGCCGGATCCTCCAGATGGGGGACATCGTCGGCCTCGTGGAGAGGGCGCAGCAGACGGTCGACCTCGGCGAGACCGAGCGGTTGCAGAAAAAGATGCTGGGAGGGAAGGGGGAGTTCGACCTCGCGGACTTCCTGACTTCCATCCAGCAGATCCAGAAGATGGGACCCCTGCAGGGGTTGCTGAAGATGATGCCGGGCGTCGACGCGCGCATGCTGGACCAGGCGGACGTCGACCCGCGGCGGGTGAGGCACCTGGAGGCGATCATCCTCTCGATGACGCCGGAGGAGCGGAGGCGGCCGGAGATCCTGAACGGGTCGCGCCGGGCGCGGATCGCGAAGGGGTCGGGACGCCCGGTGCACGAGGTGAACCGACTCCTCAAGCAGTTCCGCGAAATGCGGAAAATGATGAAACAGATGGGCAAGCTCATGCCCCGGATGATGCCGGGAGGTCCCGGCGACCTTGGCCAATTGGGCAAGGGACTGGGCTAGGCCGGACCCGGGCCGGTACCGGGCAGAATCAGGGAGAGAATCGGAGAACTGAATGGCGACGACAATCAGACTCAAGCGGCGTGGGGCGAAGAAGGCGGCCTCGTTCCGCATCATCGTGACGGATTCGCGGGAGGGGACGTCGGGCGCGTCGATCGAGCGCCTCGGCCTCTACAACCCGCGCACGCACCCGTCGCTCGTGCGGATCAACGCCGCGCGCACGCTGCACTGGCTCAACGAGGGGGCGCAGCCGACGGACACGGTGCGGTCGCTCCTGCGGAAGACGGGCGTCTGGAAGCAGTTCCACGACGGCGTGGATCCGGGGTCGCTCGAGACGGCGATCATCGAGATCGGCCCGCCGCCGGGACAGCGCGGCACGTCCCGGCGTCCGAAGCCGAGCGCCGAGGCTCCGCCGGAGCCCGAGCCCGAGGCGCCCGCCGCCGAGAAAGCCGAACCGGCCGAGCCAGCTGCCGAAGCCGAGGCCCCGACCGAAGCCGAGGGCGCCGCAGAAGCCGAGGCGGAGGCCGCGACGGATGATGGAGCGGCGACGGAGGCCGAGGCCGCCGCTCCGGCCGAAGACGCGGCGGCTGAGGACACGGCGGCTGAAGCATCCGAGGCCGGCGACGGCGCCGCAGAAACGGCTGCCGAAGCGGCCGACGCCGGCGACGAGGCGAGCGACGCGGGCGATGAGGCGAGCGACGCCGACGCCGACGACGCGGGCGACGACGACTAGCGCCACGGCCACCATGTCCGACGCCCCCGTGATCGTGGCCCGCATCGCCCGGCCCCACGGGATCCGCGGCGGGCTGCTCCTGGAAGCCGAGACCGACCACGCCGAGGCGCTCTTCCGTGCGGGCCGCCAGCTCGATCTCATCGACGCCGGCGCCGACGCGCGGGCGGACACCGGCGCCCCGGCGGGCGGGGCGCCTCGGCCCCGGGCGCTCACGGTGGAGACGGCGAAGCTCCACGGCCGGCGGTGGCTCGTCGAGGTCCGCGAGGTGGCGGACCGCACGGCGGCCGAGAAGCTCCGCGGCGCGCGCCTCGGGGTCCCCCGCGAAGAGTTGCCGGATCTGTCGGACGGGGGCTATCTGCTGCACGATCTGATCGGCATGTCGGTGTGCGAGGCGGACATGACGATCGGAGTGATCCGGGAGGTGTACGACCAGCCCGGCGCGCCGCTCCTCGCGCTCGAGGTCGGCGGCCGCGAGCGCCTGATCCCGTTCGAGGCGGACCTCGTCGTGGAACTGGACTTCGAGGCCGGGGAGATCCACATGAAGCTCCCCTCCGGCCTCCTCGATATCTGACGCGGACCGTTCGATGCGAATCAACGTCCTCACGATCTTCCCCGACTATCTCGAGGGCCCGCTGGGCCTCTCGATCCCGGGCCGCGCCCGCGAGGCGGGGCTCGTCGACTACCGGCTCATCGACGTGCGCGCGTACGCGACCGACCGGCACGGGACGACGGATGACGAGCCGTTCGGAGGCGGAGGCGGGATGGTGATGAAGCCCGAGCCGTTCGACGCCGCGCTCAAGGCGCTCGACCGCCCGGGGCGCGTGATCTCGCTCTCCCCGCGCGGACGGCCCTTCGACCACGCGACGGCGGTGCGGTTCGCGCTCGAGTCCGATCTCACGCTGTTGTGCGGGCGCTACAAGGGGATCGATGAGCGGGTCGTCGACGCCCGGGTGGACGAGGAGATCTCCATCGGCGACTACGTCCTCAGCGGGGGCGAGCCGGCCGCGCTTGTCGTCATCGACGCCGTGGTGCGCCTCCTCCCCGGGGCGCTCGGCGATCACGATTCGGCCTCCTCCGACTCGTTCTACGACGGAAGCCTCTCCGCCCCCTCCTACACGCGGCCCGCCGAGCACGGCGGCCGATCCGTGCCGGACGTGCTCCGGTCGGGGGATCACCCCCGCATCGAACGCTGGCGCGCCGCGCAGGCCGATGCGGCGACGCGCCGCCGCCGACCCGACCTCCTCGACCTCGACGCGGCCGACTGACCGCCGGACCGACTGGCTGCCGGACCGGTTTTTTGGCGCGGGTTCGCCAAGAATGGTATACTAAGAGGCTGCGGGTCGTACCCATCGTCACATTGCCGCACCCCTCCCGTGACGCAGAGGATACGCAGCCGGAAACGCACACGAAGACGCAGGAAACGAGGATAGACGAACGATGGATCCCAGAATCGCCGGTATCGAGGAGGGATATAAGCGCACGGACCTTCCGGCCTTCGCGCCGGGGGACACGGTGCGCGTCCGCGTCCGCGTGAAGGAAGGCCAGAAGGAGCGCGTGCAGCCGTTCGAGGGCGTCTGCATCGGCCGCCGCGGGGCGGGAGTCAACGCGACCTTCACGCTGCGGCGGATCTCCGGCGGCGTCGGCGTCGAGCGGATCTTCCCCCTCCACTCCCCGTGGATCGTGGGGCTCGAAGTCGTTCGGCGGGGCGATGTCCGGCGGGCCAAGCTCTACTATCTGCGCAACCGCCGCGGCAAGCGGGCCCGGGTGCGAGAGCGGAAGTGGTGGCTCGACAAGAAGCAGGACGGCTGACACCCGCGACACCCACTCCAGACGCGCCGGCCACGGCGCCGCTCGACTACGAGGAAGAGGGCTGGGATTCCGGCCTCCGCGTGGTCGTCGGGATCGACGAGGCCGGGCTGGGTCCGGTGGCGGGTCCCGTGATGGTGGGCGCCGTGGCGCTCCACCCGGGACAGCAGTTCGAGGGGTGCACGGACAGCAAGCAGGTCTCCCCGCCCCGCCGCGAGGAACTCGCCCGACGCATCCGCGCGGAGAGTCTCGCCTGGCGGGTCGCCGCCGCCTCCACCCGTGAGATCGAACGTTTCAACGTCCGCGCCGCGACGATCGTGGCCATGCGCCGCGCGCTCGATCGTCTCGAGCTACCGGCGGAACTCGTGCTCGTGGACGGCAATCCGGTCCCGGAACTCGGCGAGCACCGCTCGATCGTCGGGGGAGACCGGGCCTCGCATTCCATCGCCTGCGCCTCGATCCTCGCGAAGGTCACGCGCGACCGCCTGATGCGGCGCCTCGACGCGCGATACCCGCTCTACGGCTGGGCGTCCAACAAGGGATACCGGACCCGCGAGCACATGGAGGCGATCCGCCGGCACGGCCCGACGCCGCACCACCGGATCACCTTCCAGGGTGTCCTGCAGACCGAACTGGAGTTCAATCCGACGCCGGACCGGGCGGTCGATCCGCGGCGAGATCCGAAGGCATGAGCACCGGCGGCGCGCCGGAACTCGCGTCGCCTCCGTACCACGTGGCCATGACCGTCTCCGCCGGCTTGCCCTGGGGCGAGTAGTCGGTGGCGATCCACTCCCCGGCCGGAGATCCCGCGTACCACTTCCACGCGAAGCCGCCCGCGAACCAGGGACGATCCCACCACACGCGGAAGAGCGCCTCGTAGGCTCCGGACTGCGCCTCGTAGTTCGCCGGCACTCCCCGCGCCCGGCGTCCCTCCGGCAACTCCCACTGGCGGCCCGCCGCGCCGTCCACGCTGCGGTACCCGAACTCGGCGAAGAGGACGGGCTTCCCCGTGGCGAGGGCGACCTCGCGCAACTCCTCGCTCCACGGCTCCCACGCCTCGACCAGCGTCTCCACGTCCGGCGTGGCGTCGTCGGTGAGGGGGAAATAGGCGTCCACGCCGACGAGGTCGAGCGCGTCCCAGAATTCGATCCGGGCGTACTTGTCCCAGTTCGCCGCGTAGGTGAGGCGGCCTCCGTAGATCGCCCGCACCTCCTCGATGAGCGACCGCCAGTAGTCTGGCCGCGCGAGCGCCACGAGATCGACCTCCGTGCCCACGCTCATCATCTCGACGTCCATCGAGTCGGCGACGTGCGCGAACCGGAGGATGTACTCCCGGTACCCCGAGAGGAACATCTCCCAGTCCTCCTCGGTGTCGGGCACGAACTCCCCCGGCCAGCCCTGTCCGCGCACCCAGAGATGCGGCTTGAGGAGTACGGAGAGCCTGCTCTCCCGGGCGTATTCGATCGTCTTCGCGACCCCCTCCGTCCGTTCGCCCCAGAACTGGCGTTCGCGGTCGAACGCGACGCGCGGCTGGGCGGGGTCCACGAAGGCGTAGGGGACGACGGCGACCCAGTTCGCCCCCGTATGCGAGGCGTGAACGAGCGCATCGGGCGCCATCTCGCGCCGCGGGGCGGAGAAGGAGACGCCGCGAATCTTCTGTTCCGGCCGGATGTTGGCCGTGGCGGCGGCGAGGGGCCCGGACATGGCCGGATCGTTCCCCGCTCCGGCCGCGCCGCAACCGGCGAAGACGGACATTGCGGCCAGCGCCGCGACCTGCACGCGCGCAGCCAATCTCTTCGTTTTCATCTATACCATCGTGCCTTTCGGCAATCTGAATCTCAACACGTTCGCGACCCGTGCCATGCGAGCCGCTCCCCACCCCCTTACGAGCCGCGACCTCGTATCGGGTTCACGCCCCGTGTGGCCGCGGCGTCACACTTGAACGAATCCGCGGCCGGGAGTCTCTTGTGCCCATGAGTACACCTGAGAGCGCGGAACCCTTCGACTTCGACGGCGACTACGGCGGCGACTACGAGTACATCGCCCGCACCGTGATACCCGGCTACCGGAGCTCGTTCCGGCAGGCGCTCGCGCTTCTCGGGGGGCGCGTGGGCCCGAGTCCGCGGGTGCTCGTCGTCGGGGCCGGAACCGGCATCGAGCTGGTCACCTTCAAGACGGCGCAACCCGGCTGGCGGCTGACCGGCGTCGATCCGTCACGCCAGATGATCGAGATCGCCAGGCGCCGGATGCGGGAGGCCGGCGTGGGCGACGGCACCCGCCTCGTCCACGGACACGTCTCCGACCTCGACGAGGACGGCTTCGCGGCCGCGACCTGCTTCAACGTCATGCACTTCCTCCCGGACGACGGCGCGAAGCAGTCGCTCCTGCGCGACATCGCCCGCCGCCTCGCGCCCGGCGCCCCTTTCCTCCTGTTCGAACTCCACGGAGACCGGAGCGGCCCCCGCTTCGATGAACTCTTCGCGGCGTGGAGCCGCTACTGGAAGATCCACGGCATGGGAGAGGCGGAACGGGTCGCGTTCAGGGCCAGGATCGACGAGGGCATCCACTGGGCTTCGGAGGCGCGCATCCTCGAACTGCTCGCGGAGGCGGGGTTCGAGGACGCATGGCGATACTACCGGGCGCTCCTCTACGGCGGCTGGATCGCGCGAGCGAGTTCGGGGAAGTAGCTGGCGAAGAACCCACGGTCGCGCGTGAGGAATCGGTCGCACGCGGCGACGGCGTGGACGCCGATCAGAAAGTCCGTGATGATGCGGTCCCGGGCGCCTCCGGATTGGCGGTACCGCCCCCAACGGCGCCCCGCATCGTGGGCCATGTCCGAGTCGATGGGAGAGACGACGACGTTGACCTCGCGCAGCGCCCGGTCCAGCGCCTCCCGGTCCGGGAAGGCGGGGGCCAACTCGGCGTACACGACGTGAGAGACGATGATGGCGCCGGCGTCGTACGCCTCCACCAGCCACTCCTTCGAGGTGGGGCCGTGCCGCTCGTCCGGCAGGAAGACGTCGAGGAGGACGCTCGTATCGACCGCCGTGATCATCGACCCCGGATCTCCTCGAGGTAGTCGTCCGTGTTCCCGCCCGTTCCCAGAATGCCGTACACCCGCTCCACGGGGTGCCCGGCGACCGTTCTCTTGCGGATGAGGAGACCCCCGTCCGTTGGAACGAGTTCGACTTCGACGTTGTGATTCATCCCGAAGCGGTCTCTCAGCTTCTTGGGGATCGTGATCTGCCCCCGCTCCGATATGCGCATGTTCCAGGTCCTCTGCGAGGTATGTATTTGGATGACGGAAAATCATATCTTTATGTCCATACCTTGGACAAGAGCCGGTCCACGCGTTGCCCGGAGTTGAGCTTTCGGACAGCATGGTACGGGGGACCGTCAACGGAGGATCAACACGCCAGGGCGCGGGTAGGAGCCCACCATGAACGGATCGGGAATGTGCACGCGATGGATCCGCCTGCGATGGCTCGCGCTACCGGCCCGCCTCCTCGCGGCCGCGGCGGCGGTTACGGCGGCGGCTCCGGCGGCGGCGCCTTCCGCGGGCGGGATTCTGGCGCAGGAGCGGCCACCGGAGGCGTCCGGAGAACCCTCCGAAGAATCGACGGTTCTGATGCTTTGGGGGGGCGTCCGGGCCGACGGCGAACTCGTGCTCGAACCTGCCTTCGCGTACGAGGGAAGGGCCCGCAGCCCCGGGGCGCCGGGCGACTACCGTGTGCGGGGGCTCGACGGCGAGGGAGAGACGCTGTTCTCGATCCGTTTCACGCCGGGCGAGATCTCGGATGGGAGCAAGGGCTTTTCCTACTCGATTCCCTTCGATGCCGCGTGGACGGAGGCGCTGGACCGGCTGGAACTTAGCGGGCCGGAGGGCGTGGCCACGGTGGACCGGGAGGCCGGCGCGCGGGCGATGATGGTGATCGACCGCGCCACCGGGCAGGTGCGGAGCATCGCGCGCAACGGCGCCGCCGCGCTCCCGGCGGAGTTGGAGGCGGACAGTTCCCGCGTTCGGATCCTCCGCGGGCTGCCGCGTCCCCCGGGCTGAGGCCGGGTGGACAGCCCCACCGACCGTGTTAGCTTGAACCGCGCCGGGCGGCGCCCCGTCGTGCCCGCCCCGCTACGCGGCCGGGTAGCTCAGCTGGTAGAGCAACGGACTTTTAATCCGCAGGTCGTGGGTTCGACCCCCACCCCGGTCATTCCATCCCGCGCCACCCCGCGCCACCTACTCCATCCCGCGCACGGGCGTCGCGGCGCGCGCTAGTTCCAGCGATAGGCGAGGCGGGCGTAGTAGTAGCCGCCGTTCGAGCCGAAGGGCGTTCCCGGGCCGTAGCGATTGCCGGAGAACGCGGCCCCGGGATTTTCTTCCGGGTACCGGTTCAACGCGTTCTGCCCCCCCACGGTGAAGGTGAGCGATTCGCCGATCGACCAGGCCGCCTCCAGATCGACGAGCACGTTGCCGGGATATGAGACGTCGTCCCGGGCATCGAACCAGCCGCCGTAATGGCTCAGGCGCCCCATGAAGCTCAGCCGGCCGAGCCCGTGCTTCCCGGTCAGGATCCAGCGCGTCTGCGGGAGGCCCTCCTCGAGCTGACGAATGCGGGTGTCGTCGACCTTTACCGGATCGAACTCCGTGACGCGCGTGTCGGTGCGGTTGAAGGCGAAGCTGATCGTGCTTCGTCCGCCGCGAGCGGGGGGTGCCCAGGTGGCGACGACATCGAGACCCAGCGTGCGGGTGCTGAAGTCGTTCGTGAAGAAGCGGAACTCCTGCAGGTTGCGCGCGCTCACGATGCCCTCTTCGACGAGTCTCGTCTGTTCGTCCGGGGTGAGATTGAAGCGCTGCGTCAACGCGATGCGATCGGATACGACCACGCGGAAATAGTCCGTCGTGAGAAGGAAGGACCCGAGATCCAGCACGGCGCCGGCCGCGAGGTTGCGGGATTTCTCGGCGTCGAGCGGGACGCCCCCGCGGAGCGCCGCAACAGCCGACGTGGAGGGAATCGTGCCGCTGTTCACCAGGTCGCCGAGTTCGCGGTCGAAGATGGTGGAGACGTTGAAGGCGTTCTGCTGGCCGGGCGTCGGCGCGCGGAAACCGGTGCTCAGGCTGCCGCGCAGGGCGAGGCTGCCCGTGAGGCCGTAACGTCCCGCGAGCTTGCCGTTCAGCGTCGAGCCGAAGTCCTCGAAGTTCTCGAAGCGAAGGGCTCCGCCGAGGGTCCACCGGTCGTTTCGGTAGTCCCGCAGTTCGGCGTCCGCGTAGAGGGCGGTGTTCGTCCGGTGCCAGTCGCCGGCCGCGATGGGGCTGAAGCCGGGAAAGCCGTTGGAGCCCGCGCTGAACCCCTGCGGCGCGAGGGAGCCGATCGTCCAGGCGTCGTCCTCGCCCAGCCCGATCGTGAAGTGCTCGTCCCGCCACTCGAACCCCGCCGCCAGGTCGAGCAGGTCGCTCACCGTGTACGCCGCATCGACGTTCAGGTTGACGTCGGCCTGTCGGGAGAGCCCCGGATCGAACTCGGTGGGCGTGTCCGGCCCCAGCGAAGCGTTGACGGTGTTGAAGATGAAGAAATCCACCTCGTTGGTGCCGTAGTTCGCGCTCACGTCCCATTGCAGGCGGCCGATCTGACCCTCCACGCCCGCCACGAGCGCGGCGTCTCTCAGGTCTCCGCCGAACTGTGGCGTGAAGCCGCCGGGGAACAGTTTCTGGAACGTGAAGCAGTTCGGATCCGATAGGACGTGACCCAAAGCGGCCGGATCCGGCAGGCCGTCGGTGACCCGGACGACGGGACAGCCGGCGGAGCCGTCGAGGACCCCGTCCTGCGCGTCGAGGAGATCGCCGATGAGGAGCGTCTCCCCGCCATCGAGGCTGAACACACCGCTTCGCGTATTCGGGTTGCGGTAGAAGAAACCCCTCGTGAGGCGCTGGCTCGCGTAGTTCACGTGCGCGTAGGCCTTCGTGCCGCTGCCGAGGAAGTAGCCGAAGTTGCCCCACAGCTTGACGTCATCCTCGATCTCCGGCGCGCCCCAGATCTGGGCCGGGTCCCGCACGTGCGTGTTCCCCCGGGAGACGAGGAGCGCGGCGTCCGCCCGCTGCACGCTGCGGTTGCTCGAGTTCGAGCGCCCGTACTCGGCGCTCAGGTTCGCGAAACCGGTCGCGCCGAGGGGCAGTCCGGTGTTCCCCGATATCGTGTAGCCTTCGCCGCCGCCGTCGCCGAAGCCGCCGCCCCGTACTTCGAGCGCGCCGCCGGAGCGGGCGTCCTTGAGGTGGAAGTTCATGACGCCGGCGATGGCGTCGGAGCCGTACTGGGCCGAGGCGCCGTCGCGCAGGACCTCCACCTGGCGCAGCGCGATGGCGGGAATGCTCGAGAGGTCCGGGCCCTGCGCGCCGTCGGCGAGGCCGTTCCCGATCCAGGTGATGACCGCCGCCCGGTGGCGCCGCTTTCCGTTCACCAGCACGAGCGTATGGTCCGGGGCCAGGCCGCGGAGGTTTGCGGGCCGGACGATGCTGGCCGCGTCTCCCACCGCCTGCGGGTTGATGTTGTAGGAGGGAATCGTCGTTCTCAGGAGGTCGCCGATGTCCGTGTCCCCCTGGTCGAGCAACTCCGAGGGGGCGAGCGCGTCGATGGGAACCATCGATTCCGTGGCCGTCCGGGGTCTCGACCGGCTGCCGACGGCGACGAGACCGGCGACGGAGATCACGGTGGGGGTGAGGGGGACCTCGACCGCGACGACGGAGCCGTCCACGATGGTCGCCTCACGGGATTCGATGGCGTAGCCGAGCAGTCGGACTTCCACGCTGACGGTCCCGGCCGGGAGGTTCGCGATGCGGAAGCGCCCCTCGACGTTGGTGATCCCGCCGTAGCCGAGCCCCGGCAACGAGACCTGGGCCCGCGGCAGTCCGGCGCCGGTCTCGGCGTCCCGCACGGACACGTCCAGCCCGCCCTGTCCGAGCATCCCCGCCGGGGCCACCGGCAGCGCCAGGACAGCAACGATGAAGATCCTCCGCATCCCGCTCCTCCTCCGCATCCTAGGTTCCTTCCACGTCCTTCGGCGGGGCTGAAAGCAGATTCTGCGTCCAGGCCGCGACGCGGTCCATCTGCCGCTCCCGTTCGCCCGCCCACCGGGGCAGCCGGATGGCGTTGGCGACCAGCACGCCTCCCCCGCCGAGGCCCATCAGCGCAGGGACCATCAGCGCCGCGCCCGTCCTGCCGTCGGCGACCATGATGAAGGCGACGATCACCGCCATGACGGCGAACATGATCCCCACGAAGGTGGTTTCGAGCGCGTCGCCCTTGCGCGTGCCCAGGCGAAGCCGGTGGCCGGACTCCGTCTGCTCGAGGACCGCGTGGAGATTCCCGTTGCTCCATTCGCGGATCCCGGCGTCGGCCCCGACCTCACCCTTCGCGTCGAACGTGGCCCGCAGCTCGGCGACGAGAAACTGCCACTCGCGATCCGTCAACTCCCGGGGCAGGTCGACGATCCGGCCCGCCGATATCGGAACGCCGAGCAGCTTCCGCCGCGGTACGAGTTGCGGGGTCGCGTCGAGTTCGGCGGCGGCGGCCGCGATGCGCTCCGGAGAGAGGCCGACCTCGAGACCCACGGCCTGAAGTTCCCCGAGCGTGAGGCCGCCGTCCACGGGAGAGGGCAGGCTGGCGCGCTCCTCCTCGGCCGCCTCGGCGGCGCGCGCGAAGACCTTGCGGATCTCCTCTTCTCCGTACCTCCGTGTACCTTCCATTGCGGCGTGAATCTGCGGTCCGCCCGTGGAGGATGGAAGGTGACGGCGGCGGATCCGATGATGGCGGAACGGTACCCGCCGACGCAGCTTGTCGGTGTGCGCCGCGCCGGGCGGCGCACGGAGTCCGGCGGGTGGCGAGACAAGGAGCGGAATGTGAAAGCCATCAGGTGGCTTGCGGCGTTCGCGGCCGTCACGCCGCTGCTGAGTCATGGATCCGCGGCGGCGCAGACCGCGTTCGGTCTCAAGGGAGGCGTGACCTGGGCCGATGCCGCCTTCATCGACCAGTTCACATCGGAAGCGCTCCTGCGAAAGGCGGGGGGCGGTTTCGTGACTCTGCCCCTGTCGGAGCGTGCGACGGTCCAGCTCGAAGCGCTCTACCTCGAACGGGGGTTCTCGACCACGGGCCTCCACCAGGACGGGTCGAGGACGAGGATGTCCTACCTGGATTTTCCCATCCTGCTCCGGTTCCGGTTGACGCCGGCGCCCGAGCGCGTGCGGCCGATTCTCGTGGCGGGAGGGTATTGGGGACACGAAGTCGCCTGCCGTCTGGAGGGCGGCGTGGCGCAGTTCGAGGAAAGCAACAGTTGCGAGGGTCGCTTCCGGCGGCGCGGCGTGGCGGACGTGGGCCTGGTGGCCGGCGCGGTCGTCGAGGTGACGGTGACCGACGCCTGGTTTGCGACGCTCGAAGCCCGCTATCACTACGGGGTGCGGAACCTCCACTGGGACCCCGCGTCCGATGGGGCGAAGGCGCGCAACCTGACGGCTCTGGCCGGGTTTGGAATCCGGGTCGGAGGGTGACCCGCGGAGGCCCTGCGAGGACGGTCCTCTAACCGTCCTGTCGCTGGCCGTCCCTCTCGCCCGGGGTCGGTGCGGCCGGCTGCCGCGTGACCGGGAACGCCTTGATCGCTTCAACGATCCCGCGGGCGGCCCTCTCGGGCGCATCGAGGATGATCTCGCGGTCCCGCGCGTTGGTCATGAACCCCGTCTCGATGATCAGCGCGATCGTCATCGGATGGAGCGCGTGCTCGTACCGACGGAAGTTGAAGGCGTAGTAGTTCTCCATGCGGCGAGTCAGCGCGGGCAGGTGCTTGAGTCCGGTCGCCGTGCCGTACGTCTCCCGCAGCAGGCGCGCCGCGGCCTCGGCCCGTCCGGTGGCGTCGCGCCGCGGGGCGGCGACCCGATACCCCGACGCCGCGGGGCTGTCGCTCCCGTCCGCGTGGATCGAGATGAAGAGGTGCGCCCGGTAACCGGGGGGCACGACGGCCGGAAGGAGGTCGACCTCGTAGCCCAGCGCCTCGAGTTCCGCGCCCGCCAGCCGGGCGATGACGAGGTTCGCCTCCCACTCGGCGGTTTCGCGCCACCGCGTACCGTTGTAGCGGATGCGCCGGAGTTCGTTCGGGGCCTCGATGGCGCGCCAGTGACCGACCTGGAGACCGATCCGGATCGGGCCCGCGGGGGGCTCCCACTCCTCGGGCGTGGGGATGGGGCCGGGGTAGCGGTTGTAGTTCCGCCACCTGCGCCACCGCTCGCTCGCGGCGGCGTCACGTTCCGTGGCGCGCTGCTCCTGGGCCGCGGCGCTGCCTGCGCCGAATCCCTCGAATCCGGCGAAGAGCACCACGGCGGCCGTGAGTACCGTCAGCTTCAAATCGAGACCTCCTCGAGCGCAGTCCCCACGACCTCAACCCCCGAACCGCCCGGAACGTTGACGCTAACCCGCGCGCCGACCGGCCGGCAACCGCGACCCGCGAGGTTCAGCGGCAGTCGAGCCCGGGGCTCTCCGGCAGTCCCTCGGTGCTGGAAGCCGCGAGCGCGTTGAACAGGAGCTTGAACGTGTTGCGCGGCTGCCCGCGGAAGTGCGGGCGGAACGCGAACAGCACGACCTGCCCCTCGCCGACTCCGACCTGCGCGGCCGCCGGGTAGCCGGCGAGCACCTCCTCGCCGCCCAGCGTCCAGCCGCTCACGAGGAAATCCGAGGCGGCGTAGCACACCGGGGTCGAGATCCGGCCAATGTCCGCGCCGCTGCCGCCCGCCGCGCTGCTGCCCGTCCTCTCCAGCACCTGGCTGCGGGAGAAGAGGGCCATCGCCTCCTCATCCATCCCGTAGCCGAGCGGGTGCGAGGGGTCGACGTCGAGGCGGATCACGGATCCCGGGATGAAGAACTCCTGCGATGAGAGTCCCCGCGCCCGGTTCCGGAAGGGGAGGCCGAAGGTCTCGATCGCGTAGTCCACGGCCTGGTCGAAGGCGACGAGCCAGCCCCCGGCCTCGACGAAGGCGCGGAGCGCCGCGGCGCCCGGTTCGCCGAGCCCGCCCGTGTACTCCTCCGGCATGGTCTCCGGCAGGTTCCCGTTCGCGATCCCGCCCGAGGCCTGCGAGGGGAGGAGGATGACGTCGAAGCGGGACAGGTCGCCGCTCTGCACGTCCGCGTCCCACACGTTCTCCCACTCGAAGCCGTACTGGTCCAGCACCCAGCGGGTCCAGCCCTCGGGCATCGGGGCCTGCCAGGAGCGGTAGATCGCGACGCGCGGCGGCCCCCCCTGGGCGATCGCGTCCGGGGGCGGGGGATCGACCGCGCCCGCCAGCGACAACCCGTTCGCGGACGCGAGCATCCGCGCGTCCTCGCTCGGCAGGTGCGGATACCAGTACGAGCCGGCGGGGATGGCGCCGGCGGGCGTCGGCAGGTCGCGCGTGATCCGGGACCACGGCCCGGTTCGCATCGCGCGGTAGATCCAGTTCGAGTTGCCGAGCAGAGCGAACCCGGCCGCTCCCTCGCCGCGCACCTCGCCGATGTCGGACGAGACTTCACCCCATTCGCCCGGCGGCATGTCGAACGGTTCGTCCACGTTCACCGCCTCCAGTCCCATCTGGAAGCGGAGTTCGTACCCGGTCATGTCGTACGGAGGCTCCGGCGGTCCGCCGGGATACTGGCGCCGGTCGGGGTATTCCTTGGGCTCCATCAGGTCGACCACGTACGGCCGGAAGGCCTGGGGCGGGATCACGTACGACCCGGCGGGGAAGTTGAGACCTCCCTCCGGTCCCGATACGAAGAACGGTTCCGACGCGCGCAGGAACTCGATCCCCGACTGCGACATCAGGCCCATGAACTCGACGACCGCGCTCGGGTCGTGCGAGGCCCGGGGGTCGAGCACGTAGGCGAACGGACCGCCCTCCGCCGCGTTTCCGCGCTCGATCTGGCGCCGGCCCATGAGGTAGTGGTTGAAGAGGTATTCCTCCTTGAGCTTCGCGCCCATGTCCGCCACGGCCTTCGCGGCGGTCATCATGTAGTCCATGGCGTCGCGCAGGTGCCAGCAGCCGCCGAGCCAGGGGTTGTTGTAGTTCGTCGACGGCGTCTTCGCGGGCAGGTGCCCGGCGCGCGCGCCGAAGGTGTCCGGGATCTCGTCCTCGTCGTAGCAGCGGGGCGTCGCGTAGCCCGCGCCCGCCGTCTCCGTGAGGAACCCAAGCATGTTGTGATAGTCGGGTCCGCCTCTCATCGACCCGTTCCACCACAGGTCGAAGACGATGCCGCTGTTGACGCCCGGCTTCCCCTCCTCGTCGAAGCGGCGCCGCATCGAATGTCCCATCTGGTTCAGGGAACTCACGACGAGCGGATCGAGGTGCGGGTTCACGGGGTTCTCGAACGGCGGCATCCAGATCCGCCCGGGGAAAGGGCTCGACTGATGCTGATTATAGACGATCTGCGGGAACCAGTTGTGATAGAGTTGCCGCGTCACCGCCTGCGTCTCGACCTGCGTCAGCATATACCAGTCGCGATTGTTGTCGTGCCCGATATAGTGATGATAAAGCTCCGGGACGCGCGCCATCTCGAACTCGCCGCCCACATTCGACATATACCAGTCGGCGACGATATTCAGGCCGTCCGGATTCATGTTCGGCATCAGGAGGACGACCGCGTTCTCCCGCACACGCCGGGTCTCGGGGGACTCGTCCGTCACGAAGTGGCGCGCCATCTCCGGCATCAGCTGCCCGTGCGCGACCTCCGTGGCGTGCAGCCCGCCGTCGATCCACACGATCGCGACGCCTTCCCGCGCGAGCGCCCGCGCCTCCTCCTCGTCGAGGACGGATCCGTAGCCTTCGTCCGGGTCGCGGGCGTAGGCGAGCGTCCGCGTGATCTCCTTGATCCGTTCCAGGCGCCGGAGGTTCGATGGCGAGGAGATCGCCGCGAGGTAGAGGGGCTCGCCCCGGCTGCTCTCGCCGATCTGCTCCAGCACCATGCGGTCGGTGGAGGCCGCGAGCGCCTCGAAGTATGCCTTGATCCCGTCGTAGTTCGTGAGCTTGTAGTCCTCGCCGGGCGCGAACCCAATGATCTCCGCCGGCATCGGCACGTCGCCGCCGCCGGAGTCCGTCGCGCACCCCGCGATCAACGCGACACCCAGCAACGATCCCAGCACCACGCGCCCCCTCACGCCGAGCAATAAGTCCCTGGCGATCATCGGCTCCGTTCTCCCGTCGTTCGATGCGGCCGGTACTCGACCCCTTCCATCCCCTCGAAATCCGCGTCTTGGGTCCATAAGATCGCGCCCTCCTGCTTGGAGGTTGCGAGAATGATGCTGTCGGCGAGCGGCAAGCCCCGCTCAGCGCTCAACGTCGCCGCGGCGACCGCGAGATCCCCGTCGAGGTCGACCACGCGCCCCCGCCGCATTTGCGCAACGGCGTAAAGCGCGGCGCCGGGGTCTCGCTGGACGCGGATTCGCTTGAAGACCTCGAACAACGTGATGCTTGGCACGACCAGACGTTCGATTTCGGCGATGGGCTCGGCGAACTCCGGCGCGTTCGGACCATCGGCGAAGTACTCCAGCCAGGCCGAAGAATCGACCACGTTCACGTACGGTCTCCCTCGCGCGGGACGGTCGTATCGATGCCCCGGACGAAGCCTCGAGCCGCCTCGATGGGTTCGAGCGGAATCAATTCCACGCGTCCCTTGAAGGGCAACGCCTGCACCTTCTGGCCGGGCTTCAACCCGAGGCGTTCGCGCACATCTCTGGGGATCACAACCTGATAGCGAGAAGAAATCGTGACAATCGTCATGGCGCACTCATGATGTGGTGTTCGAACCGGTGTATGCAAGTCAACATATGTATCGACGACGCTACTGCAAGACGAACGCTATTCAGCGCGGGATAATTTGGACGACGCGGCCGGTGCGGTCGACGACCTTGATGGGGCCCCGGAGGATGTCGTCGCCGTAGGGGATCAGGCGTGCCGGTGTGGCGCGGGCACCGCCCGTGGGTCCGGGAACGCGGTAGATCTCGGCGAGGCCGACCTTGACCGAATAACCGAGATCCGCCAGCGACTGGACCGTGATCAGGCTGAGGAGGTCGCGTTCGCCCGCCGCCTGGAACGGCGTCAGCAACTCGTGGCCGAGCACGGACTCCCGCCAGTGGGAGTCCGCCGCCCCGGGTCCCGACGTGTTCTCGACCGGCACCTTCTCGCCGTCGTCGTAGTTCGCCCCGCCGCGCTCGTCGAACGCGGCGATGGCGAGGGGGCCCGTGAAATGCGTGTCCGCTCCCGAATCGTGGATGGACGGGTTCCGGAGCAGACCGTGGTCGACCCACACCGTCCCGATCCCCAGCACGTGTCCGATCTCGTGCAGGATCACCTCCTCCACGTCCTTGAGGTTCCCCTCTTCCTCGAGCCGCGCGAGGTCCGTCGCGTCCAGCTCCAGGGCGCCCACGGCAGGCAGGCGGGACCCGCCGCGGATGACGCAGGGGCCGGCCCGGGCCAGGACGCCGTCCTCGCCGTCGATCTCCCGGACGGATGCCACGATCACGAGGTCGTCGACGGTGCCGATGCGCTGATCCGTCGTGATATCCCAGCATCCGGGCGCCACATCCTGGCCGAGAGGGACATCCGACAGTTCCGTATCCGCCAGTATGGCCGACCAGAAGTCCACCGCGTCCTCGAAGGCCTCCGCCTGCGAGTCCGTCACCGCGTCCACCAGGATCACGTCGATGTCGAAGGGTCGCGTGGCCGCTTCCCGCACGGTGACGGGAAAGGAGAGTTCGGCGGTCGCGCCCGGCGGATCGGTCGCCGTCAGCGTCACCGTCGTGGAGCCCGCAGCGACGGGCGTCAGCGTCACGACGCCGCCCGCGACCGTCACCGCGGCCACCGCTGCGTCGGCGGTAGCGGCCGAGATGCGCAGGTCTGCCCCTTCGGGATCGCGGAAGTACGCGGCTGCCATGAGCATCGTCGGGTGGGCACCCGCCTGCATCCGCTGCAGAGCGACCTCCCGCTCCGGCACCGGCGGGGCGTTGACGCCCTCTCCGAAGAGGATGAGCGGGTCCCCCAGTCCGATCTCGATTCCCGTCACCCGTCCCGGCACTGCGGGCGCCGGGCCCGCCACCACCTGAACCTCGCTCTGGCCGCCTTCCGTCGCGGTCACGGTCACCTCCGCGCTCCGCTCGCTGCCCGCTTCGAGGACCGCCGACTCCGACGAGAGCGTGCCACCCCGGGCGGAGAGGGGAACCGTCATGGCGAACGGCGCCCCCACGGCTACGGAGAGCGCGATCCGGGCGGGACCCGTGGCGGCGGGATCCGGGTTGTCGGTCCGCTCGATATCCGCCTGGAGCGGGAAGGGCGCCCCGGGGTTTCCCGCCAGGAGGAGCGTGTCGAGGCTGGCGAGCCCGACGAAGATCCGCTCCGGCAGCTCGGCCAACCGGTTCCGTTCCAGCCGCAGGACGCGGAGGGCCGTGAGCCCCGCGAACGGTTCCGGGGGAATCGCGGCGAGCCGATTGCGGTACAGGCGCAGCGCCTCCAGCCGCGTAAGCTCCGAGAACACCCCCTCGGGCACCGACTCCAGCGCGTTCCGGTCCAGCCGCAGCTCCCGGAGGCTGGGGAGTCCCGCGAAGACGCCCTCCGGCAGCGTCTCCAACCCGGTGTCCTGCAGCAGCAGGCTCTCGAGCCTGGGGAGGCCGGAGAAGGTGTTCCCGTTCAACTCCGCTATCCGGCCGTTGCCCAGGTACAGCCACTGCAGCGCCGAGAGCCCGGTGAACGCCCCGTCCGGCAATGTCTCGAAATCGTTGTTGCTCAGGTTCAGGCGCTCGAGCTTCGGAAGCTCCGCGAAGGAGCCGGGTGTGAGCGTGGTGAATGCGTTCCCGGACAGCTCCAGAATCTTCAGCGCCGGGAGGTCCCGGAAGACTTCCGCCGGCAGAGCCGCCAGCCTGTTCCCACCGAGGTCGAGCGTCACGAGGTTCGAGAGTCCCTCGAAGGCGCCTTCCGGCAGCATGTCGAAGCCGTTGTTCCGCAGGCGCAGCGTCTCGAGGCTCCCGAGGTCGGCGAAGACGCCCGCCGGGAACTCCGTGAACGCCACGCCGGAGAGGTCGAGGTTCCTCAGGTTGTAGAGCCCGGAAAGGTCGCCCCTCCGCAGGGTCGGGATCTCGAACCCGGCGAGGTTCAGGGTCGTGATCCCCAAGTGGGAGATCGTGACCTCCTGGCAACTCGTCGCGCGGGAGCGCACGACCAGGGCGTCCCGAATTCCCGGCGTGCGGTCGCAGACTCCCTCGCTGATCGCCACCGGGATCGAGGTCGTTGCCCCGAGGACGTATCCCGCGTCCGCCGCCGGCGAATCGAGGGTGAAAAGGAAGACTTCGCGCGCCGGTTCGATGTCCGCATCGTCCCGGATCAGGATCCGGACTTCGACGACGCTCGTGCCGGCGGCGACGGATACGGAGCCAGCGGCTTCATAGTCGTCGGCGTCCGCGTCTGCCGTGGCCGGGTCTTCATCGGCTGTCAGCGTGTATCGGACCGTGAGGGGAGACGATGGAGCGGGATCGAGCCGGATCGACACGATGGCATCGAGGCCCTCGTACGCCGCCGGCGACCCGGGCACGATGGTCGCCACGGGCGTCCTCGCGGGTTCGGGCCCCGGATCCGGGTCCGTGCTGCCGCCGCCGCAGCCGGCGATCGCGGCCGCGACGCACGCCAGCGTCCACTTGCTCCGTGTCGTGTCCACGATCAGGTCACGCCGCAGACGCCCCGCAGCGGGTCGCCTCTTCCAGATCCTCGTGTTCGAAGGCGGATTCCATCCGCATGATCTCCCTCCGGGAAGCGCCGAGGGCCTGTGCGGTCCCGCGCCACGCGGAAACCGCCCGCCCGACCTCGCCGACGATCCGCTTCGCGTCGTCGAGATCCAGACCATAGTAACCCGCGGTCGCCAGCGCGCGGTCCACCGACGCGGCGCCGTCGTACTCGTCGATATAGGTCTGCAGGACGCGGGGGCGGATCTCCGCCGGGGTCGGGTTCAGATCATAGGCCGGGGATAGCCGCCAGCCCTGGCCGTCCTCATACAGGAAACCGTGGTTGCGGAGGTGGTCGTCGGTATTCGAGATGAGGATGTTGAACACGACCCTGCGCCAGAGTTCGGTCAGGTCGCGCCTGGCGGCCGTACCGTGGCGCCGAAGCGCGTCCGCGATCTCCAGATAGGATCTCGACTCGAGGTCATCGGCCCCCAACATGCTCATCGCGGACAGGAACGGTACGCGGCGGCCCGCCTCGCGGTCGAAGCGCTGCACGAGGAGAACCCGCCGCCCTGCGACCTGCTCGAAACGCCAGGCGGCAACGTCGATGCCGGCCCGCGCGGCGAGTTCGAGCGCGACGCCTTCCCACAGCACGAGATCGTAGTCGTCCAGCGCGCCGGGGAATTTCGCGATGGCAAGCCCGCGGGCGCCATCCCTCACGGCGGCCTTGGGGCGGGCGCCGCCGAGGGAAGCCCCGGGTCGGATGAGGAGGCGGAGATCGGCGTCCCGCTCTTCCCGCCGCGTGACTCGCGTGGCCGCGGCGAGGAGCGGTCCCAGTTCGACGAGCGGCGGAACGCGCCTCTCCCCGGGCTCGGCGAGGAAGGGTCCGTCCCCTCCCAGCGAGAACCTCAGCGCCCCCATGCGAACTTCGTCGTCTACCCGCAGGAGGTAGTCGGATTCGAACAGCGCGCGGGGCGTCCGTCCCTCCCGCCGCGCGCGGCGAGCCTCCTCGCGGCGCATCAGGACGCGCCCCCAGCGGTCGGGCGCCGAGTCGCCGACAGACCCGAAGAGCGCTCGGCGGGTATGAAACGGCCCGGGCCCGAGCGTCAGCGCCGGCTCAAGGGCGAACCGTCGCGGGTGGTCCAGCCAGCCGGGATCGTACTCGAACGTCGCACTCTCCCGGTCGCCACGAACTCTGACCCACAGCCTTCCGACGAGGAGGGGTGCGTCGTTCAGGTCCAGGTGGACCCGTATCCGGCGTTCCACGTGGACCGCCTCAGTCGCCCCCGCGCTCACGCCGCGGGCGGGGCGCGGCGACGCGTACGCGCTGCGGCAGGCGTTCCTCGAGCAGGTCGAGCCCGAGTCCGTCCCGCCTGCGGTCGGCCAGTTCCGCCAGACCGTCCTCCATCCCCAACACGAAGAGCACGGTCGCGTAGATGCCCATCGATACGCCCGGATCGCCCCGCTCGACCTTGCCGAGGGTGGTCCGGCTGATCAGTGCCCGTTCCGCCATCGTCGCCGCGCGGATGCGGCGGCGGAGACGGGCATCCCTGATGTCGGAGCCGAGCTTACGGAGGAGTCGCCGCACCGGAAGCGGCAACGTGCCGCGAATGTTGTTCGCCATCGTAATAACCATGATAGTAGACGTTATCGTTCATACCGTACATTATCGTGGTCATTACAGCAAGGTCACGGTGCTCCATACGCGCGGCGCGCCTCGTCGGCGGAGACGTAACCGTCGAGGATATCCTCCCGTACCCGGTCGCGCGGGCGGCGTGCCGGGTCGCCGAGGCCGCCTCCCCCCGGCGTCTCGAGCACGATGCGTTGCCCGGGCGGCACGACCTCGCGGCCCTTGGGCCGGAACTCGCCGACGTCCGGCACATGGACTCGCCCCGCAGCCCCGTCGCCGCCCCCGTCGCGTCCCCGCGCCCGATTCCGCACCCGCTCGAACATCTTCGAGACGGCGAACGCCTCGCCCGACGCGTGTGAGATCTCCATCACCTGGCCAAGACCGCCCCGGAACTCGCCGGGACCGCCGGAGTCGGGGAGATACTCCTTCCGCCAGAAGATCAGCGGCGCGACCGTCTCGGTGATCTCGATCGGCGTGCTGCGGACGCCGGAGGGGAAGGCCGTCGCCGACAGGCCATCCTTGCCGGGGCGGGCGCCCGTGCCGCCGGCGTGGAAGGGATTCACGACGAAGGCCTCCCCGCCGTAAGCGTGGGCGCCGGTCAGTCCCGGCCCCGCCATGATGACGGGGTTCCAGAGGCAGGACGCGCCTTCCGCGGGGACGGCTCCGGGCTCCAGCGCCTGTTCGAGGCAGCCGAGGACGACATCCGGCAGCATCTGTCCGATCGCGTGACGCGCGGAGACGGCGGCGGGAGGGGGCGCGTTGAGCAGCGATCCAGGCGGGGCGGAGACTTCGATCGCCGCGAGCGACCCCGCGTTGTTCGGGACCTCGGAGCCGACGATGCAGCGCACGCCGAACGAACTGTAGGCGCGCGTATAGGTCACCGGGACGTTGATGCCGCGCGGCGACATGGGCGAGGTGCCGTCCCAGTCGATCCTGATGGTCCCGTCGGGCAGGACCGTGAGGGCGCACACGAGGTCGAGGTCCTCATCGTAGCCGTCGATCCGCATCCGGTTCCGGTACGTCCCCGGGCGGAGGGCCCCGATCCGCTCCCGCATCGCCCGCCGGGAGGTGGAGATGATCGTCTCCGCCAGCGGCTCGAGGGAATCGATCCCGAACTCCGTCATCATCGCCACCAGGCGCTCGCACCCCGTGCGGTTGCAGGCGGCCAGCGAGTAGAGGTCGCCCTGCGCGACGTCCGGGTCCCGCACGTTCGCCCGCACGAGCCGCATGAGCGTCTCGTCCACCCGTCCGCCGCGGATCAGGTATCCGATGGGAAGGCGGATCCCCTCCTCGAAGACCTGGTTCGCGTCCGCCCCGAAGCCGCGGCCCCCGACATCTGCGATGTGGCTCGTGGCCGCGAACAGGGCCACTGGACGCCCGTCCAGGAACGTCGGCGTGACGACGGTGAAGTCGTTGAGGTGTCCCGTGCCCTCCCACGGATCGTTCGTGATGAGGACATCGTCCTCGCCGAGCGTCTCCACGGGGAAATCCCGCAGGAAGTACCCGACGGA
>JAJDUL010000046.1 GCA_022826685.1 Gemmatimonadota bacterium | reverse complement strand
CGACGTGGAGGATCTCCGCGATGGTTCCGTATTCCCAGGTTGTGATTGAAGCGCTCACGCCGTCCGGCGGCGTGTGCTCCGGCAGCGACTCCACGGTCTCGGGGATGAGGAGCGCGTAGCGGCCGATCCACTCGCCCCGCGGGATCTCGTCCAGCCCGTCCTGCCAGCGGGCGCGCGCGACGGGGGGCGTGAAGCCGGTCCCCGCCCCACTGGAGAAGTAGAGCTGGAAGAGGAGTCCGAACGCCGCGCTACCGACCTCGTTGGGATCGCCCACCGCGCGCACTTCCAGCACCCGCTCGTCCGCCCGCTCCACGATCCGCGGCTCAGCCAGATGCTCGTAGGCGGTCGAGACCGTTTCCTGCGCGGCAAGTGGCACGGCGGCCGATGCCGCCGCCGCCAGCATGGTTACGAAGCTCCTGTGGCAGGTCACGATTGCGCTCCGGAATCAGTTTCGAGGCGGATGGTCCACCAGACGGTGGCGATCACGGCGGCGCTGGCGATGAGATGCAGGAGGAGGCCGATCTCCTCGGCGGACTCAAGGGCGCCGGCGCGGTCGAGGAGCAGGTGCCAGTCGTGGGGGTGGTCGCCGGTGAGGGGGAGGGCGAGGCGGTTCGCATCGGCCATGTACTCCGCCGTGTACATGAGGCTCTCGGCCGACCACAGCGCGCTCACCGCCGCGGGGACGGACTCTCCGCGCCGCCACAGCAGGAACGTGATGTAGAACGGCACGGCGAGCTGGAGCGCGGGACCGGCCAGCAGGGCGGGCGTCTCCCCGAAGACGGAGAAGACGACATGGCCCGCCTCGTGGATGAGGAGGTTGATCCCGTCCACCCAGTGGTAGCGGTAGAAGAAGACGAGCCACGCGGCGTACACGCACATGACGACGAGCCCCACCCGCCGGGGCCCGACCGTCTTCCAGAGCCACGAGAGAATCTTCACGCGGGCGCTCTCCGCACTGTCAGGCTAACGGCGCGGAGCCCGGCGCCGGCGCGCGGCCGGGCTCCGCAGGCGGACCACCACACCTACCCGTTCGGCGGCCAGTCGGGGAGCGCACGGCCCGTCGTCCACGGCACTCCCGCCGCTTCCAACCGCGTCTCGAGCGCCGGCAGGTCCGTCTCGATCAGCTGCTGCATGTCGGGATAGAGCGCCGTGAAGGCGTCGTTTGCGATCCGGTACTGCTCGCGGTGCGTCTGCGTGGGCCCGTGCAGGCCGTTCCAGTGGCCGCGCACGACCTGGTTCACGCGCGCCACGATCCCTGGCATCTCGGGCTCGGCGCGGGAGGCCCGCGTGCGCGAGCCGTTCAGCGTTTCCTGCAGGTCGAGGAGCCGCAGCTCGAGCGCGCGGGCCGCCTGCCGGAGGGTCGGATCGGCCGACGGCCAGCGGTCCAGCGCCTGCTTCATGGCCGTCACGCGGGCCATCGCGGCCGCCGCTACACGCTGCGTCCCGGAGACGGCGCGGAGCAGCTCCCCGGTCTGTCGCTGAAAGGCGAGCACCGCCGCCCGGTCCTGGGGCGGGATCGCCGAGCCTCCCATGGGCGCGATCTCGAACGGCACCGGCCCGGCCAGCTCGGTCACCTCGCCGTCCACGCGCTGCGAGAGCGACACCGTGTAGCTCCCCGGAAGCGCCATGGGCCCGTTGCCGCCCCCGCCTCCGAACCCGCCGAAGCCTCCACCGCCACCGCCGCCGCCCGTCACCGGGTTGTAGCCGGGGTACCGGTAGTTCCACGTGGCCCGGCGCATGCCCCGCGAGGTCGAGCCGTTCACCGTATTCACGATGTTCCCGTCCGCGTCCCGGATCGTGAGGAACACGCGCGGCGCCTCCTCCCGGTCCTCCTCCTCGAGTTCCTCCCACGTCGGGTACGGCGTGTCCTCCCCCTGCCGCTGCAGCCGGCGCTCCTCGGCTCGCCGCGCCGCCTCCCGCGTCCGCAGCGTCTCGCCCACGTAGTAGGTGAACGTGACCCCGAAGTCCGGGTTGTCCGCCGTGTAGAAGTCCGCCCCGTTCGTCCCGCCCGGGCTCCAGCGCAGGTACATCTCCCCGTCCTTCACCTCGAAGATGTGCCCGTCCGAAGCGAGAATCTCGTCCGAACCCGCCGCGAGTTCGCGCAGCGGCGTGTAGTCGTCCACCACGTAGAAGCTGCGCCCGAAGGTCGCCGCGACGAGATCACCCTCCCGCTTCTGGATCTCCAGTTCGCGCACCGGGATCGTCGGCAGTCCGCTCCCCAGTTCCATCCACGACTCGCCCCCGTTCACCGACGTGAAGGCGGAGAACTCCGTCCCCACGAACAGGAGGTCCGGCTCCACGTGGTCCTGCACGATCGTGAACGCGGGACCGTTCTCCGGCAGATCCCCCGAGATCGACGTCCACGTCACGCCGCGATCCGTCGACTTGAGCACGTAAGGCTGGAAGTCGCCGCGCTTGAAGTTGTTGATGACGGCGAACACCGTGTTGGGGTCGTGCAGCGACGCCTCCACGTCGTGCACGAAGCTCGTGTCCGGCACCCCGGGAAAGCTCTCCACCGCGCGCCAGTTCTCGCCCCCGTCCTCCGTCACCTGCACGAGTCCGTCGTCCGTCCCCGCGTAGATGAGCCCCTCCACGAACGGAGACTCGGAGACCGCCACGATGTGCCCGAACACCGACGTCGAGCGGTTCTTGCCCACCGCGTCCACGCTCCACACCCGTCCCATCACCTCGAGCTGGTTGCGGTCGAGATTCCGCGTGAGGTCGCCGGAGATCGGCCGCCAGGTCGAAGCCTGGTCGTCGGACTGGAAGAGGATCTGGGCCCCGTAGTAGAGCCGGTGGTTGTCGTGCGGCGACATGTGGAGCGCCGCGTCCCAGTACCAGCGGAGCGGGGGACCGTCCGCGTCCTCCTGCGGCTGGATGTCGAGCCGCTCCTTCGACACGCGGTCGAAGCGCGACAGCACGCCGTTCTGGAGCTGCGAGTAGATGATGTCCGGGTTCTCGGGGTCGATGACGGGATCGAATCCGTCGCCCCCCAGCGTCACGTACCAGTCCGAGTTCCGGATCCCCGCGTTGTCCGCCGTCTGCGAGGGGCCGCCGAGCGTGTTGTTGTCCTGTGTCCCCCCGTACACGTAGTAGAACGGCTCGTCGTTCGAGGTCGCGACCTTGTAGAACTGCGTGAGCGGCAGGTTGCGGAAGAAGTGCCAGTTCTCCCCGAAATCCCACGTCTCGTACAGCCCCCCGTCGTTGCCGAGGATGAGGTGGTCCGGGTCATTCGGGTCGAAGGTGAGCGCGTGATGGTCCACGTGGACGCCCTGCGTGGGGAACCGCTCCCACGTCTCCCCGCCGTCCTCCGACACCTGCAGGAAGGTGTCGAGCGAGTAGATGCGGTCGAAGCGGTGCGGGTCCGCGTACAGCTCGTGGTAGTACATCGGCGCGCCCGACTGGTAGCGCGACGTGCGCGACCAGTTCTCCCCCATGTTCTCCGACCGGAAGGTGCCGCCGGCGTCGCCGCTCGCCTCCACGATCGCGTACAGGACGTCCGGGTTCTGCGGCGAGATCGCGAACCCGATGCGCCCCTTGTCCCCCGAGGGGAGGCCGCGGTTGATCTCCCGCCACGTATTCCCGCCGTCCGTCGACTTGTGGATCCCGGAGCCCGGCCCGCCATCGATCATCGTCCACTGGTGGCGCCGCCGCTGCCACGAGGTCGCGTACATCACGTCCGGGTTCCTCGGGTCGAGGTAGACCTCGTTTACCCCCGTGTGTTCGTCGATCTCGAGCACCCGCTCCCACGTCTCGCCCCCGTCCATCGTGCGGTACAGCCCGCGCTCGCCGCCGGCGTTCCAAAGCGGCCCCTGCGCCGCGACGAAGACGACGTCGGAATCGTCCGGGTGGACCTGGATCTTCCCGATGTGCTCGGAGGTCTCGAGCCCCATGTTCCGGAACGAGCGTCCCCCGTCGATCGACTTGTAGACCCCGTCCCCGTACCCGACGGAGCGCTGCCCGTTGTTCTCCCCCGTCCCCACCCAGAGCGTGAGATGGTCGCCGGGGTCGAGCGCGATCGCCCCGATGGAGTACGAGCCGTAGTCGTCGAAGATCGGCGTCCACGTCGTCCCCGCGTTCGTCGTCTTCCACACGTTCCCGGAGGAGGCCGCGACGTACCACACGCTCCGGTCCGTGGGATCGACCGCGATGTCCGCGATCCGCCCGGAGGCGATCGCCGGGCCGATGCTGCGCCAACCGATGCCGGAGATGAACCCGGAGTTCAGTTCGGGCGCGTCGTCGGCGTCGTCATCCTCCTGGGCGGCAAGCGCTCCCGGGCCCGCCAGCGCGCCGGGGGCGCCGAGCGCGGCGAGCGTCGCCATCCCCCCGAGGAGGAGGAGGGTGGGGAAACGGGAGATGACGCCGCAGCGGGCGCGCGCGTTCGCGTGGAAGCTCTCGAAATCGGTCATGATCGCACCTTGTGGACTCTTGGCTGTCGGGCAGCGCCGCGCTCGGCCTGCCGTGAGGTTCGGAAGGTCGGCCCGGGCGCGGGACGGAGGCAACCCGTGCGGACCCCGCCGCCGGCGAGGGGGTACTTCTCCCCCATGAACGAAAGGAGGTCCTCAATGGAGGAACACTTATGGGAAGTACCGGCGCCACGCAGCACAACTCCGGTCAAGGTCACCGACGGCGCCAGCATCATCCTGCGCAGATACGGCAACCCGAACGGCCCGCGGCTCGTCCTGAGCCACGATAACGGGCTCGCATCGGATCTCTACTATCCCTTCTGGTCGCGGCTCATCCCCGACTTCGATCTCATCCTCTACGACCTGCGCAGCCACGGGTGGAACCGGCGGAGCGCGCTTCGCAACCACAACATCGCCACGTTCGTCGCGGACAACGAGTTCGTGCGCCACGCGATCGACGCCAAGTTCGGGGCCAAGCCCGCGGTGGGCGTGTTCCATTCGCTGTCGGCGATCGTCGCGCTCAACGAGGATCGGCCGGGCGAGGGCTGGGCAGGGCTGGTCCTCTTCGACCCTCCGCTGTATCCGCCGCCGAGCGGGGATCCGTACGAGATCGACCATATGTGGCAGCTGTGCAGCGCCGCCAAGCGGTTCCGCGAGGCGCGGTTTCGATCCCCCGCGGAGTTCGCCGACGACTTCCGGCGTGCGCGGCTCAACAGCCGCATGGTGCCGGGCGTGGCGGAACTTGCGAGCCGCACCCTGCTCCGTCCCCTGTCCGACGGGCAGGAGTACGAGCCCTGCTGTCCCCCCGAGTGGGAGGCGCACGTGTTCAAGTGGGGCTTCGCCTACAGCCTGGAGCCCGCGCCGAAGCACCTCCGCTGTCCGGTGAAGGTGATCGGTGGCGATCCGACGCTGTCGTTCTCGTTCATGCCCAGCGCCGGACTCGATGGCATCGTCGGGTACGAGTACGACTTCGTGCCGGAGACGACGCACTTCCTGCAGCTGGAGGATCCCGAGGAGTGCGTCCGGACCATGGTCGCCTTCCTGGATCAGGAGCGTCTGAACTAGCCGGATCGGTGGGGCCATGATCGGACCCGGGAGACCGGATTCGCCCGTTCCGGGAATCCGGCCCCTCCCGGGGCCCGCGGGCGTAAGGGTCAGGCCGTGTCGGTCCCGGTGCCCGGAAGGGGGACGCCGAACACTCGCCCTTCGAGGCGGGCGACCCGGTCGGACATGGCTACCCGTGTTTCGATCAGTTCGTCACGGACGGCGTCGATGCGGCCGCCGAGACGCTTCTCCACGCCGCGGAGTTCGGCGCGCACGTCCGCGATCTGCTTCTCGAGCCCGGTCCGTCCTTCCACACCCTCCTTGCGCACACTCGCGATGTCGCCCTTGAGTTCCGTGCGCAGGGTACCGAGTTCGGCCTTGATTTCAGAGCGCAACTTGCCGATGTCGCCCTTCAACTCCGTGCGGTGGTTGCGCAGGACGCGGGCAACCGCGAGGACGCCGCCAATGAGCGCTGCGAAGAGGACGATGTCGGTAATCAAATCCGTTTCCATGGCGTGACACAGATTCCCGTGAAGGTTCGCGCACGAGTGGGGGCCAAGGCCCCGGCTCCTCGATCCACGCAGAACCTCTGGTCACCGGTCAACGTGCCATCATCCCGGGAGCGCATCAACCAAGACGGACGCCGTCCACGCGGCCCTCCAGGCGCTGTTCGCCGTCACCGAGTTCCGCGCGCGCTGCGCCGATCTGCGACTCGAGCCGGGCCTGTCCGAGGGCGTTCTCTTCGCGCACGCTCGCGATCTGCGTCTTGAAATCCTCGCGCAGGCGGCTCTCGACGCCGCGCAACAGGCGGCCCAGAACGGCAACAGCGCCGACGAACAAGCCCAGCAGCAGCGTGATGTCGGCAAGAAAGTCCGGTCCCATGGTGCTGCGTGGCCCTCCGGAGAAGGTGCGTGTGCGGCGGGGGTGACGGCCCCCGGTTCCCGATTCCAAGCCGAACCTACGGTCGCCGGTCAACGCGCCATCATCCGGCCGGACGCGGCGGGGTCTACTCGACGGCGACGGGATGGGGAAGGGCGAGGTTGAGGAGGTAGCCCTTGGCGTTGTAGAGGGCCTCCGCCGGCTGCCGGCGGCCCGTCCCGTCGGTGGCGCGGGTGCGGAGGACATGGTCTCCCGGCGTGGCGTTCCACTCGAACTCGAAGCGGCTCCAGGCGTGCGGGAGACGCGGACCGATGAGACGAGCTTCACGCCACGGACCGGCGGCGGAGGTCGTGCCGGCGCTCCACTCGACGCGCGCGACCGGGCCGTGCGGGGAGTAGGCGAAGCCGCGCAGGCGGTGGGCGCCGGGGGAGAGGCTCGCGGGGAGAGGGAGGGCCAAGGCGCTCTTCACGGCTCCCTCGTCGATCGGGGCTCCGGAGGCGGGGGCGTAGTCCGCCGGTGGCCAGTGCTCGCCGATGAGGACGTAGGATGTCGTGTTCGCGGCCACCCACACCTTCCCCGTGGCGATCTCAATGCGGCCCAGCCACTTCACGCTCGCGGCGCCGATCCAGCCCGGGAGCAGCGCCCGCACCGGGAAGCCGTGGTCCGGGTGGAGAGGGGCTCCGTTCATGGAGAGGGCGAGGAGGGTGGCGTCGTCCATCGCCTTGGCGAGCGGCATGGGACGCTGCCAGGCGGAGTCGTCGAGGCCGTGGAGGTTCACGTCGACGGCGCCGGGGCGGAGACCGGCGAGGGCGAGGACGTCACGGAGGCGGGGGCCGCTCCACTCCGCGCAGCCGATGGCCCCGGTGCCCCACTGGGAGCCGGCCGCAGCCTGGCCGAGGACCGACTCGAAGAAGCGGCGCCAGTTGCCCGCGCACTCCAGGTAGGCGATGACCGAGTAGCTGGGGAGCGCGCGCAGATCGGCGAGCGTGAGTTCGACCTCGCGTTCCGCGCCGGGACCGCCCACGGAGAGGCGGTAGGCGTTCGCGTCGATGATGGGGGTGGGGCTGTGGTTGCGGACGAAGAAGCGGTCGACGGGCGTGAGGAGCCCGTCCATGTCTTCCAGCCGCGCCTCGAGGTTGGAGCCGTGCACGATGAAGTTCGACGGATCCTTGACGAAGGCGGGGGGCTCCGGTGCGTCCGGCTCCAGACTGCCGAACGACTCCCCGCACGAGGCGAGGACGAGTCCGCCCGCTGCCGCGGCGAGCGCCTCGCGCCGCGTCATGACGGTGCCGGGAGGTCGCCTGGGACGCGATACAGGTCGAATCATTCCTCGGCCTCGCCCTACGCGTGAGCCCGGAACACCTGCTCGCGGTGATAGCCGAGGAAGGTCGGATGCGGACGGAGCGAAGGCGATTCCGGCACCCTCAGGCGCCGGTCCTCGTTGATGATGCGGGAGAAATCGCCGGGGATCGCTCCCTCCCGGAGCAGCAACGTGTAGTCGTCCTCAACCGAGATAAGGCCGCGATCGAACATCCAGTGCGCCGTACCGCATAGCGCGAGGCCGTTGCGCATGCTGTCCGGCCCGCTCTTCGCGACGGGTTTGATGTGCGCCGCCTGCACCTCCGGCCGGCCACCGCCGTTGATGATCCGGAGGCCCGTGACCGCGCAGGTGTTTTTGTACGCGGTGCGGACCGCCGTCGAGAACACCCGGTCCCTGAAAGGCCGGTTGGAGATTTGTTGAATGACGGCCCGGTCGGCGACCTCGATTAGGTCGGGCACGCGAAGGTCTTCCTCGTATACACCGACGGGGGCCGCCAGCTCGGCTGCCATGTCGCTGAAGCCGGCGCTCAGTATCAGGCGGTACTCGGCGTCCGGTAGCGATCTGACGGAGAGTCCGAAACGCCCCTTGTTCGTCGATCCGTCCTCCTTTTGGAGGCCACTCTCGTAGTAGGAACGGCCCTCGCGGAAGGGGACGGGCGTGTCGAACTCGAGGTAGTCGCGCACGTAGGCATAATAGTGGTCGTCCCGCTTGGGATCCGGCTCGATACTCTCAACGTACGCAGTCGCGAAGTACGACTGTCGTCCCCCGGAACTGGACAAGTGCGCGGTGGAGCGGCGGGGTTCGTAGTACACGATCCAGTCATTGAGCGCCCGGCGCGCCGCGTTGAGATAGCGGCGCGGGAAGTGGTACCGCTGCTCAGGAAGATCGTCGTACGCCGGATCGACTTTCGAGGTGAAAACGGCCTTCGCCATGGCGCCTACCGAGCCAACTCGGTCATCCCCGGACGCCGCGGCGGCGTGCCGAGCGGAAGCGTGTCGATATCGCCGTCCATGTATTCGACACGCGTCGCGAGGCTGAGACCTTCCCATTCGATCCAACTTCGGCGGCGAAAGGGCGGGGGCCAGCCGATAGCCTCCTCGTGCAGGAACATGTAGCGCCCGTCACCGTCCGGCCGGTACAGCGCCAGCGTGTCCGGAAGGCCGGAGCACTCCCGGAATCCGCGCCAGAACTCTCCAGGTGCGTAGGACGTGACCTCGTCATCGTCGATCCACGCGTACCGGACCTGAAATCGTCCGGCGTCGGCAGCGTCGAAGCGCCCGTCTCCTGACTCGGCAGCCACGTGCCCGAGGGTTGCGCCGTTGCAGGAAACCCGAATCCGTTCGGGGACCAGCCCGGAGACCGGCCACTCCTGCGGCGGCAAGACCTCGCCTCCGCACGTGAGCACGATCTCGTACCGGTCTTGGTCATGCGCTCCGACGTTCGCCATGCCACCTCCCGGCCCCGCTCAAGCTCTTCGACCGGCGTCCACGATTCGGGCAGGCCGCGAGCATCGAGTCCCTTTCGTCGCCGGAAGATGAGACGGCGGCAGCGGCCTCATCAACCCCGCCCCCGGATCTAGAGTGACGGGCCGCGGAAGACCTCTCGGGAGTGCCAATCGACGAAGAGGGTTGCGGGTGCCCGGGACGCGGTGCGGGGAGGCCGGATCCGGCGGCCGGAGAACTCGATAAGCGACCCGGCCGTCTCGCGCCGTGACTCCCGCACTTCGTGCGAAATGAGCACGTTGAGGCTCGTCCCTTTGCGCTCCTCCAAGCCGAGCGCGCCGCGGTCGAGGGCCTCGTGATGTATAGGGCAGAGGGCGAGGCCGTTCACGACTTGATCCGGGCCGGCGTGCGAATGCCACTGGATGTGCGCGGCCTCCACGCCGAACGGTTGCTCTCCAAAGCGGATGTCGAGGTCGCACACCGCGCAGCGTTCCATGTATTCGTCGAGCACTCTTCGGCGGAAAAAGGGGTCGCGACGCCGTCGGCGTGCCAGGTAGGAGTAGAAGCTCGGCGGGCCGACCTCTCGCTCCCGCAAGGTTGGAGCCGCGGACGGATCCTCCACCTCGCGCGCCTCTTGCACTTCCCGGAGGTCGGCCGCCTCGCGGATCTCCCGGTGCAGGGATTCGGGAAAATGTTCGTGCAGGATCTCCTCGACTGCTTGCCACGCGAGACCGGGGTTGGCGCGAAGGAGGTCGTACATCTTCTCGGGGAAGCCCCCGTCAACGCCCATGTCTCGCAATTGCGAGACGTACAGGTCTCCGCTCGCGTTCTTCGAAAGCTCCGCATACCGAGGAATCTCCCAGAGTCCATCCGAGAGCAACCAGCGGAACGGATAGTGCGGACGAACGGAGCTCCGGGGTGACCCGAAGCGTCGCATCAGCTCCCCCACGCGCCGGTCCACTTCCTCGTACGATACAAGGCGGTTGCGGTGGCAAAGCACCCGCCCCAAGGCAAAAAGCAGCAGGAGCGGCTTGTGTGGCGCCCGTCTGCCGCGGTGCCGGTGAGTATTGAGCCGTGCCAGTCGACTAAGGAAATCGCCGGGCGTCATTGGTTCCGCGGGTTCTTTCGCCAGATCGTCCAGCCCGATGAGATCATATGCCACACAATCACGCTCTCAACCTCTTGCAGGCAAGAGATTTGTCCGAAACACTGGAGCTGCTACAGAGCAGGTGACGAGACGAGGAGACGGTGAGGACAAGGGGTCCTGAAATGCCCCGAGCGAACAGGGATCGGCCATGCTGCAACAGTTTGACGAACGGAACGGGGACCTCCTCGTCAACGTGAACGGGACGCTGGTTCACCGGGACGAGGCGGGCGTGAGCCCCTTCGACTCGGTGGTGCAGGGGGGCGACGCCGTCTGGGAGGGGCTGCGCCTGTACGACGGCCGCATCTTCAAGCTGCGGGAGCACCTCGCCCGGCTCCGGTCCTCCGCCCTGGCGCTCGCCTTCGCCGAGATTCCGTCGGACGAGGAGATCATCGAGGAGATCCGCCGGACGCTCGCCGCGAACGGCATGCGCGACGGGGTGCACATACGGCTCACGCTGACGCGGGGCGTGAAGGTCACGAGCGGCATGGATCCGCGCCTCAACCAGTCGGGGCCCACGCTCATAGTGCTCGCCGAGCACAAGGCGCCGGTCTACGATCGGTCCGGCCTGCGGCTGATCACGAGTTCGCTGCGCCGCTTCGGGCCGGACACGCTGGATCCGAAGATCCATCACGCGAACCTCCTCCAGTCGATCCTCGCCAAGATCGAGGCGAACGCCTCCGGTGCCGACGACGCGCTGATGCTCGACCCGCGCGGATTCATCGCCGAGACGAACGCGACGAACCTCTTCTTCGTCTCCGGCGGCGTCGTGATGACGAGCCGGACCGTTGCCTGTCCGGAGGGGATCACGCGCGCCACGGTGCTCGATCTCTGCGCGGAGCACGACATCCCGAGCCGGGTGAAGGATCTCTCCCTCACCGAGGCCTACCGGGCGGACGAGGCGTTCTGCACCGGCACGATGGGGGAACTGGCGAGCGTGACCGAAATCGACGGGCGGGTGATCGGAGATGGGGCGCCGGGGTCGCTCACGAGGCGCCTCGGCGACCTCTACCGTGACATGACCGCGCGCGAAGGGGTCGTCGTCTCGCCATCCGTGTGACCGGCGCATATCATCCCCCCGGAAAGGGAGGGTCCATGACGACACCCGAATGGCGGGTTCCGGAGCCGCTCGACACCGTCGAGATCGAGCCGGCCGGCGGCGCCCGCATAATTCTCAGGCGGCACGGGGACGTGAAGGGTCCGCGGCTCGTGCTCAGCCATGACAACGGGCTCGCGATCGACCTCTACTACCCCTTCTGGTCGCGCCTCGCGTCCCGCTTCGAGTTGATCGTCTACGACCTCCGCAACCACGGCCGGAACCCGACGGCCGACCTCGCCGACCACAGCGTCGCGACCTTCACGGCCGACGACGCGCGCATCCGGGCCGGCATCGAAGAGCACTTCGGGGCGAAGCCCGCGGTCGGCGTATTCCATTCGCTGTCGGCGATGATCGCGCTCAACCAGGATCCGCCGGGGCGCGGGTACGCGGGGCTCGTCCTCTTCGATCCGCCCATGTATCTGCCCGACGGCGACCACTACGGCATCGACACGCTCTGGCGGCGGCTGGGCATGCTCGCCCGGCATCGCCAGCCCCGGTTCGCCACGCAGGAGGAGTTCGCCGAGGAGTTCCGGCGTTCATGGGTGTTCGAGTTCACGCGTCCGGGAGTGGAGCACCTCGCAGCCGAGACGCTGCTCCGCCCCGCGTCCGACGGGGACGGGTATGAACTCCGCTGCCCGCGCGAGTTCGAAGCGCAGGTGTTCGACTACGGCTTCGCGTACGTCTTCGAGCCCGACACGACGGATTTCGCCTGTCCGGTGAAGGTGATCGGAGGCGATCCGGGCGTCGAGTTCTCCTCGCTGCCCAGCGTCGACCTGGAGGGACTCATCGGGTGGGACTACGACTTCATCCCCCACACGACGCACTTCCTGCAGCTGGAACACCCCGAGGAGTGCGTCTCGACGATGGTCGCGTTCCTCGAACAGGCGGACCTCGCGTAGACCCACCCAGCGCCGCCTGTGCCGCTACGCCGCGTGCCCGCGCTCGCGGGTGCGGAGCCTCGCGGTCGCCACCCTCAGGTCGTCGAAGTCGTGCAGGTATCGCTCGAGGGCCCGGTGAATGATCTCCTCGCGGCTCTGCTCCAGGGCCGCCGCGGTCGCATCGAGCGCCTCCAGCAGGGCGTCCGGTATCGTGATCCTGCCCATCCCCCACCTCCTCGCCATCGTGTCCCGATCGTGTCCGACGCGGGACGGACCCCCTCCTCCCCATGACATTCATACCGCCGCACGGAGCGACGCGTTCCCTTGGGCAACGCGCGCTGCGGATCACTGAAGGACGTACCGTCCGGACAGGGAAGCGGATACCATCCGCACGTCTGAGGGTTTGTACGGGGAGGGAGAGCGTGCTGCCAAGAAGCTGGACAGAGTTTCTCCGCAGGGCCGTGTCACGGGAACGGCGGCGGTCACGGGAGGATGAGCTCTACGCCAAGATCGTTCGTGAGGAAGAAGGACGGGTCCGCAACGATCCGGGTCAGATTGTGAACGGTGCGGAACTGGAAGCGGCCCGCAAGGAGGTTCTCCGTTAGGAAGCTGCCTGACCTCAGCTACCCCCGCCGGGCGCTACCAGGGTTGGCAGCCGTCGAGCCATGACGGCCCCGATCATCGTCTGGTTCCGGCGCGATCTGCGCATCCACGACAACCCGGCCCTTGCCGCGGCCGCCAGGTCGGGGCGGCCTGTCGTTCCCCTGTTCGTGCTGGACGAGGCGAGCGCCGGAATTCGGCCCCTCGGCGGTGCGTCGCGATGGTGGCTGCACGAGAGCCTGCGCTCGCTGGCGGGTGATCTCGCCGGGCTCGGGCTCTCCCTCGGCCTGCGGCGGGGGCCGGCGGCCGATGTCCTCCAGGAGGTGGTGCGGGAGACCGGCGCGGGCCGCGTGGTATGGAACCGGCTCTACGAACCGGCCTCCGTCGCGCACGACACGGAGATCGAAACCGCGCTTCGTGTCGCCGGGATTGAGACCGAGAGCTATGCAGGCTCGCTCCTCAGCGAGCCGGGAGAGATCCTGACCCGCCAGGGAGGGCGCTACCGCGTGTTCACCCCCTTCTGGCGCCGGCTCCGGGAACGATACCGGGCGCCGTTGCCGCACCCCGCGCCGGAACGGCCGACCCCTGGCCCCGCGATCGAGAGCGACCGCCTGGAGGACTGGCGGTTGCAGCCAACGGCGCCCGACTGGGCGGGCGGACTGAGGGAAACCTGGGAGGTGGGGGAGGCCGCCGCCCGACGGCGGCTGGCCGGTTTCATGCAGGACGCCGTCGAACGATACGGGAGCGACCGCGACCGGCCGGACCTGGAAGGCAGCTCGCGACTCTCCGCGCACCTCCACTGGGGCGAGATCGGGCCGCACCAGGTGTGGCGCGCCGCCGCCCCGCTCATCGAAGCCGCCGCGCCCGCCCCGACCGGCGCCGAAGCGCTCCTCCGCGAACTCGCGTGGCGCGACTTCAACCATCACCTGCTGTTCCACTTCCCGAACATGGAGACGGAGAACTGGCGGCCCGCTTTCGACCGCTTCCCGTGGCGCGACGACCCGCAGGCGCTGGCCGCTTGGCGGGAGGGCCGCACCGGCTACCCGATCGTGGACGCGGGCATGCGCGAACTCTGGCGCACCGGCTGGATGCACAACCGCGCGCGAATGATCACCGCGTCCTTCCTGACGAAGGATCTGCTCGTCCACTGGCGGCACGGAGAGGCGTGGTTCCGGGATACGCTCGTCGACGCCGACCTCGCCAACAACGTCGCCAACTGGCAGTGGGTCGCGGGTTCGGGCGCCGACGCGCAGCCCTTCTTCCGCATCTTCAACCCCGTGAGGCAGGCCGAGAAGTTCGACCCGGAGGGCGTCTACGTCCGCCGCTGGGTGCCGGAACTCTCGCGCCTTCCCGACCGCTGGCTCCACCGGCCGTGGGAGGCCCCGAGCGAAGTGCTGAGCGGCGCCGGAGTCCGACTCGGCCGCGACTACCCGTTACCCATCGTCGACCACGCGGAGGCCCGCCAGCAGGCACTGCGAACCTACCGACGGTTTCGTAGTGCCGCTCGGTAGAAATGGTCTCCACGCACCGGACCTGCCACTTTGGCCGAGCCTCGCCGCATCACGGTGCGAGTTCAAGCCGTTCCAAGGGTCTCGACCCAACTGCTGAATTCGGAGTTCTTCTGCGGTATTTTTGGGGACCGTCCCTTCCGAAGCGCATCGACCGTACGCTTGTCAGCAAACGCGACGTCACAGTACGCGAGACCTGCGGCGTGAAGACAATCAGCAATGTCGCTTGCCGACGCTCCTGCGGGATCAAGGTTCCAACCCTCGTGCCACGCTTGATCTACGCGGAATGCAGGACACTGGTCGAGATCCGCCTTCATCAAGAACTCCGCCTTCATATCCTCGGTGATTCGGTGAGACAGCCCACTGGGGAGTTGGATGATGCTGGGGAGGTAGTCTACGATCCATGCCCTTAACTCTCCGTCGGAGAATCTGGCGGCTCGCCTCGCACGGCGGACCTTCGCGATTTCGCGCCGCTCGGCAGGATAGGCACGACGATCTTCTTTGAAGCCTTCCACAAAGGACTCATCTTGACGCACTGCCTCGACGAGATCACGGATTCGCCGGGGTGTCTCCAGATCGAACTCCCACCGTTCGAAGCCACGGAGGGTGCTGTGGAATGATCGAGAGCACACGTCGGGAGGCGTCCACCCGTCGTCAACGAGTCCTCTAAAACAGGCCGCTGCTTCCAGGCGGATAACGTCGTAGAGTTGCTTGATCCATCGCATGTCGCCAATTGAATCGAAGTGCTCCAAGCATCGCGTGATTTCACCTCGCTTAACCGAATCCTCGATTCCGGCAAACTCGATCAGGTGAGCGAGGGACACGACTGGCAACACGCGGCGAGCAGCGACCGCCCGCTCGAACACATGGAACGTGTGGCAAGGTACGAAGCGGCGGGCCAAGTCTATCCAGTTGGCCGTGTCCAAGTGCACCGTATACGTGTCAGTCCGCTCGCTTGAACTCATCCCTGACCTATTCCGAGTCCAGCGCGGGATCGGAGGGATCGCGCAGCCGTTCGTCCGTCGCCGGATCATCGGATGCAGAAGATCTTATCAGCAGGTTCATGATGAGACGCACCATCAGATCCTTGGCCGCGGGGGCGCTCTCGGCGATGAGCAGCGTGAGCGCCGTGAGCGCCTGCGGGTTCAGCTCGTGCTCGACGTTCTCCTGCTTCAGGTAGAGCAGGAAGAGCAGCGATCCGATGCGCTTGTTGCCGTCCGTGAAGGGATGGTCCTTCACGGTGAAGTAGAGCAGATGCGCGGCCTTCTCCTCGCGGGAACGGTAGAGCGACTCCCCGAACATGGTCTGTTCGATGCTGCCGAGGATGCCAGCCAGACCGTCGCCGCGGAGGTTGCCGAACAGCGCAGACGCCTCCCGGCGCTCCATCAGTTCCTCCTTGAACCGGATGATCGCGCCCGTGGCGGTGTCGAAGTCCAGCACGCCAGTCGACGGACTCCGGCCGGGCGGCATCCGCAGACGATCCTCGTCGTACTCCACGAGCAGGCGCCAGGTGTCGGCGTAGTGCCCGATGACGTCCAGCACAGCCCTGCCCGTGTCGGTCACCAGCTCTTGGTTCTTCAGCGTGCGGCTCAGCAGGTCGAAAGTGTCGCGAGCCTCGCGCAGGCGGCGCTCCGTCAGCCGCTGCTCGTTCAGCGTGTAACCGCGGATCAAATGCTCGCGCAGGGTGTGTGTGGCCCACTGCCGGAACCGTACGCCGCGCTTGGAATTCACGCGGTAGCCGACGGAAATGATCGCATCCAGGTTGTAGTGCTTCAGCCGTCGTCGAACCGTCCGGTCACCCTCGGATCGAACTACGAAGAAATCCTTCGTAGTTGCCCCGGCTTCGAGTTCGCCGCTCGAGAAGACATTGCCGAGGTGCATCTGCACGTTCCTCGATGTCGTGCCGAACACTTCAGCCATCTGGCGCGTCGTGAGCCACGCAGTCTCCCGGTCGAAGCGAACGTCCACCCGCACGTCACCATCGGATGCCTCGTATACGATCACCTCGCCGCCGGGTGCGGCCTCGTCGGCGGCATCAGGTACGGTGCTTTCAAGATCCACTTCCGTTCCTCCCATCGCCTTCCTCCTCACGTCATTAGGATGCGATCCAGCCGGTCCAGCGCCTCGCGGACATCCCCAAGGGCGGACTCGACCGTGGGCTCGGAAGAACGGGCTCCGTACGGTTCCGCCGGCTCCCGCACGATCGGCGGCTCCGGGCCCTCCGGCCCGATGATCGTGAAGGGTACGTGCCGATGTCCCCGCTTCATGCGGTACACGGCGAAGTGCCGTCGGTCCAGCGTGAACACCCGGTCGACCCCTGAGCGCTCGGCCACGGCGACCAGGGAGGCGTCCGCAAAGTCCATCGGAGCGTCACCGTACTGGACCATCAGGTCGAAGCAGCGCTCCAGGTCCCGATCCTCCAGCGTGGCCACCGTCACACCGCGATGGCGCACGATTTCCATGAGACTCATCCGGCGCTTCGATTGCCGCAGAAGGTGAAACGCCTCGGTAAGCACCGGAGTCGTCGTCGCGGATTCTTCGTTCAACCCGGCGAACACTTGTCTGCACGCCGTATGTCCGGCGTCGGCCGGGTTGCAGGCGGCAACCAGCGGACCGGTATCGACCAGGATCACAGGCCGTGTCTCTCCCGGATGATCTCCACCACGGCCTCCTTGTGCCGTCGGCGTGGCAGCGGGCCGAGCTCGAGGTCGTCCGGCACTTCCGGAGTATCCTCATCGTACCGCGACAGGATGCGCTGAAAGGCCTCGCCGGTCGTCTCGCCCTTCCGGTCCCCCAGCCGGATGCCGTTCACGTACGTGTCGTAGGACCGGAGACCCCGCCTCAGTACCTCCGAGATCGAGCCACCCGTCTTCTCGCGAAGATCCGCGAGGATCTCCTCTTCTTCTTCACTGAGCCGTACCGTCCGCAGACCCATCGATCTCCCTCCGGCGTTTTCGTGCATTGCGATCAGATTGTAGTACAGGAGTAATACAACGTCGCAGCGGCCACAAACGTGACAACGCCGGTCGACGGGCAACGATCGCTCGACAGGCCTTGTTTCTAAGAGGGATACCTAACTCGTACGTTGGAGCCGCCGACGCGCGCGGGGCGAGGCCCTTCCGGCGCCGCTCGGTTCCGACGACCCGGGAAATCGTCACGGAGACCGCGTTCGGAGGGAAAGGGTCAGCGACCGCGTGTTCGAGTTCTTCTTCAAATACAGACCCGTCGTGTTCGAACGCGGCGACCTCTCCCTCGCCGCCCCCTGGTGGGGGGTGATTCTCGTCTTCCTCGGCGTGGGCGCCGTCGTCTGGTTCGCGCTCGAATACCGCCGCGTCGGCCCCACCGTGGAGGCGCGCGACCGCCGGGTCCTCATGGGGCTGCGGATGGCCGCGCTCGTAGTCCTCGCCTTCCTCCTGCTGCGGCCGGTGCTCCTCGTCTCGACCGTCGTCCCGCGGCGGAACTTCGTGGCGGTCCTCCTCGACGATTCGCGCAGCATGCGCGTGGCGGATGAGAACGGGGAAACGCGCGCGCAACGGATGCTCGACCTCTTCGGCGGGGAAGAGGAGGAGACGGCGGGCGGGACGGAAGATTCGCCGGCCGATCCCCTGGCCTCCGACCCCGGCGTATCGGGTTCCGCTGCCATGGATCCCGCGCCCGCGGCCCCCCCCGACGGGGAGGCGTTCGAAACGCAGCGGGGCGAAGGCGCGCTCCGGCAGGCGCTCGAGGACCGCTTCCGGTTGAGGATGTACGGGTTCGATTCCGACGCGGACCGGATCGACGGGGCGCGCGAGATGGCCTTCACCGGCCCCCGCACGAACCTCGCGGCGGGCCTCACCCGCGTGCAGCAGGAGATGGCCGGACTTCCGCTCTCCGGGATCGTCGTCGTCTCCGACGGTGCGAACAACGACGACGAGGCGACCCCGCCCCTCTCGGAGGCGCTGCTCTCGGCGCGCGCCGCGGGGATCCCCGTCTACACGGTTGGATTGGGCGCGGAACGGATCGCCCCGGATGTCGAGGTGCGTCGCGTGGAAGTGCCCCGCGCGGCGCTCGAAGGGACGACGATCGTGGCCGACGTCATCGTCTCGCACGCGGGACTCGCCGGTCGCACGGTGCGTCTCGATGTGGAAGACGAGGGGCGCATCGTGGGCACGCGCAATCTCACGCTCGGGCCGGATGGCGAGGAAGCGGTGCAACTCCAGTTCACCCTGGAGGAATCGGGGCCCCGCGCGATCCGTTTCTTCGTGGATCCGCAGGAGGGAGAGGCGCTGACCGGCAATAACGAGCGTCAGGTCCTGGTGGAGGTCGGCGACACGCGCCGGAAGATCCTCTACTTCGAGGGCTCGCCGCGCCCGGAGAACAAGTTCGTGCGCCGCGCCGTGGCGGAGGACGAGAACCTGCACGTCGTCACGCTCCTGCGGACGGCCGACGAGAAATACCTGAGGCTCGATGTGGAGGGGCCGGGCGAACTCGCGGGCGGGTTCCCGAGCACGCGCGAGGAGTTGTACGAGTACGACGGGCTGATTCTGGGGAGCGTGGAGGCGAGCTTCTTCACGCACGACCAGTTGCAGATGATGGCGGATTTCGTGGGACAGCGCGGGGGCGGACTCCTCGTACTGGGCGGGCGGCGGTCGCTGGGGGAGGGCGGCTATACGGGGACGCCGCTGGCCGACGCGCTTCCGGTGGTGCTCGGGGGAGCCGGCGAGCCGGACGTGCTCGAGGTGTCGGCCGAACTCACCCTGGCGGGCCGCCGGCACGCGGCGATGAGGATCGCGGAGGCCGCGGAGTCTTCCGCCGAGCGCTGGGCGGAGCTTCCGCCCCTCACCTCCGTGAACCGGGTGTTCGAGCTGAAACCGGGAGCCGTCGACCTCCTCCGGGGTGTGCCTGCCCAGGGCGAGCCGCGCATGCTCCTCGCGCACCAGAGGTACGGGCGCGGGACGTCGATCGTGTTCGCCGCCCAGGACTCGTGGCTGTGGCAGATGCACGCGGACATCCCCCTGGAGGACGAGACGCACGAGACGCTGTGGCGGCAGCTGCTCCGCTGGCTCGTGCACGATACGCCCGGGCGCGTCCGTCTCGATTCGGGCGACGATGTCGTCCCGATGGGGGAGCCGCTGCGGATCCGGGCCGAGGTGGAGGACGAACGATACCTGCGCGTGAACGGGGCGGACGTCGTCGCCACGGTGACGGGGCCGGGCGGCGTCGCGTCCGAGGTCCGGCTCGACTGGACGGTCGAGCGCGATGGCGAGTACGAGGGACGTTTCGTGCCGGAAGAGGCCGGCCTGTACAGCGTGCAGGTCCGCGCCGCGGGAGCCCGGATCGGGGGCGCGGGGGCGGGGGCCGAGACGAGCCGCGACGTCGCGGAAGGGGCGAGTTTCTTCCGGGCGGGGACGCCCCGGATCGAGGAGTTCGGAGCCGGCCGCCGGACGGAACTCCTGCGCCGGATCGCCGACGAGACGGGGGGCCGATTCTACACGGCGGATGACGCGCAGGTGCTGGCCGACGAGATCCGCTACACGGAGAGCGGCGACACGGTGTACGAGGAGCGCTCGCTGTGGGACATGCCGATCCTCTTCCTCCTCCTCGCGGGTCTGCTCGGCGGGGAGTGGGCGTACCGCCGGCGGAAGGATCTCGCGTGATCCGCGGCGCGCGGGCCGTCGCGCTCGCCGCGGCCCTGATTCCCGCGGGCCTGCTCGGCGCCGGCGGCGCGGGCCTGGCGGCGGCGGGT
>JAJDUL010000010.1 GCA_022826685.1 Gemmatimonadota bacterium | reverse complement strand
ACCCTGCCCCGCGCGCCGGACCACGAATCGCTCGTCGAGGTCATCCGGGACGGGATCTCAGGTACCGGCAGGCCGGGGACGAGGTCCAACCTCGTGTCGGACCTCGAGGTCGACCTCATCGCCGCCTACGTCCGCACGCTGGGAGAGGACGTCGTCACGGAGCTCGCCGGGGACGCCGCGCGCGGAGAGGAAGTGTTCGCCTCCGCGGGCGACTGCTACTCTTGCCACGTCGTCGACGGCCGCGGGACGGGGATCGGCCCCGAACTCACCGGGATCGGGCTGCGGCGCGGCGTCGATTACCTCTACGCGTCGCTCCGGACGCCCGGGTCGGAGTTGCCGGTCACCAGACGAGGCATCCTGCGGGGGTTCCGGGGATACCTGCCGATCCGCGCGGTTACGCGCGAGGGCCGCATCATCACGGGCATGCGCGTGAACGAAGACGCCTTCACGATCCAGCTACGGTCGATCTCCGGCCGCACGGTCTCGCTTCGCAAGGAAGACCTCGTGGAACTCGAGAAACAGTTCGATCACTCCCTGATGCCCGCCGTGGAGGAGATGACGGAAGCGGACATCGACGACCTCGTCGCCTTCCTGGCCGACCTCGGAGACGGATCATGAAAACTGTCACGGTCTCCGCGCTCGCGGCCGGGGCCCTCCTGTGCAGCGCCGCCCTCGCGGGCGCGGCCGCACAGGTATCCTTCGAGCGGCTCGTGAACGCGGACGACGAGCCGCACAACTGGTTGACCTATTCGGGTAACTACGCCTCGCACCGCTTCTCCACGCTCGACCGGATCCACCGCGGCAACGTCGGAGAGTTGAAGGTGATCTGGGCCTACCAGATGGACGGCGGGCTCATCGAGACGACGCCGGTCGTGGTCGACGGCGTGATGTACGTGACGGAGCCGCCGAGTGACGTGAGCGCGCTCGACGCGCGCACCGGCCGCCGCCTCTGGCACTGGTCCGCCGAGGTCCCGTCTTCGACGAAGAACATCGGCTTTCCCCGAGTGAACCGCGGCGTCGCGATCCTCGACGAGACGGTGTTCGTGGGCACGCTCGATGCCCGCCTCGTGGCCCTGGACGCCCGGTCCGGCGCCGTCCGCTGGGAGGTGAACGTCGCGGACAACGATCTCGGGTTCTCCATCACGCTCGCCCCTCTCGCCCTCGACGGGAAGGTGATCGTGGGCATGTCCGGGGCGGAGGCCGGCGCGAACGGGTTCGTCGACGCCTACGACGCCGAGACGGGCGAACTCCTGTGGCGGACCTACACGATCCCCAGTCCCGGCGAGCCGGGAAGCGAGACGTGGGGCGGGGACAGCTGGGAACACGGGGGCGGTTCCACGTGGCTCACCGGCTCCTACGACCCGGAACTCGACCTCCTGTACTGGCCGACCGGGAATCCCGCCCCCGACTGGAACGGGGACGCGCGCCCGGGCGACAACCTCTACACGAACTGTATCCTCGCCCTCGATCCCGACACCGGCGAGATGCGGTGGTACTTCCAGTACACCCCGCACGACACCCACGACTGGGACGCGACTGAGATCCAGGTGCTCGTCGACGCGGAGTGGGAGGGAGAGCCGCGCAAGCTGCTCGTGACGGCGAACCGGAACGCCTTCTACTACGTGCTGGACCGCGAGACCGGCGAGTTCCTGCACGGCGTGGAGTACTCGAAGCAGACGTGGGCCGAGGGCCTCGACGAGAACGGCCGCCCGATCGTGATCCCGGGCACCGAACCGACCGAAGAGGGCAACCTCGTCTGGCCGAGCCTTCAGGGGGCGTCGAACTGGTTCAGCCCTTCGTACAGCCCCGACACCGGCCTCTTCTACCAGGCGACCCGGATCATGGGCGCCATCTACTACAAGGCGGAGGTCGAGTACGAGCCGGGGCAGCCGTTTCTCGGCGGCGGAGAACAGGCCCTTTCCGGAGACGACGCGAGCGGGGCGGTCAAGGCGCTCGACGTGCTCACGGGAGAGCTGCAGTGGGAGTTCCCTCTGCTCTCTCCGCCGTGGGCGGGGGTGATGGCCACGCGAGGCGGCCTCGTTTTCGGCGGAAGCAACGAGGGCAACATCTTCGCCCTCGACGCGGAAACGGGGGAGGCGTTATGGGACTTCCAGGCCGGCGCCGGCGTCCGCACGAACCCCATGTCGTTCGAGGTGGACGGCGAACAGCGCATCGCGACCGCCGCGGGCGGCGTCCTGTGGGTATTCGGACTCCCGTGACACAAATACAGATCGAACCGTCGGTGACTTGAGCAGGAGGCCGCGATGACATTCCCGAACCGTTTTGCCGCACAGCTGCGGCGCCGCGCCGTGCCGGCCATGGCGCTTCTCGGAGCAGCGCTCCTGTCGGCGGCCGCTGCCGCGCAGGCGCAGTCCCCCTTCCCACCTCCGCCGAGCGTCGAAGAGATCGACGCGTGGGTCGAGGACGCCATGGCGCGGTGGGAAGTCCCCGGGCTTGGGCTGGCCATCGTGCATGAAGGCAGGAGCTATCTGTCCACCGGCTACGGGGTGCGCGAACTGGGTCGGGACACGCCGGTGGACGGGGGGACGCTGTTCAGCATCGGCTCCTGTTCGAAGGCGTTCGGCGCCGCGACGATCGCCTCGCTCGTCGAAGAGGGGAAGCTGCGCTGGGACGACCGCATCACGGACCACATCCCGTGGTTCCGTCTCCACGATCCGTGGACGACGGGCGAGATCCGCGTGCGGGACATCGTGACGCACCGTGTCGGGACCGGGAGCAACCAGCCGTTGCGCCCCCTGGTCGCGGACAGGCGCGACTATCTCATGCGACTCCCCCATACCGATCCCGACCACGCCTTCCGTGACCGCTACGGGTACACGAACGACATGTTCGTTCTCACGGGGCACCTCGTGGAGACCGTGTCCGGAACGGACTGGGACTCGTATGCGCGGGAGAAGCTCTGGAATCCGCTGGGGATGACGACGACGACGGCGCGCATGGCGCCCGCGAACGCGAGCCCGAACCACGCCGAGCCGCACGCGATCATCGAGCGGAGATTCATCGGAAACGCGGCGACCACGGGCATGCCGCTGGAACCCGTGCCGTGGCAGTACGCCGAGGACGTCACCGTGCCCTCGGGCGGCGTGATCACCTCGGCGGACGAGATCACCGAGTGGATGCGGTTCCACGTCGGCACCCACCCGAACCCGCCGCTCTCCCGGTCATCCGTCGAACTCATGCATACGCCGCATACCGTGATCCCGAACCCGAGCAGCTGGATGCCCTTCGAGGGGCCGGGCGCGTACGCGATGGGCTGGTCGACGGGGAGGTTCGGGGACGTCACGGGCGTGGGCCACGGCGGGAACGCGCTGGGGTTCAACTGCTCGATCGCGCTGGCCCCGGAACGGGGCTTCGGCGTGTGGGCGACGACGAATCGGAACTCCGAGCTTCCGTGGGTCCTCACGCAGTGGGCGATGGCGCAGTTCGTGGGCACGGATGAACTGCGCAACCGCGACTGGCACGCGGAATTCGAACGGAGCGTCGCCGAGGGGAACCGCCGGATCTTCGAGGCGGAGGAGGCGCGGCGGGCGGCCCGGCTCGACCAGGGTCCCTCGGTGCCGCTCGAGGCCTACGTCGGCACCTACCGCAACGGCTACGCCGGCGAACTGCGCATTCGCCTGACGGACGAAGCGATCCCGGCGCTCATGCCCGCCGAAGGCCGGCTGGGCCGCTGGGACGGGACTCCGGGGGTGCACGAGCGTCCGGCCGCGAGCGCATCGGCGAGCGCCGAACGCAACGGATCGGCGAACGGAACCGGCGGGTCGGCCGGCGAACTCCGGCTCGTGGCCGAGTTCGATGGCCGGGAACGGCCGGTGCGGATGCCGCTCGAGCACTGGCACGTCGACCGCTTCGACATGTGGTTCGGCGACGTCAGGATCGGCGTCTCGTTCATGCTCGACGACACCGCCCGCGTGTCGGGCGTCGAGATGGACTACTACGGCCGCTTCGAACGCGTGCCCTGACGGGTCAGCGGACGTACAGCCGGTTCGCGTAGCTGTACGCCGTGACCGCCGACACGATGTGGCAGATCCAGCCCAGCGTGCCGCCGGTGCCGAGCCACAGGCCGGGGGTCACCAGCAGCCAGAAGAGTCCGCGCAGGAACTTGCCGTTGTACCACTGGCCGACGCCCGGCACCAGGAAGCTCAGCACGGCGGCCGTCAACGGGTTTTTCACGTGTGTCCTCCCCCGGCGTCCATGTTTCTAGGCGGGCGGGACAACGCCCGCACCGTGACTTCCTACGCGGGGTCGGCGCTGGGGGTTTCCGGATCGACGGTCTTCAGCCCGCGGCGCAGCCGCCGAGGTGCCGGGTGAAGAACTCCTCCAGGCGCGACCAGGTGTCGACGCGGTTGGCCGGGTCCCGGAAGCCGTGCGCTTCGTCCGGGTACGTCTTCACCTCGACGCTCTTGCCGAGCCGTTCGAATTCGGCCACGGCGTGCTCGAAGTTCTGGATCGGGACGCGGCGGTCGAGTTCCCCGTGCATGAGGAGAACGGGAGCCGTGATGTCGGCGATGCGCGACACGACGTTGCTCTTGGCGTACGTGTCGGGGCGCTCCTCGGGAGTGCCGCCGTGGCCGGTGACGGAGAAGATCTTCCCCAGCCGGTCCGTGTACTCGAGCGTGTTCAGCTTCGAGTAGGCGCCACGCATGGGGACGGCCGCATCGAACCTGTCCGGGGTCAGACTGATCGCCGACAGCGACATGCTGCCGCCGTAGCTGCCGCCGTAGATCCCCACCTTTCCGTTCACGTAGGGCAGCGCGCGCAGGAAATCGGCCGCCGCCCCGGCATCGCGCGCCTGATCCCAGAGCCAGTCCTCGACGGAGAGATCCTGGAACTCGCGCCCGAAGCCCGATCCGCCGCGGTAGTTGATCGCAAGCACCACGAACCCCTTCGAGGCGAGGTACTGTTCGGTGAGGTTCAGACCCTGCTGGTAGGAGTTCGTCCCGCCCCCGTGAACCTGGACGAGCGCCGGACAGGCGGCCCCTCCCGCCAGTTGCGGCGGGCGGTAGAGGAAGCCCTGGATCCGGAGTCCATCGAAGCTGGGGAAAGCGATCTCCCGGGGCGCCGCGACGGACCGCCAGGACGGCGAAAACGAGGTGAGGCGCTCGGGCACGCCGCCGACGAGGTCCAGGGCGTATGCCTCCCCTCCCCGTGTCGGCGAGGAGTGGATGAAGGCGAGGGTCCCGGCGCCCGCCGTGTGGCTGACCCGCGAGATCGTGCCCTCCATGTGCGTGACGCGCGTGGCCACGCCGCCGGCGGCGGGCACCGCCCACACGTTGACGGTGCCGCGTTCGAGGTAGGGGAAGTAGATGAACGCGCCGTCCGCCGACCAGGACGGGGCGTGCCGCATGGCCGCGTCCGTCGCGTAGACCTGCATGTCCACGATGCGCTCCGAGGCCCGGCCACCCGTGTCGAGGTCTTCTATCACGTAGATGTAGGACAGGTCCTCGTACCAGTACTCATCCTTGGCCGTGCCGAAGACGGCGATCCGGTCGCCCTCCGGCGACCACACGGGGGTGGACATCGCCATCAGCGTGCGGGTGAGCTGACGTCTGTCGCCCGTCTCGACGTCGACGAGCCAGAGGTCGTCGTGCCAGTAGTCGGACGCGTTCGACACGTAAAGGATCTCGCGGCCGTCCGGCCGCCAGGCGGGCGCGAAGCGCGGATCGTCGAGGGCCATGGCGGCCTCGGTCAGCTGGCGCGGCGGGGCCGATCCGTCGGCCGGCACGAGCCAGATGTCCTGGTGGTCGCTCGCCGTCGAGTAGAACGCGATCGTCCGCCCGTCCGGGGAGAAGGCGGGCGCCCGCACGCCCCGCATGGCGTCCATCACCGGTCGAGCTTCGACGTCGCCGATGTCCGCGACACGGATCCGGCCTCCAGCCGCGAGGGCGATCCGGTCGCCGCCCGGCGCCCAGACCGGGTTCGAACCCTGAAGCCGGAAGCGCGGCGTCCCGAAGCCGCCTTCCTCGTCGCGGGCCGCAAGATACAGCCCCGCACCGTCCGGCCCCGAGCCGGAGACTGCGAGGTGACGACCGTCCGGCGAGATGGAGACGCCCCGCGCGCCCGTGTTGTTGCGGTGGATGTTGTCGAGCGTGAGGTCGAGTGCCGCCGGCGCGTCGCCGCCGGGGGCCGCATCGCGGGGTGCCCCGCACGCGCCCGAGACCAGGACCAGGGAGACGATCCACGATGTACCGGGCAGAGTTCGGGCTTTCATGGGGACATCTCCTCCCGCGGGCGCAGATGTCGGGTGAGGAAATCGTCCATCCGCTCGAGGATGTCGCGAACCGTCGCCTTGTAGCGCCGCAGGCTGTGGTCTTCGTCAGGGTATTCCACGTACGTGAGGAGGTCCCCCTTTCCCGCGTCCCGCATGCGCTCCGCCCAGACCTGCGACTGGCGCGGAGGCACGGCGGCGTCCCGCAGACCCTGAAGGAGAAGCTGGGGGACCTCGACCGCCTCGACGAAGTTGACGGGGGAACGGCGGTCGTACTCCTCCGGGATTTCATCGTAGGAGCCGCCGAATTCCGAGCGCTCGCGACGCGGCGTGCGGCCGGCCGTCCAGTGGCGTCCGGAGGCGGCGAAGCGGTCGTTCGCCAGCAGCCGCCAGTCGGAGACCGGCGCCCGGATCACCTGCGCCTCGAACGCGTCCGGCGCCTCGGTCGCGATCACCAGACTCATGTACCCGCCGCCCGATCCTCCCCAGGTCGCCTTGCGCGACATATCGACGTAGCCGAGTCCCTCGAGGAAGGGGATGACGTTCATCACGTCCTGGAACTCCACGCCGCCGTAGTCGGCAATGTGAAGGTCGTGGAACCCCTGCCCGAAGCCGCGGCTGCCACGCGGGTTGGGGGCGACGACGATGAAGCCGCGCTGAACCCAGTACTGGCGCATCATCTCGAACGAGTGGTTCCACTGGCCGGGGTGGCCGTGCAGCCGGACGATCACCGGATACCGGCGCGAAGCGTCGAAATCCCGCGGGCGGTAGAGGAGCGTTGGAACCGGCAGATTGTCCGGGCCGGGATAGTAGACTTCCTCGGCCTCGCTCAGTTGCGTGGAATCCATGCGTCCCATCGAATGCGTGATCTGGACCGGCGCCTCCCCCCACATGCCGTCATTCCAGGAGGTCTTCCAGATGTCCGCCGTGCGCGTATCCGCCTGCTCGATCCAGGCGAGTTCGGCACCATCCGGCGAGAAGCGGGGCTGAGCGCGCATACCCCTGCCGCGCGTGATCTCGCGGGGGGACTGTGCACCGTCGCTCGGAGCGACGACGACCTGGTTCGAGAATCCGGACTCGTCGGAGCGGGTGAAGGAGAGCCAGCCGCCGTCCGGAGACCAGGAGATGTCGCCGTGCCCGCGTTCCTCCCAGGTGATGGGCGTCACTTCTCCGGTCTCAATCTTCACGACCGCGACCTGGGCCCAGCCGCTCCGGCTGTTGGTGAAAGCGAGGCGCGTCCCGTCCGGAGACCAGACGAAGCCGCCGTTACCGCCTCCGACCGCGGGGTCGACGACGACGCGCCGCTCATCGCCCGCGAGCGTTCGGATCCGGACGTCGCCGCCGCTCGAAAAGGCGATGGAAACACCGTCGGGCGAGAAGCGGGGAGAAGTCTCGTTCTCGTCTTCCGTCGTAAAGAGGCGGGGCCAGGCACGAGGCTCGGCGAGGTCACGGAGAAAGATCCGGGGGCCGGCGGGCGTCCGGACCTGGTACGCAACCGTGCGGCCGTCCGCCGACAGGGTCGGGGCGGTCTCGATCACGGCGTCATTGAAGGTGATCGGCCTCGGCTCGCCTCCCGATGGCGAGGTGGACAGCCGCCAGAGGTTGTCGAAGCCCTGGTAGTACCGTGCCGAGACGAAGACGAGTTCTTCGCCCGAAGGGGACACCTGGAGGTTTTGGGCGGGCTCCGGACGGACACCGGGCGGCGGCCAGCCCAGGCGCTCCGGGTCGGAGCCGTCGGACCGCACGCGGAAGATCGCCCGCGTACCGGATTCGTCATCGTTGGAGGTGTAGAAGAGGTGCGCGCCGTCCACGGACCACGCGAACTCTCCGACGCGGGAGACGCTCAACCAATCCTCGATCGACTGGGCGGGTGCCGCGGTGAGGCTGAACGGGATGAGGGCGAAGGCAAGCGGCAGGTGCAGCAGGAATGGCGTGGCGCAGATCCGGCGGTGTGGGGAACCCATCCGATCCTCCGGTGTGTGGGGCATGCGAAAGCTAGTCGAATTCGAGTCCGACGCCCAGATCGAAGGCCAGCGCCACGGCATCGTCGGTGCTCGACGGAGTGTCGGCGGACATGCGCCGCCACGACAGGCCCGGCCCGACACTCAGACGGCCAAAGCGAAGGCGGAATCCGGCGCCCGCCTCCAGACCGGGACCCGCCTTCGGGGCCTCCCCTTCCGTCCCCACGCGCGCTGTGCCGTAGAGGACGCCGATCCGGCCCCACAGCCACCCCTGCGACAACTCCGCACCGAGGGCCGCGTGTTGGCCGGTGACCGTCGGCTCCCGGCCGCGGCAGAATCCCTCCCTGCAGCCGAAGGCGGTCCGGACATACCCCGCCGTAATGGCGATCTGCGGGCGCAGACGCCTCGCAATCCGGACTTCGTGCGACAGGGCGGGAGCCCATTCGAGACCCGCCGCGGTGGACGTGTGGTTCCCCACCGTGAGACCGCTTCGCACCTCCACGGAGGTCTGGGCGCGGGCACCGTGGCCCCCGAACAATGTGCCGGCCACGCCCAGCGCCAGCGCGAGACCGGCGCGGGACACCCGGACGCTCACTGGCGGGGGCCCGAGACCCCGACCACGGGCACGCCTTCGCTGGCCACGATTTCCAGGCCGGCGGCCCACGGAGGAGGAGCCTCCCTCCCCCTCAGGATGCCGCGCAGACCACCCGTGTCGGGGTCCATGACCAGGGACGCCCGGCGACTCCCCGACTTCTCGATGGTCACGGAGCCCTCCGGGCCCGAGAGCCGGACATGGTCCAGTCCTTCAGGACCGCCCCAGCGGTTGTCATAGGGAATCGCGAAGGCGAACTGTCCCCCCCCGTACTCCACTTCGTCCGGAGTGAAGGGGAAGGAGAACAGGGGCCGGCCAGCCGCGTCGAACCCCTCCAGGCGATACGGACCCTCCCCACCCGGCAGCTTCGGGGGCGCGTCGACGACGAAGGCGGGCTCCAGCAGAAGATCCCGCGTGCCGGCATTCCCCCAGAGGAGCAGTGTCGGCTCCGGATCGACGCTCCGCAGGATCAGCGACTCGTGCTCCCGCCGGAACTCCATGGCCTTGACGAAATGATAGTCGCTGATCCAGCTCGGATCGCAGTACGTCATCAGGTCCCAATACTCGGCCGGATCGGCCATTTGCGTGTTCCCGTCCCGGGTCTCGTATCCGAAGACTCCGATGGAGCCGTCCTCGTACGGGAAGTCCGGATCGGGGTTCACGGCGACGCCGCAGGGAGCGTGTCGGAGTCCCATGTTGTGCCCCAGCTCGTGGGCAAACGTGTCGAGATCGGGTATTCCGACTCCGACCGGCCGCCCAATGTAGCCCAACCCCTTGAGGGGAGAGTCCGGAGGGGCTGCGACGGCCGCGTAGTAATAGTCCGACCGTCGCTCCGTGAGCCGGAGTACGCTGATCTCGCGCAGGAGCCCCAGCCAGCCCGCCGCCACCGAGAGGTCCGCCGTCGTGCGATAGGGCTCGCGCACCGTGAGTTCCAGTTCCCCGATCGGGAGTATGGAACGCACGAACTCCATCCCGGGGCTTGTCTCCGTGATCCCTTCCACCCAGGTGAGAATCGCCTCCGAATCCGCGGAGTGCACCACCGGTACCACTGTCAGCTCCATTGGGGGCACCGTCAGCACGTCCAGCCTCAGGCGTCCTTCGGCGGGCACGCGCCGGTCGCTTTCCGGAACGGCCGGCACGGCGCCGTCAGGATCCAGTTCCACGACGAGTTCAACGCGGGGTTGCAGGACCCGCCCCGGCACGACCCCGTTGAACGACCGGTCGAGTCGCCCCTCCTCGGGCTCCGTCGGGATCCGGTCCGCCGCGGGATCCAGTCGCATCTCATGGATCGGGGCCCCGTCCCGGTAGAAGGTCGCCAGCGGGCGGGGACGATAGAAGCTCATCCTGTCGCCCGTGGTAAAGACTCGAAGAAGCGCCGAACGGCCCGCGATCAGAGGGATGTCTCCGCCCAACGTCTGGACTGCCTGCGTCAGATGCACGGCAGTTCCCTCGATCTTCACGGTCCTGGGATTCACCCTCACCCAGGCTCCGGCCTGCCGGCTCGCCACCTCCGCAGCCACCCGCGTTTCGCGACCACCCTCGAGGCCGATGACTTCCCCATCCGCATCGACGGCGGCGACGGACGGATCGGACACGGACCAGCGCGGCGGCGCCCACGCCGGGATCCGGCTGAAGGCCGCGCCGCTCTCGTCCAGCACCCGGAACCGATACTGAACGGTCTCGCCTTCGAGGACGATGGCGTCGGCGGGAAGAAGCTCGAGCGACCCCGGAACCCGCTCGGGTTGCGATGCCAGGTCGCTGCAGCCGGCCGCCGCGAGGATCGCGAGTAGAAATCGCCTGTTCACGCTGGTCACGTTGTTCTTTCGCCGCAGCACAGGCAAGCCGGACGCGGGGCGCCGCGCGACGTTACGCGGCCGGGGCGCGCATCTGATTCAATCCCGTGGCGATGAACGTCCACTGCAGCGTCATCTGGTCGCGCACCGGCATGGGGACAAGCCCGTGTTTTCCCGCATCGGCGGAGACGGCGTCCGGCGCGCCCCCCGCGGTGAGCTCGCTCCTCCAGCCGTCCAGCCGTCTCTTCCAGCGTTCGGCGGCCGGATCCGGCGGGCCCGGCCTTTCTCCCACGCCGGGGAGGATGAAGAGCGGCATCTCCGAGACGAGGGTCAGCGTGTCGTGGCCGAAGGAGCGCAGCGTTTCCATCGAACTCGGCCAGAAGCGGGACGCCGTCGCCGAGTCGTCGAGGGCCTCGAAGTGCGCGGCCATGAGTTTCGAGTCGGGCCGTGAGGCGAACCCCCGCTCGAAGCGGAAAAAGCCCTTCTCTCCGTGACGCTCGACGTCGTGCAGCGAGTAGCCGAGAGCCTCTGCGCGCTGCCGGCACGAGGCCTTCAGCGCTTCGCATCGATCCTCCCAGGCGCGATCGATGAGGAAGAAGGGACCGGCGGCGAAGCCCATACCGTGCAGGGAGGCGTGCAGCGCGAACGGTCGATCGCAGGTCCGCCACCAGTCGTACGCCGCCCGATTCTCTGGCCGCGCTCCGGGATCGGCGTCGTCGCGCGGAAAACCGAACTCGATGTCGTCGCCCGGCAGTTCCCGCACCTTGCCCGCCAGATACCGTCCGAGGTCGTACGCCTTCGCATGGGGATCCTGCCACGGAGCGTTGCGGATCGCACCGTCGGGGTTGATGTGCGGGATGATCCACCACTGATAGCGGGTGAGCATTGGATCCTCCACGTCGAGTCCCGCCAGGTAGCCGGCGAGACGACGCAGGAGCCGCGGTCCCACCGGTTCGTCGGCGTGGCAGCCGCCGAGCAGACTCACGGCCTCGGGTCCCCGCCCGAAGCGGAAACCCTGGACCGGCCGCCCCTCGCGGGACGACCCGAGCACGCGCCCGGAAGCCGCGGGAATGTCCGGTGAAGCCATGATCCGGTCGAACCGTCGCGTCAGCGGGGTCTCGATGGATTCTCCTTGCCGGCCGGCCGATTCGGGTCGCGATTCCCCGTCGCGCCGGGGTTGGGCGGTGTCCTCCGTCACCCTACATTGGGTTCCCCTTCGCGTCACCTCGCGGCGGGACCACGCGCGAACCCGGAGTCCGCTCGAAGATGATGGACGTCCTGACCCCGATCGTCGTTCTGGGGCTGCTGTCGGCCGCGTCGGCAGGGTTTGTCGTCGGCTGGTGGTTCCGTCGCCGACAGATGGCCGGGAGAGAGCTGACACTCAAGCGTCAATTCGACAACCGCCTGTCCGCCATCGAACAGGACGCACGGCAGATGCTCGAGCGTGCCCGGCTCGAATCCGAGGCGGCGCGCCGGAAGATCGAAGCCGAGCGGGACCGGCTGTACAGCCGCCTCTCGAAGCTGGATCCCGAGGGGAGCGGGATCGTGAACCCCTCGCGTCGTGCCCGCCTCTCGCGGACGCGAACGGTTCGCAAACGCCACATGCGTCCCGCAGCTGCTGCGGAACGGGCCCGCGCGCGCGCGTCCAGCGAGAGCGACGACCTGACGCGAATCAAGGGGATCGGTCCCGCTTTCGAGGCGCGTCTGAACGAAATGGGCTATCGAACGTACCTCGATCTGGCCCGCTGGACCTCCGAAGACCTCGACACCCTCGGCAAAGGACTGGGAGCCCGAATCCGACTCGAGGAGTGGTCCGACCGCGCGGCCGAACTCCACAGCCGGAAGTACGGCACCTGACCGACCCGCCTGACGCGGCTCCTACAACGCCAGCACGATCCCTCGGGCCGGTTCTCCTCTGGCCCTTTCGATGGCCTCGACGTAGCAGGCGACCTGCACCTCGTATTCGGTGCGCCGCCCGGCGGGCCGCCGATCCGTCTTGTAATCGACGACGGTCCAGCACGGGCCGGAGTCGGTGACCTCGCGGAAGGCGAGGTCCGCAACCCCCTCCACGATGGCCGCGCCCCCCTCGCGGTCCCGCTCCCCGTCCGGCGCCGCGGTGTCCGCGACGTGGAAGACCGGGACCTCGCGATGGACCGCGCCGGGCCCGGAGTCCAGGGCGGCCCGCGCCCGGTCGAGCACTTCGTGTTCCAAGGCGCGCGTCGCGAGAGCCGCCGCCGCGACGACTTCGATCTCGGGACTTCCCAGCGTCCGACTCAGCGTCCCGGCCAGTTCTTCGACCGCGGCGGAGTCGGCATCGAGGAAAACCTCGGCGAGGATGCGATGGACGAGATCGCCGAACCGCTCGCCTCCGGGGCGCCCCGCCCCGTCCGGCCCCTCGGCTTCCGGCCGTGGCACGTCGACCCACGCGATACGCGTGTCGGAGCGGGGCTCCTCTCCGGTTTCGGCGGCTTCGGCAGCCCGGCGCGCGATGGCCCCTGCCGTGGCAACCGACATCGTCCGGTGCCCGCCGGACTCCAATCTCGCGGCGCGAGCCGCCTGCCACTCCCGGTGCGCACCGCGCCCCGCCTCGACATCCAGGGTGGGTTGTTCCTCTCGCTCCACCTCGAGCAACCGGCGCTGGCGATCGCCCGCGCGCGGATCCACGTCGAGATCGAGCGCGGCGGGATCCCACCACACGATCTCCGTTCCCGCTTCGGCGGCATGCAACCCCGGCGCGACCGAGTCCGGCGGCGTGGGGCGCTGACCGCCCTTCCGATCCGGACGATCGAGAACCGACTCATCGCCGAAGGCCGGAGCGCCCAAGCTCTCGGCAGGGGACGGCCGTCGGCGTGCACCGTGGGGCGGATACACCGCCGGATTCAGTGACTCGAGCCACCATTCACCGTCTTCCGCGGAGAATCCCCCGTGGCCGTCGCGGCCGTCTCCGAGGGCCGGTACGACGAGCAGGTCGCGCGCCCGCGTGGCCGCCACGTACGCGAGCCGGTCGGCTTCGGCCATCTCCCGGCGTCGCTCGACCTCGGCGTTTTCGAGAATGTCACGGGGGGTCGCACCACAGAGCCGCTGAGCCCAGAGACGCCGGGCGGCGTCCATGTGGCGCGATGGCGGCTCGTGTGCCGCGGCGCAGGTCATGTCCGCCAGGATGACGACCGGGAACTCGAGGCCCTTGGCCTTGTGTACCGTCATCATCCTCACGCCTTCGGTCCCCTCCTCCACGATCGGCGCCTCCTCGGACTGTCCACGTTCGGCCTCGTCCTCGAGCCGGTCGAGAAAGGCCCGGAAGGATGCGCTGCCCCTGCGCTCGAACGCGCGCGCCCGATCGACGAGCCGGAGGACGTTGGCCAGCGCCTGCTCGCCCGTGGGCCAGATCGCGATGCCCGCGTGGGCGCGCGCGGCCGAGAGCAGACGCCGGACCGTCTCCGGAATCGGGCGCCGGTTCCGATGCCGGTGGAGATCGCCGAGGAGACCGAGAACCGCCGCCACGTCCCGCAGTTCAGGCTTCAGAGCCGTTCCGTCCTCCGTGCGGCCGTTTCCGCCGCCCGGCTCCCACCCGGCGAGCGGATGCAGCGGACCCACGTCGACGCCGAACTCGAACAGCGCCCGGTCGCCGAGCGAGAAGAGCGGACCCCGGAGGGCGGCGTAGACCGCCAGCCGATCGTCCGGCCACTCGATGGCCGTGAGCGCGTTGCGGACGGCGAGCACCTCCTCGCGATCGTGGTACGAGCGGCCGCCGACCAGCACATGCGGAATGGCGCGGGCCTCGAGCGCGCGCACGTAGGGGCGCGTCACATCCTCCCCCCACTTCTGAAAGCGACGGAAGAGCAGGCAGATGTGGCGCGCCTGGACCGGGACCGGATCCTCCGGACGCTCCCGTTCCGTCACGACCCATCCCGACTCGTGGACCAGCCAGCGCACCATCTCCCCGACCGCGACGGGCAGGGACCTCTCGATCTCGACTCCCCGGATCTTCCCGAAGCGTCCGTAAGGTGCCGGAACCGGCAGGGCGATGATGGCGGGCTGGCTCGCGGTGTCCGCGCGGAAGGGCGCGAGGGGCACGTAGGCCGCCTGGCTGCCGTCCTCGCTCGCCTTCATGCGCGTCGCGAACGCCCCGTTGACGGCGGCCTGCAGGCGCGGCTGCGACCGGAAGCTCGTTGACAGGTGTAGCACCCGGGCATCCGCCTCCTTCAGGCGGCGTTTCGTCCTCTCGTACAGCATCACGTCGGCCCGACGAAAGCGGTAGATCGACTGCTTCGGGTCGCCGACCACGAAGAGCTTGCCGCACGTGGGCACGATGCGCTCCGGCCGCGTTTCGTCCGGGTCCTCGCCGCACAGGAGAAGGAGGATCTCGACCTGCAGCGGATCGGTGTCCTGGAACTCGTCGACGAAGAACCGCGTGAAGCGTGTCCGGTAGTGCCTCCGGATCTCCCCGTTGTCGCGGAGGAGACCCCGCGCCCGGATCAGGAGGTCCACGAAGTCGAGGCACCCGTCGCGCCGCTTGGCCCGCTCGTATCGCTCCGTCACGGGCCAGAGTTCGTCGCGGAGGTGAGCCGCCAGGTCCGCATCCGCCGTCTGCAGGATCTCCTCGACCTCCGCCCGAACCGCGTCGCGGCGCGCCACGACGTCCGCCTTCGCGAGGCCGCCGCCGAAATCCCGCGAGCGGAAGCCGCGCCAGAACCAGCCGCGCCAGCGGGCTCGCACGAAGGGCCGCAGCCAGGCTTCCAGGTAGTCGTAGTCGCGTCCGCGCGTTTTCTCCCTCAGTTCGATTTCGCGCACGCCGCGTTCGATGTGGCGCAGGTTCTGCGTGAGATAGTCTTCCGGACGGGAGGCCAGCGGGGCGAAGGCGGCAAGTTCCCGCAGGAGGTCGAGCGCGCGGTCGAGTTCGGCCTCCCGGTCCCACTCGGGTCTGGACCACGGCGCGTCGAAGTCGCGCTGGTCCACGAGACTGCCGGCCGCCGCCCGCAGGGCCGCGCGCGGACCGCCCGAATTCCGCGGGTAGTGGCGGCGCAACGCCCTCCTCACGCCGGGACCGGGGTCTGCCAGGGCGCCCTCGAACCAGCTCTCGAAGGCCCCATCGAGGAGGCGCCCGGCTTCGTCCTCGGCGGCGACCCGGAACGCCGGATCGACGCCGGCCTCGATCGGCCGCTCCCGCAACACGTCGGCACAGAAGCCGTGGATCGTGCCGATGTGAGCCAGTTCCAGGTGGCCCAGCGCACGCGAGAGACGCTCACGAACTTCCCTGTCTTCCTCGACCACCCGGGCCTCCCCGATGGCGGCCCGCAGCCGGAGCTTCATTTCGCCGGCCGCCTTCTAGGTGAAGGTGTCGGCGACGTT
>JAJDUL010000004.1 GCA_022826685.1 Gemmatimonadota bacterium | reverse complement strand
ACTTCGTACTCCGTCTCGCTCGGCGTCACGGTCGGGTCCCCGAGCGCGAGCCGGCTGATCTCGCTCGCTGCGGTCAGATATCCCTCGAGGAGCGTCGCCGAGAGGTTCTGGACGTCCGCGATGTTGTCGAAGCCCGCGCTGATCGTCTCGTTCGGCAGGTAGGCGGAGGCGTCGATGTCGAGTCCGAGGAGCGCCCGGATCGAACGCTCGTACTCGGCCCGGTTCAGCCGCTGGAAGGAGCGGACGCCGGGGTCGGGCCGGTCCGCCGCCACGGCATCGACCCGCGCCTCGAGCGTCTCGGCGAGCTCGAGCAGGTCTTCGGGCGGCGGGCGCCGGATCCCCGGCGGCGGCATCATCCCGGCCCGCAGCTTCCGGATCATCTTCTCCGCCGTCTCCGCCTCGAGGTGCGCCATCTCCACCTCGAAACGCTCCAGCGAGAGGTTCCCCAGCAGCCGCGTGTCATTGTGGCAGTTCGTGCAGACCTGGTTCACGATCGTCTGCGGGATGGTGTCGGGGACGAACTCGCGGGCTTGCGCCGGGGGGGGCGCGGAACTCGAAGGACCGCCGGGAAGCGCGGAAATGGGCCCCCAGAGCGCGATGCAGGACAGCGCAACCGCGAGTCTCTTCATGGAATCGCTCGTCCCCCGCGACGGATGTGTGACGTTACCCTTCGACTTCAACCCTTCAATATAGGGACGCCGACCGGATTTCGCCCTACGCGGATCCTCCGTTCGCCCCGGCTCCCTCCCGCCGCAGCTTGTACAGCCCGATCGTCAGCAGCGGCAGGACGAAGATGAAGATGAAGGCCCAGCTCAGGGCTCCGTAGCCGGTCGCGATGAGGTCGATGATCCCGAACCTCGACAGGAGGGAGGCCACGACGAGGAGGATGATGGCGACCGCGGGCCGCATCGTTGGGGGCATGCGGGCCTTCCGCGCCGCGAACACGCCGGCGACCCGCTCGTTGAAGGCGTGGATCACGCCGGTCCCGGACTCGATGAGCGTGCCGAAGAGGACGACCTGAAAGGCGATCTGGAACCCCCGCGAGCCCAACAGTTCGAGTAGATGGTTGGCGGGCACGGGGCGGTCCACGATCCCCGGGTAGTGGCCCGCCATCGCCACGAGGAAGAGGACGGCCGGGATCATCGCGATCGGCCCCGTGAGGGCGCCGGCCCACAGCGCCTCCCGCCGCCTCCGGATGTGCCGCGTCGCGAACAGCATCGCCGGGAGGAGCGACACCTGGAGAACGCCGTACCGGAACCCCGACAGCGCCCAGCCCTCCCGGGCCTCGCCCGACGTGACAGCCGCCCCGATGCCGTCCCCGAAGCGGGCGATCGACCAGGCGAAGAAGACGAGGTAGACCCCGTACAGGAGGAACGACCAGCCGGAGAAGAACCGCTCGATCGTCTCCGTCCCCTTGAAGACGAGGAAACCGATGGCGACGAGAAGTCCGGTCACGCCGGCCGCGAACGGGAGGCCGAACGTCTCGAGGAGGAACGTCCCCGAGGCCGCGCCGATCACCGCCAGGAAGAGGAGGACGGCGCACATGTAGCCGACCTCGTAGACGACCCATCCGCGCCCGAGCAGCCGCTGAAAGAAGGTCCGGTAGTCGTACGTGCCGAACACGCGCACGAACTCGAAGGACGCCATCGAGGTGAGGCTCACGAGAATCGTCGCCGGGAGGAGCATCCCGAGCAGTCCGCCCAGCGGTCCGAAGCGGAGAAAGAACTCGACGAGTTCCCGCCCGGTCCCGTACCCGCCCGCGATGATGATGGACTGGAAGACGAACCCCGGCAGCAGATACCGCCTGAACCACGAAGTCATCGGCCAGCCTGTCGCGGGCCCGGGATCGCGTGTCCGTCGCGCCAGGTGGCGAGCGGGATCGGACCCGGCCGGCGCTCGCGGATCGATGAGGACAGCATCTCCAGCACGCGCATCGAGATGCCGCCCAGGCGCTCGCGCCAGCGCTGGCGGCGCTCCTGGGCCGGCTCCCGGCAGCGCGCGAGATCGGGCTCGAGTATGCGCTCTCCGATCTCGCGGACGAGATCGGGTGCGCTCGTGATGAGCACGACTTCCGGCTGCATGCGAAAGCTCACGTAGTCGAAGTTTGCCGAACCGAGGACGACCGAGTCGTCGATCCGCATCACCTTCGCGTGCGTCATCGGACCGGGCAACATGAGGACCTCGAAGCCCTCGCGGCGCGAAGCGTCGAGCGTGCCCCATTTCATCACGGCCCGGTTGTGCGCTTCCGGCATCATCACCGTGACGTGAACGCCGCGGCGGTGTGCCCGGCCGAGGGCGCTCCAGAACGGCTCGCTGACATATGGGCACTGGATGACGATTCGGCGCGTGGCCCGGTCCAGCGCGCGGGAGACGGCGTCGCGCAGTCCGGCGTTGCCCCGGCCTTCGCCGACTACGATCTCATCGCCGTCGATCTCCGCGGAGGCCGCCCGGTCGTGGCCCCGCCACGTGTGCTCGAAGTCCTCGCGGAGGAATGCGGCGATCCCCGGGCTTTCGACGCGGATCATGAAATCGTGCCAGGCGAAGTTGTGGTCGCTAAAGTTGATCCCGCCCAGGTAGGCGATCCGGTCGTCGATGGCGATGAGTTTCTTGTGGTTGCGGGCAATGAGCCGGTGAAAGCGCCGACCCACGGGCCAGGCGAATCGCACGGGCACGCCGCCGCGCTCCAGCTGGTCGCACATCTCGCCCGTGGCCGCGACCTCGCGCTGGAGACCGGCGTCGCGCCGGGCCGACGGCAGATCGATGAAGCGGTCGTTGATCAGGTACTTCGTCACGGCGTCCACGACGATGCGCCGCCGGGGCGCTTCGCAGGCGAGCAGGGCCTCGGCCAGGCCCAACCCGGCGGCGTCGCCCTCGAACGAGAGCGTCTGGACGTAGACGTAGTCGCGCGCGCCGCGGATGTCGCGCTCGAGGTGCTCCCAGAACTCGGCGCCCCCGACGCAGAGAGTCGCGCTCACGCGATCCCGCCCGTCTCGTCGGCCCGAACCTCGCCGACGTGTCGCCGCGCCTCTCCCAGCAGTACGAACACGCCCAGGATCGTCCCGAAGAACGTCGTGAGCAGGCGCCAGCCGACGACCCAAAGGACCGTCACTTCCGCGAGAAGAACCCGATTCATCAGCAGTCCGGTCGAGGCCTCGGCGACGCCCGAGGCTCCAGGAGTCGGCGCGAAGTAGAGGACGATGTGCTGAAGGAGTTGGAGGCCGATGAAGGAGCCGTCGACCGGCCCCTGAAGCGCCGCCGCGAGAACGTAGCCCATGAAATACTTGTTGAAGTAGAGGAGGGCCGTCGCGGCGCACACCCAGACGAGCGTCACCTTTCCACGCGCCACGATCGCCCGGATCCCTGCCGCCAGCCGCTCGACCTCACGGCTCAGGAGACGCCGGCCCGCCGCCGCCCACCGCCGAACCCGCGTCCCCCGCCTCGAACCCGCATTGAGGAAGCGCCGGATCACCCGGATGGTGGGCCGCTGCGCAACGACAGCCAGGCCGAGCAGGCCCGCCAGCCCCGCAATGGCCACCACCGCGATGACGAGCGCGACCAGCACGCCGCGCGACAGGGCTTCGTCCGGCAGGAACGCCAGCGCGCCGAGGCCGCCGAGCGCGAAGAAGAGCAGCGTGGCGACGAACGTGAGCAGCGAACAGAGAATGGCCTCGGACAGCCGCGCCCCGCGTCGGCACAACACGTAGAGCTGCGCGGCGCCGCCCCCCGTCTGCGCCGGCGTGATCGCGCCCAGCAGCATGTTCGCCCAGTTCGCACGCATGCAGTGCCACAGCGAAACCCGCGAGAAGACGCGGCCGTCGAGGAGCAGTCGATATCGGAGGCCGCCCAGAATGAAGTCCAGCGCGAGCAGCGCGAGCAGTGCCATGGCGAATCCCGGCGTGATGCGGGCGAGGATGCTGTCGAGTTCCGACGGAGGGCGCCAGCGGATGAGCGCGACGAGTCCCAGGGCGGTGAGTCCCGCGAACGCGAGCGCGCCGACGACCAGCTTGCCTCGCGCGGGGATGGGGGAACTCGGTTGGGGACTCGCCACTCGTCCTTCTTTCGTGGAGCCGGCCGAAAGGAAGTGTTACGCCTCGCGGGGGGCGGTGAGATTCAACAGGCCCGCGCGGACCGTGAGCCGCGCGGGCCGGGAGCTGGGACAGCGCGCGCTAACTGCCGGCGTTGGCGATCGACTCGCGGATCTTCTCGACGGTGAGCGCGGTCCGGTAGGCCTGGAGCTTGAGGCCGATCTCGATCGTCTTCTCCTTCGGGGCGATCGGGACGCCGTTGATCTTCGCGAGCCCCGCCTTCACGCGCTGGTCGTAGCGGACGACGGTGGGGTCGACGGTCATCATCAGACTCGTGATGCCGAAGCTGTCGTGGATACCGTCGTTCTCCGTCTCCACGATCCCGAGTTCGGATTCGAGGAAATCCCCGCCTCCGTACCGGTAGTACTCGGGGATGTGATGCGCGTGGGCGTCGTCCCAGCGCTCGTTGAGGCGGGCCGCGACGTTCGCCATCCCCTGCACGTTCCCGCCGCTGTCGCCGATGAAGACGATGTGCTCGAAACCGTGCGCCCGGAGGCTGGAGGCGACGTCATCCAGCACCGCCTCGAAGGTCTCCTGGCGGAGCGAGATCGTGCCGGGGTAGCGCATGTGGCCGGAGGGTTCGTCGATGTTTCCCTCCGGAACGAGCTTCATGATCGGGGCGCAGAGCGCCGTGCCCAGCTCCCGGGCGATGGCCTCGCACGTCCCCTGCAGCACGTAGTTGTGCTTGCCCGTGGCCACGTAGGGTCCGTTCTGCTCGATCCCGCCCGTGGAGATGATCGCGATGTTATACCCCTCCGCCATCATGTCGCGGACTTCCATCCACGTGAGTTCCTCGATCCAGATCGAGTCGAACATCTCGATCGGCCGCTCCGAGACGAGTTCGGCGTCGATGCGGGCCTCGTACTCGGCCATGAGACGGGCGCGCTCCTCCGGCGTCACCTCCCGGTTCTGGGCCGCGGCTCCGGCGGGGAGGGCGGCGACCGCCACGGAGACCGCGACGGAGATCGCCACGAGAGTGCCGAGCGGGGTCAGCGTCGAACGGGCGGCTCGCATGTTCCTTCTCCTCGGTTTTCTTTTGGTGTCGGACAAAAAGAGCGATATTTCCGGGGAATCAATCTCCGGCGGACGGAAACCGAACGGCAAGGGGACCCTGGGTGACGACAGACAACCGATCCGGCGTCCGCTACCAGCCTGACGAGAAGCCCCCGCCGGCTCTCGCCCTCGGTGTCGGGCTCCAGCTCGCGGTGCTCAACATCGCGGCGATCGTGCTGATCCCGATCGTCGTGATGCGGGCGGCGGGGGTCGGCGAGGAGTACCTCTCCTGGGCGGTGCTGGCGTCCGTGACGGTCTGCGGTCTGGCGACGATGCTGCAGGCGGTCCGGGCGCGGCGCCTCGGCGCCGGGCATGTCCTCCTGATGGGTACCTCCGGCGCGTTCATCCCGGCGAGCATCATGGCGCTCACCGAAGGCGGCCCGGCCCTCCTCGCCACCCTCGTCGTCGTCGCCGCGTTCATCCCGCTCCTGCTCTCCTGGCGGCTGTCGCTCTTCCAGCGGGTCCTGACCCCATCCGTCTCCGGCACGGTGATCATGCTGATCCCGGTGACCGTGCTGCCCTTCGTGTCGGGGCTCCTCGCCGCCGGGCCCGACGGCGGCGCGCCGCCGGGCGCCCCCCTCAGCTTCGGCGTCACGGCGCTCCTGATGGGATGTCTCGCTCTGCGCGGGACGGGAGCGCTCCGGCTATGGGCCCCGGTGATCGGCGTGATCGTCGGGACCGCGGTCGCCGCCGCTTACGGCCTCTACGATGTGGGACGCATAGCGGACGCGGACTGGGTCGCCCTTCCAAACGCGCAGCCGCCGGGCTTCGATCTCGGCTTCGGGCCTGTCTTCTGGACCCTCCTGCCCTCCTTCCTGCTCGTGGCCGTGATCGCGGCCATCCGGACGATGAGCAGCACCGTCGCGGTCCAGCGGGTGTCATGGCGGCGCGCGAGTCGCGCGACCGACTTCCGGGCCGTGCAGGGCGCGGTGGCCGTGGACGGTGTCGGTAACGTCCTGGCGGGGTGCGCCGGCACGGTGCCGGGCAGCGCGACCACGACCAGCGTACCGCTCACGCAGCTCACCGGGGTGGCGGCGCGGGGCGTGGGACTGGCGGCCGGCGCCGCCTTCATCGCCTTCGCTCTCCTTCCCAAGGCCTTCGCGGTCGTGCTCGCGATCCCGGATCCGGTCTTCGCGGCGTACCTGGCCGTCCTCCTCGCGATGCTGTTCGCGATCGGCCTCAAGATCGTCCTGCAAGGCGGACTCGACTATCGCAACGGCATCGTCGTCGGCCTCGCCTTCCTCACCGGCGTCAGCTTCCAGTACGGGCTCATCCTCCCCGAGCAGGTGTCCGGCTTCGCCGGCGGCCTGCTCGCCAACGGGATGAACGCGGGCGGCTTCACCGCAATCCTCCTGACCCTCTTCCTGAGCCTGACCGAACCCCGCCGAGCGCGCATCGAAACGGAGTTCGGTCCATCGGCGCTGCCGCGGATCCGGGAATTTCTCGGGACCTTTGCCGCGAAGGCCGGCCTGGACTCGGAGGTCGCGGACCGCCTGGCCGCCGCCGCCGAGGAGGCGCTCCTTTCGCTGGCCCGGCCGGACGGTTCCGGAGACGACGCCTCCCGACGGCGACTCGTCATGGCCACGCACCGCGAGAAGGGTGAGGCGGTGCTCGAATTCGTCGTCGCCCCGCGGGACGAGAACCTCCAGGATCGTCTCGCGCTGCTGAGCGGCGAGGTCGAGGAGACATCCACGGAGAACGAAGTATCGCTGCGCCTGCTGCGGCACCTCGCTTCGTCGGTTCGCCACCGGCAGTACTACGACACCGACATCGTCACCGTTCGGGTAGCCGTCTAGTGTGGTGTCGCAGAAGTCCGCGCTCGAATGGCCGTGGGATTTCTGCGACACCACACTAGCCAGGGCGCGCCGACAACAGCCCGTGTTCCTCGAGGAACCGGCACATCAACTGCACGCATTCGTCAGGCTGCTCGATCTGCAGGAAGTGCGTGGATTCCGGGATGAAGTCGTAGTCGACCGTATTCATGTGACTCAGATTGAACGTCGGCAGGTACGCAAACGACGAGGTCGGGTCCGATCCGATGACCTTGGTCGGACACGGAAGGTCGCCGAGGTCGACAAGGAAGGCGTAGGTGCGGGCGTACGCGACGATCTGAGCCTCGTAGTCGCGGGGACACCGAAGCTCGAGGCCCTCTCCGTCCGGGGATTTCCGCAGGACGGTGCGGGCCATCAACTCCGCGGCGCCCGGCACGGCCCTCGTGAGCAGCAGGTGGTGAAAGAGTTCCGCGAGTTCGCCTGCCTCGCGGAAGCGGTCCATTCGGCGTCGCGCGATCTCCGCCAGCCGCTCGGCGGCCTCGTCGGTTTCCTCCTCGGCCAGTCGCGGCCTGAACAGGGGCGGGTCGAATAGAATCCAGGCCGAGAGGTCGCCGGTCCGACCGGTGCCGAGCGACCGCGACAGGAGAGCGGTCAGCGCCGAAAGGGAATGGAAGACGCCGACGGAGCGCGTCCGACCGTAGCGGGCGGCGATGGCTTCGACGACCTCTTCCTGGTCCTGAATCAGGTTGGGGATGTTGTGCGCGTTGCGCGGGCCGATCGGGTTCCACCCGTGGTTCCTCAGATCGTACACGAACACATCGAAGTCGTCCGTGAACCGCGACCAGAACGGGTAGTAAAGGTCGACCGCGAGGCCGTTGCCGTGCCCCACGATCAACCGACGCCCCCCGGGAATTCCGTGTCGCCGTACTCTGGTGACGCTCCCGTCGCCGTGCCGCACGTCGTACACGGATCGTGGCTCCGGGATCTTCCAGACAGCGCCGGAAGTCATGTCAAGCCGCGCGCCCCTGCGCAGGCGATCCGGGGGGCGCTGTCAAAGTCCAGCGACGCGTTCAGCCAGCCTTGGAGTCGATGAATTCGACCAGCTTGCGCAGAGTGCTGAAGCACTCCGGCGGGATCGTGATGCCGAACTCCTTCTCGAGGATCTTCTTGAAGGCGACCGCATCGAGCGACGAAACGCCCGCCTGGCCTGTCTCGGTATCCCAGCTGGGCTCGCGGCCGAGATCGAGGTGTTCGTCGATGAGTTCCCTGAGGCGAGCTTCACATGACATTTGCATGGCCTTCCGTGGAGGGTTGGTACTGCCGTCCCGATCAGGGACGCCGATCATTGCGTTGCGCCCGAGCGGGATATTTCACCGCCTGGCCGGAATCGTCAAGGAGTCAGGCAGGTGGCTGCCCTTACGGGAGCACGTCCAACCAGTAGCGTTTGCGTTGGAAGGGGTAACCGGGTATCGAGATCCTTCGCCGCGATTCACCGGCGAACAGCCCGGCGAAAGAAACGGGAATGCCTGCGGCATACACCCGCGCCACCCACTCCGCGAGTGTGTCGGCTACGCGGTCCGCGCCGTCCGGCCAAGCCTCGAGCGGCGAGGGCCCCAGCCCCGATCCGGGACCGATTTCGAGGATGAGATCAACATCGAGGCCCGCCAGCCCCTCGGCCCGATGGCGCGGTGCGTCCAGCGAGTGTGCCGGGTCGCGCCAGTACGCTCCGTCGACGATCTCTTCGGGGCCGACGACTTGCCCGGTCCCCTGATTCAAGATCGATAGCGCGGGTGGCGAGAGTGTGATTCCGGAGGCGGCTGCCTGCAACCCGTCCATCCCTTGTTGAGACGAGATACGCAGCCCGTCTTCGAGGTCGACGACCCCTGCGGTCCATGCCGCTGCCAAATTCCCGACCCCGCGTCCCGACACCACGCCGGGCCGGACACCCACGCTCGACCAAAGCGCGGTGACCGCACACTCGATGGCGAAGGTCGCCGGCCCGCTCCAGGCCGGGTCATGTACGTCCGCCTTCGCGCCGGTCGGTTCGAACATCACATCCAGCAGGGAAGTCCCGCTACGTTCGTCCCGCAGAATCTCATCGCACCGGTCGAGGACCGCGCGCACCACGGGCTCCGTCCGGTACAGCCTCTCCCCCGTTTCCGTCCACTCGGTGTCTTCGCCGGCGTACGAGAAGGCCAACTTCGGTGGCGTCGCGGCAGCGTCCGCCGTCCCTGATGACATCGTCCCGTCCGCAGTTGCGACCGCGTGTAACCCGTCGCGAAGCGAGCCGATCTCCTGGAATGCGACACCCGCCCGGTGCGAGAAGTGGTCGCGCCCCACTCCCGCCGTCCACGCCATGTCCGACAACAGGGAGTCGCCGGCCCCGCTCGCAGCGTCGAAATCGTCGGCGTGGATGTCGAGCCAGGCGAGGTACCGTTCCGCCAACTCGCGCAGCGCTTTGTCCGACTTGCCGGAAAGGGGCAGGACGCGGGCCGTGCGGGGGTCGAAGTCGCCCGATGGAGGCGGTAGTTCCGCCAGGGATTCCGGCAGGGCGATGGCGATGGTCTGCGCGGCCCCGGCGGGCTGACCCGCAGCACCGTTCGCGCGGGGGGCGTCGTCGGGCGGCTGGTAACCCTCCACGACGACATGCGCGTTGGTCCCCGATATCCCGAAAGCACTCACGCCGGCGAACGGCGGCCGATCGGGATCCCCCGGCCAGCGCATCGACTCCGACGTCACCTGCACGGGGAGCGCGTCCCAGTCCACGTGCTCGTTCGGCTTCGTGAAATGGAGGTGCTTCGGGATCACGCCCTGCTTCATCGACAGCAGGACCTTGATCAGTCCGGCAATGCCCGCGGCCGACTCGAGGTGGCCGATGTTGGTCTTTACGGACCCGATCAGGAGTGGACGGCTTGCCTCGCGTCCCTCGCCGTAGACGGCGGCCGCCGCCTGTACCTCGATGGGATCCCCCAACGTGGATGCCCCGCCATGGGCTTCGAGATAGTCCACCTGCCCGGGCGCGACGCCCGCCCGCGCGAGCGCCTCCCGGATCACTCGCTGCTGCGCTCGCCCGTTCGGCACCGTCGGTCCGGCGGTCGCCCCGTTCTGGTTGACTGCCGTGCCGCGCACCACGCCCCAGATCCGATCACCGTCGGCCTCCGCGTCGTGAAGCCGCTTGAGGACGACCATCCCACAACCTTCGCCCCGCACGAAGCCGTCCGCCGAAGCGTCGAAAGTCTTGCAGCGGCCCTGCGGCGACAGCAGCCCCAACTCCACCATCTCCCTGGTCAGCCCGAGCGAAAAGAGGGCGTTTACGCCTCCGACCAGCGCCAGATCCACTTCACCCTGTTGCAGGGCGGTTACGGCGTGGTGCACGGCGACCAGGGACGCCGCGCAGTTGAGGACGACCGGCATGGTGGGCCCCATGAGCCCCAGCTTGAATGCAATCCCGCCGAGCGCCATGGAACTCGCGGTGCCCAGATAGTTCAGGCCTTCCCCGCCCGCCGTCATCATCAGATCGCGGTACTCGCTGGTCGAAATGCCCGCGTAAACCCCGGTGCCGCTCCCCCTCAGGCCCTCCAGATCGATGCCGGCATCCTCGAGCGCCTGCCAACTCGTCTCCAGGAGAAGCCGTTGCTGCGGGTCCATCATGCGGGTGCCGATCGGCGTCATGCCGAAGAACCGCGCGTCGAAACGGTCGATCTCCTCGACGAACCCGCCACGGCCCCACGCGTCGTCGCCCGCCGCGGGGTCGCCCGCGATCCCCGTCCACGATCCGTTGTCCTGCCGCCCGTTGGTCACGGCATCGCGACCCGCTTCGAGCTGGGTCCAGAACGCCTGCAGATCCGGGGCGCCGGGGAAGCGGCACGCCATGCCGACGACGGCGATCCCATCGTCCTCCCGCGCCACCGGCGGAGGGGCCGGCTCGGCCGTCGACTCGGGGGCGGGGGCCGCCTCCCCCAGCGCGTCCACCAGATGGGAGGCGAGATCGGCGATGGTCGGGTAGTCGAATACCAGCGTATTCGGCGCGACATAGGTGTCGGAGAAGGCCCGGTTGATGCGATTGCGCAGTTCGACCGCCATGTGGGAAACCATCCCCAGATCGAATAATCCGCCCGTCGGCGCCGGCGCCGACGGGAGCCTCAGGACCGCCTGGACTTCCCGCTGCACGAAGGACACGAGCAGGTTCTCGCGCTCCGCCGCCGGCGTCGCGCCGAGCTGTGCCAGCAGGTCGTCCGATGAGGACGCATCGTCATCGTCGGTGGCGACGGCGAGCAGATCCTCCAGGAGAGGCGGACGGCCTCCGACGGATTCGCCGAACACCGGCCAGTCCACCACAGCCACCACGCCCCCCGTCGCATCCTCCCGCAGCAGACGCTCGAACGCCAGGAAGCCCTGCTCCGGCGGGAACCAGCCGGTTCCTGCGGCCTCTCGCCGCCCGGCGATCCGCTC
>JAJDUL010000029.1 GCA_022826685.1 Gemmatimonadota bacterium | reverse complement strand
GCCGTGTCCGCCGTTTCGGCGGACCCCCGCTCGCAGGCCGCGATCCCGACCGCCATGAGGATCAGCGCCGCAGCCCGGCCCGCAGCTCCACCCGGAAGGCGTTTCCCGTCACGGGTTGACGTCATTCTGGCCGCTCTCGATCGTTTCGTTTACGCCACGCCCGAATCCTGCCGCCCGAAAATGCGGCAGGGAAGGCGGGCCCGTAAAGGAGACATGTCATGTCCGAACCGTTCTACACCGCCCGCGCGCGCCTCGAGAAGGTCGGAGGAGTGCACCGCCGGGCCCGCCTCGAAGAGGGGACCGAGATCGACTTCGGCGTCCACGGACCCATCAAATCCCACTACCGGATCGATGCGAAGGACCTGCCGCTCCCCGTCGACTACCAGGTGGCCGCGACCGGCGCCTGAATGCTGGGCACGCTCAACGGCGCACTGGAAGTGCGCGGCATCCGCCTGGCCCCCGAAGACATCGCCGCCGAAGTGGAGGGGATCAACCGCCTCCGCGACCGCATGCCCACGCTGGAGGAGATCATCGTCCACTACCGCCTCCGCGTCCCCGCCGAGGCCCGGGAGACGGTGGACCGCGCGCTCGCCGGCCACGGCGCCAAGTGCCCCACCGCCCGCTCGCTGGAAGGGGCGATCAAGGTGACGTGGACCGCCGACATCGAGGAGACCGTCACCTGACCACGAGAGGCGGCGACGATCTGGTTCGCGTGTTCGAGGCGTGGGACGAGAGCGAATTCCTCGCCGCGAGGCTCGCCCTCGAGGCCGGCGACATCCCCTTCAGAGTCGAAGGGGAATTCGCACCCGTGTCCTGGGGCCCGACGGCGGCCGCGAAGGTCCTCCGCGTGCCCGCGAACCGGCACGAAGAAGCGAAGCAGACGCTCCGCGACGCTCTCGCGCGGGATCGGTAAAGTCGTCGCCGGCCGCTTTGACCGTCGAGAGGTCGCGGCATAGTCTGCCAGCCCCACCCATGGAATCGGCGGGAGGCGCACCTGAACAGGCACGAACGCTCAAGAAAACGGGGCGAGATCGCCAAGCCGACTCTCAAGGAGCTGCTTCTGGCGCCTGAGGGCCGCACGGACTCGCTGGTGCCCACGCGCCACGTGATTCGACAGCGGCCGACGCCGCGGCTCGACTCGCAGCGGGACAGTCGCCGGAACGAGCAAACGTGACCTTCCGGCCGCTCGATGTGGCGGCCTTTGCGGGCTTTCTGCTGCTCGTGGTGGGGGTGTCGCTGTACGCCTCTCGCGGGCGGCGCGACGCGGCCGGGTACTTCCTCGCGGGACGCAACCTGCCGTGGTGGCTGATCGGCTTCTCGCTCATCGCCTCGAACATCTCCACCGAACATTTCGTGGGGATGGCGGGGCGGGGGTACGACATCGGCCTCGCGATCGCGAGCTACGAGTGGATGGCGGCCGTCACGCTCGTCCTCGTCGGTCTCTTCTTCCTCCCCCGGTTCCTCGCGGCGGGGATCTACACCATCCCGGAGTACCTCGAGTTCCGGTACGACGTGCGCACGCGCACGCTGATGGCGGCGTTCATCCTCGCGGCGTACGTGCTCGTGGCCCTCGCGACGGTGCTGTACTCGGGCGCGCTCGCCCTGGAGTCGATCTTCGGCCTCGACGTGTCGGCCGGCATCTGGCTCATCGGCGTGCTCGCGGGCGGCTACACGATCTACGGCGGACTCAAGGCGGTCGTGTGGTCCGACCTCCTCCAGGGCGTGGCACTCCTCCTCGGCGGCGTGCTCGTCACCATCCTCGGGTTCCGGGCCATGGGCGGCATCGGCCCCTTCCTCGAGGCGGCGGACGGGAAGCTCCACACGGTTCTCCCCTTCAACCACCCCGAGATGCCGTGGCTGGCGGTCTTCATCGGCGGACTGTGGATCCCCAACATCTTCTACTGGGGACTGAACCAGTTCATCACGCAGCGCACGCTGGCGGCGCGCAGCCTGGCGGACGGGCAGCGGGGACTCTTCCTGGCGGGCTTCATCAAGCTGTTCATTCCGTTCATCATCATCTTCCCCGGGATCATGGCGGCGGAGCTGTTCGCCGATCAGGTGACGAACCCGGACCAGGCCTATCCCGTCATGATGCGAGAGCTCCTCCCGGCCGGGCTGACGGGCCTCATGTTCGCGGCGCTGTTCGGGGCCGTGATGAGTTCGCTCGACTCCATGCTCAACTCGGCAGCGACGATCTTCAGCGTCGACCTCTACAAGCGGCACCTGCGGCCCGAGGCCTCGTCGCGGCGGCTGATGGTGGTGGGACGCGTGACGACGGGGGTGCTCGCGGTCGTCGCGTGCCTGTGGGCGCCGCTCGTGGCCCGGGCGCCGAGCGTGTTCGAGTACATCCAGATGTTCTGGGGGTTCATCTCGCCGGGGATCGTGGCCGCGTTCCTGTTCGGCATCTTCGCGCCGCGCACGCCGCCGGTCGCGGCCTACGGGGGGATGGTGCTCGGGATCCCCGTCTACGGCCTCCTCCTGTGGCTGCTGCCGGAGGTCGCGTTCCTCCATCACATGGCGATCACGTTCCTTACGATCTCGGCCTGGATCGTGGTGGTCACGCGGCTTCGTCCGGTGGCGGCCCCTCGCCGGCTGCCGCGTACCGCGGACGGCGTGGATCTGACGCCGGCTCCGCGCGCCGGGTTCTGGGCCGGAGGCGTCATCGCGGGAGCGGCGGTCCTCTACATCATCTTCTGGTAAGCCGGGAGTTCGGGTGAGCCGCAGGAGCATCGCCGCCGTCACGTGATGCCGAATTGACGGCCCGTCGCACACCGTGTAATACTGAATACGGTAATATAGTAGTACGATAACATGTAGTACCAAGGGGAAGGATTCGTCGGGCATGAAACCCGTATCGTTGAAGATGCCGGGGCACCTCGCCCGGGAGGTTTCCGAGGCCGCGCGCCGGCGGGGCGTGAGCAGGTCCGCGCTGATTCGCGAGGCTCTCGAAGTATTTCTGCGCAGGGAGAGGAGCACGCCCCCCGTCTCCGCCCTGTCTCGGGCCGTCGATCTCGCCGGGGCCTTCGCCGGGCCCGAAGACCTGTCGGCGAACCCGGACTACATGCGTGGCTTCGGCCAGTGAACTGCGGGACCATTCTCGACACGGGCCCGCTGATCGCCTTCCTGAACTCCCGGGACGGACATCACCGCTGGGCACGGGAACAGTGGGCCCGCGTCGAGCCCCCGTTCCTCACCTGCGAAGCCGTCATCGCCGAGGCGTGCTTTCTTGCGCACCGTCTCGGCTCCGGGGCACCGGAAGCCGTGGTTTCGCTGGTCGCGCGGGGCGTTCTCGAGGTGTCGTTCCGGCTGGCGGATGAGGCGGCCGCGGTCGCGCGGATGATGAAGAAGTACGACGACGTGCCGATGTCCCTGGCGGATGCGTGCCTCGTCCGGATGTCCGAACAGCACCCGGGCAGCGTGGTCCTCACCCTGGACGGCGATTTCAGGATCTACCGCAGAAGCAAGCGCCAACGCATCCCGACCCGGATGCCCGACGGGTGACGGGAGGGACTGCGGGCGCGATCCGTACGCTGCGGCTGCGAGCCGAGGTCAGCCGGCGCCGTTGTGTGCGAGGAAGCGCTCGGCGTCGAGTGCGGCCATGCAGCCCGTGCCCGCCGCCGACACCGCCTGCCGGTAGTAGTCGTCCATGACGTCGCCGGCCGCGAACACGCCGGGCACGTTCGTCTCCGTCCGCCACGGCGTGGGCATCTCCACGTAGCCGTTCTCCTTCAGGTCGACCTGGCCGCGCAGAAACTCCGTGTTGGGGATGTGGCCGATGGCCACGAACATCCCGCCCACCTCGATCTCGGACGCCTCGCCCGACACGGTGTCGCGGAGGCGGAGGCCGGCGATCACGTCGTCCCCCAGCACCTCCTCCACGGTCGAGTTCCAGAGGAAGCGGATCTTGTCGCTGGCGAAGGCCCGCTCCTGCATGATCTGCGAGGCCCGCAGTTCGTCACGCCGGTGGATGAGCAGGACTTCGCTCGCGAACTTCGTGAGGTAGAGGGCTTCCTCCATGGCGCTGTCTCCGCCTCCCACGACGGCCAGGACCTGGTCCCGGAAGGCGGGCAGGGCGCCGTCGCACACCGCGCAGGCCGAAACGCCGCCGCCGCTCTGCGCGAGCCGCTCCTCGCCCGGCACGCCCAGCCAGCGGGCGTTGGCGCCGGTCGCGAGGATCACCGTCTCCGCGCGCACCTCCTGCTTCCCGCTCGAGCGCAGGAGGAACGGCCGGCTGGAGAAGTCGACCTCGACGATGTCCTCGGTGAAGACGCGCGTGTCGAAGCGCACGGCCTGCTTCTTGAAGTCCAACATCATGTCGATGCCGTTAACCCCTTCGGGGAAGCCGGGATAGTTCTCCACGTCCGTCGTGAACATGAGTTGTCCGCCGGGGATCATGGTGCGGCTCCCCGCGCCCTCGAACACGAGCGGATCGAGGTTCGCCCGGGCCGCGTAGATCGCCGCCGTCCACGCGGCGGGGCCCGAGCCGATGATGACGACCGTCTCTGGTTTCATGGTTCCGTTATCGGTGGTTGTCGATGGTTGTCGGCGGCGAGATCCGTCCCGGGAGGAAGATATCACCCTGACCCTCAGGTCCATCCAGAGCCTTAACTCAGCAGCGCCCGAAACGACGAAAAGCCGGGCTTGAAGCGATGGTTCGCAGCCCAGCCGACGAGCATCTCGTCGGCCGTCTCGATCATCAGCGCTCCATGTCGAATCAACTCCAGGACGATGCCCTCCGTACGGACGATTTCAAGTTTGAGTGCGCCCAACTCGGCTTCCTCCAGCGCTCGTCGGATGGCTTTGTTGTTGTCGATGGCTAGCCGGTAGCCACGGTTCAGCGCCACCGCGATGGCGGAACATTCTCCGACGCCAAGTCTTCCTGGATCCCTTAGGCGGAGGAAGATGTCCACCTCTACCGGTTCGGCGATGTGCTCCTCGGTAATGTGACCAGCCCGAAGCGCGTGCTCGTAGCGCTCGCGCTGGAGGGGGCGGGTGATCTCATCGGCCACGTGATCCGTGGCTATGAACGACCCCCGGTGCATCCCGAGGAGATCCATGCGGTCGATCCGAAGGAAGTTGATGAGAACGGACGTGTCCGCGACGATGCGAAGCCGGCGTGCTGCTGAGCGGCTCAATACGGACGGGCGGCCCAGGCCAGGTCGAGCATGTCGTCATCGGCAATGTCCAGCTTGCGGGCGATTTCCAGAAGTCGGCCGCGGGAGATCGCCTCCTGGCGGAACGCTTCGATCGCAAGGCGTACGAGCTGACCGCGCAGCACGCCGCCGCCGGTCTGGTGCCGCACCCCGGCCTCGGGGGCAGCTTGCGACGTCTCGCCGACCCCGTCATCCGCCGTCCGAGTCCCGTCCAGCACCAGGGCAAGTCGACCGCCGACGTCGCTCTGTTGCAGGAGTACGGCGGACTCCGAAGTCGACGTGTGCCTGAGACTCTCCAGCCGCCAGACCGTCGCCTCGAAGCTGACCTTGAAGTGGCACGCGAGTTCCGCAACGTCGGCATAGGTGATGTTCTGGGATCGTGGCCGCTCCCGGACGACCGCGCCTGCTGCGGTATCGTTGGCGACATCGAAGATGGTCTGGGCGTGCCTGCTGCTGCGGCCCTTGCCGATCCGCCGCAGTTGGCGGGCGACACCGGCGGGCGGCATCAGAAAGGCTGCGGCGAAGGCGTTGGCACGCATCTCTCCTCGCTCGGAGGCGTTCTCCCCCCGCGACGCGGTCACGGTACGCGCCCGGTCGAACAGGGCGTGTGCGTATTCGTGAACACAGGCGAATCGCCGCCGGACCGTCCGATACTGCCCGTTGAGCAGGACGCCGAAGCCGATGGTCGAATGGTTCACGAACACTCCCGACAGGTCGTCCGGAAGACGGGTGGCGGCCACCCAGATCCCTTGGCTGCTGACGAGACCGGCCACACCCGAGATCGGGACATCGCCGAGTCCGAGGCGTCGGCGCTCCTCCGCCGCGACGGCCTCGCCCTGCCGTAGCGCGTCGCTCGTGGACGCCATCGCGGCGGCATAGTTCGGAATCGCGGGTTCGACGGGCCGGCCCAGGAGCCGCCGCAGCGATGCCCCTTCCCGGTACAGCGTCACGCTGGACCGCAGGGCCTTTCCCACCTGGGGATCCCGTTTCATCTCGGGAACGGCCCGCAGGAGGACATGGACCACGTCTTCCGCCGGCGGATCGTCATCCTCGGCGAGGAAGTACGAGGCGGGGAACGCGTACAGATCGACGAGCCTCGTGAGTTCCAGCGTCGAGACGGCACGCGTCCCGCCCTCGATCTTGCTCAACGCCGTGCGCGGCAACCCCAGGGCGTCCGCCACCTTCTGCTGGCTGAGTCCGCACTCCTCACGTGCCCGGCGTAGTCGCTCCGCTAGTCGCGCCGCGCTCGTCATGGCATCCGACTCCTCGCTCCGTTCCTCCGTTCAACTCGCTCCATGGCCGCGGTACGACGATGGGCGGCTATGAACGTGATGTGCCGTAATCGAACATGCAAGGACGCTAATGGCCTGTAATGTTCCACTGCATCCCCTGCGTCTTGGCTACCGCGGACTAGCCGGGTGAGGCGGACGGTACTCGTAGACGCCGTATTCGTCGCCGAGGCCGAGGGCATAGACGGCCGAGGGAGAGACGGCGTATCCGCGAACCCAGGTCTCGGCGAAGGCGTAGCGCCCCCTTACGCGGCCGTCGTGGTCGAGGACCCACAGCTCCCACGGATTCGTGTCGAGGTTCTCGGGGGTCGCGGTGAGCAGGAACGCACCGCCTTCGAGCGGGCGCGGCTCGCCGACCCACAGCTTGCCGCCGCTGATCCGCCGGCCCCCGGCGTCCACGAGCCGGCTTCGTTCCATCGTCTCGGTGAATTCTCCCTGCCATTCGGCCAGTACGTGCTCGAGCTCCGCGAAGGTTACTTCCGCGTGGAGCGATCCATCGAGGCGGTAGAGCCGCCCCTCCGGTATCGCCGGCTTCAGGACGAGCAGGAGTCCGCGGCCGACGTGACTGAGCGACAGGCCGAAGGTGCCGGTTTCGAGGTAGCTCGCGTCCCCGAACGAGCCGCGGCTCCGGCCATCGATGTGAAGGAGTTCGAGCAGCGTCCCGTCCGGTCCCGGCATCACGACGAGCAACGTGTCGGAGATGGGCGCCATTCCGTGGAGCCGCCGGTCGCGCCTGATCTCGCGCCTCATCGCGCGTGTGTCGCGATCGAAGAAGACGAGCTTGCCGTTCCCCGTATCGAGGACGACGACGTGCCCGGTGCCGATCGCGAAGTCCCGCAGGTTGCCGATTTCCCCGGGGCCCTCGCCGCCGCGGCCGAAGTATCCCACGAACTCGCCGTCGGCGGTGAACTCCACGATCCTGTCGTCGGCCCACTCCAGCCCGAAAAGGTGCCCACTGACGGCATCGTACCGCAGCTTTGTGGGTCGGTGCAGCCATGTGGTCGCATCGGTCGCGTCCTGGCGGACGATCGTCCGCACCCGCTCGAGCGTGATGGGTTGATCGAGCGAAGGCGGAATCCCGGGGCCGGGCGCCGAGCAGGCCGTCGAGCCGACCGCGAGCACGAGCATGAGCCGCCGCCGACGTTCCCGCGGGAACGCCTTTCGGGATTCCGGTGGAGCCCCGGTCACCGCCCGCCCACCTCGATGCGGAAGCGGACGACGCGCTCGACGTCCAGCGCGTCGCGGGTCACGGCCCACACGTAGTCGCCGTCGAAGACGGGCTGCGGGTAGTCCGCGAACCCCTCCGGCGGGTTCACGGCGCCCAGATACGTGCCATCGGGCTCGAACACATCGTAGCGGAGCGGGGAAGGCCAGGTCACCGGCTCCGAGCGCGGATTCCCCGGCTCATGATCCTCGTTCTCTTCCGGGCGGGCCTCGGTCCACAGCCGCACCCAGATGCGCCCGTCCCGTCCGGCGACGAGGCCCCGGAAGGGCGGTTTCGTCTCGGGGACCGGCGGCCCGTTCCAGCTCCAGTCCGGCTGCGTGATGCGCATCGACCGCGTCAGGCGCTCGCGGTGGTAGCCGCGTTCGGCCTCCGAGGCGGCCACCGGCTCGTGGGCGCGCTCGATGCGGAGTACGCCCTCGTCCCGCTCCACGTCGATGCGGTAATCGGTGGAGACGCCGGATACGAACCGTCCCTCGGGGTTGACGGTCCAGTAGTGCCGCGCCGTCAGCGGGATGGGTTGCGCGATCCGGCGGGAGCGTCCGGAGCTTGACATGAGGTCCAGTTCGACCGAGAGAGGCTCGAAGTCGCTGCCGGGAGGGAGCAACGTGTCCTGCGGGGCGCCGCTGGCGTCGAAGACGAAGATCTGCTGGATGAGACGTCCGCTCGGGGCGAGGTCCGGGGCGACGACGAGGGCGCGGCCGTGCCGGTCGGCGTACAACTGCCGCAGGCGGAGGATCACGGCCCCGGACCTGTAGGCCCATTCCTCCGTCTCGCCGCCTCCGGGCCGGTACACCTGGATGCGAAGACCGCGTTGATCGTTAACGGCGATGCGACCATCGGCCAGCACGACGACCGACTCGGCGGTACGCAACTCGCCCGGTCCTTCGCCGGGTCCCCCCAGCGTCTCGATGTGCTCCCCGGACGGATCGAACACGCGAAGGTTCAGTGCCTGGCCGTCCAGCACATGGATCCGCCCCTCGTCGTCCACGGCGATCGACGCGATGCGTCCGAAGAGAAGCTCGTCCGGCCCCTCCATCTCCCCGATCGCGAGCTCCGGAACCAGCGTCGCGTCGGCACCCCACGCGCTTCCCGCCAGCGTCCGGATGACGGTGGTGTCGCCCAGCGTCGCGGTCACGACCTGGAGGCCGGCGAACCTCCCCGCGTCGGCCGCGCAGGCGACAAGAGCGCCCGCGGTAAATGCGGCAACCCATGTTCCCCGCAGCATCGCTTTCTCCGGGCGGCTACGAGCGCCAGTCGGCTCCGGGCAGGATCCGCCGCATGAAACCGTCGAAAGCGGAACCGTGTGGATCCATCGCCGCCGCCATTTATGCGAAGGTTAGCGAGTTTATCGTGACGGGATAAGATCGCTAAACTTGCCATAAGTTCCAAGCGTAGCGGCTTGGAGAGGGCGGGTCACGGTGGGGAATGCCATGTGACCGCGGTCGGATCGGCGGACAGAACGATGCACGGTTCGTTGATCAGGGTTTGCGCGGTAGGCCACGCGACGCTGAGGGCTGCCGCGGCGACGAGCGAGAAGACGTCAGGTTCGCGCACGATGCTCCTCGACGGCGGGTCCGGAAGAGATTCCACGAAGGTGTGAGCCGCCATGGCTGCGTCTCCCTCATGCGATCCCGTCTTGGCCTTGCCGGTGACAAAGGCCTCCCAGAGCAAGAGTCCCGAAGGAGCGTCGTTGAACCGTGTCCAGGACAGGAACAGCGGAGGCGGGACGGGTGTGGCCTCGAGGATACGGCGCAGCACCCAGGCGGTCTGCACCAGGCCTGTGGCGAGCGATGTGGCGCCGGCGGCTGCGGACCAGGCCTGCGATTCTCCGACTCGCGCCTTGGTGAGCTCCGAGGGATTGTCACGGAGGGGGACAAAGAGGGGGCACTCGAACCCGAGCGCGACCTTGGTGCCTATTCCGAGTTCGGAGGACACGCAGCGGACCAACTCTTCGATGTCGCTGCGCGGTCGCTCGGACCCCCTCGTCAGCGGCCCGGCCCAGCCGAAGTTCTTTGCGCTGACCGAACCGACGTCCGCACAGTAGACTGCCAAGTTCAGCGGCGAAGACGAACCTCTCGAGTCGCCGTCCCCATCAACGTTCAGGGGCTGTCGACACCTTCTCCGCTTGCTCGGCCTCGGCCTCACGTCGCCGGACCGCCTCGGCGCGGGCGACCGCGACGTCGCGCGCCCGCATTAACGCGATCGTCACATTCTTGATCGATGGCTCTCCCTCCGGGAACCTGTCCGGAGCCTGCGTTGCATCCTTCGTCACGGGGTCTCTCCCTGTGGAATCATCTCGCTGGGCCAACGCCTCCCGCGCGCCCGCATTCGGCGCGCCCGCGGCCTCCCGCATGCGCCAGCCGTCAGAAAGCAGCGGCAGGATGTCGACGCGTTCCGATGCGGCGACGAGCGTCGGGAACCGGCCCGAAGTGTCGTAGACCTGCCACTCGTCTGCAATCGGGCGATACAGTTCGACGAAGTTGCGCCAGCTTCGCTCGAACCGGCGGCGGGCGACGGGTTCGGGGATGTCGTGCCCGCCCTCGCTCACACGTTGAGCGACCCGCCTGACGACGTGCTGCGCTGAGGGTAGCCGAAGGTAGACCATGCCGATCTGGTAACCGCGCTCACGCCACTTGTTGAGGCGGCGCGCGTAGCCCCGGCCGCTCAGAGTGGTCTCGAACGCGAAGTCCATCCGCTCCGCAGCGTGCGATTCCATCCGCTCAAGCGCGATCCGACCAGCCCGCTGCGCGGCCGCTTCGGGGGCCTCGGGATTCAGCCGCGCCGCAATCACGTCTCCATTCACGAACGGGACACTCGGCCCTATGAGGGGCAGGTACTCCGTTGCAAACGTCGTTTTGCCGGCACCGTTCGGACCGGCGATGACCAGCACCTTCATTCCCGGCGGTTGCTCCTCTCAAGTTCCGCGAAACCTGCGAACGCAGATAACCTATCGTGCAGAGGGCGGTCCCGACGTTGCGCCGGTTTGCGTCGTGCAGTCTCGTTGAGGCATGAGCGGAAGAGGACGGGATAAGGGGCAGGAGACCGGGAGCGGCGTCGACTCCGGGCGTATGAGCGGCTCCGAGTCGGACGCCCGGCCGGAGAGGCGGGTGCTGCCCTCCATCCTCGGGATGGGGCAGCGGCGCTGGCTCCGCTTCGGGCTCGGCGTGGCCGTCTTCATGCTGGCGAACACGCTCTACCTGCTCGCGAACCGGCTCGCGGACGGGCTCGGGCTCGAGTTCTTCGCGGTGGGGGAGAACTCCCTCCCGGAGCTGTTCCAGGCGATGGTGCTCACGCACACCGGCGTGGGGCTCCTGCTCGCCGCGATCATGTTCGGGTTCCTCGCCGCGCACCTGCCGACGGTGTGGAAGCGGAAGCACCGCGCCTCGATCCTGACGGGGATCGGGATGGGACTCGTGGGCGGCGTCCTCGTCCTCACGGGCCTCTTCATCCTCACCGCAGCGGCGAGCCGGGAGAACAGTTGGGCGTGGTGGGCGCACGTGGGGAGCGCCGTCCTCATCGTCTCCGCCTACGCGGGGCACCGTCTCGTGAGCTACGCGCGTCCGCCAGGGCGTCGGGCCCGCCGCTTCGTGCTCGCGACGGCCGCGGTGCTGGTCCTCCTTGTTACATGGCACAGCCTCACGCACCGCGGGCTGCAGCTCACCCCGGAGGCGGAGGCCGCGCTCGCGCAGGGTCTGAACGAAGGACCGGGAGGCCGCGATCGGGACGTGTCGCGCTTCGTCGACGCGGATTTCGTTCCGACCGGGCTCGTGCCGCCCGAGAGTCCGTTCTTCCCGGCCGCGACCACGACGAGCACGGGGACGTATCTGCCCTCCCGCATCATCACCCGCACGGAAGCGGGAGAGCTCGCCGCGCAGGCGGCCCGGGAGCGCGCGGCGCGCGTCCGCGCAGAGGTGGAACGGCGGGGGTTCGCGGCGGACGAACTCATCGGCGCGACCCAGTGCGTGCGCTGCCACCCCGATGTGACGGCCCAGTGGGCGACCTCCGCGCACCGCTTCGCCTCCTTCAACAACCCGTTCTATACCGCGACGATCGAGGACATGCGGAGCGGCTCGCTCGAGGCGGGGCCGGAGGTGATCGCGCACCTCAGGGAGTTCGGGCTCGAGCCGGACGCGGCGGGACGCGTGAAGAGCAAATGGTGCAGCGGATGCCACGATCCCGCGCTCATGCTCGCCGGGGCGATGGACGCGCCGATCGACCTCGCCACCGTCGAGGCGCAGGCCGGTCTCACCTGCCTCGCCTGCCACGCGATCGACCGCATCCACGACAACACAGGCAACGGCAACTACAACATCGCGGACGAGCAGGAGGACCCGTACCTGTTCGCCGACGCGGAGGCGGGCACGTTCGGCGCCTTCCTGCACGACGCGGCGCTCAAGGCGAAGCCCTCCGTCCACATGGGGCAGCTCCTCAAGCCGGTGCATTCGACATCGGAGTTCTGCGCCACCTGCCACAAGGTGAGCCTCACGGAGCCGGTGAATAACTACCGCTGGCTGCGGGGACAGAACGAATACGACGCGTGGCACGACAGCGGGGTGGCGCGGAACGCCTCGCGCACCTTCTACCTGCCCGCGGCCGCGCGCGTGTGCCAAGACTGCCACATGCCGTGGGAGGAAGCCCCGCTCGGCGACGTCTCGGCGGAGAACGGGCGGGTGCGCTCGCACCGGTTCCTGGCGGTGAACACGGCGCTCCCCTTCCTGCGGCGAGACACGGCGACGATCCGCCGCATCGAGGAGTTCCTGCGGGACGAGAAGCTGCGGGTGGACATCTTCGCCATCCGGCGCGGCCCCGACGACGAACCCGAGATGGGGCTCGATCTCTCGCCTCCGAGCGTGTCTCCGGGAGAGACCGTGATGTTCGAGGTCGTGGTCCGGAACCAGGGCGTGGGCCACACCTTCCCCGGCGGAACGAACGACTCCAACGAGGGCTGGCTCGAGTTCGAACTGGTGGATGACGCGGGGCGGCGGATCGCGATCAGCGGCGAAATCGGGCCGGACGGGCACCTCGATCCCATGGCGCACTTCTACAAGTCGGTGATCCTCGACCGCGAGGGACGGCCGATCCAAAAGCGGAACGCGCAGGACATCCACGTGACCGCGGCGGTGAACGTGATCGGCCCCGGGAGCGCGGATGTCGCCCACTACCGGATCACGCTGCCGCCCGATCTCCCGGAGGGGTCGCTGACCGCGCGGGCGCGCCTCCTGTGGCGGAAGTTCGACCGGGCGTACACGGAGTTCGCCTTCGGCGCCAACCCCCAGGGCTTCGCGGAGTTCGACGAGGTTCCCGAACTGCCGGTGACGGAGATCGCCAGCGACGAGGTCGTGATCGGGGTCGGCGGCCGCGTGGATCCGGTCACCCCCGGCGAGCAGGGCGAGGAGACCTGGGTCCGCTACAACGACTACGGGATCGCGCTTCTCAGGGAAGGGAACGACCGGCTCGCGGAGCTCCCGTTCGCACGGGTCGCCGAGTTCTTCCCGGATCGCGTGGACGGGCCGCTCAACCTGGCCCGGATGGCGCTCATCGCCGGCAACCTCGAGGACGCGTTCGACAACCTTGGGCGGGCCGAAACCATCGAACCGGGCAACCCGCGCGTCGCGTGGGTGTGGGGCGGCGCGCACCAGGAGGATGGCGCGTACGAGGCCTCCGAGGCGGCGTACCTTGCGGTGCTCGACGCCTTCCCGGAGGATCGCGAGGCTTGGTTCCAGTTGGGACGGACGCGATACCTTGCCCAGCGGTACGAAGCGGCGGTCGAGGCGTTCGACCGGGCGCTGGCCATCGATCCCGAGCACCGGCAGGCGCACTACAACCGCATGCTGAGCCTGCGGGCGCTGGGCCGGGACGAGGAGGCGGCGCTCGGCGAGGCGGCGTTCGAGCGTTACCGGATCGACGAGGCGGCGCAGGCGATCACGAGGGCCTACAGGGCGGAGAACCCCGGCGTGAACCTGATGGCACAGGACATCCGCATGCACGAACTGCGGCCGCTCGCGCGCGGCGGAGGTTCATGAGCGCTCGCGGAGCAGGCCTCGTCGCCATCGGACTCCTCGCTCCGGCGGCGACTTCCTGCGGAGGCGACGGGCCGGAAACCGCGGAGGCCCCCTCGTATACGCAGACGCGCCCGAGCTTCACGGAGCGGGCCGGGGCCGACGCGTCCACCTCCATCCGGTTCACCGACGTCACCGCCGAGGCGGGCATCCGTTTCGTTCACGCCACGGGCGCCTTCGGAGAGAAGTGGATGCCGGAGACGATGGGCAGCGGCGTCATCGTCCTCGACTACGACGGCGACGACCGGCCGGATCTCTTCTTCATCAACAGCACCGGCTGGGACGGGCGCGCCGAGGACCGCGGCGCGCGGTCCATGCTCCTGCGGAATCTGGGAGACGGGACCTTCCGCGACGTCACGCGCGAGGCCGGCCTCGACCGACCCATCTACGGGATGGGCGGGGCGGCGGCCGACTACGACGCGGACGGAGACACGGACCTGTACCTGACCGCGGTCGGGGACAACCGCCTGTACCGGAACGACGGCGGGCGGTTCACGGACGTGACGCGGGAGACCGGGACCGGGGGGAACGCGCCGGACGCGGCGGATCCGGCCTGGTCCACGGCGGCGGCCTGGTTCGACGCGGACGGCGACGGCTGGCTCGACCTTCTCGTCTGCAACTACGTGGACTGGACGCCGGAGACCGACCTCTTCTTCACCCGCGACGGCGTGAATAAATCCTATGCGACTCCCGAGGAATACGACGGCGAGTCCTGCCGCCTCCTGCGGAACGAGCCGGCTCCCGGGGGCTCGGACACGGCCCCGACTTCCGCGCGGCGCTTCCGGGATGTGACGGCCGAATCCGGGTTCGAGAATCCCGAGGGGAAATCGCTCGGCATCGTCATCGACGACTTCACCGGGGATGGCCTCCCGGACATCGCGATCGCGAACGACACCTACCAGAACTTCCTCTACCGGAACGAGGGAGACGGGACGTTCGTCGACGTGGCGCTCGACGCGGGGGTCGCCTTCGACGAGTTCGGTCGGGCGCGGGCGGGCATGGGGGTCGACGTCGGGGACATCCTCAACCGGGGACAACTCTCGATCGCGATCGGCAACTTCTCGAACGAGCCGGTGTCGCTCTTCACGCAGATCCAGGCGGGGCTGTTCCAGGACCTGGCCGGGTCGGCGCGGCTCACGCGGTCGACGCTGCTCCCGCTGACGTTCGGGCTCCGCTTCGCGGACTTCGATCTCGACCGCTACGTGGATCTCGTGCTCGGAAACGGCCACATCGAGCCGGAGATCGAGGCGATCCAGGGGGACGTGACCTTCGCCCAGGCGCCGCAACTGTTTCGGAACAACGGGCGGGGGGGCTTCGAGGACGCCGGCGCGCTGGTGGGCGGGGGCTTCGACGAGCCGATCGTGGCGCGCGGAGTGGCGACGTTCGACTACGACCGCGACGGCGATCTGGACCTGGTGCTCTCGACGAACGGCGGGCCGGCGAAGCTCTTCCGGAACGATCTCGAGCCCGGTCCCGGCTGGGTCCGGTTGCGGCTGGAGGGCGCGGGGCCGAATCTCGGCGCCGTCGGGGCGACGGTACGCGTGTTCGTGGGAGACGTGGCACAGCGGTTCGTGGTCTCGACCGCCTCGTCGTATCTGTCCCAGTCCGAGGCGAATCCCGTGCTCGCGGGCCTGGGCGGCGGCGCGCGCGCCGACAGCGTCGTCGTCGTCTGGCCCGGAGGTGCCCGAACCGTCACCGGACCCGTCGAGGCGGGCGCGGCACTCACAATCCGCGAGTAGCCCTCCGCCGGCGCGGCGGCGGTCGTCGCGAGGGCGATGGCATCTGGCGCGAGCGCCGTCCGAAACCGATCATTCGTCCGCCAAGACCCGCCTCCAGGAGACCGTCCGCGATGACCCCATCGAGCCCCACACGCCTCGCCGCCGCCCTCCGTCCCGCCACGCCGCAGCCCGCCCTGCTCTTCGTGATCGCGTGCGCCGCCGCCGTCTTCGCCGGCACGCCGGTCGCGGGCCAGTCGGGCTCGTTCGGCCACTCGGTGCTGATCCACGAAGGCGAACTCCTCGTAGCCGAGCCGACCACCAACTTCCGCCCCGGCGCCGTGTATGTGTACACAAGGGGAGAGGATGGGTGGATGGAGTCCGGCGTGATTCGCGGGCCGGACCCGGAGATCGCCGATGGCTTTGGCACGGTGCTGGCCGCCGGCGGCGACCATCTCTTCGTCGGCATGCGCGGGACCGGCATCCAGATCTTCGGGCGTGGCGAGGGCGGCGGGTGGGTATGGCGGGACGCGATCACGGCCGATGAGGTCCGCGGTCGTTCGCCGGACTGCCGCTTCGACGGCTATTGCGGGACCGACTTCGGAGTGGCGCTGGCGGCGGAGGGCGAGTGGCTGATGGTGGGCACGCCCGACCCGGCCGAGGGTCCGGGCGGAGGGGGGCCGGACGTCCGGGACGATGCCGGCGCGGCGGGCACGATCCACGCGTACCGCCGCGGCGCCGAAGGCCGGTGGACGAAGCGGACGGAGTTGCGCCCTTCGGGCGGCGGCCCGGGCGACCGCTTCGGAGCGGTGATGGCCTTTACGGAACGCGGCCTGCTCGTCGGTGCTCCGGGCTGGGGTCCGCAGATCGAGGGAGGCGGCGAGGCCCGGAGCGAGGGCCGTGAGGGGACGGGCCGCGTCTACCGCTTCGACCTGAGTGGGGACGGCTGGACGGAAACCGGATCGATAGGGTCGGCGGAAGGCGCGGGCTCCGGCTTCGGTGTCGCGCTCTCCGTGGAGGGCGACCGGCTTCTGATCGGCGCGCCGGGCGCGGACGCCGATCGCGGGGCGGTCTTCGTGTACGCCTGGGAGGCCGGCTCCGGTTCGTGGGTGGCCGAGGAGCGGATAGTGCTCGAAGGCGGCGCGGAGGGCGACCGCTTCGGCGCGGCGGTCGCCTTCTCCGGACCCGACGTGTGGGTGGGCGCGCCAACGGAGCGCGAGAACGAGACCGGTGCCGTCCTGGTCTACGAGGCCGAAGCGGACGGCACCCTTCCCCGGCGGCCGCGCCGCATCGCCCTCCCTCGCGAAGAGACGGTGGAGCGCGACCGTTTCGGCGGACTGGTGGTCGCGGACGGAGCGCTCGCGGCGGTTGGAGCGCCCGGCATGCACCATCAGTCGGGCTCCCTCCACCTCTTCGAGAACAGCGGCCCCGGCTGGGCGGCGGCGGGCATGCTCGCAAGCGCCCCCGACGCCCTCGAGCCCATGGTCGGCGAGGAGCGCCGCTGCGAGGAGGGCAGCGTCGGCCCCTTCGATTGCAGCGAAGTCGAGCTGCTCGCGTTCATTCCCAACTCCATTCTGCGGGCCGAGGGCAGCGCCCGGGGCGTCCGCGCAAACGACAACTGGGGGTGGACCGACCGAGAGACCGGGCGCGAGTATGCGCTGGTGGGACGCAACGACGGCACCTCGTTCATCGACCTGTCGGACCCCACCCGTCCGGTCCTGGTCGGCGATCTGCCCAAACCCGACGGCACGCCCCCGTCGCAGCTGTGGCGCGACATCAAGACCTACAAGGACCACGCCTTCATCGTGGCCGACGGAGCGGGCGACCACGGCATGCAGGTCTTCGACCTCACCCGCCTGCGCGACGTGGCGCCCGGCGACATGCCCGCGCTCTTCGAGCCCGACGTCCACTACCGTGGGGTGGCGAGCTCGCACAACATCGTGATCAACGAGGAAACCGGGTTCGCCTACGCGGTGGGCAGCGGCGCGGGGCGCGAATCCTGCGGCGGCGGTCTTCACATGATCGACATCAACGACCCCCGGAATCCCGAGTTCGTCGGGTGCTTTCAGGAGGACGGCGGCACCCACGACGCGCAGTGCGTGCTCTACCGGGGTCCCGACGAACGATACGAGGGGCGCGAGATCTGCCTCAACTCGAACGGACGGTACTTTCAGATCGCCGACGTGACCGACAAGGAGAACCCCTACGCTGTGTCTCGCGCGACGTCGCCCAATGCCGCCTACATCCACCAGGGCTGGCTCACTCCCGATCACCGCTACTTCTATCAGGACGACGAGTCCGACGTGATCGCCGGCGCGGTCGAAACGACGCGGACCTTGATTTGGGACTTGAGCGACCTGGAGGATCCGGTGCTCGTCAACCAGTTCATGGGCTCGCTTCCCGCCAGCGCCCACAATCTCTACCTGAAGGACGGCTTCGCGTATCAGGCCAACTACCGCTACGGCCTCCACGTGCTCGACATCTCCGATCCCGTGAACCCGCGCGAAGTGGGCTTCTTCGACACGGCCCCGTATCAGGAGGGTCCGGGCTTCGGCGGGGCGTGGAGCACGTATCCGTTCTTCGAGAGCGGCACCATTATCGTCACGAGCATGCGCGAGGGGCTCTTCGTGCTCAAGAAGAGGGCGCGGCCGGTCAGTTAGGGAGGAGTGTGCGGTGACGGAACCGAAGCGGTTTGACCGGGGCGGCAGGGTGCCGCGCCGCGGCGTTGCCCTGGTCGGAGTTTGCACGTTGACCTTCCTCGCGCTGATCGTTGGCTGCGGGGAGGCCCGGGCGCCCGTGCCGGAGGCGTCTCTGGCGGAGATCCTCGCGACGCGCGGGGCGGCGGACGCGGCGCTCCAGCAGGACCGCCTGGAGGACGCGCGGGCCGACTACCAGCGCCTCGTCGAGATGGCGCCGGCGGAGGCCGCGGGGTACGCGGGACTCGGCCTCACGGCGCTCAAGGCGGCGGACTACGAGGCGGCCGAGGAGAACCTCCTCGAGGCGCGGGAGCGGGCGCCCGACGATCCGGAGCTGACGCTGGCGCTCGCCACGCTGCGGACCGAGACGGGCGATTTCGGGGAGGCGCGGGCGCTGCTGGACGAGACGCTGGCGGCGGACCCGGGCCACGCGCGCAGCCTGTGGGGGCTGGCGGAGGTCGAGGCCCGGGCGGCGGGCCCGGACGCCGATGCCCGCGCGGACGTTCTCGCGCGCCTGGCGGCGGCCGCGCCGGGCAACCTGGCCGCTCTCGCCGGACTCGCCGATGCGCAACTCGCGCGCGGCGAACTCGACGCCGCCCTGGGCACGATCGAGAGTCTGCGACAAGTCGCCCCGGACTTCCGCCCCGGGCCGCGCGCGGCGTTCGAGGCCGCCGAAGATGCCCTTCTGGATGGCGACGCATCGACGGCGATCAGCCAGTTCGCGGATTTCCGCGCGGCGTTCGAGGTCACCTCGCCCTACCAGGCGAGCCTCGAAGAGCTGAGGTCGCCGGGCGGCCCCCTCGCGGGCGTCGCCGCCCTCGACTTCAGCTTCCTCGTCACGCTCCGCGTCCAGGAGCCCGAGGCCGTGCTCGGCGCGCTGCGCTACACGGAGGCGTCAGACCTGGCCGGGCTCGCGGCGCTCGCCCCTTCGCCCGAAGCGGGGGCCGGGGCGCAGGCGCCCGTCGCCGCCACGATGGCGATCGGCGACTTCGACGGGGACGGCGACGAAGACCTGCTCTGGAGCCGTGGCGAGGAAGGGCGCGTCCTGCGCGTGGACCTCGGCCGCTACGTGGACGCCGCGGATGAGGTCGGGGCCATCGACGCCGGCGACGCCGCGTCCGCGATCTGGGTCGACCTCGACGACGACCGCCGCCTCGACGCCTGGTTCGCCGGAAGCGCGCCGCGCGCGTACCGCAACGACCCGGCCGGCGGTTTCCAGGAGATCGCGCTCCAGCCGGCGGTCGCCGGTGGTCCGGCCGGTGCGGCCAACGGCGTATTCGTCGCGGATCTGGACCAGGACGGGGACCTCGACGTGTTCGAGCCGCACACGGGTTCGAACCGCCTCTTCCGCAACAACGGCGACCTCACCTTCTCGGAGATGGCCGCCGGCTTCGGCCTCGCGGGCCCGGCGGACGCCGACACCCGCGGAGCGGCCTTCGGCGACCTCGACGACGACCGCGATCTCGACATCGTGCTCGCGGAAGGCGCCGGCGGCCTCCGCCTGTTGGACAACGAGCGCGCGGCCACCTTTGCGGAGCGAACCGAGCGTCTGTCCGGCGCGGCGTCCGAGGCGGCGCAGGCCGTGGCGATCGGCGACGCGAACGGAGACGGCTGGCTCGACATCGCGGCCGCCGGCGCCGACCGCGTCCGCCTCCTGCACGGCTCGGCCTCCGACACGTTCACGCTCGGCGCGACGGCGCCGCTGAACGGTATCGACCCGCACGACGTGCGCTTCGTCGACTTCGACAACGATGGCCGGCTGGATCTCGCCGTGGCCGGCACGCCGCCGGAAGCCGGCGCCCCGAGTTCCGGGCTGCGGCTCTTCCGCAACGATGGGGAAGGGGGGCTGGCACCGGCCGACGAGTTCCTCCCCGATCTCCCGTTCGCGCTTCGCGCCGTTCGTTCGTTCGACTACAACGAGGACGGCGACGCCGATCTGCTCGTTCTCGGCGCGGACGGGAACCCGCGTCTCCTGCGCAACGACGGCGGCAACGCGAACCACTACTTCCGGCTCGACCTCGCCGGACTCGGAGAAGGCAGCCGCAAGAACAACCGCTTCGGGATCGGGGCGCGCGTCGAGGTGCGGGCGGGGGATCTCTTCCAGGTCCACACCGTCACGGATCCGACGACCCTCATCGGCCTCGACGGACGCCTGAAGGCCGACGTCGTCCGCGTCTACTGGCCGAACGGCGTCCCGCAGGATCTCTACTTCCCGGGCACCGACCAGGATCTCGTCGAGGAACAGACGCTCAAGGGTTCCTGCCCCATGCTCTACGTGTGGGACGGCGACGGGTTCGAGTTCGTCGGCGACATGATGTGGAAGAGCGCGCTCGGCATGCCGCTGGGCATCCTCGGCGGCGGCCAGCGCGCCTACGCCCCCGCCTTCCCCTCGCAGGAATACCGGCGCCTCCCGGACGGCGTGCTCCAGCCGCTGGACGGCGAGTACGTGATGCAGATCACCGAGGAACTGTGGGAGACGATCTACGTGGACGGCGTGAACCTCGTCGCCGTGGATCATCCCTCGGAGATTGACGTCTACGTGAACGAGGCCTTCATCCCGCCCGCGCCCATCGACCTCGAACTGTGGCGGGTGGGGGAGCGGCACGCCCCGATCTCGGCCACGGACGAGAACGGGAGGGATCACCGCGAGGCGCTCGCCGAGCGCGACTTCGACTACGTCTCATCGTTCCGCCCCGGCCGTTTCCAGGGGATCGCCGAGCCGCACGAACTCATCCTCGACCTCGGCCCCGAGGCCGCCTCCGGTGACGTCACGCTCTTCCTCACGGGATGGATCTTCCCCACGGACGCGAGCATCAACGTGGCGATGGGCCAGTCGGACGCGCTCGCCCCGCACTTCCCGGAACTCGACGTGATGGGCCCCGGCGGCGAGTGGCAGCCCGCCATTCCCGGCCTCAGCTTCCCGTCGGGCAAGGACAAGACCGTCGTCGCCGATCTCCGCGGCCTCTTCCCGACCGACGACCGAAGGGTGCGGATCCGCACGAACCTCATGGTCTACTGGGACGAGGCCTTCTTCACGACCGGCCCGGCGCACCCGGCGGCGGACGAGCATCGCGTGACGTCGCTCGCACCCATGAACGCCGACATCCACTACCGCGGCTTCGCCCGCGAATTCCGGAAGGGCGGCCGCTACGGCCCCCACTGGTTCGACTACGATTCCGTCACCGTGGAGCCGCGCTGGCACGACCTGTTCGGCCTCTACACCCGCTTCGGCGACGTGACCGACCTCGTGTCCGAGGGCGATGACCGCTACGTGATCCAGAACGCCGGCGACGAGATCACGCTCCGCTTCGACGCCGAGGCGTTCCCCCCGCTGCCGGACCGATGGACGCGAACCTTCCTCATCTACTCCGACGGCTGGGTGAAGGACGGCGACCTCAACACCGCCACCGGCGACCGGGTCGTCCCGCTCCCATCGCGGGCGCTGTCCGGTTATCCGCCGTCTCCAGAGGAGAGTCGCGCCACGGCTGCGGATGCCGCGCTCGCGGAGTATCTCACGCGCGTGATCCCGCCCCCGGAGGACCGATGAGCGTCGTCAACCTGGAGGAAAAGTTCGGCCTGTTCTCGGAGTTCTGGCAGCCGCGCGTCGTGGCCGAACTCAACGACTACCAGTTCAAGCTCGTGCGCGTGAAGGGCGAGTTCGTGTGGCACGACCACGCGGACACGGACGAGGCGTTCTTCGTCCTGGAGGGCACGCTGCGGATCGATCTCCCCGATGGCGCCGTCGAGATCGGCCCCGGCGAACTCTACGTCGTGCCGCGGGGCGTGAAGCACCGCCCGGTCGCCGCAGAGGAAGTGAAGCTGATGGTCGTCGAACCGCGCGGCGTCGTGAACACCGGCGACGAGCGCGGCGACCTCACCGCCGAATCCGACGTCTGGATCTGACGGGAAGCGCCGCCGTCATCCCGCGCTCAACACCGTGCCCTGCCAACGCCGAGGAGGGCCGTTCAGAAGTTGGGGGCGAAGACCGCTTGCAGATCGATCTCCCCGACCCGTTCGGTTCCGAGCTTGACCGGGAGCGTCTCCGTGAAGCGCTCGTGCGCGGGCTCTTCGCCGAAGCGCCACACGTCGACGACGTGCTCGTCCGGGTCGACGATCCAGTACTCGCGCACGCCCTGCCGCTCGTAGAGCTCGAGCTTGATGCCGCGGTCATGGCTCGCCGTCGAGGGGGAGAGGATCTCGACCACCAGATCCGGCGCGCCTCGAATCCAGTCGCTCCCGAGGATCTCGCGCCGCTCGTTCGACACGAACAGCAGGTCGGGCTGCACGCCCTCGTCCGTGGCCGGGAACTCGACCCCGAACGGCGCATACACAACCTCCCCGTGCCCCGGTTCTTGGAGGATGCGGTCCAATTGCTTGAACACGCGCTGGCTGACCTTCTGATGGCGGAAGTTTGGGGCGGCCGTCACGAACAGCTCGCCCCCGATGGCCTCGTAGCGGTTGCCGTCGTCCGGCATCCGCTGGGCGTCGCGCCAAGTGACCGAAGGGAGGGACATGGTCGTGGGAGACCTAGAGGTCGGGGGCGAACACGGCTTCGAGGTCGATCACTCCCACCTCCTCGGCTCCGAGCCTGACCGGGAGGGTCCCCTCGAAGCGTTCGCACTCGGGATCGTCCCCGAACCGCCACACGTCGATGGCCTCCGCCACGGGGTCGACGATCCAGTACTGCGGCACGCCGAGCCGTTCGTACAGCCGCCGCTTGATCCCCCGGTCGCGGCTTGCCGTCGAGGGAGAGAGCACCTCCACGACAAGGTCGGGAGCGCCCCGAACGCTGGCTCCGAGGAGCAGATCGCGTCGTTTGCCGGATACGAAGAGGAGGTCCGGCTGCACACCCTCGCGGGAATCCTCTGACTCCACGCCCAAGGGCGCCACGAGGAGCATGCCGCCCTGGGCCGTCGGCAAGAGCGGACGCAGGGCGTCGTACAGCCGCACGACGAGAATCTGGTGCCGGACGCTTGGCGAGGGCGTCATGAACAACTCGCCCCCGATCGCCTCGTAGCGGTTGCCGTCGTCCGGCATCCGCTGGGCGTCGCGCCACGTGATCGTTTCGGTCGAGGAAAGCGGCATGGTATGCACATCATAGCTCCGGGCGGGAGTCGTCTCCAAGTCGGACTCCAACGTGCCCGGCTCCATCATCCGGCCTTCAACACCCGCGACCGGCGAACGGGCGGTCTTGTCAGCCGGGCTTGCCCGGCGCACCGTGTTTTCCCGGCACATTTTCGGTATCCGTTTCGGTATCCGTCCAGTTCAACCCGGCGAGGCACAAACATGCGCGTCCAGCCCTCTTCCATCCGCCCGCTCGTCGCGGGTTTCGCCCTGCTTCTCGCGGCGTTTCCCGCGGTCACACCGCTGGCGGCGCAGTCCGCTCCCGATCCCGCGGCCTACGAGACGCTTCGGTGGCGGAACATCGGTCCCGAGGGGAACCGCTTCAGCTCGGCGGCGGGGATCCCCGGCCAGCCGTACACCTACTACGTGGGCGCGGCCTCGGGCGGCATCTACAAGACGACGGACGGCGGCGTGAACTGGGACGAGATGTTCGACGACCAGCCGGTGCAGTCGATCGGCTCGCTCGCCGTCTCTCCCACGGACCCCAACATCGTCTGGACGGGGACGGGAGAGGGGAAGATCCGGAGTCACGTCTCCATCGGTCAGGGCGTCTACAAGTCCACGGACGCGGGGGAGACGTGGACCCTCATGGGGCTCGAACCCACGGGACGGATCCCGCGCCTCGTCATCCATCCGACGAACCCGGACATCGTCTACGTCTGTGCGCTGGGCCACTCCTACGGGCCGCAGCCGGTACGCGGGGTCTACCGGACGATGGATGGGGGCGAGAGCTGGGAGCACGTCCTCTTCATCGACGAGGACACGGGGTGTTCGGACATCGCGATGGATCCGACGAACCCGCGCGTCCTCTTCGCCGGCACCTGGCAGCTCGAGATCCACACCTGGGGACGCACGAGCGGTGGTCCCGGCGGCGGCCTTCACGTGTCGCGCGACGGCGGGGACACGTGGGAGAAGCTGAACGGCCCGGACAACACGATCGGCCTGCCGAAGAAGCCGGTCGGCAAGGTGGCCGTGGCGATCGCGCCCTCCAATACGCAGCGCGTCTACGCGATGCTCGAGACGGGGGACGGGATCCCGTGGGACGGCGAGCCCACGGAGGACGGCCAGCTGTGGCGCTCGGAGGACGGGGGCCGGACGTGGGCGCTCATCACCCGCAACCGGAACGCGATGGGGCGGCCGCACTACTACTCGCGCGTCGTGATCTCGCCGGACGACGAGGACGAGGCCTACTTCCTCACCGCCTCGTTCACGGTGTCGACGGACGGGGGACGGACGCTGGACGTGATCCCGCGCGCGCAGGCGCCGGGGGGCGACCACCACGACATGTGGATCGATCCCACGAACCCGGATCGCATGATCGTGGCGCACGACCAGGGGCTCTCGATCTCGATCAACCGCACGAAGACGTGGTTCCGGCAGCGGCTCACGAACGCGCAGATGTACCATGTGACGGTGGACAACGCCGTTCCCTACAACGTGCTCGGGAACAAGCAGGATGAGCCGACGTACCGCGGCCCCAGCAACAGCCGGATCCTCGGCGTCCGGCGGATCAACCACATCCCGCGCGGCATGTGGCACCACGTCGGGGGCGGCGAGAGCGGCTTCGCCACGCCGGATCCGACCGACCCCAACGTCGTGTGGTCCTCGGCCTCCGGGTCGGGAATGGTGGGCGGGATCGTCGTCCGCTACGAGGAGGAGCGCCGCCAGTACCGGCCCGTCGAGGTATGGCCGGAGCAGAGCCGCGGGCCGGCGTCCGGCGTCCGCTACCGCTTCATTTGGGACGCGCCGGTCCACATCTCCCCGCACGACAACGAGACGGTCTACGTGGGGAGCCAGCACGTGCACCGCACGCGGAACCGCGGACAGAGCTGGGAGGTCATCAGCCCGGACCTGACGCTGAACGACCGGAGCCGAATGGGGCTCTCGGGCGGGCTCACGGGCGACAACATCGGCGTCGAGTACGCGGGCACCGTGTTCGGGATCGCGGAGTCGCCGATCGAGGCGGGCCTCATCTGGGCCGGCACGAACGACGGCAAGCTCCACATCACGCGGGACGGCGGGGAGAACTGGACGGACGTGACGGGCAACGTCGCCGGGCTGCCGGAGTGGATCGCCGTGCGCAGCATCGCGCCCTCTCGCTACGACGCGGGCACGGCCTACATCGCGGCAGACGGCCACCAGGTGAACATCCGCGACCCGCACGTCTACCGGACGCGCGACTTCGGCGCCTCGTGGGAGAAGATCGTCGACGGGATCCCGCCCAGCATGCTGAGCTACACGAAGATCATCGTCGAGGACCCGGTGCGGCCGGGGATGCTCTACGTGGGAACGGAAAACGCCATTTACGTCTCCTTCAACGACGGGGACGACTGGCAGCCGCTGCAGAACAACCTGCCGGCGGCGCCCGTGTCGGGGATCGTCGTGCAGGAGCACTTCAACGATCTCGTGGTGGGCACGTACGGGCGCGGGTTCTGGATCTTCGACGACCTGTCGCCGATCCAGCAGATGACGCCGGAGGTGATGGCGTCGGCCTCGCACCTGTTCGCGCCGCGCGATGCGTACCGCTTCCGGCCCATCACGCCGCCCTCGATCCCGTACGACGACCCCACGATCGGAGAGGATCCGCAGTACGGCGCCTCCCTCAACTACTGGCTCGCGGCGGAGGCTTCGGAGGCGCCGACGATCGAAATCCTCGACGGATCGGGGACGGTCGTGCGCACGCTGGAGGGGCCGAATCGCGCGGGCGTGAGCCGGATCCACTGGGACCTCCGGGATGAACCCAACGAGCCGATCCGGATGCTCACACCGCCCATGTACGCCGAGCACATCGAGGTCGGAGACGATGGGAGGCCGGCGCCCGGCGGGCAGCAGATCTCGATTCTCATGCCGCCGGGGCAGTACACGGTGCGGCTCTCGGTGGACGGGGCGACGCACGAGCAGCCGCTGACGGTCCTCAAGGACCCGCACTCGGCGGGGACGGAGGCGGAGATCGCCGAGCAACTCGCCTTCATCCGCGAGGTGCGCGAGGATGTCGTGCGGGCGGGTGAGGCGGTGCACCGGGTGGAGGCGATGCGCGTGCAGCTGAGGACGCTGGCGCGGTTCGCGGAGGACGAGGATCTCGCGGCGTCGGTCGAGGACCTGCGACAGAAGCTGATCGAGCTGCAGGAGACGATGGTCGACCTGCGGCTCACGGGGCAGGGCCAGGACGGCGTCCGCTTCGAGGCGCGGCTCCTCCAGAAGCTCGGCTACCTGGTCGGCGCGCTCTCCATCGCGGACTTCCGGCCCACGGACCAGGAGATGGAGGTGAAGGTCATCCTCCACGAGGCGCTGGAGGCACACCTGGCCGAGCTCGAAGAGCTGGTTCGGACGGACGTCGCGGCGCTCAACGAGACGCTGCGCGGGCTCGGCATGCTCATCATCACCGATGACGGGTTCTGAATCGCGGCGCCTGCCCAGGCTCGCTGCGGGACCCTGCGACTGGAGGAAGCAATGAACCCGCGATCCGCGCCGGCCCGAAATGCCATGGTCGCGGCCCTGTTCGCGGCGTCCTTCACCCCGGTCGCCGCACAGCAGGGGACCATCACCGGCCGTGTCACCGACATGGAAACGGGCGCGCCGGTGACGAACGCTTCCGTCCAGGCTCTGGGCCAGCCGGACGGCCCGGTCGCCAGCGACGAATCCGGCGCTTTCCGCCTCTCCGTTCCCGCCGGTACGCACTCCCTACTGGTGACCCGGATCGGGTACGAGACGTCGCGCACCGATGGTTTGACCGTAGTCGCGGGCGGTTCCGCCTCGGTTACCATCGAACTCCGCTCCCGGGCGTTGACGCTCAACCAGCTCGTGGTGACGGTCTCGCGGCGGGAGGAGAAGGAACTCGACGCCCCGGCCTCGGTCTCGACGCTCAGTGGCGAGGAGATTTCCCGCCTGATCTCGCGCACGCCCGCCGACCACATCAAGGCGCTCCCGGGCGTCGACATCGCATCCACGGGGCTCACGCAGAGTTACGTGGTCGTGAGGGGATTCAACAACGTCTCTTCCGGACGCTTGCTGAGCATCGTCGACAACCGCTATGCGCGCATTCCGGCGCTCAGGATCAACGCCATCAACATGATCCCGACGACGGACATGGACATCGAGCGGATCGAGTTGGCGCGCGGCCCGGGTGCGGCGCTCTACGGCCCCAACGCGGCCGAGGGCGTCATGCACATCATCACCCACTCCCCGATCGACAGGCCCGGATCGACGGTGACCCTGGGCGGCGGCGAGCGGTCGCTCTTCCAGTTTCTCGGCCGGAGCGCCCACCGGGTGTCGGAGCGCTTCGGTCTGAAGGTCTCCGGCCAGTATCTTCGGGGAAACGACTGGGAGTACGTGGATCCCTGGGAGGTCTCGGCTCGGGAGCAGAACCCGGGTCATCCCCGCATCGGTGTCCGCGATCCGGTCAACGAGCGCTACTTCGCCGATCTTCGCGCCGACTATCGATTTTCCGGCGACGGCGAGTTCATCCTCTCGGGTGGGCTCAACAACTCGCTGAGCAGCATCAACCTCACCACCGTCGGCTCCGCGCAGACGCACGACTGGCAGTACCGCTACGGACAGGCGAGGCTGCTCAAGGGCCGCCTGTTCGGGCAGGTCTTCCTCAACCAGACGCACTCGGGCGACAACAGCTATCTCTTGCGCAGCGGGGAACTCATCGTCGACCGGTCACGCACGATGGCCGCCCAGCTGCAGCACGGCCTCGACCTGGGCGACCGGCAGAGCTTCACCTACGGGGTCGACTGGCAGCGCATCGAACCGCGTTCGGAGGGCACGATCTACGGGCGCAACGAGGACGACGACGTACTGATCGAGACGGGCGCGTACCTGCACTCCGAGACGCGCCTCGGCGACCGGATGGATCTGGTCACGGCCCTGCGGGTCGACGACCACAACCGGCTGGATGGCGTGAACGTCTCTCCTCGCGCCGCCCTGGTCTTCCGGCCCGCCCAGAACCAGAACCTGCGGCTGACCTACAATCGGGCCTTCGCGACACCTTCAACCTCCAGCCTGTTCCTCGACCTCCCGACCGGAGCGATCCCGGTCGCGCCGGGCGTCGGCTACACGCTGCGTGCGTTCGGCGTTCCGGCCGGTGGCCTGACCTTCGCCGACCGGTGTCCGGGCGGACTCATGGGGCACTGCATGCGCTCCCCGTTCCGCCCCGGCCGGCTTCCTGCGAGCGCGGCGCTGTTCTGGGACGCGCTCGTCACGCAGTTTGCTCCGCGGACTCTGCACGACTTCCTGCTGGAGCCCGGGCGTCTCCCCGCCGACCCCGAGCTGGGCACGGTTTTCCGGCGCCTGAACCCGGACGCCCTGGGTCCCGAAGGCGGCGAGATCTTCCCCCTCGACACCGGCCCCGCCGACCTTCCCGAACTCGTGCCCACCGTGTTCAACAGCATCGAGGTCGGGTACAAGGGGTTGATCGGGGATCGCGTGAGTCTGGCGGCGGACCTGTACCTGGCCAACGTCGAGAATTTCGTTGGCCCCCTCAAGGTCGAATCTCCCAACGTCTTTCTCGATCCCGCTTCGGTCGGCGCCTTCCTCACGAGCCGGCTTGCTCCGCTCATTCAAGCGGGGCAGATCACTCCCGATCAGGTCACCGGGCTGGCTGCCGGGCTCACCTCGGTTCCGGTCGGTGCCGTGACCCCGGATCAGGTGGACTCCGCGGACCTGCTGCTGGCCGCACGCAACTTCGGGTCGGCGAGCTACTGGGGCGTCGACCTGTCCGCCCGTATCCTGGCCTCCGACCGGCTGAGCCTTTCGGCGGCCTATTCGTTCCAGAGCACGGAGTGCTTCGACTTCGACGACGACGGACACTGCCCCGGCCCGGACGACCTGACGCTCAACGCACCGAGCCACAAGGGCTCCATCGCGGCCGCCTTCACCGATCGCGCCGCAGGCTTCTTCCTGAATGGGCGCTGGCGCTTCGCCGATGCCTTCGCCATGGCTTCGGGCGTCTTTGCCGGCATGGTGGATGCATATCACGTTCTCGACGTGTCCGCGGGCTACCAGCTGCCCTTCCAGACGAACGCCCGCGTCGAGCTGACCGTGTACAATCTGCTGAACAACCGCCACCGGGAGTTCGTGGGTGCACCGGAGCTGGGAAGGCTCGCGCTCGTGCGGGTGCGGTACGACTTCTGAGCGGAGCGGTGTCGGCGCGTGAAGTGACGGGACGCCAAGGGGGATAGCGATGATCGATCGACGAGGGTTTATCGGGGCCAGTGTGGCCGGCGGACTGGGGGCCGTGGCGGCCGCGTCGGGCTGCGCGCCCGACGGCGACTCGGCGCGTGCCGGGGCCGGGGAGACGGACCGCGCGACGGCCGTGCCGCCGTTCGAGCTGGACGAGGTGACGGTCGATCAGCTCCAGGCGGGCATGGCGTCGGGCGAGCGCACGGCCCGCTCGATCGCGGAGATGTACCTGGAACGCATCGAGGCGCTGGACGGGCAGGGGCCCGAACTGCGTTCGATCATCGAGACGAACCCCGACGCGCTTGCGATCGCGGATGAACTGGACGCCGAGCGTACGGCGGGCAACGTCCGCGGCCCGCTGCACGGGATTCCCGTCGCGCTCAAGGACAACATCGATACGCACGACCGCATGACGACGACGGCCGGGTCGCTCGCGTTGGAGGGTTCGATCCCGCCCCAGGACTCGTTCTGCGCCGCGCGGCTGCGCGAGGCGGGCGCCGTCATCCTCGCCAAGGCGAACCTGAGCGAGTGGGCCTATTTCAGGGGCATCAGGGCGACGAGCGGATGGAGCGCGCGCGGCGGCCAGTGCCGGAACCCCTACGCGCTCGACCGGAACCCGTGCGGTTCGAGTTCCGGCTCCGGCGTCGCGGCGTCGGCGAATCTGTGCGCGCTCACGGTGGGGACGGAGACGGGCGGCTCCATCATGTGCCCGTCCTCGAGCAACGGGATCGTCGGGATCAAGCCCACCGTCGGACTGTGGAGCCGGTCCGGGGTCATCCCCATCTCCCACTCACAGGACACGGCGGGACCCATGTGCCGGACGGTGCGGGACGCCGCCATCCTGCTCGGCGGGTGCATCGGCGTTGACCCGCGAGACCCGGCCACGGCCGCGAGCGAGGGCCGCGAGCACGCCGACTACACGCAGTTCCTCGATCCGGCCGGGCTCCAGGGCGCCCGCATCGGCGTCGTGCGCAGCTTCCCCGGCTTCGATCCGCGCGTGCTGGCGCTGTTCGACGAGGCGGTCGAGGCGATGCGAGCGGAGGGCGCGGTCGTCATCGATCCCGCGAACATGGACGCGGCCGCCTGGAACGACCCGCTCTCGCTCGTCCTGCTGGAGTACGAGTTCAAGGCCGACCTCAACGCCTATCTCGCCGGGCTGGGTCCGGACGCCCCCGTGAAGAGTCTCGCCGAGGTCATCGAGTTCAACGAGCGCAACGCCGACCGCGAGATGCCGCACTTCGGCCAGGAGCGCCTGATCGCCTCGCAGGCGAGGGGACCGCTCACGGACCCCGAATACCTGAACGCGAAGGCGACGATTCAGCAGGCGAACCGGGAGGATGGGATCGATCGCCTGGCCCGGGAGCACAGCCTCGACGCAATCGTCGCGCCTACGCGGGACCTCCCGTGGCCGACCGACCACATCAAGGGCGACAGGCTCGATGGAGGATCCTCCGCCGCCCCCGCCGCGATCGCCGGCTACCCGGACATCACGGTGCCGATGGGGTTCGTGAAGGGGCTTCCGGCGGGGGTCTCCTTCTTCGGTCCGGCCTGGACGGAGCCCACGCTGCTGCGGATCGCCTACGCCTACGAGCAGGCCACACAGCAGCGCAGGGCGCCCTCCTTCGCCGCCACGCTCGGCTGAACGCTCGCCTTACGGATCGCTTCAGCCGCCGCGGACGAGGGCGATGCTCCCGTTCACCGTGCTGAGTTCGATTTCCGGTCCTCCCGCGCCGATCTCGCCGGAGGCGGACCTGGGTCCCCATCGACCGCGGATCGTCAGCGGGAAATCCGTATCGATGGAACCGTTGACCGTCCGGATGTCGATATCGGCGTCGGTCCCGTTCGGGAGCACGAGCCGGATCCCCCCGTTCACCGTCTTGAAGCGGAGGTCTTCGGAAGGCCCGCTTCCCAGCCGCGCCTCGATCGTTCCGTTCACGGTCTCCGCGGACACCGGACCGTTGCCTTCGACCGCGACCGCGCCGTTCACGGTCCGCGCTTCCACGTCATCGGCGATCCCGCGCGCCTCGATCCCTCCGTTCACGGTCCGGGCCTCCAGTTCGACGCCGGCCGGAACCTCGACCGTGAAGTGCACCTGTACGTCGTTGTTGCTGACGCTCATCTCGTAGTCGTCCCCACGCCCGCACCGGTTGGGGTCCTGCCCGCGCCTCGACGGGTAGACGGCGCAGATCAGGACGCCGCGCGAGTCCTCCACGACCTCGATGCGGACCGAATCCGGGTCGTCATCATCCCATTCCTTGGTGGCCCGCACCTGTACCTGGCTGCCGCTCGCGGCGCTCGCCGTGATGGAGCCGTTCACTCCCCGGATCGTGACCGCGTCTCCGCGGTCCACGGACCCCTGCCATTCAAAGTCCTGGGTCTGCGTCTCCGCTGCCCCGCAGATCATGAGCCAAGCCGCCGCCGCGGCGAGTTGTCGCACTGTATTCCGCATCACGCTGCTCCCGGTGTCGTGGGTTCGTAGCTATTCGATGTCGAGGTCGGGGGTGCGCTCCCCCGGCCGGATGAGGAGGATGTCTCCGTCGAACGACTTCAGCGTCACGGCGGCGGAGCCGTCCCCGACCGTGAACTCGCCGCCCCGCAGACGGCCTCCGCGGAACTGGATGGGGAACGAGGGGACGAGTTCTCCATCGAAGGTGGACACGGAGATGCGGGCGCCGGCGTTCTCCGGGACGGCGAACGTCACATCGCCGTCGTGGGTGCTGAGCGAGTAGCTGCCGTCCGCCTGAACGGCGCCGTCGTACCAGACGTCGCCGTCCACGACCGTGACCGCGACGGCGCGGGTGTCGGTATTCGTGACGACGATGTCGGCGTCGATCCCGCTTACGCTGATGCTCCCGGCGACCTGGTCGAGCCACACGTCGCCGTCCGTCACGCTGACTGTCGCGGATCCGGCGTTCGATATCGTCACGCCGCCGTCCAGCGTGGCCACGCTGACGCTGCCGGCTCCGTCGATCTCCACGTCTCCATCCGCCGTTCTCACAGACACCGCACCCCGGGCGATGCCCGCCACCGTGATGTCGCCCTCGTGTCCAGCCACGCTCACCTCGACGTCCTCCGGAAGCCAGATGAGCAAGTCCGCGCCGTCGCCGCCCCGGTTCGTGCCGAGCCGAATCGTGCCATCCGAAGACTGCACGCGAATCCTGCCGTCATCGTCGTCGAGCACGATCCGCGCCTCGCGGCTGTCCGCGCCCATCACGCGGATGTCTCCGTCGCGGTGTTCGATCTCGATGCGCGCGCCCTCGGGCACCACGAACGTCGTGTCGCGCGCGCCGGGGCTTGTCGCTGCGAGGACCGCCAGGAAAACCGTCGCCGGGGCCATCAGTCTGTCGCCGCGAGTTGAACGGCCTGGGCGAGGAACTCCGACTTGCGTCGCATAGTGTTCTCCATGTGTTGCTGTATGTAGGGGTCATCGGGCAGCTCGAGCAGTGCGGCCCGCGCGTCCTCGATGGCCCGGTCGATCGTCACGAGGGCGCGGCGGATGCGCGCCACGGTCTCCGGAGGCAGCGGCCGCTCCGAGTCGAACAGCACGCGTTCGAGTTCGGAGATCAGGCGGGCGTATTCCTCGGCGCTCGATCCCCCGTCCTCCAGCGTCGAAACGCTTCGCACGGCCGGGGGCAGGAGCGACGGAGCGCCGAGCCCCGGGGAGGCGCCCGCGCTGCCCGGGTTCCCCCCGGCGTCGTCCCGCACCACGGCCGTCCACACGAGGGCGCCGGAGAGCCACACCAGCGCGATGCCGGCCGCGAGTTGCGGCGCGAACCGCGTGATGCCGCGGGCGGGCGTGCGGCGCCGGGTCGGCGCATCGGAGGGGTCGGGCGCCGCGCCCGCGGGACCGGCGGCGCGGGCGCCGATCCGCTCCGCGATGCCGGGCCAGAGATCCTCGGCCGGTTCGCGCGGACCGAGGCTCGCGGCCCGGTCCACCACGGCCTCGAGCTCCGCGAGCGTTCGGGCGGAGTCCTCGCAGCGCTCCAGGTGCCGCTCGATCAGAACCTCCTCCTCGACGCCGAGGTTGCCGTCGATGTACTCGGAAAGACGGTCCCGAAAGCGATCCTTCCGCTGTTCTCGATCTTTCATCGGTTCACCTACCTGTCCAGGTGCCGTCTCAGAATCATCCGCGCCCGGTGCAGCTGGGACTTCGAAGTCCCGGCCGTAATCTCCATCATCTCCGCGATCTCGCGGTGCTTGTACCCCTCGACGTCGTGCAGGACGAAGACCTCGCGTGCCCCATCCGGGAGCCGTTCGAGCGCGACCTCGAAGTCGAGACGGATCTCGATGCTGTCTCGGCGCGCCCGGGCCACCGCCAGGGGAATCTCGTTCGCCATCTCCCGTTCCCTCTGCAGCTTCAGCGCTCGCAGCCGGCTGCACAGGAGGTTCACCGCCAGCCGGTACAGCCAGGAACTGAAGGCCGATTCCCCGCGGAACGTCCCGAGCTTCTCCCACGCCCGAACGAAGACATCCTGCGTGAGTTCATCCGCCCGCTCGCTCCCGGCCATTCGGCACGCGAGTGCATGGACCCGCGACACGTGGGCGCGGTAGATGCGCTCGAACGCCTCCTGATCCCCGAAGGTCGCCGCCCGCACGTCCGCCGCGACGCCGGCGGAAAGCTGCCTCTCCGCCCGCGCGTCCGGCCCGTGCTCCCGGGATTTTCCGTTCGGTTCGATCACGTCCTGGTCCGCGTTCCTGTTTCGATCTTGAGACGCGCCCTGCGCCCGGAAGGTTGGAGCACCGCCACGCGCGCGTGCGTCAGGGGTGGCCATCGGCGATGTCGGCCCGGGGCTCCAGCCGAAGCGAGATGACCCCGGCGAGGATGAGCGCGGCGCCGATCCACTGCCCGGCCGAGAGGCGGTCGCCGAGCACGGCGGCGGCGAGCGCGAGCGTCACCGCGGGTTCCATGGTCGCGGCGGTCGCCGCCCTTGCCGGGCCGATCCACTGGATCCCGATGAGGAAGGCCGTGATCGGAATGGCGGTCGAGAAGAGGCCGATCGCGCCCAGGAGGAGCAGCGGGGCGGGCGCGAGCGGCACGCCGATTCCCCCCGTCGCCAGCGCGGTGACCGAGATCGCTACGGCGGTGGAGGTGAGCGCCGTGGCCGTCGCGGAGATGGGCGGCAGCCCGGCGAAGACCCCGTGACTCCGCACGATCCACGCTGCCAGGAACACGACCGCGAGCATGATGAGCCCGACGCCCAACGGATCGCCCCCTCCGAGTCCGGTCCCAACGGTCAACGCGCACCCGATGGTCGTGAGCGCCAGGGCGGCGATGCGGCGCGGAGTCAGCCGTTCGCCGACCCAGAGCCGCGACAGGAGCACGGTCATCGCCGGATAGCTGAACAGAACGAGCGTCGCGACCGAAGCCGGCAGGCGGTCGAGCCCGAGCATGTAGCACACCGAGTTGAACGCGTACAGCAGACCGAGGAGGACGAGACCGGTCCGTCGTCCGCGCGGGGGCCGGGGCCGCCCGGTGGCGACCACGAAGATCCACAGCAGCCCGCTCCCGAGCAGGAAGCGCCAGGCGAGCAGCGGCAGCACTTCGACTCCCGCGGCGAGCGCGAGCTTGGCGAAGATCGGCAGGGCCCCATAGCCGAGGGAAGCAAGGAAGACGATGAGGAGGCCCCGAGTGATCCTGCGCATGGGCGAATCTCGCTTCGCCAACCGCGAGTCGCCACTTTCAGGTTTCGGGCGACGTCCCGTACGGCACAGGAGGGAAGGGAGGAGAAACATGGCGATCTCGGAGCTTTCGCGCGCGGCGGCAGCGGCCCTCATCGGGTGCGTGGCGGCGGCCTGTTCGGTGTGGGTGGAGACACCCGGCGACACGTCGGCCGCCTCGGCACACGTGGGCGGCGAAGCTCCGGGACCGCTCGATCTGGAAGGCTACAGCCTCGTCGATCTCAGCCACGCCTTCGGCGACGAGACGGTCTACTGGCCGACGGACACGACAGGGTTCGCGCTGCAGGAACTGGCCTTCGGCGAGACCGAGGCCGGCTACTTCTACTCTGCGTACTCCCTCGCGACAGCCGAGCACGGCGGCACCCACATCGATGCCCCCATCCATTTCCTCGAGGGAGGGCCGGATGTCGCATCGATCCCGCTCGAGAAGGTCATCGGTCCGGCGGTCGTGATCGATATCACGGCTCAGGCGGCCGAGGATGCCGACTATCGACTGACCGTGGCCGATGTCGAGGCACACGAGGCGGAGCACGGCCGGATCGAGCCCGGGAGCCTCGTTCTCCTTCGAACCGGATGGAGCGCGCGCTGGCCCGACGCCCTCTCGTACCTCGGCGACGACACGCCCGGAGATGCCTCGCAACTCCACTTCCCGAGTTACGGCGAGGACGCCGCGCGCCTCCTCGTCGAAGAGCGCGGGGCCGCCGCCCTCGGAGCCGATGTGGCGTCCATCGACTACGGGGCCTCGACCGACTTCATCGTGCACCAGATCGTCGCCGCGGCGAATGCGCCGGGTCTCGAGAATCTCACGAACCTCGATCGCCTCCCGCCGCGCGGCGCCACCGTCATCGCGCTTCCAATGAAGATCTCGGGCGGATCGGGCGCCCCCCTGCGCGCGATCGCGATCGTGCCGCCCTCGAATTGACCGTGCTCCTTGCCGGTCGCTCTTTACGACCGCGGGCAGTCACCCGACATTGCGCGCGATTGCGCGACATTGCCCGCGAAACCCGCAGAGGAGGCGCTTGATGCCCAGGAAGTTCGCGTTCGCCGTCCGGACCCTCGCCCTGAGCGCGTCCATCGCCATGGTCGTCCTCGCGCCGCTCGCCGCCCAGTCGGGCCGCATGGCGGCGCCCTCGCGCGGCGGCATGGTCGTGAGCAGCCACTACCTCGCCTCGGAAGCGGGCCACGAGATCCTGAATCGGGGCGGCAACGCGGTCGACGCCGCCGTGGCCACCGCCTTCGCGCTGGCCGTAACGCTGCCTTCGGCCGGCAACGTGGGCGGCGGCGGCTTCCTCGTGTATCACGGGGCGGACGGCGAAGTGACGACGTTCAACTTCCGCGAGAAGGCGGCGCTCGCGGCGACGGAGCGCATGTACCTGGGCGAAGACGGCGAAGTCCGGGACAACTCGAACCACATCGGCCTGCTCGCCATCGGCGTGCCCGGCACCGTGGCCGGCATGTGGAAGGCGCACCAACGGCTGGGCCGCCTGCCGTGGGCGGATCTCGTCGAGCCCGCGATCCGGCTGGCCGAGGACGGCATGCCTTCCACGTGGGCGATGCAGAACTGGCTCCGCTCCCTGCCCGGCCGCGCGGGGCCGCTCTATGACGCGACCCGCGCGGCCTTCCTCAAGGACGGCGTCCGCATGTACGAGCCGGGGGAGACCTTCCGGCAGCCGGACCTCGCCGCGACGCTGCGCCGCATCCAGAGCGACGGCCACGACGGCTTCTACCGCGGCACGACGGCGAAGCTGCTCGCCGATTTCATGGCCGAGCACGGGGGCCTGATCACGGAGGAGGACCTGGCCCGCTACGAGGCGGACGAATTGACCCCGATCCACGGGACGTACCGGGGCTACGACGTCTATTCGATGCCGCCGCCGAGTTCGGGCGGCACGGGGCTCGTGGAGATGCTGAACATCCTCGAGGGGTACGACCTGGCGGAGATCGGACACAACTCGGCGCTCTACCTGCACCTGCTCACCGAGTCGATGCGGCGCTCGTACGCGGACCGGGCGCTCCATCTCGGCGACCCGAAGTTCAATCCGGAGATGCCGATCGACCGTCTGACGTCCAAGGAATACGCGGGTCTCCTGCGGGCGAGCATCGATATGGAGAGCGCTTCCCGAAGCGATTCGGCGGCCTTCAACGGGGCCTTCCTCCAGGAGAGCGAGGAGACGACCCACTACTCGGTGGTGGATTCCGACGGGAACGCGGTCGCGGTCACCTACACGCTCGAGTTCGGCTACGGGTCCAGCATCGTCGTCCCCGGGGCGGGTTTCCTGTTGAACAACGAACTGGGCGACTTCAACGCCGTCCCGGGCCGCACGAATTCACGCGGCATGATCGGGACGCCGCCCAATCTCGTGGCGCCCGAGAAGCAGCCGCTGTCGAGCATGACGCCGACGATCGTCGCGCGTGACGGCCGTCCGGTGCTCGCGATCGGAAGTCCAGGGGGGCGGACGATCATCAACACCACGCTGCAGGTCGTGCTCAACGTCGTCGACCACGGGATGACCGGGTCGCAGTTCGGCCGGGCCATCGAGTCGCCGCGCATCCACCACCAGTGGCTGCCCGACGTGACCTCGTTCGAGGAGTGGGGCTTCTCGCCCGACACGAAGCGTCTCTACGAAGGCATGGGTCACGTGATGCGGACCCGGAGCGGACAGGGTCAGGCGATGGGCATCTACATCGACTGGGACACGGGACTCCGCTGGGGCGCCTCCGACAGCCGCGCCTTCGACGGCGGCGCCCGCGGAAACTAGCCCGCGCGGCGGGCGGCGGGCCTGAACTTCCGCCGGTAGTACCGAGTCCAGACAGTGATGGCAGGAATGCCGATGGCCGCCGGCAGAATCCAGGGCACGATGCCGAGCGGTCCCGCGATCTCGTAGGCGAAGAGGCGCTGCGCCCCGAAGACGAAGAACGCGGTGTGGAAGGCGATCCCGCCGCCGAGCATCGATCCCATGTGGCTGTAGAACCAGCCCATGTGCTCCGCCCCGGGGTTTTTCATGAGCCGCAGCATGTTCCGCCCCGTGAAGAGGCCGACCGGGCTCAGCCCCAGCAGCACCGGCGAAAGGCCGGACCACGCCCCGAGCGCGAAGGCGATGACCGCGACGCTGCCGGCGATCGACGCCCAGGCGAGCGTCTCGTGGAACGGGGTCCGCAGCGTCTCCGGCGCGCGTCGCGTGGCCACGGCCCGCATCGCCTGGCGCACCAGGGCGAAGGTCACGACCCCGAGGTAGCCGAGGAACAGGGGGAAGGCGTAGAGGTCGGGCCGTTCCGCCACGCCGACGCCCTGGGTCCAGTGGGTCGCGATGCGCCCCGCCGCCACGATGACCGCCGTCACCGCCACCACGTAGGCGCACCAGGCGTAGACGAGCCCCGCCCGCACGTGCGCCCGGCCGCCCTTGCGGGCGAACACCGGGACCCAGAACGCAGCGAGACCCAGGAAGCCGGCCGCCACGTGTATCCGGAGCAGGGCGTCGAGCAGCGGGATCATGGCGCCGGTTCCGGCGGGCAAGCGAGCCGCCGGTCGATGGCCGCCAGCGTGAGGTCGCACCAGGTCACCTTCGCGCCGATGGAATCGATGCCCATGCGCAGCGTCGCGAAGCGGTGGAACCCGTCGTCGCTGTATCGATCCGGCTGATCGCCGTGCGCGGCGAAGATCTTCCGTTCGATCGCGCGCAGTTCCGCGAGCCGGCCCGCCAGATGGTCGCGCAACTCCGCCATGAAGGCGCGCGTCTCCCGCAGGTCGTCGGTCGCGCTCATGAAGTAGAGCTGTGCGAGGTAGGCGAACCGTTCCGTGCCGACCACGGGTCCGCTGCGCACCCAGCGGCGCAGTTCCTCCCGCCCGTCCGCGGTCAGCGTGTAGACGCGGCGGTTCGGTCCCCTCGGGGAGGGTTCGAGTCGGCTTCGGAGAAGGCCCCGCTCCTCGAGACGCTTGAGGGTGGGGTAGATCTGGCTGAGTTCGGCCGACCAGAAGTGGGCGACGGTCTCGCTGAAGGCGTCCTTCAGGTCGTACCCGCTCGCGGGCTCCCGCAGCAGGCCGAGAAGGATGTGGTCGAGGCTCATGGGCTTTCCGGGTTACGCTATATAAGCAACGATATACCTACTATATAAACACTGCTATACTCAGTCAACACCGCGCGGGAAGGTCGCGAATCGCCTTGCGGGAGCTGGCGCCCCGGCACTCTCGGTGACTCGCGGATTGCTGCGACACTACACTAGCGGGAGGCGCCCTCCCATCCCGGGCCCCGGACCACGCGCCCGGGCGTGGCGCCCGTCGGCTCCTCCTCAGCCAGGACCTGCACGCCGTTCACGAACACATCGCGCACGCCCGTCGCAAGCCGGTGCGGCGCCTCGAACGTCGCGTGATCCGCGATCGTGGCGGGGTCGAAGATCACGACGTCGGCAAAATAACCGGGCGCCAGCCGGCCGCGCCCCTCCAGCCTGAGGTTGGCGGCCGGCAGCGACGTGAGTTTCCGGATCGCCTCTTCCAGCGGGATGATGCCTTCGTCGCGCACGTACCGGCCGAGGAGCCGCGCGAAGTTGCCGTACGCGCGCGGGTGCGTGCTCGAGCGCACGAAGGGTTCCTCCGGGGCGAGCGATCCCGCGTCGGACCCGAAGCTCACCCACGGAATCGCGATCTGCCGCCGCACGTTGTCCTCGGACATCATGAAATAGACCGTCCCCACGCGGCTGTCGTCCTGAACGACGAGATCCATCGCGGTCTCCTCGATGTCCGTGCCGCGGGACTCCGCCACGTCGGCGAGCGTCCGGCCCGTCAGGTACTTGAGGGAATCCTGCCGGAAGCCCACGAGGAGCGCGCGGTCGGGGGAGCCGGCGGCGAGCAGCAGGTTCTCCCACTCGTCCGTGGGCGTCCGCATCTCCGCGGCGATCCGCGCGCGCGTTTCGGGGTCGCGGAGCCGCTCGATCATCGCGGCGTGCCCGCCCTCATGGATCCACGGCGGCATCGCCGCATCGAGCCCGGTCGAGCCGGCCGTGTAGGTGTACATGTCGGCCGTGACCTCGAGTCCCTCCTCCTGCGCCCGCTCCACGCGCTCGATGACATCGTCCAGCTTCGCCCAGTTCTCGCTCCCGGCGGCCTTCAGATGGTAGATCTCCGCCCGCACGCCGGCTTCCCGGGCGATCGAGATCAGCTCGTCCACGGACTCGATGAGCCGGTTCCCCTCGCTCCGCAGGTGGGAGATGTAGCCGCCGCCGAACTCTCCGGCCGCGCTCGCGAGGGCGATGAGTTCATCGGTATCGGCGTAGAAGGCGGGCGCGTAGATGAGCGACGATCCGACGCCGACGGCGCCCTCGCGCATTGCCTCCCGCACGAGATCCTGCATCCGCCCGAGTTCCTCGGGCGTCGGCGGTCGGTCCTCGTGGCCGATCTCGTGCACGCGCACGGTCGTGGCCCCGACGTACGAGGCCACGTTGGTCGCGACGCCGCGTTCCACGAGGTGGTCCAGGTACTCGCCGAGCGAAGTCCACGGAATCTCGAAGCGCACGTCGCCCTGGCGGGCGAGCATGTCCGCCTTCATCTCCGGATTCAGCGGTCCCATGGAGTTGCCCTCGCCGAACACCTCGAGGGTGACGCCCTGGCGGATGTCGCTCAGCGAACGACCGTCGACGATGAGCGATTCCGTCCCCCACGAGAGCATGTTGATGAAACCGGGGGACACGGCGAGCCCGGCGGCGTCGATCGTCGTCCGGGCGGAGGCCGGGGCGAAGTCGCCGATGCCCGCGATCGTGTCGCCGGCGATCACCACGTCCGCCGCGCGCGGCGCGTCTCCGGAGCCGTCGTAGACCGTCCCCCCGCGGATGAGGACGTCGTATTCGGGGGAGGGGGCCGTGCAGGCCCATGCCACGACCGGCGCCATCAGAGCCGCGCGCAACATCTGTCGAATCACGAATGATCCTCCCGCCATGAGTGTAGCTGCGACCACGGATCCCGCCCGAGAGGTGGGACAGGCGCGACCGCGCGCTTATCTTGCAATTATCCATGTACGATACCGTCCGCGCGGCCTCGCCGCCCGCGGACAATGTCTCGGTTTTTCGGAGGACGAGAATGGCTCAGTCAGTGAAATCGCTTCGCATCGGCACGGTGGCCGCCGTCGCCGGGGTTCTCTTCGTACTCATCCTGTTCGTGTTCGGCTTCAACCGCGTCGACGAATACGAGGTGGCGGTCAAGCGGAACCCGGTGACCGGCGCCGTGGCGCCCCGCCCCTACACGCAGGGGCTGTACCACAACGTCCTGCGCTCGTGGACGAACTATCCGCTGCGCGAGGTCCAGTACCCGTCGGGCGGACAGGCGGAGCGCCTGGACGCCCTCACTTCGGACCAGCTCCAGATCGCGGTCGACGCGGCCTACCGCTACCGCATCAACGCGGACAGCGCGGTCCATCTCTATCTCACGGTGGGGAACGAGAACGCGGTCGCCTCGTTCGTCTACAACACGTACCGCTCGGCCATCCGCGACGCGATCGCGGAGATCGAGGCCTCGGACATCCTGTCCACCAACCGCACGGGCATCTCCGGCCGCATCGAAGCGCTGATGACCAGCCGCCTCAATCCGCGCGGCCTCGAGATCACCGACTTCTTCGTGCGCGAGGTCGTGCCGCCGGAGACGATCCGCGAGGCGATCGAGGCCAAGCTGTCGCGCGAGCAGCAGGTGCAGTCCGAGCAGTACCAGACCCAGGTCGTGGTAGAGCAGGCGAACCAGCAGCGCGCCGAAGCCGAGGGGATCCGGGATGCGCAGGACATCATCGCGGAGAGCCTCGCCGGCATCTCGGGCCAGCGCTACCTGTACTGGCGCTACCTGGAGATGCTCGGGCGGATCGGCGAGGGGAGCAACAACATGGTCATCGCGCCGACCGAGGGAGGCATCCCCCTCTTCTTCGCCCCGGACCGCTGAGCAGCCCTCGAACGCAGCAGGGCTTTTGCCACGGGCTGCAGGCAACCGACCGGCCTCCGCGGGGTGTCCGACCCTCAGGAAACGAAGACGGGAGTTCACGACTTGGGGGAATGATCCCGAGGGAGGATACATGAGGAACTGGAGGGAGTCACTCGCCATTGGGCTTGCTGTGGCGCTGGTCGCCGGGTTGTACGCCGGTTTTGCGCCGGCCGCGGCCCAGGAGGAGGATGAGGACGAGCGGCGCGAACGGGTCCGGGTGGCCTTTTCCGGGGGCGGCGCATACCTCGGCGTGGAGATCCAGGATGTCGACGGGGAGCGCGCCTCGGAGCTCGGGATGCCTCGCGCGTACGGCGTCTACATCGACGGCGTCGTCGACGGCGAACCGGCGGCCGAGGCCGGCATCGAGGAGGGCGACGTGGTCGTTGCCTGGAACGGCGAGCGCGTCGAGAGCGTCGCGGGGCTTCGGCGGTTGGTGAGCGAGACGCCGCCCGGTCGCGTCGTCGATCTGACGGTGCTCCGTGACGGAGCGGAACGCGAGGTGTCCGTCGAGCTCGCCGAGCGGACGGACTTCTTCTCGGGGGCCCGTGGCTTGACCTGGGTCTCCCCGCAGGTCGAACTGACGCGAGTCCGGCCCTCGTCTGCGCGCGCGCGGGACATGGCGCTCGAAGTGGAAGAGCGGCTCCGGGACGTCCGGGAACGAGCCGCCGAGGGGGCGGTGGATCGCATCTTCTACAGCCTGTCGGGGCGCCCGCGACTCGGCGCGAATACGCAGAGCCTGGGCGATCAGCTCGCGGAGTACTTCGGTGTGGAAGGGGGCGTTCTCGTCACCTCGGTCCACGAGGACACGCCGGCCGCGGAGGGCGGCCTGCGGGCGGGCGACGTCATCGTCGGACTCGGCGACGAAGAGATCGACGACCCCAATGATCTGCGACGGGCTCTCTCCGATCTCGAGCCGGGAGAGGTGTCGGTCCGCATCGTCCGCGACGGCGCGGAGCAGACGCTCACCGTCGAGTTGGAGGAGCGCGAGGGTGCATTCAGGTGGCGGCCGCGCGCCGGAGACCTCGACCGCTAGCGCCGATCCGGGCTGCTAGTCGAACAGGCCCAGTTGGGGGCCGGCCCGCGGCGGCCGGAAGTGTTCCGCCGTGAGGTCGTAGTCGCGCGGCTCGATGCCGTGCTTCGCACGCGCCAGTGAGAAGAGCCGCGCGACCTGTTCGGCGAACGGGCCGCGCCCACGCATCCGCTCCCCGAAGTTCGACGCATAGAGGCTCCCGCCTCTCAGCTCCCGCATTCGGTTGAGCACCTTCTCCGCCCGGCCCGGACAGTTCCGTTGCAGCCAGTCCTCGAAGAGGGCGGCGACTCCGTACGGAAGGCGGAGCATGATGTAGATCGCCCTCCCGGCGCCGGCCTTCGCCGCCGCTTCCACGATGGCCGGGATCTCATGGTCCGTGAGTCCGGGAATCACGGGCGCGACGTTCACCCCCACCGGGATGCCCGCATCCGCCAGCCGCGCGATCGCGTCGAGCCGCCGCTCGGGGGTCGACGCCCGCGGCTCCATCCTTCGCTGCAGCGAGCGGTCCAGCGTCGTGATGGAGAGTTGGACGTGCACGGCGTCGTAGCGCGCGAGTTCGCGCAGGAGGTCGACGTCCCGTGTCACCCGGTGGTGCTTGGTCACGATCCCGACCGGGTTCCGGGCTTCGGCCAGCACCTCGAGGCACCGGCGCGTGATCCCGAGGCGGCGCTCCACGGGCTGGTACGGGTCCGTCACCCCGCTGAGCACGAGCACCTGCGGCTCCCATCGCGGCGAGGCCAGTTCGCGTCGGAGCAGGGCGGGGGCCTCCGGCTTCGCCAGGATCCGGCTCTCGAAGTCGAGTCCCGCGGAGAGCCCGAAGTATTCGTGGGTGGGTCGCGCGTAGCAGTAAGAACACCCGGTCTCGCACCCGCGGTACGGGTTCAGACTGGCGTCGAAACCGAGGTCCGGACTGTCGTTGTAGGAGATGATCGAGCGGGATCGATCCTCCAGAATCTCCGTCCGCGGATCCGGATCGGACGCGAGCGTCCAGGCCTCCCGCTCGACCGCGAGGGGGAGGAAGCGGTTCGCCGGGTTGTGCGCGCTTCCGCGCCCCCGAATCGAGCGCCGTTTCTCGGAAACTCCGCGCATCGCCTACCGGTCCATTCGATTTCGGCGTTTATTCGGTATTCGTTCGGGGCCATAATGGTGGGCGGGTCGCCGAAGCGTCAAGTCCCGCCAGCCCGCGGTCCGTCAGCGGTCCGCGACGGGGCGGCTAGAAGCTGATGCCGAGCCGGAGGGTGAGTGTGTCGTGTCGCGGCTCCCCATCGCCCCGGAGTACGCTGGATCCGACGGCGACACCGGAGCCCATCAGCGAACCGGTCCCGAATCCGTAGCGCACTTCGGGCCAGAGCCGGAACCCGAGATCGAGTTCGACGCCGACTCCGAACTCCGCGCGCACCGGGCGTGCCGTGAGGAGGTCGTCCACGCCCGAAAACGTGCTGGAGGGGAAGGTCAGGACGGGCCCGCCCAGCACATGGGGCTGGACGGCCGGCAGGGGGAGTCGAATGCGGAAGTCGAGCGGGATCTCCACCAGGTCGATGTCGAACTGGACCCGTTCGTCGCCGGCCATCGCGACGATTTCCGGCATGCGGTGGTAAACGACGGCCGGCCGGATGGAGAAGGTCGCGAGGTTGAAGTTCAGGAACACGCCGACGTGATACCCATCGGTGAGTTCCGTGAGATCGAACCCGTTCTCCGGCAGGAACTCCGCGAGCGTGTCGCGGTTGTAGCCCGCGAGGATGCCGATCTGGGCCTCGGCGTCGGCCGGGAGGGCGCAGGCGAGACCCAGCGCGAGGCCGGCTCCCCACCTTCCGACATTGCGCTTTCTCCCCATTGCGTCGGTCCCCTCCCGCCTCGTGTACGGACGATCCGGGGAGCGCCCGGAAGCCCCGCGGACTCCCGCGAAACGTACCCGCACGGGCTCCGGCGGGGTAGCTGAGCGGACGGACGGCCTGCGACGCCTATGCGCCGTCAACGGCGGGCCGCTATGATCAGCCGAACGGCTCGTATCGAGGTCAGGGGCACCATGGTTAGACATCGCGAAGGTTCGTCGGTTTTCGTCCGATCGTTGCTTCTTCTCGCCCTTGCGGCGTGCGCGACCGACGTCGGGGATTCGGCGGAAGCGGGTGGCGCGGCGGGCGCGGGTCTGCCGCTGGACGTCGCTGAACTCGTCCTCACCAACGGGAAGATCGCGACCCTGGCGGGTGATGGCGGGGAGGTGGTCAGCGCCCTCGCGTCGAGGGACGGGCGGATCGTGGCGCTCGGGGCGCACGACGACGTCTCGGGATGGATCGGGGAGGGCACCGAAGTCATCGACCTCGGGGGCCGGCTTGCGATCCCGGGGTTCATCGAGGGTCACGGTCATTTCATGGGTCTGGGGAACGCGCGCATGATCCTCGACCTGACGACCGCCGACACCTGGGATGACATCGTCAGCCTCGTGGGCGAGGCGGCCTCGAGCGCGGCACCGGGCGCCTGGATCAGCGGCAGGGGATGGCATCAGGAGAAGTGGAGCGAGCCGCCCGATCCGATGGTCGAAGGGCAGCCGGTCCACGACGGCCTCAGCGAGGTGAGCCCCGCCAATCCCGTCATTCTGACGCACGCCAGCGGACACGCCTCCTTCGTGAACGCGAGAGCGCTCGAGTTGGCCGGGATCGACGCGGACACCCCCGACCCTCCCGGCGGCGAAATCGTGCATGACGCGACGGGGCGACCGACGGGCGTCCTGAGGGAGACCGCGCAGCGCCTGGCGCGGGCGGCGTTTGCCGAGGAAGAGGCCAGCCGTTCCGAGGCCGAGCGTGAGGAGCGGGCTCGCGAACAGGTACGGCTCGCGAATGAGGAGTTGCTCCGGAAGGGAGTCACGAGCTTCCAGGACGCGGGTTCCGGCTTCGAGACGGTAGACCTGCTCCGGACGCTCGCGGACGAGGGCGCGCTGCCCGTGCGGCTCTACGTCATGCTGCAGGGCGGGTTGGAGACGCTCGAGGGGCGGCTGGACGAGTACTACATGGTCGGACATGGGGGCGACCGGCTCACCGTTCGGTCGATCAAGCAGGTCGCGGATGGGGCGCTCGGGTCGCACGGCGCCTGGCTGCTCCAGCCCTACGAGGACATGCCCTCGTCCATCGGGCTGCCGACGACGCCGCCGGAGGAGATCGAGCGCCTCGCACGGCTGGCGATCGAGCGGGGCTATCAGGTGAATACGCACGCGATCGGCGACCGGGCGAACCGCGAGGTGCTGGACCTGTACGAGCGGACCTTCACGGACCACGCGGACATGAGCGACCTGCGCTGGAGGATCGAGCACGCGCAGCACGTCAATCCGGCGGACATCCCGCGCTTTGCCGACCTCGGAGTCATCGCCTCCATGCAGGGCGTCCACGCCTGCTCGGACGGTCCGTGGGTGATCCTTCGGCTCGGCCCGGGTCGGGCGCGCTCGGGGGCGTACGTGTGGCGGGACTTCATGCGGGCCGGAGTGGTCGTGACGAACGGTACGGATGTCCCGGTGGAAGACGCGGACCCTCTGGCGAGCTTCCACTGCACGGTCACGCGCGTGATCGAGGGTGGAGAGACCTTCTTCGAGGGGCAGGCGATGACGCGGGAGGAGGCGCTCCGTTCCTATACGTGGGCCAACGCGTACGCCGCGTTCGAGGAAGATCTCAAGGGGACGCTAGAAGTCGGGAAGCTGGCGGACATTACGGTCCTGTCCCGGGACATCCTCACGATTCCCGCGGACGAGATCCTGGAGACCGTCGTGGACTACACGATCATCGGCGGTCGCACGGAGTACAGTCGGGAGAACTGACGGCCCCGTGCCGGATCTGACTGCGGACGACCCAGTCGTAGTCGGCGGCGAATAGCGCCTCCCGGGGATTCGCGGCGGGCCAGTCCTCGAGCGGGATGAAAGCGCCGGCGATCGAACCCATGCCGCCGTCCTCGATCACCGTATCGAACGGGTTTCGGTACTCCACGGTGATCCTGTATCGGTGTTCCGGGACGACGAGCGCGCCCACGCCCCGACCCCTGTGCGTGAGCGCCGGGATGTCCACGACGTGCCCCTCCTCATCGAGCCTCGGCCGGATGTCGTACAGCACGTCGCCCGTCGACAGGTTCTCGAGACGGAGCCGCGACGCGTGCGCGTGGAGATGACCGCCGAGACCGATGATGAGCCCGCGGATCGCCGGACTCGCATCCCATGTCTTGACCGAATGGCCGGGCGGAAGGTCCCACGCCTTCGTTGCCGAGACCTCGGGGTACATCGCGTCGAGATGAAACGGCGCCACCGGGTAGACGGGGAGGGGGGCGATGCGCTCGTACTCGAGCGTCAGGTGGACGGTGACGCCCTCGTAGTCCGCTTCCGTCGGATTGTGCAGCATGGTGAGCGCGAGGAATCTCGAACCGCCCTTCATCGGAATGCCGAACAGCCAGCCGGGAAAGCTCACGGGCCGCGTCTCATGGCTCGCCGCCAGAACCCGCAGCATGATCGGCAGGAACAGCTCCCGCCGCCCCGGATCGAGCAGGTTCATGTGATGCAGGACGACGCGCGGGACCGGTTCGCCGTCGCCGTCGATGATGTGCGTGCGATAGCCCCGGATCGTCAGGTCGAAGGGGACGGTGCCTTCCTGCACCGGCAACTGGGCCATGTGGTGGGATGAACGGGCGGGGAGGTCGATCGGACCTAGAATGACCGCGAGTTCCTTGCGTTCCGGATGATCGACGATCCGGATGCTCGCCGTCGACGTGGTCGGCCGGCCTCCTTCGGCCGCCCCGGCGTGGCCCGCGTGTCCCTCCTGCGCGGACACGGCGGGCGCGGCACAGGAAAGCGAGACCGCGACCAGCAGCCCGGCCGCGCCGGCCCGCCCACCCTGGCGCGTCACGGGGTGCCGGCGTTGTGTCCCGGCAATCCGCGAGCTATCGGCCGCCCTCGAACTTCTGCAGATCCTCCAGCAGGTCCAGGAGTTTCTCGAGCCGCTTCCTGAGCTTGTCCCGGTCGAGGTTGGCATCGACATCGAGTTGGATCGACGCCTCATCCAGCGCGGATCCCGCCTCCGCGGCCTTGAGGGAGAACGTCTCCCCGTGTCTCGCGGCGTGCAGCTTGAGATCCGCTTCGGACGATCCGGCCGGGGCCTTCTCGGTTCGGTCGATCCAGATTCCCGCGTCGCGCGTCCGTAACGGGTTCCCCGCGGTCAGGCGCAGCGCACGGAGTTCCTCGATCCGCGCGCGGCCCGCATCGGACCTCGCATCCATCCGGATCGTGATGTTGCCGATGACGGCCTTGGCATCCCGTTCGCCGACCAGTACCGCGGACCCGAAGCGCAGCTGCCGACCGTGAGCCTCGTCGTGTCCGAGGCCGTCCAGCCAGGCCCCGATGCCGCGTTCGATGCCTCCGTTGATCCGTCCGGCCGTGTGTGCCGTTCGTCGCAACTGCTCCGCGGCAAACCGGGGCGCGCGGAGCGAGCCCGGCGGGTCCGCCCGTTCGACGAGGCTCGCCATCCCCTCCAGGGTCGCCGTACTCGCCTTTGCCGGTCCGGGCAGGTTCGTGAGGTGGGAAAGGGCGGCCCAGACGCAGATCGCGAGGGCCCAGAGGGTAAAGGCGGCGGCGACTCTTCGAATGAACGTCACGTCGGCTCCAGGAGGAAGGTCGAGTGTCCGCAAGCTCGCTGTGGTTGTCTCACTGACATACGCGCGGGTGCGCGGTCAGGTTCCAACCACTACGACCGAATCCCGATCCGAAAGGTTGTCCACGGACGTGAATGCCCTGCTACGGTGGGGGGGGCTCGCGGGGCGCGAGGAGCAGCGTGCCGGTGACGCGGGTCGGCCGCCGTTCCCCATCGCTGTCATGGAGCCGGAGCAGCGTGACCTGGATGCGAGCCGTCACGTCCGCCCCTGAGATATCGAGCCGCAGCGAGTCCGGCGGAAGTTGCACCCTTCCCGGCGCCGTCGTGGTCCCGAAGCGCCCGGCGCGCGCGATGAGTTCGGCGAACGAGACCGTGGCCAGTTCGTCCCCGCCGAGCCGGATCGTCGTGCCGAGGCTGTCCGGAGTGGCCTCGAAGGTGAGGGAGTCGCCCTCGAACGGGTAGCGTCCTCCCAGGAGGTTGCGCTCGAAGACGGCCCGGTCGAAGCCGGCCACGGCGACCGCCGCGTTCCGGCCCCCCGGGGGCGAGATGTCGACGAACCCGTAGGGATCCGCGAGCAGTCCCTCGGACGGCACGAGTTCGAAATGGTCCGCGATGAGCGTTACCCGGCGCCCGGCCTCCGCCACCCGCATCGAGGCCGCCATTCCGTCTCCGATCGTATCGACCGCCGCCACGCCGCCCTCGAACCACTCGTCGATGGCGGACGTCCCGTGCCACGAAATCAGGTAGAGCAGGACATCGTTGATCTGCTGCCAGTCCTCCGGCGGGACCTCGATGGCGGCCGGCGAGATCCTGCCCTCCGCAAGGACTCCGTTCGTCGAGAGCAGATCCTCGAGCCGCCCCGTCTGGCTCCGTTCGGCGACGGCGTACGCGGACCAGGGGCCGACGAAGGTGACCGCGCCGATGATCGCCAGCGTCAGCGGAATCCCCTTGATCTCGCGCGACCGCGTCACCGTGTAGAAGAGGGCGGCGCCCGCCAGCCAGATCCCGAGCAGCAGCAGGAGATACCGGCGCTCCGTGATCCCGTACTGCTCGATGCGCTGCCCGATGGCGAGCAGGAGCATGACGATCGACGGGATGATGAGGATCCAGAAGATGCGGGCGTACGTGTCGATCCACGCGTGGCCCTCCTGTCCACGCCGCGGATGCACGAGGAGGAGCGACAGGATGCCGAAGGCGGCGAGGGCGGAGACGAGAAGCCCGATCCACCCGCTGGGCCACGTCGTCGTGATGACGACGCGCCCGAGGTAGGCGGTGAGGATGATCAGATAGACGGCGACGAGCGGGAGGAGCACGTATTGGGCGAAGACGCGCAGACCCGCGGGGTAGTCGTCGCGGTGTTCGAGTTGCTCGAAATCGCCCGGCACGCCCGCGAGCACGAACCACGTCTGAAAGACGAAGCCGAGGAAGAAGAAGAGTCGGCCGTAGTTCTCATCGGCGATGTCGATGTTGAAGAGATTCTCGATGCCGAACATGGCGATGGAGAGTCCGCCGAAGAGGACGCCCGTGTAGATCGCCCCGAGGCCGAAGCGGAAGAAGAGCGTACGGTTGAAGTGCCAGAAACCGTTCGGCTCGCGGACGCCGAGATAGGCGATGAAGGCGACGAGCAGGTGCAGGGTCGCGGTCAGGTGAAAGTGGCGGAGGCCGGCGATGTTCTCGCCCCAGTTCGGCCACTGCCAGTAGTAGAGGGCGAGCACGGCCACGCCGAGTGCGCGCAGCGCCCAGTGCCGCGGCAGGGGGAGCTTCCAGCGCTCCGCGAACAGGGTGAGCCCGGTAAGCAGCGGCAGGCCGAGACTGGCCGAGGCCAGGAGACGCAACTCGAGCGCCGTTTCCGCGTTGATCGCCCGCATCGCGGCGATGGCGGCGACGACCGCACAGGCCAGGACAACGGGGAACCGCCGAGCCGTCGCCCCCGCCGCCGCGGCGAGCCGCTCGACCGAAGGGAGCTTCAAACCCGGGCTCTGATCGTCACGAGCCGCTCGGCGGCCTGCTCCAGCAGCGCCTCCGTCTTGCAGAACGCGAACCGCACGAGCCTGCGCCCATCCTCCGGGTTGTGGAAGAAGCTGGATCCGGGGACGGGAGCCACGCCGATTGTGCGCGTAAGCCAGAACGCGAACTCGTCATCCGGCAGATCCGAGAGGTCGGAGAAGTCCGCGAGCACGTAGTACGCTCCCTCCGGCTTGCGGCAGTCGAACCCGGCCTCCACGAGCGCGGGATAGAAGAGGTCCCGTTTCGCGCCGTACACGTCGGCGAGCCCCTCGTAGTAGGACGGCGGAAGCATCTCGAGGCCGGTGGCCACGCCTTCCTGGAGGGGCGCGGCGGCTCCCACGGTGAGGAAGTCGTGGACCTTGCGTATGGCGTCGGACAACTCCGGGTGCGCGACGATCGTCCCCATCCGCCAGCCCGTGACCGCGAACGTCTTCGAGGCGGCGCTGATCGTAATCGTCCGATCCCGCATGCCGGGAAGCGTCGCCATCGGAACGTGCCGCGCGCCATCGTAGAGGATGTGCTCGTAGACCTCGTCCGTGATCGCGTAGGCGTCGAACTCCTGGCAGAGCATCGCGATCTTCTCGAGTTCCTCGCGGCTGAACACGCGGCCCGTGGGGTTGTTCGGGGTGTTCACGATGATCGCGCGCGTCCGGTCGCTGAACGCCGCCCGAAGGCGGTCGAAGTCGATCTGCCACTCCGAGGTCAGCGGTACGAACACGGGGGTCGCGTCGCAGAGCGTCGTGTCCGGGCCGTAGTTCTCGTAGAACGGCTCGAAGACGATGACTTCCTCCCCCGGGTCCACCACCGCCAGCAGCACCGCCATCATCGCCTCGGTCGCTCCGCAGGTGATCGTGAGGTGCGCTTCCGGATCGACGTCGAGTCCGTACCAGTCGCGATAGCTCGCGGCGAGCGCGTCGCGGTACCGTTTCGCGCCCCACGTGATCGCGTACTGGTTCACGTCGTCGTAGATCGCGCGCGCGGCGCCGATCTTCAGCGTGTCGGGCGACTCGAAGTCGGGGAAACCCTGCGACAGGTTGATGGCGCCGTGCTCGTTCGAGAGCCGGGTCATCATCCGAATCACGGATTCCGTGAAGCCGTGTGTACGCCGGGCGGTGTGGATCTTCATCGGTCCGAATCTGCCTCGTCGCTTGGAGGTGTGCCACCGGCTCCGGGGACGTCTTCCTCCGCCGTCTCGCCGCCGTCGTCCGCTCCTTCGACGTCCGGGCGGCGGAATCCGGCCCGTGCGAGCCGCGGCTCGACGACTTCCGCCTGTCCGCGCAGCCAGCCGAACCAGACGATGTCGCCGGTCTTCAGCGTCGTGTCGCTCGACACCGGCTGTTCGCGCTTGCCGCGGCGATGCACGAGGGCGAGAGCGGGGAGCCGGCGGTCGGCGAGCGCGTCGATCTGGGGGATGCGCAGCCCGGCGAGGCCCTCGAAGACGAGAGGTTCGATCTCCACGCGGTCCCGCCGGAAGTTGTGCGCCCAGCGCTCGTAGTCGATCCCGAGCCCGAACAGTACCGAGGCGCCGCCCTCCTCGACCTGCTCGGGTCCGACTCCCGGCGTGAGCGGATCGATGGCCACGAGGCGGCTCACGCCCGGGCAGCTTTCCCCGACCCGTTTGGCAATGAGCAGGTTCACGCCTTCGTTCGGCGTGAGGGCGACGAGGGCGCGGCGCGATTCGACCCCCGCCTTCAGGAGCGCGCGCGACTCGTTCGCGTTGCCGAGCACGACGCGAAAGCCGTCGCTCTCCGCCGCCCCCGCCTCCGTCGGGTTCGTGTCGATGAGAACGATGGGTGCATCCCCGCGGCGGGCGACGCGCAGGGTTCGGGCGAGCGCGCGTCCGATGGGATTCGCCCCGACGACCGCGAACCCGTGGTTGGACGGTTTCCGTACCCCCAGCAGACGCGCCATGAGCCCGCCCGTCCCGCCGAGGACGACGACGGTGACGGCGATGACGAGGAAGACCATCGCCCGCAGCTGGTTGCCTTCCACCTCCATCCCGCTGTGCGCGAGTTCCGCCGCGAACAGCGAGGAGACGGCGAAGGCGACGATCCCGCGCGGAGCGAGCCAGGCGAGGAACGCCTGCTCGTTGCGGCTCAGGCCGGCGCCCCAGGTGCAGAGGAGCACGCAGAGGGGGCGGACGACGGCGACGAGGACGATGACGGTCACGATCCCGCCCACCCCCAGCGCGCGCACGTCACCGAGGTCCACCGCCGCCGACAGGAGGACGAAGAGGAGCCCCACGAGCAGGAAGGTGAGCTGCTCCTTGAACTCCACGAGTTCGCGCGCGTGCCGGGGCCCCATGTTGCCGACGACGAGGCCGGCGATCGCGACGGTCATGATGCCGCTTTCGGGCAGGATGGCGTGCGAACCCTGGTAGAGCGCGAGGACGCACGCGAGTGTGAAGATGTTCCGCAGATCGGAGGGGATCGCGCGCCGCATCCTCAACAGTCCACCGATGATGAACCCTCCGGCCACGCCGATGACGGAGCCGAGGCCCAGGCGCGTGAGGAGGCCGAGGAAGCCGGCCCCCACGTCCCCCGCCGTCGACGCGAGCGCCAACTCGAAGGCGACGACCGCGAGGATCGCGCCGACCGGATCGATGAGCACGCCCTCCGCCTCGAGGATCGTCCGCAGGTTGTTTCGCAGGCGAATCCGCCGCGTGAGCGGGTTGATCACCGTCGGACCCGTGACCGAGACGAGCGCCCCGAACAGCAACGCGATGCGGAGGCTCCAGCCCAGCGCGAGCATCGCCGTGACGGTGGCCCCGGCGATCGTGACGAGCGCGCCGAGCGTGATCAGCCGGCGGATCGTCACCGCCTCGCGCCGCAGCCGGTCGAGGTTGAGTTGCAGCGCGCCCTCGAAGAGGATCACCGCGACGGCCAGCCCGACGATGGGGTTGAGACCTTCGCCCAGCGTATCGGGCCGCACGATGTTGGCGAAAGCGGGCCCGAGGAGGATGCCGGTCGCGAGCAGGAAGAGGATGCCGGGTACGCGCGCATGTCGCGCTACGGACTGCGCAACGACGCCCGCGGTGATGGCGAGGGCGAAGGTGAGCGCCGGATCCTGGAGGTTCACGAGTCGGCGGTTCGCTCGGTCGCGAGGATGAAGTTCGTGAAGCCTTCGTCGTAGTCGGAGAGGCCGTTCTGACCCGTGAGTTTCATGCGGGCGTTGTAGGCGTTCTTCATCATCGGACCCACGACGCCGCTGACCGGACCCCCCGCCGGGTGGCGCACGGCGAAGGCATCCTTCAACTCCTCCCGAAGTCCGATCTCGGCGAGGAGGCCGTTGTACGCGGCGGCATCCCGCTCCGCCAGCACCCAGAGCTGGCGGTCCAGGCGCTCGCAGTGGGCCGACTGCTCGAGGACGGGCTCACCGGAACGCACCAGGGCGAAGTAGCCGAGGACCTGCGCCTCGACTTCCTTCATGTATCCCTTGCGGTGGCAGAACTCGTGCGCGATCACATGGGGTTCGAAGATGCCGGTGCTCCGGAAGATCGCGACGTCCCCCGTCAGGGGGTCCGCCGCCCCGAGCGCGAAGGGGAAGACGATCTGCGCGAGCATGAACTCCCGGACCTGCGAACTCGTCTCCAGACGCTGGCCGGTGAGTTCCGCGAGATAATCGGTGAGGCACAGGTCGACCTGCTTCGCCAGTTCCTTCCGCGGCGTCTCCATCGGCACATGGTTCGCGTTCAGCCGCTCGACGAGACCTTCGACATCCCGTCTCCGCTCCTCCTCCGACGCGGGGGGCGGGGAGAGCGGATCGAAGCCGAACGCGTCCTCGAAATCCACGCGGCGGGCGTCTGCCCGAACCGCCCAGTCGATGAGCGCGCTGCCCGCGTACACGCCGAGCGCCGCCGCCTGCAGCGCCCGCCCGGCCGGGCTCAGACCGAAGAGCACCCGGGCGGCAACGGGGGCGGCAAGAAGCAGATCGGAAGGCGCGACCGGCAGGTACGTCGCTAGGTTGGGGATCCGGAGTCTTTCCATGGCTCCTCGTACGGGGGTCGGTGGACGAAAGTTCGGGATCGACGGGCCGGGTGCAACCGTCGGGACCTTCGCGGCGTCACACTCCTGTCGGAAGCCGGGGCGGGACCGATGGCGAGTCCGGGAAGCGGGGAGTCCAAGAAACAGGGGAGGGGAACATGCGTCGGAGCACGTCGGGATCGCTCATCGTTCTGCTCGCGTTCGTCGCGGGCGCGCCGTCCCTCGCCGGGCAGGAAATCAAGGCCGGAGGCCAGGTCACCTTCGGGGACGACGCGGACTTCGGCCTCGGCCCGCGCGCGCAGTTGTCGCTGCCCTGGATCGCCCCCGGTGTCTGGCTCGCCGGTTCCTTCGACTACTTCTTCCCCGACTCCGGTCTCGGCGACCCCGGCGGCGACTACGACTACCGCGAACTCAACTTGAACGTCCTCGTGGACATCCCGCTCGATGGGGTCACGAACCTGGTTCCGTACGCCGGCGGCGGCATGAACGTGGCGTGGGAAAAGGTCCCGTCCAACGGAAAAGAAGGGGTGCTGGAGCGGCTGTACGGCCTGAACGTCATCGCCGGATTCCGCTTTCCGCTCGTCGGGTTCACGCCCTTCGTCGAGGCCAGGTACGAACTGGAGGGGGGCGAGCAACTACTCGTCGCCGGCGGCATCCTTCTACCCTAGCGCCGTGCGTCCGGGGACCGGAGAGCTCCGTCAGAATCGTAAGCCGCCGCCGAAACTGAACTTCCACCTTGATTCCTCGCTCTCGCCGAGCCCTCCGCCGAAGCGATAGCCGAAGTTGGCATTCATCACCTGCGCGAACGAGGAAAGCGTGGAACCTCCGAACAGCGTCACGCCGACATTGCCTCCCAGCCTCGGGTCCTGATCCGCATACCAGGCGCCTCCGTAGTCGACAAAGGCACCCACGCCGATTCCGGTCAGATTGGCGAAATTGTCGACGAGATAGAAGCGGTGTTCCAGAGTGGTCTGGAGCGTCCGGGTACCTATGAAGGCGTGCGGGCCCCACAGGCGGGGGAGTATCCGGAAGCCGATGTCGTGCTCGGAGCCCGGCCGGGGCGACGCCTGGGCTCCCCCCCCGGCCCGCAGAAAAGTCGTGTTGCGATCGGTCAGGCGTACGGCCGCGGTTCCGCTGCCGTACACATAGCCGGAATCCAGGCCCGCCGAGTTGAACAGCCCGCCCCCATCGACGTAACCCTTGAGGATCGCCGATCCGGCTCGCCTCCCCGAAGCGAGGCGGAGGCGGGCACCGACCCCCGTCGACTCGTACCCGAATGCTTCATGCGCGAGCTTCAGCGAGAAGAACACGTGGTCGCTCAAGTCCTGGTCCTCTTCGGCGAAGCCGTTGAAACGCTGCACGCGCTCGAATCGGGCACGCCGCCACTCCACCAGCGCGCCTATCAGACCGTAGACCGAGTCCGGAACCGTCGCGTAGAGGCTGTCGACGTTCACGTCGGGGTTCGCCAGCCGCATGTGCTCCTCGTGGCGGACCTCAATGGTTGCCCCCACGCGCAGGAATCCGCGTGCGCTGGCGATTGGGGCGATCTGACCCGTGAAGCGGTTGACCAACGCGCGTCGCTGCCACTCGATCGTTTGGAGGTCGGTCGGGTTGTCTCGACGGTATTGCGGGATCCGCCCCCGGAAGCTCCGCCCCTCGTAGAAGAACGCGGAGCGATCCGAGAGGGAGCGGAAGGGACTTGAGAGCCTCCATGAGACGACATCGCGGTCCGACAGGTTCAGCCACGTTCCGCTGGCAAACAGCCGGGTCGCCCCCACCCGGTTGGAGGTGAGGCGCAGATCCATACCGTCGCGATCCGTCTCCCGCACGTACCACACGCGCAGTGCGTTGCCGGTGCCCGCGAGATTGGTCTCCGTCACACCGAAGGCGCCGGTGATCGTACCGTCCGCCGCGAGTCGGCCGGTGAACCGGGGCTGCAGGCTCCACGCTTCGCGCGTACGCACGTCCAACGCCAGTTTGCCATCCTCAAGTCGCGCCGTGTCCACCCGGACCCGATGAAAGAGGCCGAGGCGGCGGAGGTTGCGCTCGCTCTCGGCGACCAGCAACGAGTCGGCCGACGCCCCGGCGCCGAGGAGGAGTTCGCGGCGGATCACCCAGGCATGCGTCATTGCGTGCAGCCCGTTCCCCAGGCGGTAGATGAAGTTCTTTTCCGCATCCTCGGGGAGGAACACGTCCCGCCGTGTGATGATGACGGTATCGATGATCGCGGCGGTGATCCCGTCCGTCCCCCCGGCGGGAGGGGATGCCTGCGCGTGCGCCGCGGGTGCGGCGACAAGGCCCAGCAGAAACAGGATGTGGGCGACGTTCATGCCCCGGACCGGGGCCCGGCGCGTCCCCTGGAACGGGGGCGCTGCGGACGGAATCATGGGGCGGGAAGGTACGGTCGAACCGGGTTCACGGCCACCGGACATCGTCGCGTTTCGCGAGGCCCGGCTCGTCACGGAAACGGGCCGCGATCTCACCCAGGGTGATTCCCAGGCCGGGATGCCGGAATCCCGGCGCCACATCGGCGAGGGGCACCGCCAGATGCGCCCTCGTCGGGATCTCCGGGTCCGGGAGTTGCAGCTCCTCCTGGTCGAGGACGAGGCCCTGCACGGCGGCGATGTCGATGTCGATCGTGCGGGGGGCGTTGGGGTCGGCGGTCCGGACGCGTCCGAGGCGCCGCTCCAGCGGCCGGATGACCTCGAACTTCAACTCCCCCGGGGAGAGATGGGTCGTGATGCGCACGGCTGCGTTCAGGAAGCGGGGCATCCCGGGGTTCCCGACCGGTTCCGCTTCGTAGATGGGCGAGGCTCCGTCGATGCCCAGCAGTTCGTCGAGCGCCTCGAGGGCCGCAACGATGTGCCGCTCCGGATCGATGTTCGAGCCGAGCGTGAGGAGGGTTGTTCGGGGCGAGGCGTTCACGCGTAGTCCGCCGCCGTCCGTTCGACTTCGATCCCCACCGAACGCGCGTAGCGCAGCGCGCCGGGCTTTTCCACGCGGACCTTCGCCCGCGCCGCGCCGAAGTCGACGATCGCGATCCGTGCAATCTGGTGCGCGAGGGCCTCCACGAGATACGGCTCGGCCCTTTCAACGTGCGCGATGACGCGCTTCGTCAGCGTCCGGTAGTTCAGCACGTCCGCGACGTCATCGGACTCGCCCGCGGCCCGCGCGTCCACGGAGAGGGAGAGGTTGATCACGATGTCCTGTTTCTTCTCGCGTTCCCAGTCGTTGACTCCGATGATGCCCCGGACGAGGAGATCACGGATGATGACCGTATCGGACGCCATCAGACCCGTCCTCCCGTCAGCAGATGTTCGCCGCCGTCCACGTAGATCGTCGCTCCCGTCACATAGTCGTTCTCGGCCAGGAACCGCGCCGCGTGCGCCACGTATTCCGGATCGCCCGTCCGGCCGAGCGGGATCCTCCGACCCTTCTCCCGCCAGGCCGCGTCCTCCTCCGTCTCGCCGGGAGGCGGAAGGATCGGGCCGGGAACGATCGCGTTCGCGCGCACCTCCGCGCCCAGTTCGCGGGCTGTCAGCGCCGTCAGGTGCAGAAGTCCCGCCTTGCTGACCCCGTGCGCCGCAAACCCCTTCCAGGCCGCGACCGCCGCCATGTCCGACATGTTGATTATGACGCCGGGCGCCAGAGGTTCCCCTCGGCTTCCTCGCCGCTCGGGTACGGCGCGCATCCGGACGGCGGCCCGCTGCGTCATGAGGAAGGGCGCGCGCAGGTTGAGCGCCTGTGCGGCGTCCCATTCGGCGACCGTCGTCTCTTCGAAGGGGGTGCGCTCGAAGCTCGCGGCGGAGTTCACCAGGATGTCGAGACGCGCGAACGCCGCGTCGAACGCGTCGAACAGGTCGTCGATCTGCTCCGGAAGCGAGAGGTCCGCCGCGGCCGTCGCCGCCCGGCGCCCCAGGGCCCGCACATCGTTCGCCGTGCGGTCGGCCGCCTCGGACGAACTCCGGTAGTGGATGAAGACGTCGCAGCCCGCCTCGGCCAGACCCAGCGACAGGGCGCGGCCCAGCCGGCGTGCGCCCCCTGTCACGAGTGCGGCCGCACCCTCGAGTCTCACGGCATCTCTCCGTTCACGAGCCTCCCCGGCAACCCCGGAGTCCCCCGGGCGGGTATCCCCCGCGCGTGCGCCTTCCCGGCGGTTCCGCGCCGGCGAAGCCGGGAATGTACAAGGTTCGAGGACGGATGGGGCGTTGCACGCGGACGCGGCACCTGCCCCATTGCGGCGCACCCGCGGCGGGCGCGGGATTCCAACCGGGAGAAGGCGCGTGAAAGCGATCTGGTACGAGAAGACCGGCCCCGCGCCGGAGGTGCTCCGGTTCGGGCGGCAGGAAGCGCCCGTGCCGGGGGCGGGAGAAGTTCGGGTGCGGCTGGCGGCCTCGGGCGTGAATCCGTCGGACACCAAGCGGAGGGCCGGCTGGATCGGTCTGTCGATGCCTCACCCGCGCGTTGTCCCGCACTCCGACGGGGCGGGGACGATCGATGCGGTCGGAGTCGAGGTAGACGGTTCCCGCGTCGGCGAACGCGTCTGGCTGTGGAACGCCCAGAGCGGCGGCCGTCCGTTCGGGACGGCGGCGGAGTACACGGCGGTGCCGGCCGCGCAGGCCGTGCCGTTGCCGGACGATGCCTCCTTCGCGGACGGGGCGGGCCTCGGAGTGCCCGGCTGTACGGCGCACTACGCCGTGTACGGCGATGGACCGGTGGGGGGGAAGCGAATCCTCGTGCAGGGAGGCGCCGGGGCCGTCGGCCACCTGGCGGTGCAGCTGGCCACTCTGGGCGGCGCCGAGGTCATCGCCACGGTGAGCAGCGCCGCCAAGGCGGAGGTCGCGCTGGGCGGCGGCGCGAGACATGCCATCGACTACCGGCGGGAGGACGTCGCCGGCCGGGTCCTCGACCTCACGGATGGGAAAGGCGTGGACCGCATCATCGAGGTGGACCTCGCCGCGAACCTCGAGACGGACGTTGCGGTCCTGCGGGAGAACGGGACCATCGCGTCGTACTCGTCAACCTCCGGCCCGGAACTGCCGCTCGCCTACTATCCGCTCGCCTTCAAGGACCTGCGCATCCATTTCCTGCAGGGATACCTGCTGCCCGGCGCCGCCCGCCGCGCCGCGGTCCGGGATCTCACGACCTGGCTCGCGGCCGGACAACTCGACGTGCGGATCGCCGCCACCTTCCCCCTCGCGGAGACGGCGTCCGCGCACGAGGCCCTCGAGTCCGGCCGCGCAGACGGGAAGATCCTCGTCGAACTCTGACGAGCGTGTCGCGCTACTGCACCCGTTCGAAACGCAGATCCCAGACGCGTCCCTGGCTCAGGCTCGCCTGCGTGACCCGCCCGGTCTCGTCGCGCCGGAAGATGAAGGTGCTGCCACCCTGCCTGAACGCATCGGGATACACCGGCACCAGCGAGGGTCCGTCCCCGTACCGGTCCCTCAATACGAGACCGTCGTCTTCGACCTCGACCCAGTACGTGACTTCCGCCTCGTCGCTGTGGTAGGCGCCCACGTAGGCCGCCAGGTCCGACGCGGTGGGCTCGAACCCCTCCACGGGTTCGATCCTCACGTCATCCGCGACCGGCGTGTCCATCGTGGCCCCGGGCCTCGCCCCGCCTTCGGCCGCGGCGTCGAAGACGATGGACACGCCCGCCGGTGAGGCGAACTCGGTCTCGCTCATCGCCATGAGCGACATCCCGCCCGGCCCTCCGCCCATGCGGAGCGAGGCGCCGTCCGCCGTCAACTCCATGAACTGGCCCGTGCGGGTGTCGCGGTATCCGCCGGCGAAGGCGGCGACGCGGGCCGGGTCGACGTCCGCACCCGCGGGATCCTCCGCCGCTTCCTCGCTGATGGCGTCCCCGAGGTAGAGGTCGGCCACCGCGCGCGCGAGCCCGCCGGGGTTGGCCTCGCCCACGTTGCACATCACCGACACCGCGAGCCCGTGGTCGGGGAAGCGGGTGAGGAAGCCCCGGTACGCCGCGGTGCCTCCGGAGTGCTGGACCTCGCGCACGCCCCTGTAATCGCCGACGAAGAGTCCGCCCGCGTAACTGATCTGCCGCCCCGAGTCGAGCATCCCCTGCTCATGCATGAGCCGGATGAACTCGGGCCCGCCGACTTCGCCCGTGTCGAGGTTGCGGGTGAACCTGAGAAGGTCGCCGACGGTCGTGAGCAGACCGCCGTTGCCGTGGACGTTCTCGAACGGCATCAGCATGTGCCATTCGCCGTCGTCGCCGCGCCGGTATCCGATCGAGCGCTCCTCGACGATCTCGGTGAAATCGTCCCGCCACTGCGTCTTCGTCATGCCGAGGGGGCCGAAGATCCGCTCCTGCGAGAACTCGTCGAAGGTCTGTCCGGTCACCCGCTCCACGAGCATCGCCTGCAGGTTGTAACCGGTGTTCGTGTACGAGTAGTAGCGGCCCGGTTCGTAGTTGAGGGCGCGCTGGCGGCTCGCGATGTCGAGCGCGTGCTTGTGCGTGTGGATCCGGGTCGTCCGCGCCCAGCCGTGGATGCCGGCGACCGAACCCCAGTCGCGGAGTCCGCTCGTGTGATGGATGAGCATCCGCACCGTGATGGGCTCGCCGTAGTCGGGCATCTCGGGGAAGTACTCCCGGATGTCGTCGTCGAGGTCGATGCGTCCGTCCAGCGCGAGCAGGATGGTGGCCGCCGCGGTGAACTGTTTCGAGACCGAGCCCGGCTCGAACACGGTCTCGGGCGTGTTCGGCAGGTCCCACTCGAGGTTCGCCATGCCGTATGCGCGCGCCATGACCTGCTGTCCGTCCCGCGAGACCGCGAAGGCGCACCCGGGGCCGTCCGAAGCGCTGTAGTCCGCGAATACGGCGTCGAGCGCCGCCATTTCGACGGCCCCCCCGGACGGATCGTCGCGACTCGCCTCAGCGCAGGCGAGTCCCGCGGCGAGGGGAAGGATGAGGGTCCAGATTCGTGTCTTCATCGTCTTCCTCCTGACTGAATGGCGCCACTCACCGGGTCGTCGCCGGCCGAAGCCGTCGGCGCGGCCGGTAGTGCAATGTTGGTGCGCGCCCCCGCCCCGTCGAGATCCGGCGACCGCGTCCCGGCCGAAAGGGGGAGGCGGGCCTGGCGGCTCGCAGCGATCTATTGCACCCGCTCGAAGCGGAGATCCCAGACCCGTCCCTCGCTCAAACTCGCCTGTGTGACCCGTCCCGTCGCATCCCGGCGGAAGATGATCGTGCCGAACTCCCGCCCGAACGCGTCGGGATACAGCGGCTCGAGAGCCGCGCCGTCCCCGTATCGATCCCGAAACACGAGACGCCCGTCCTCGACTTCGAACCGATACGTCACCTCGGCCTCTTCGCTGTGGTAGGCTCCAACATAGTCGGCCAGATCGGTCGCGGTTGGTTCGAATGCGCCGACGGGCTCGATCCGTACATCATCCGCCGCGGGCATGTTCAGGATGCCGGCGGGTCGTTCGCCCGCGTTCGCTGGACCCTCGAATGCGATGGATACGCCGGTGGCCGAGGCGAATGCGGTTTCGCTCGTGGCCGCGAGCGGCGGCCCGCCGGGTCCTCCGCTCATGAGCAGAGATGAACCGTCCGCGGTCAGCTCCAGATACTGTCCCGTTCGCGTATCCCGGTATCCGCCGGCGAAGGCGGCGACATCCGCGGGATCGACATCCACCCCCGCCGGACCGCCCCCCGGTTCCTCGGTCATCGCGTCCGCGAGGTAGAGTTCCGCTACCTGGCGGGCGAGTCCGCGCGAGTCCGCCTCGGCCACGTTGCACATCAGGGACACCGCCACGCCGTGATCCGGGTAGCGTGTCAGAAAGCCCCGGTACGCGGCCGTCGAACCGGAGTGCGACACCTCACGCACACCCCTGTGTTCGCCCAGGCGCAGCCCACCCGCATAGCCGGTCTTCCACCCCGAGTCGAGCGTGCCCTCCTCGTGCATGAGACGGACGAATTCCGGACCGCCCACCTCGCCCGTATCCAGATTGCGCGTGAAGCGGAGGAGGTCCCCCACGGTCGTGAGCAAACCGCCGTTGCCGTGGACGTGCTCGAACGGCATCAGCATGTGCCATTCGCCGTCCTCTCCGCGCCGGTAACCGACGGAGCGCTCGTCCACGATCTCGGTGAAATCGTCGCGCCACTGCGTCCTCGTCATACCGAGGGGGCGAAAGATCCGCTCCTGCGAGAACTCGTCGAAGGTCTGCCCCGTCACCCGTTCTACGAGCATCGCCTGGAGGTTGTACCCGGTATTCGTGTACGAGTAGTAGCGACCCGGCTCGTAGTTCAGGGCGCGCTGGCGGCTCGCGATGTCGAGGGCGTGCTTGTGTGAGTGGACCCGGCTCCAGCGCGGCCAGCCCTGGATGGCGGCGACCGAACCCCAGTCGCGAAGACCGCTCGTATGGTGGATCAGCATCCGCACCGTGACGGCTTCGCCGTAGTCGGGCATCTCCGGAAAGTACGACCGGATGTCGTCATCGAGATCGATCCGTCCATCCAGGGCGAGAAGAATCGTGGCCGCCGCGGTGAACTGTTTCGAGACGGAGCCCGGCTCGAACACCGTCTCCGGCGTGTTGGGGACGTGCCACTCCAGATCCGCCATCCCGTACGCGCGCGTCATGACCTGCTGCCCATCCCGCGAGACGGCGAAGGCGCACCCCGGGCCGTCCGAAGCGCTGTAGTCTGCGAATACGGCGTCGAGCGCCGCCAGTTCGACGGCCCCTCTGGACGGATCGTCGCGATTCGCGTCCGCACAGGCGAGTCCCGCGGCGAGGGGAAGGATGAGGGGCCAGAGTCGAGTCTTCATCGTCTTCCTCCTGACTGAATGGCGCCACTCCAGTGGCGCGGATTACTCGGTCGGGGCCGCGGCCAGGATCTCGGCGGGATCGAGGGCGCGTCCGGCGCGCACGACGGCCCGGATGCGTCTCGTGTTGCGGATGTCCTCGAGAGGGTCCGCTTCGAGGAGTACGAGGTCGGCCTCCAGGCCCGCCTCGACGGCCCCGCGGCTCTCCTCTTCCTTCAGAATCCGCGCGTTCTCGAGCGTGGCGGCCGACAGGACTTCCCGTGCCGGCATGCCGGCTTCGACGAGAAACTCCATCTCGTGGTGCAGCGAGGCGCCCGGCGCGACCTGCGGCTCGGGGGCGTCGGTCCCGACGAGCAACTGCACCCCGGCGTCGCGCAGCATGCCGGTGAGCCGCAGGTATTTCTCCCACGTCCCCTCGCGCACGGAGACCGGTGCGGCGCCCCAGTCCAGGCTTCGCCGCGCCCGGTCCTTGTCCCAGAATGCCTTGAGGCGGGCCGGCATGGGGTCGTGGTCGGGGTGTCCGTACACCTCGGGGAGGTCCATGAAGAGAAGCGTGCCCCAGAAGACCATGAGCGTCGGGTCGACGCGCGCGCCGTGCTCGGCGATGACGTCGATGAGGCGGCGCGCCTCGTCCGAGTCGAGGTTGATCGAATGGCGGTCGTCGGGGTCGTCGAGGAGGAAGTTGGACACCGTATAGATGTGCTCGACGCAGTCGAGCCCGTCGGTGACGGCGTCCGCCGTGTGATAGTCGAGGAGGTGCCCGCTCACGACGAGCCCGTGCTCGTGGCCGGCCTCGATCACGCGGCGTCCGATCTCGCGCCCGACGCCGACATAGAGCTTGAGCGTCTTCACGCCCCACGCCACCATGTCCGCGACGAAGGGATCCACATCGGCGGGAGTCGCCAGGTACCAGCCGACGTCGGGATGCCAGGGCGGGTTGCCGTCGATGAGGAAGCTGCACCGGAAGAGGTTCGGAGAGATCTCCGGGTGGTCCTCGGCGTAGCGTTCGATGAGGCGCTGGGCCGGGACGTTGTCTCCCGTGCTGCGGATCGACGTGACCCCGTGTCCGAGGTAGAACGGCATGACCTCGTCGCCGGTCATGTGCGACTGGTAGAGGATGTGGGTGACGTGGACGTGCGCGTCGATGAGCCCGGGGAGGACGAAGAGACCGGTCCCGTCGATGCGCGCCGCGCCCGCGGCGGCGTCGGAATCCGCGTTCAACTCGGCGCCGGGGGCGACGGCTTCGATCCGGCCGTCCCGGACGAGGACGCTCGTGTCCGGGAGCATGGCGCCCGCCCGGACGTCGAAGACGCTGGCCCGGTCGATGAGCAGGGGAGGAACCGGCGCCTCCCCGGCGGAGTCGCCGGTCGCCGTTGCCGCCCGCCGGTCGTCCCCGCCACAGCCGAGCGCGAGCCCGGCGCCGGCCAGGGTGGCGCCCCGCATGAAGTCGCGGCGGTCGATGGCGGCCAAGGGTGGCTACGCGGAGATGAAACGGCGCAAAAGCGTCATTTCTGAGGATCGTCCACGACCCTCGGCGGCGTCAAGCAGCTCACCGTTCATGCGGAGTTGATAGCGCGTTGCGTTTGCGGCGATAGGTTGTGTCCATGCCCGCTCCTTCCGCCCGCTTCATCGTCTCCCCAACCGCCGCCGTGCGCTTCGACGCCGCACGGAAATGGCTGGGAGAGCAACCCTCCGCGGCGGACGTGACGGTGATCGGCGAGACGCTGTCGGGCCCTCACGAACTGCTCCTGCGCGGGGCCCGGACGGCTGGGGCCGCGATGGGCTGGCGCCGCACGACGCTGCGCCTGTTGGCCCGCGATATCGCGCTCTCGCGACTCGCTTCCGATGGGAGCACGATCGGAGATGCGGTGGCTCGCGACGCCATCGTCGCGCGCGCTTTGGCGGGGCTCGACCGGGGAAAGCTGGGGCGGTTGGCGGCGGTGTCGGACACGCCCGGCTTCGTTCGCGCCATGGGACGAGCGCTGGACGCCCTCCGCATGGCGGGCGTCACGTCGTCCGAACTCGCCCCCGTCGACGCCGACCTCGCCGCCTTCTCCGAAGCGGTGGAGGCGGAGTGGCGGACCGCGGGACTGGCGGATCGGGCCGGGGTGTTCGAGGCGGCGCTGTCCGCGCTCCGCGACCCGGAATCCCGGAACAGAGGCGAGGACGACCGTTTCGTGATTCTCGACGCCCGGATCTGGACGGAGCTGGAGGGGCGGTTCGTCGCGGCCCTCATCGGCCGGGGCGGCCAGTTGCTTGCGACCGTCCCCGGGGGGGATGACCGCACGCTGCGGGCGCTGGAAGAAGCGGGCGCGCGCCGTTCCGACGCGCCCGGGACCGATGGGGCCACCACCGGGGCGATCGGGCGCCTCCACGCGCACCTCTTCGGCTCGGCGCCGTCCGAATCCGCGACGGACGACGCGGTCACGGTGTTCTCCGCTCCCGGCGAGGGCCGCGAAGCCGTGGAGATCGCCCGGAGGCTCACCGCACTTGCCGAGGCCGGAACGCCCTTCGATCGGTGCGCGATCCTTCTCCGGCAGCCCGAGGACTATCGACCGTATCTGGAGGAGGCCCTGAATCGCGCGGGAATCCGGCCCTGGTTCGCGCGCGGCGTACGGCGCCCGGATCCGGCGGGCCGGGCCTTTCTCGCCCTTCTCCGTTGCCGGGCCGAGGACTACTCGGCGCTTCGCTTCTCGGAGTATGTCTCGATCGGGGAGGTGCCGAACGAGGGAGAGGACGCGGAGCGGGTGCCGCGACGCTGGGAGCGGCTGCTCGTCGACGCGGCCGTTGTCGGGGGCCTCGATCGCTGGGAGCGGCGACTCGATGGTCTCGCCGCGGAACTCGAGTTCAAGCGTGCCGCGCTGGAAGCGGAGGACGCCGAAAACCCGCGCCTCGCATGGATCGACGGGACGCGCGCAAATCTCGCTTCGCTCCGGGAGTACGCCTTGCCGCTGCTGTCGGAGCTGTCCGAACTGCCTGCGGAGGCCCGCTGGGAGAGCTGGCTGGCCGCGCTGGCCTCCCTCGCCACCCGCTCGCTTCGGCGGCCCACAAACGTGCTCGCCGCCTTGTCCGACCTCGCGCCGATGGGGCCTCTGGGTCCGGTGACGCTGGACGAGGTTCTGCGCGTTCTCACGCCCCGACTCCTCGAAGTTCCGGAGCCGCCGCCGCCGAACCGCTACGGCCGCGTGTTCATCGGGCCCATCGATGCGGCTCGGGGGCTCGCCTTCGATGTCGTGTTCGTCCCCGGCATGGCCGAGCGCGTGTTTCCTCCCAAGATCGGGGAAGACCCGATCCTGCTCGACGAGATGCGGCGCCGGCTGGCTCCCGGCCGTCTCTTGACGAACCACGACCGGGTCGAGCTTGAGCGGCTCGCCTTCAGGCTCGCCGTCGGAGCGGCGCGGAAGCAGATCGTCCTCTCCTACCCGCGCATCGACGCCATGAAGACCCGGCCCCGGGTCCCCTCCTTCTACGCACTCGAGGCGATTCGCGCCGCGGAGGGCCGGCTGCCGAGCTTCGAGGTGCTTGCACAGCGGGCGGAGGAGGTCTCCGATGCACGGATCGGTTGGCCGGCGCCGAAGTCCCGCGCACAGGCGATCGACGAAGCCGAATACGATCTCGCGGTGCTCGACGAGCTCGACGGTCACGATCTCCGCGGCGAACGCGCGGTGAAGGCCGCGGGCCATCTCCTCCACTCGAACCCCCATCTCGCGCGTGCCCTTCGCTTCCGCGCCTACCGCTGGGAGGTGCCGCGCTGGACGTGGGCGGACGGCCTCATTCAGCTCTCCGAGCGGGCCGCGGGAGCGCTGGCGGAGCGGTCGCCCGACGCACGTCCGTACTCGGCGACGGCCTTGCAGCACTTCGCGGCGTGTCCGTACCGCTTCTATCTCCAGGCGATCCAGGGGCTGCGCCCGCGCGAGGAACCGGTCGGGATCGAGGCGCTCGACCCGCTGCAGCGCGGTTCGCTCGTGCACCAGGTACAGTTCGAACTCCTGACCCGGCTCCAGGCCGAGAGCACGAAGGAGCGGCCCCTGCTTCCGGTGGGGCCGGAGAACGACGCGCGGGTATCCGAACTCCTCGAGGAGGTGCTCGAGAAGGTGGCGGGGGACTTCCGCGATCGTCTCGTGCCCGCGATCGACCGCGTCTGGGACGACGGCATTGAAGCGATCCGCCAGGACCTGCGGGAGTGGCTGCGGCACGAGAGCGACAGCAGGTCGCCCTTCGAGCCCTGGCGCTTCGAGCTCTCCTTCGGGCTCCCACTCGATCCCAACCGCGACGCGCACTCCGTGGGGGAGCCCGTCGACCTGGCCGTCGGACTGAAGCTCCGCGGCGCCATCGACTTGATCGAGCGGACCCCGGCCGGGGTCCTGCGGGTCACGGACCACAAGACGGGCCGTCATCGGGCGAAGGCGGGCGCCACGATTCAGGGAGGCGAACTGCTGCAGCCGGTCCTCTACGCCCTCGCCGCCCAGTCGCTGTTCCCGGACCAGCGCGTGGAATCGGGCCGGCTCTACTACTGTACGGCGGATGGCGAATTCCGGGACCACGTCGTGCCGCTCGACGACCGGGCGCTCGAAGCGGCGGGGATCCTGAGCGAGATCGTGAGCGGGGCCTTCGAGGCCGGGAGCTTTCCGGCCCTTCCGCGGGAGGATGCCTGCCGCTGGTGCGACTACCGGCAGGTCTGCGGACCCGACGAGGAGCTTCGCACCCGGAGCAAGCCCCCGCCCGTCCATCTGCGGCGTCTGCGGGAGTACCCGTGACCCCGCCCGCCCGCCTCGCCGACCAGGAGGCCCGTGACGCGATCCTGAACGACCTCGGGGACACGCTCTTCGTCGAAGCGGCGGCGGGCACGGGGAAGAC
>JAJDUL010000048.1 GCA_022826685.1 Gemmatimonadota bacterium | reverse complement strand
GGGCGCCGCTCTGGCGCCCCCCGGACCTGCCGGAAGACGATCGCTGGACCGTGACGGCGACCTTTCTTCAGCCGGGGACCTACATCCTCCGCGGCCGCGCCGACGACGGCGGCCTGTTCGCCGACGAGGAAATCACCATCGTGGTGCGCCCCGCCGCCAGCTGACGGCAACCCGGGAAGCCCGCTACCGCTGGCCGTACTCCACGGCTTCGAGTGCCTGGAAGATGTGGACGGCCGCGCAGACGATGAAGCACATCAAGTCGAGCGGCTCGCCATCCGCGAGCCACTGGGTGACCGCATAGACCAGCAGGGCGGCGTTGGCCAGCGAAACGCCGGCGGCGCGGACCCGGCGTTGCGCGAGTTGGCCGAGACCGGGAACGAGAAAGCTCGCGAACCCCGCAGCAGGCGCGTTCAGCGTCATGCGGCCGTGGCTCGCTTGCGCCAGTAGCGGGCGAGGCCCCACCACGAGTCGCCGGCGCCGAAAGCATTGATGTAGGTGTCCACGGGCTCCGCCGGCATGCGCCCGCGCAGGTCTTCCTCGACCCACGCCGCGAAGGCCCGGGCCCGGGCGGGGTCGGTGGACGTATCCGGATCCGCCGGGTCCTCGTTCCCCAGCGACTCGCGCACGGTGCGGGCCCAGCGCGCGAGTTCGTCGCGGAGTTCCGCGAAGTGGGCGGCCGGGTCCTCGACCGCTCCGAAGTGGGTCGGGATGATGCGGTCGGGATCCCACGCCATGACCCGCTCCATGCTCGCGTTCCAGCCTTCGACGTCGATGTCGGGTACCGGGGTGACCGGGATCACTCCTCCCGGCGGGATGCGGATGCCGCCCACATCGCCCACCCACGCCGTCCCCGCGTCCTCCTCGAAGTAGGCGACGTGGTGCTTCGCGTGGCCGGGCGTGTAGGCGACGCGCAGCGCGCGGTTGCCGAGTTGCAGGGCGTCCCCCTCGTCCACCTCGGTGACGGACTCCGCGGGCACCGGTAGGAACTCTCCCCACAGCGTCTCCATCCGGTCGCCGTAGATGCGGCCGGCGGAGGCGAGGAGACGCTCGGGCCGGACCATGTGAATCGCGCCGATCGGGTGAACGTAGACGCGCGCTTCAGGCACCCGGCTCGCGATCGTGCCGGCGGCCGTGGCGTGGTCGAGGTGGATATGCGTGATCAGGATCGCGCGCACGTCGGCGAGGCCGAACCCGGCTTCGCCGAGCCCGGCCTCCAGCGCCAGGAGACAGGTCGTGGGCCCGGGGTCGACGAGCGCGACTCCGTCCCCGGTTTCCAGGACTCCGGTGCCGATGGCGAGATCGAAACCCTGGAACTTCAGGTCGACGATGGAAGTCCGCGCGTCGAGCGTGTGGATCGTCATCCGTTCTCCTCGGGGTCGGCCGGGCTGGCCGGATTGGGCGGATCGGAGCCGGCGTCGGAAGGCCGCAGTTCGATCCAGAGCCCGCCGGCGTTGCCGAGCACGATGTTGTCAGAGACGGACTCGGGCCCGCCGCGCACGGTCAGCGACACGACCGGAGCGGACTCCGGATCGGCCATCCAGAGGCGCGCATCCACGACGTAGACGGTCCCGCCGCGGATCCCGACGGCGCGTCCGTGCAAATGTTCGGGGTGTCGCGACGGGCCGCAGTCGCGGGCCCCGAAGGCGAGCAGGAAACGCGTGAGGCGCTCCGGGTCTTCCACCATCACCCACACCGCCTCGAGTCCGCGGGCGCCGTTCGGGTGCGGCGCCGGGTCCGCCGACGTCACGCTCTCGCGATCGGAGATGACGAAGAACACCGGGTGCAGCGGGTGGCCTCGGGGGAAGGCGACCCGGCTGCCCGCTCCGGCGGAGATCGCGGCCAACTCGGGTTCAAGCTCGCCTGCGATCTCCAGGACGCCTGCCGGCGCCGGACCGGAGAAGGCGAGATACGCCCCGCCTCCGCCATCGGCGATGAGGTCCGCGTAGCGCAGCGCCTCCAAGTCGCCCGGCGCATCGGGGGCGGGCGCATCGGGGCCGGGCGCATCGGGGCCGGGGGCGCCCTGCATCGTTCTCAGTTCGAGCCGGGTCCCGTCGCCGAACGGAATCGAGGCCGTCGCAAGACCGTTCTCGTCCGGCTCGGGACTCCGGATCCGGAAGCCGAACTCGTCGGTGAGTCGCTGCGAGAGAGCCTCGAGGTCCTCGACCGCGATGGGTACGTGGTCGAGGCGCAGCGAGGATCCCGGGGCGACGCACGCCCCCGGAGCCCCCTGCGCGTGGGCGGCCGAAGCCGTTCCGAGCAGGGCACAGACGACCGTCGCGATGGGAATTGAGCGGTGGTTCATGCGGACAAGATGTCGCCCGGACGGCGAGGTCGATAGCTTGCCGGCCATGAAACGACCCGGACCCGACGAACACGGCGACTACTACTCGACCTACATCGACCGCGTGCCGACCGACCGGCCCCTGGCCGATGTCCTCCGCGAAGCACCTGCCGCGCTCGACGCGCTGCTCTCCGGCCTCCCCCGTGAACGCGAGCACTTCGCGTACGAGCCGGGGAAGTGGACGTGCCGGGAGGTGCTGGGCCATGTGATCGACACCGAGCGGATCTTCTCCTACCGCGCACTGCACATCGCCCGCGCGGATTCGGCGGAGCTGCCGGGGATGGATCAGAATGAATGGGCCGCAGCCTCCAACGCGGCCGAGCGCCCCATCCGGGAACTGCTGCATGAATTCCGTGCGCTGCGCACCGCGAACGCGGCCTTCTTCGCCTCGCTCGACGAAGACGCGCTTTCGCGCCGGGGAGTCGCGAGCGGCGCCGAGTGCACGGTGCGGGCGCTCATCCATATCATCGCCGGTCACGAGCTTCACCACCGGGATGTGCTCAGGGAACGATACCTGGCCTCTCCGGCCGAAGATTGAGGAGATCGAGATGACCGAAATTGCGCTCTATTACCAGCGCCCCGGCTGAACGAGCTGCAAGCGCACCCGTGCGGTGTTCGACGAGATCGGCGCGACGATCGCGGAGGAACGGTTCACCACGAAGTCGCCGCTCACGGATGACGACGTGCGGGCGCTGCTGGCGGCCGCCGAGCGCGTGGTCATCGCGAAGGGAAGGAGCCGGCGCGACCTGAAGCCGGCCGAGACCGAACTCGACGCACTCAAGGGGCGCACGGGGAAGTACCGCGCGCCGATCGTGCTGGCGGGAGCCACGCTCCTGGTCGGCTTCAACGCCGAGGCGCTCGCCGAACTGTAGGAGCCCGTGGCAAGAGCCCGACGCGGGGGTTTGCCCGGACTGCTGGCGCGATGGCCGGGTCAGCGGGCGGTTTGCACCGTGAAGCCGAAGTCGCCGCGGATCGTGTGGCCGTCCTGCGACATGGCGCGCCACATCACCTCGTAGTCGCCATCCGCGAGCGTCTCGCTCACATCCAGCACGACGACGCTCGGGTCGTCCTCCTTCGCCGTCGCCGGCTCGAGGTCGAGCGGTTCGCCCCCCTTCGGCAGGAGCCGGACGGACGTCCCGGCCATTTGCGGGGCCTCCGTGAACCATAGCGTGACCGTCCCGGGGCTGGTCGTCACCGTCGCGTCCTTCTCCGGAGACGACGCCTCGAGGGCGAGGTGGGCGCCGACAAAGACGCCTGCCGTCGCGAACATGGCCGTCGCCACGACGGCTGCCCCTCTTCGAATCCATCTGCCCATCGACTTCGTGCCGATCCTGGTACGCTCCCCGCGTCGATCCGAGGTCGAACGACGGCGCATCCGCCGCTGCCTCCGAGGCTTCAAAAATCCCGAGTACACCTTCAGGATGCTACCCGTTCCGCGATCCGCGGCAACTGCCCGGTACGGAGGGGCCGCCAACTTGACTCGTTCCGCCACCGAACGCAGCTTGCTGCACTTATCCGGAGCGCCCTCTGGCGGCGCCCGGAATACTCTGACGGCACTAAGCTGTGACGCGTATCTCTCCTCAACAGCCGCGGGATCTTCGCCGGCTCGGCGTTCAGGCCCTCGTCCTCCTTCAGGCCCTGGTGTTCGCCATTCTGCCAGCGGTGGATGCGGTGCTCGAAGCGGAAGCGCCGAGCGCTGTCGTGCACGTTGAAGGGGAGCACAGCGAAGAGGGCGACTCACGGCACAACCACCTGCTGTGCCAGTTGGCTCGCACCGTGTCGCCGGGGTTCCCTCCCCTCATTCCGATCGAGCTGTCGGCGGTATCCGAAACCAGCCCCGACACCCCGACCGCGAACGTCTGGCAACGCCGCCCGACCCCGCCCGGCGGGAGCGGTCCCAGAGCCCCTCCTCGAGCCTGATCCGCTGCCGGGGCCTCGTCCCGGAAGCCCCTCTGATCGTCCCGTGGGAGGCGGATCGCAAGTCTCCCGAAACTCCCGTTACCCGCTGAAACGTTATCAGCGAGATGCACCGCGCTTCTCGAGCATGAGCAGTCGCTGTTGCGTCTCGACGAAGGCTGTCCATGGTGACAAGGCGTCTGGCCGGTCTCGTCCCGGCCGTATTGGCAATGGCTCTTGGAGCCGTCGGCTCGTCCGCGCAGGTGGAGCACGCGGGTGAGATCGAGGGCATCGTGCGCGATGCCGACTCCAACGAGCCTCTCGCCGGCGCCCTGGTCTCCATCGCTGCGTCGGGTGGCCGGGCGGTCTCGCACGGTGACGGGACGTTCCATGTCCCGGTGCCGGGCCCGCGCATCTACACCGTGCGGGTCGAACGGCTGGGCTACCGCACGGTCTCGCTGGAAGTCGACGCGTCGGGCGAAGAGATCGTGGTCGTGGAGATGGAAGCCAGTCCCATCCCCCTGCCGGATCTCGTCGTCACGGGATCCGTGGTGGCGCGCGCGGCGAACGAAGTGTTGCGCCCAACCAGCGTATTCGCGGGGGAGAGTCTGCAGCGTCGCCTGGCCGGAACCCTGGCGGAGACGCTGTCCTCCGAGCCGGGACTGGCGGTGAGCACCATGGGGCCGGCCTCTGCGCACCCGGTGATCCGGGGGCTCAGCGGAGACCGCATCCTGATGCTCGAGGATGGGGAACGGGTCGGCGACGAGTTTGCGAGCGGTCCCGACCACGCCACGGCGATCGATCCATCGTCGGCGCGCCGCGTCGAGGTCATCCGGGGGCCGGGTGCGATTCTGTACGGCAGCAACGCGCTGGGCGGCGTCATCAACGTAGTGCGCGACGACGTGCCCTCATCGGTGCCACACCACCTTACGGGCGCGTTCACCCTCCAGGGACAGAGCGTCAGCAACGCTGCGAGCGGAAGCCTGAATCTCACGTACGGCGTGACGGACCATATCCCCGTGCGGCTGGAACTCTCGCGTCGCAGCAGCGGCGATCTGGAGACCCCGGTCGGACCCCTGCAGAACACGAGTACGGATATCCGGGAGATTTCCGGCGGGACCTCGTGGGTGGACGACTGGGGACATGCCGGCGCGACCTTCCGCTACTACGGCAACGACTACGGCATCCCCGGAGGATTCGTCGGGGGTCACGCGGCCGGAGTTCGCGTGGAGATGGAGCGGACCGCGACCAGGCTGCGCAGCGTACTCCGGCCCGCCGAACTCTTCGAGAGCATCGAGATCGACGCGGGACACACCTGGTACGAACACCGGGAGATCGAACCCCCCGACATCCTGGGAACGCTATTCAAGCGCCAGACGGTGAGCGGCGAGATCCTCGCCCGCCACAGCGGCTGGGGCCCCTTCTCCTCGGGAGGGGTGGGAACGCGGGGTTCCTGGGAGGATTTCGGATTCGGCGGCTCTCTCTTCACGCCGAACTCGACGCAGACCTCCTTCGCCGTGTTCGCGCTGGAGGAGGTCGATCTGAATCCGATACGCGTGGAAGCCGGCCTCCGCTACGACTGGGTGCGCGTGCGGCCCGACCGGGAGGACCGCTCATCCGACATCGGGCACATCCGCGAGAGATCGTTCGGCGCCGCATCCGGATCCCTGGGGGCCCTGGCACAGCTCACGCCGAGCTTCACGGTGGGTGCTTCCGTCGCCCGGGCCTTTCGCACCCCAAGCGTCAACGAACTCTTCTCGGAAGGTCCCCATCTGGCGGCCTACGCCTTCGAGGTCGGGAACCCGTCGCTCGAGATGGAGCGTGGGACAGGGATCGACCTGTTCATGCGTCTTGTGGGCAACCGGCTGAACGCCGATGTGACGTGGTTCCATAACGCCATCGCGGACTACGTCTTCCCGCTTGAGACGGGCGAGCTGAGCCGCGTGCGGCTGCCGATCTTCCAGTTTCAGGGGGAAGACGCGGTGCTCACGGGATTCGAGGGCGCGCTCGAGTGGGCGCCGATCGGGGACCTGACCGTGGAGGCAGTGGCTTCCTACGTCCATGGCAGGATCGTGGCGACAGACGAACCGCTTCCGCTGATCCCTCCGCTGCAGGGACGCTTCGCCGTCGGCTATGCGCCTCGCAACTGGTTCGTCGAAGCGGAAACACGGGTTGCGGCTCGCCAGGACCGGACGGGTCCCTTTGAGAGCGCAACTGACGGATATACAGTGTTCGATCTCTCCGCCGGCGTCCGGATCACGGTTCTTGGGCGGCTGAACGTGATCACCGTACGGGGGGAGAACCTTGGTAATGCAGTGTACCGAAACCATCTGTCGCGCGTGAGGGAGATCATGCCCGAAGCCGGGAGATCCATCAGCGTGGCTTATCGTGTCGTCTTCTAGAGCGAGCCATCGGGAGCCGCAAACGGAGATGCTTCGTGACGGAAGCGACCGGAACATCAACACAACGAGGTGAAGAAAGATGAGACACTTCCAGCCGAAACTGCCATTCGCCCTGCTGACCGCGGGACTGCTGGTCCTTGCCGCCTGCGGCGACAGCGCCACCGAACCCCACGATCATGACGATGAAGAAGATCACGCCGAAGAAGTCGAGGGCGTGATCCTGTCGCTGAGCGGCCAGCCCATCGCGGCCTACAACGGTGACACCGGACAGTGGACGGGAGAACTTGAGGTCGAGCCCGGTGAGGAAACCGCCCATATCCAGGTCGTATTCGTAGACCACAACGCGCAGGCGGTTGCGCTCGGCGACGACTTCTACCTGGAGGTGGAGGTCGAGGACGAATCCGTCGCGGAGTTCGAGCAGGACACCCCCGGCGAGTTCGGAGGACATCTGCACGGAGTGGCGGAGGGCGATACGGATGTCACGTTCAGCCTGATGCACGGTGCGGTCGGGTCGGGGCACGCGGACTTCGTCACCGCCCCGCTCCACGTGCACGTCCACGAGCACGACGACGGCTAGCCTGGCTCAACCCGTCGCAGGAGTCCCGCAAACCCTCCCCGGAGTCGGTTCCGGGGAGGGTTTGCCTTGCTCGCGAAGCAGGCGGCTCCAACGCAGGAATCTCCGTGCGGCTGCAGCTTCCCCGGGCGGGATCGAAGCTTGACCGCCGAATTGCGCGCGGCTCATGTTCAGCGCCCGCGAGCCGCCGCCCGTCGGCGGCCGCGTCGACCATCTCCCCCTTTCAAGAGGTCTCGATGAGCAGAGCGCGCTCGGCATCCCATGCGCCGCCGTCCACGTGGCGCCGCATCCCACTCCTGCTCACGTTCGCCGTCGCCGTGGCGGGCTGCGCTGAAGGTGGCCGCGACGCGGCGAACCACGCCGAGTGGAAGAACATCGCGGGCAACGACATGGGTCAGCGCTACTCGTCCCTCGACCAGATCGACCCCGATAACTTCGAGAACCTGGAGGTCGCCTGGGTCTGGGACGGGTCGGACTACCCGGCCGTGAACGCGCGCGCCACGCCGATCTACGTCGACGGGATGCTGATCTCCGTGGCGGGAGAGAAGCGGCACACCTATGCGATCGACGCCGGTACAGGGGAGAAGATCTGGGAGTACGTCGAGCCCGAGACCTTCCGCTGGGAGTACTCGATGCGGAAGAACCACGGGAAGGGCGTCGCGTACGGCGAGATCGACGGTCGTGCGGTCGTCTACATGGTGAGTCCCGCCTTCTTCCTGCACGCGCTGTGGGCCGACACCGGCGAGCACGTGGAGGGCTTCGGCGGGCCCGTCAGCGTCCCGGGCTTCCCCGAGTCGGGGGTCGTCGATCTGCTCGCGGGGCTGGGGCACGAGTTCGACCCGTACTACGGCATCCCGCTCGAGACCGGCTACATCACGAGTTCGTCCCCCCCGATCGTCGTCAACGGCGTGATCGTGATCGGCAACTCCGCCGAGCAGGGTTACAACCAGTCGCGGCGCGAAAACGTGCCGGGCGACATCCTCGGCTACGACGCCCGCACCGGCGACTTCATGTGGAAGTTCAACGTCCTCCCCGGACCGGGCGAGTTCGGCCACGAGACGTGGGAGAACGACGCGTGGGAATGGACGGGTGACATCTCCTCGTGGGCGCCGCTCTCGGCGGACGAGGAGCGGGGGATCGTCTACGTCCCGACCAACGGGGCCACGATGGACTTCTGGGGCGGCTTCCGGCCGGGAGACAACCTGTTTTCCACGAGCTTGATCGCGCTCGATGTGCAGACGGGAGAACGGGTTTGGCACTATCAGCTCGTGCATCACGACATATGGAATTACGACACGCCTCAGATCCCCGTCCTGATGGACGTGACGGTGGATGGCGAGGACATTCCGGCGGTCGTGCAGGTCACGAAGCAGGCCTTCGCGTACACGTTCAACCGGGAGACGGGTGAGCCGATCTGGCCCATCGAGGAGCGGCCGGTGCCGGAGGGTCTCATGCCGGGCGAGGCGCTCTCGCCGACGCAGCCGTTCCCGACCTGGCCGGCGCCGTACGACATGCAGGGGCTGACGCACGACGACCTGATCGACTTCACGCCGGAGCTGCGGGAAGCCGCGATCGAGGCGCTCGACGATTACGTGATCGGGCCGCTGTTCACGCCGCCGCTTCACCGGGACAACGATCTCGGCAAGATGGCGTCGATGTGGTGTCCGGGAGATGTGGGAGGGACGAACATCGACGGGACGCCGGCTGCGGATCCGGAGACGGGCATCCTCTACGTGACGTCGCAGAAGGGGTGCGGGTCGCGGATCATGGTGCCGGGAGGGGAGCGCGACGCTCGGGAGCCCGCGCAGACGGGGACCACGATCACGAAGTTCGCGGTCGGCGGGTTCGCTGGGGTGCGGCGGGTGCAGGGACTCCCGCTCTTCAAGCCCCCGTACAGCCGGATCACGGCGATCGACATGAACACGGGCGAGCACCTGTGGTGGATTCCGGTGGGAGACACGCCGAACAGCGTGCTCGAGCATGACGCGCTCCAGGGCATGGACATCCCGAACACCGGCACGGGACGGCAGGCCGCGCAGATCGTCACGAGCACCCTGCTCATGTACACGGGGGAGGGAAGCGACGGGACCTCCTACCTGTTCGCCGTGGACAAGGCGACAGGTGAGCGGCTCGGGCAGGTCGAGCTTCCGGCGCTGCCGCGGTACGGGATGATGACGTACATGCACGAGGGACGGCAGCACGTCGTCATCCAGGCGCCGAACACGCTGATCGCGCTGCGCCTCGCCGACTGACCGCGGGCCTCCGGCGGCCCGGGTTGGCGCCGATGGCGGCGCCTCGCGACATTTTGGCATGAGGATACTGCCATGGGTTGCGATGGCCTTCATCGCATCGGCGTTCGCCTCGCCCGCCGCCGCCCAGCGGATCAACGGCACGGTACGCGAAGCCGATGGCGGCCCGCTCATCTCGGGCGGTTTCGTCAGCCTTCTGGACGCGGCCGGCGAGGCGGTGCAGGCCGACTTCACGGCGGCGGACGGCCTCTTTTCGCTGCTGGCGCCCGGCCCCGGGCAGTACCGCATCCGCGTGCAGCGCATCGGATACGCGAACTGGGTCACCGAGCCGTACGAAGTGACGGCGGAGCAGACGCTGACGATCACCGTCGAAGTCCCGCCGCGACCCGTGCGGCTCGTGGATCTGCGCGTCGAAGTGACCGCGGCCTGTCTCGACGATCCGAGCGAGGGAGAAGCGCTCGCCACCGTCTGGGAAGAGGCTCGCAAGGCGCTCGAGACTGCGGTGTGGGCCGAAGACCGGGGCGAAGTGACGTTCACGCTCACGGAATACGAGCGCACGCTGGATCCCGAATATCTCTCGACGCTGGAGTCCGAGAGCCGCGTCCGCCGACATGTGCGCCTGCCGCCGTTTCGGAGCTTGCCCGCGGGCCGGCTGACGACGTCGGGCTACGCGCTCGTGGACCCGGATTCCTCGGTTTTCTACGCGCCGGACGCGAACGTGCTGCTGTCTCGGGAGTTCAGGGACACGCACTGCTTCGGGCTCCGCCGCGATGAGGTGGAAGACGAACCGATGCTCGGCGTCACGTTCCGCCCGAGGGACGACCGGGACGTCATCGACATCGAGGGTACGCTCTGGCTTGACGAGGAGAGCGCGGAACTCCGGCGCGTGCAGATCCGGTACCGCAACGTCCCCCTGCCGGAGGGTGCGCGGCGTCAGCTCGTCGGCGCGGACCTCACCTTCGACCGTCTGCCGGAAGGCCCCTTCTACGTCCGCGATTGGTGGCTGCGCTTCCCGGTCGGGGGCTACTCCCGGCGTATCGGGACCGCGGGCCTCTCGTCTCGTCGGCGGGCCGTGCTCGTGGCGTATCGGCAGACCGGCGGGACGGTGTCCGACGCGTTCGTCGGGGGAATCTCGTTCAAGGTGGGAGAAGGCGTCGTGGCGGGCGTCCTGCGCGACAGCGTGAGCGGCGAACCGCTCGGCGCCGCGGACATCGTGCTTCGCGACTGGGATGACGCCGCGGCGTTCGTGCCCCGGCCCAATGCGGCCGACGCCCCGTTCAGCGCCGTCACCGATCCGGCCGGCCGGTTCCAGGTGGGCGGGCTGCCGGACGGCGCATACGCGCTCGGCGTGGACCATCCGAGGCTGCGTGCCGCCGGCGTTCGGATGAACGAGGCCCGCGTCGTCGTGGACGACCGGGTCAGCGAGCCCCTCGAGCTTTGGACGCCGTCGGCCGATGCCCTCTTCGCGCGCGTCTGTCCCCGTTCGTCGCCCCAGGGGAGCACGGGCGCCGTGGTCGGGTTCGCGCGCGCTGCCGACACGGGGCTGCCGGTGCCCGACGTCGAGGTTGAGGTCGTGTGGCGGGTGCGCCGGCTTCAGGGCACGGCGCGGACCGCCGTCGTGTCCGAACAGTCGGAATACGCCGGCGGGGCGTCCGACGAGCGAGGCAGATTCGCGATCTGCGGCGTCCCCCTCGGCGAGCCGGTCGTCCTGCGGCCGCGGGGCGCCGACGAGGGCGTGGGCCTCGAACTCGTGACGCGCCTCGCGTGGCGCGATGTCCTCGTCGAACCGTAGCTCCTCGCCGCGGCGCTCCCGCGGCTCCGACGGTCAGTCGGTGGACGGGCGGCGCGACTTCAGGTAGTCGAGGAGCAGGTTCGACATCGCCCGCATCCCGATCGAAATCGAGGCGTCGTCGGCGCGGAAGTCCGGCGTGTGGTGGCCTCCCGAGCCGAGTTCGGGGTTTACCGAGCCCAGCCGGTAGTAGAAGCCCGGCACCTCGTTCGCGAAGTAGGCGAAGTCCTCTCCGCCCATCGTGGGGTCGATGACGAACACGTTCTCGTCGCCCACGATCTTCGCCAGCGTCGGCGCCATCTCGGCGGTGAGGTCACGGTCGTTGATCGTGGCCGGCGTGCCGCGGTCGTAGTCGAGCACGTAACTGCCGCCTCCCGCGCGGGTGATGCCCTCGAGGATCTCATCCATCCGCCGTTCGACCGCGTCCCGGACATCGGGGTTGTACGTGCGAACCGTGCCTTCGAGCCACATCTCCTGCGGGATGATGTTGAAGCGCTCGCCTCCCCTCATCACGCCGACCGTGACCACGCTGGGTTCGAGCGGCGACAGGTTGCGCGAACGGATGGTCTGGAAGGCGGTCACCGCCTGCGACGCCATCACGACCGGGTCGATGCTCGTGTGCGGCTGCGCGCCGTGCGCCTGTTGCCCGATGATCCGGATCTTGAAGTGGTCGACCGCCGCGAAGGCGGGGCCGGGCGTGTAGCCGAGCGTCCCGACGTCCATCGAGGAGAAGGTGTGGAGCCCGAAAATGGCGGAGGGGACGACCCCCTCCAGCGCGCCTTCGCGGACCATGAGATCCGCGCCGCCCTCCTCGCCCGGGGGCGGTCCTTCCTCGGCCGGCTGGAAGATGAACTTGATCGTGCCCGGGATCTGGTCGCGCATCGAGGCGAGGACCGAGGCCACGCCGAGTTGCACGGCGGTATGAACGTCGTGGCCGCACGCGTGCGACACGCCGACTTGCTGTCCCCCGTACTCCGTGCGGACCGTGGAGGCGAAGGAATACCCCGTGTCCTCGGTGACGGGGAGCGCGTCCATGTCCGCCCGCACCGCGACGACATCTCCGGGCAGACCGCCCTTGAGAATCCCGATCACGCCGGTGTGAGCGACGCCCTCGGTGACTTCGTCGAACCCCAGTTCCCGAAGGTGCGCCGCCACCATCGCGGCGGTCTCGAACTCGCGGTTGCCGAGTTCGGGGAACTGGTGGATTCGGTGGCGCATGTCGACGATCCGGTCGATCACGCGGTCGACCGCGGCATCCACGGCGGGATCCTGCCCCGCCAGCGGCGTGACGAGCGTACCGGCGAGGAGCGAGACTGTCCCGAGGCTTCGATGTGTGTGCATTCTCCAGTCCTGTTCCGTTCGGCTGTCGGATTCCCGCGGCCGGGTCCCGAGACCGGGTCCGGGGCCGGATGGAACGTTGTGTGTGGCCGCCGGCGTCGGCAACGGGGCAGGCTGTCCGCTTCGGTTGCGTCCTTTCTGCGCCTCGTTCGTCTTAGGGGCGGAGGAAGGGGACAGGATCCGACATACCACGACAAGCAGCCACGGGCTGCTCGGGAGGTTTCCGACATGAGACTGCAACTCGCCCTCAACGTGCGGGACATCGACGAGGCGGTGGACTATTACGGCAAGCTCTTCGACGCGGCGCCGCACAAGCGTCGCCCGGGCTACGCCAACTTCGCGATCGACGAGCCGCCTCTGAAGCTCGTGCTGTTCGAGAATCCGGACGCGGCGGAACGGGTGAACCACCTGGGTGTGGAGGTGTTCGAGGACGCGCGGGTCCGCGAGGCCGGCCAGCGGCTGGAGGCGGCCGGGATCCTCACCAGGGTGGAGGAAGAGACGGTGTGCTGTCACGCGACCCAGACGAAGGTCTGGTCCGACGAGCCGCAGGGTCTGCGCTGGGAGTGGTATCAGGTCACGGATGACACGCCGGACGGCGAGGCGCTGATCGCGCCATCGGCGACCGCGTGTACCGACGAATCCGAGACCTGCTGTGCCTGATCGTACGATCCGGGCCCTGCCGGCATGGTCCGAGTTTCAGCGGCGGATGCGGCGCTTCGTGGGCGGTCGCGTCGACCCGGCGTGGGCCGATGACGTGACCGGCGACATCTTCCTGCGGCTGCTGCAACGCCAGGAGAGTCTCGCGGAGGCGCGGGATCCGCTCGCGTGGACCTACCGGGTCGCGGCCAACGTGATCGCGGACCACCACCGGCGCCGGTCCGTCGAACGGCGGACCCTCGAACGGCTGGGCGCCGAGACCGAAGCGCCGGATTCGGACCCCGTCGCGCGCGACCATGAAGCGCTCAGGACGGACCTGGAGGCGTGCCTGCTGCCGTTCGCGCTGGAGTTGCCGTCGAAGTACGCCGAAGCCCTTCTGCTCACCTACTTCCGGGGGATGAGCCAGGTGGACGCAGCGCAGCGGCTCGGCCTGAGCGTCTCCGGCATGAAATCGCGGGTGCAGCGGGCGCGGGCGATGTTGAAGCGGCAGCTCATGGACTGCTGCGATTTCGAGCTGGACCGGCGCGGCGGCGTGATCGACATGCGGCCCCGCGAAGCGGCCCACGGCGGACACGCGGCCGGCGGGAACACGGTGGGCGGGAGCACCGCCGGGTGAGGGTCGCGGTCATCGGCGGCGGCGTCATCGGGCTGTGCGTCGCGCACTACCTGGAGCGCGGCGGAGCCGACGTCGTCCTCCTCGAACGCGACCTCATGGGCGGCGGATGCTCGAAGGGCAACGGCGGCTGGGTGTGTCCATCGATCTCCCGACCCCTGCCCGCGCCGGGCCTCACGCTGACGTCGCTGCGCTGGATGCTCCGCGCCGACAGCCCCCTCTACATCAAGCCGTCGGCCATGCCCCGCCTCATGGGTTGGCTGTGGGCTTTCCGCGGGTACTGCAACGCGGAGAGCTACGCGGCGGGCGTGGCGGCGCTCGCGGCACTGAACGCCGCTACGGACCGGCTGTACCGCGGACTCGCCGAAGACGGCATGGAGTTCGAGCGCGCCGAGAGCGGGACCATCCTCGCCTACGATGACGAGAGCGAGCTCAGACAGACCGAAGAGTTGCTGACACGATTGGGAGAGGAACGGGTGGGGCCGGTGGACGTCCTCGACCGCGATGCTCTTGCGGAAGCGGAGCCGGATCTGCGGGGCGGTCTGATCGGCCTGCGGATGCGTGGGGACACGCATGTGCGCCCCGAGTCCCTGTGCGCCGAGCTTGCCGCGAGCCTGGAGGCACGTGGCGTCGAAATCAGGACGGGTCAGCGTGTCGTCGGCTTCACGCCCGAAGCCGGCCGCGTCCGGATGGCGCTCACCGCGGCCGCGGGAAGCGGCAACGCAGCCAACGGGGAACGGGCGGGACTGGGCGCGGATCTCTTCGTGCTCGCCGCGGGGGCCGAGACGGCCGCCCTCGTGGCGACCCTGGGACGGAAGCTTCCCGTGCAGGCCGGGAAGGGCTACAGCATCACCGTTCGGAACGCGCGCGTCCGGCTCTCGCAGCCGCTGCACGTGACTCCGGCAAGGATCGGCTTCACGCCGTTCCACGGGGCGGTGCGTGTGATCGGAACGATGGAATTCTCGGGCATCAACCAGCGCCTGGACCCGCGCAGGATCGCGATCCTCGAGCGCGCCGCGCGGCGGTACCTGCCCGGGGCGCTGGAGGGGACGGAGCGTGCCGACTGGGTGGGCATGCGCCCCGTGACGCCGGACGGCCTCCCCGCGATCGGCCGATTGCCCGGCTTCCCGAACGTGTACGTGGCCACGGGACACCAGATGCTCGGCGTCACGCTCGCCCCCTCGACCGGCCACGCGCTGGCGCAACTCGTGCTGGAGGGCCGTTCGGAGACCGACCTCACACCCTTCGATCCCGCGCGCTTCACCTGACGTCGCGGACCCTCGGGCACCGCCCGGAACAGTGCCCTCCGCGCCCTGTCTCAGCTATTGCAGCTGGGCACCGGCGACGGCATAGTGGCGCCTCGCCCATGGTGGTCGACTTTGGAGGGCGGGTGACGATGGCACCTCTTCGCACACAACCCGGGGCGCGAGCCGTGTATCCTCACCGGTGCCGGGTCCTGCTCCTCGCTCCTCTGCTGGCTCTGGCCTGTGGAGACGGCGAACCCGGGACTGCACCGCCGGGGACGCCCGTACCCACCACACTGGCGATCACCCCCTCGTCCGCAGTGCTCGCCGCATTGGGACAGACCGTGCAACTGACGGCGACCGTTCGCGACCAGACCGGCGCGGTCATGTCCGGCATCGGCGTGAACTGGGCGAGCAGCGACGGCGGAATCGTGACGGTCGATCCCGCCGGGGTCGTCACGGCAGTAGGCAACGGAGCCACAAACATCACGGCCACAGTCCGGGGCGGCGGTGCCTCCGGAAGCGCGGCCATCACTGTGTCGCAGACGGTCACCGCGCTGGCGGTGTTACCCGATCAGGCCACGATCGACGCGCTGGAAACGCTTCAGCTGACCGCGCAGGCTCTGGACGCGAACGAAAACCCGGTTGCCGGCGTGGACTTCTCGTGGCTCTCCGATGACGAGTCGGTGGCTACCGTAAGCGCTGACGGCCTGGTGACTGCCGTAACACCGGGATCGGCAGAGATATCCGTGCAGGCGTCCGGAACCGGCCTCGTCGCGACTGCGCGGATCGTCGTGAACGTGTCCGAGAGCTTTGCCCTGGTGATGCTGTACAACGCAACCGGGGGCTCGCGCTGGACGATAAGCGACAACTGGCTGACCGACGCGCCGATCGGCCAATGGCATGGAGTGACCGCCGACGCGGAGGGTCGGGTAACCGGACTGGATCTTCCGGGCATCGGACTCGAGGGCCGCTTGCCGGACGAATTCGCGCACCTCACGGATCTTCGGCGTCTCAATCTGTCATATAACCGGTTGACCGGTGAAATCCCGGCGTATCTCGCAGAGTTCACGGAGCTTGAAGAACTGGGTCTCGCCGTCAACGCGCTCGCGGGCCCGATCCCGGTGGAGCTGGCCAGCCTCACCGACCTGAGAATACTGGACCTCTCCAACGATCTGTTCACAGGTCGGAACCGGTTCACCGGACGGATTCCGCCGGAACTCGCCCAACTGAGCCGTCTTGAGGAGTTGAACCTCGCCTTCAACAACCTGACCGGACCGATTCCGACGGAGCTCGCAAGCCTGCGGAACCTCACGGTTCTCGATATTGAGCAAAATGACCTGAGCGGCCCCATTCCACCGGATCTGGTCAACCTCTCCGATCTTGAGGTTCTCTCGCTTGCCGGCAATCGAATCACCGGCACCATTCCTTCGGCGTTCGGAGACCTCTCCAATCTCCGCGACCTCAAGCTCCACATGAATCAACTGTCAGGACCGATCCCATCCAGCCTGGGGAAACTGCAACGCCTGGCTCGGTTGTCCCTGTGCTGCAATGCGTTGACGGGCCCGATTCCGCCCGAGTTGGGCAACCTCTCGTCAGTTGGGTTTCTCGGACTTCAGGTAAACGAGCTGTCCGGATCCGTACCCTCCGAGCTCGGGAGGCTTTCCGCGCTCCGGCACCTGTACCTCTTCACTAACGCGGACTTGCGCGGACCGCTTCCGCAGGAACTCGTGAATCTGAGACTCACCACGTTCGACTGGATACTCACCGGCTTGTGTTCTCCTCCCAACACGGAATTCCAGGACTGGCTCCAGAGCATTCCCCGCCACCAGGGTGGGGGCGTGTGCTCGAATTCTGCGCCGTGACGCGAGAACCCGTCACTCCTTGACCGGGGAGCGGCGCCGAGCGCAGCGTGGGCACCCGGATTCCCCGTACCAAGGCCGGCCGAGTGAGCAAATTCGACGAGTTGCGCGCACACCTGCGAGCGATCCGCACGCTCACGAGGGGCGTGACGCACGGCCTGCCGGCGCTCGAGGCGTCCGACGATCCCTACGCGCTGTTCGGCCGCTGGTTCGAGGATGCCGAGGCCTCGGGGCTGCTCCTGCCCGAGTCGATGGCGCTCGCCACGGCGACGCCGGACGGGCGCTCGTCCGTGCGGATGGTCCTGCTCAAGGGCATCGCGCCCGACGGCCTCCGGTTCTTCACGAATTACGGCAGCCGGAAAGCCGAGGAACTGGACGACAATCCTCACGCCGCGCTCTGCTTCCACTGGTCGGTGCTCGAGCGGCAGGTGCGCGTCGAGGGCCGTGTCGAGCGCCTCTCGGCGGAAGACTCGGAGGCGTACTTCGCGACGCGCGATCGCGGGAGCCAGATCGGCGCGTGGGCGTCGGCACAGAGCCGGCCGGTCGCCGATCGCGCGGCGCTCGAGGCCCAGGTGGCGGAGGCCGAGGCGCGTTTCGAGGGGAGGGACGTTCGGCTCCCCGACTTCTGGGGCGGCTACCTCCTCGTTCCGGACCGCTTCGAGTTCTGGCAGGGCCGCGCCAACCGGCTGCACGACCGTCTCGAATACACGCCGCGCGAGCGGAGCGGCGACGGGAGCGGCGACGGGAGCGGCGAAGCCGGCGGCGGCTGGGAGGTCACCCGCCTCCAACCCTGAACGAGCGGCCTGGCGATCGCCGCCCGGACGCAGCAGGGCTTTCGCGCTAGCTCAGGAGACCGAGTCCGGCGAGGACGACGAGCCCCACGGCGACCGGGACGAGGAAGCGCATCACCGGCCCCCAGGCCGCCGTCACGCGGAAGCGGCCCGCCCCGGCGTTCGTTTCCGCGCGGAAGCGTTCGAACCCCCAGACGGTCGCGACGTAGAGGGAGATCGTGAGCCCGCTCACCGTGAGGAAGATGTTCCCCGACACGTAGTCGGCGAGCTCGAACAGGCCGCGGCCTCCAACCTGCACCGCGGCCCAGGGCCCGCCGCCGAGCGCGAGCGGGACCCCCGCGAGGATGGTGACGCCGAGCACGGTCCAGAGCGATCGACGGCGGCCCCAGCCCAGCGAGTCCATGGCGCTCGCCGTCAGGGCTTCGAGCAGCGCGAGACACGACGTGAGTCCCGCAATGAACACGAAGAAGAAGAAGAACGCGGCGGCCACCTCGCCCGCCGGCAGACGGCCGAAGAGCCCCGCCATCGTGATGAAGAGGAGGCCCGCGCCCTGGTCGGGCTCCATGCCGAAGGCGAAGAGGGCGGGGAACATGACGAACCCGGCGAGGACGGCGGCGAGCGTGTCGCAGGCCACGATGGAGGCGGCGCTCCCGGGGATGTCGCTCCGGCGCGGATGCAGAAAGCTCCCGAACACGAACGCGCCCATCATCCCGACTCCGATGGAATAGAAGGCCTGCCCGAGCGCTGCGAGCCACGTCTCCGGGCCGATGGCCGAGAAGTCGGGCGCGAGATACCAGCGAACGCCCTCCCACGCCCCGTCGAACTGGAGCGAGACGATCCCGAGTCCGACGAGGAAGAAGAAGAGGATGGGAATCAGGAGTCGTGCCGCGCGCTCGATCCCCCGCCGCAGTCCGCGGGTGATGATGAGTCCCGCCAGCAGCATCACGGGGACCGTGTACGCGAGAACCTCTCCCGGGCGCGCGGTGAAGGCCGCGAACGACTCTGCCGCCGCCTGCACGCTCCCGGTGTCGTAGCCCCCGCGGAAAGCGCGGACGAAGTAGGCCGCGATCCAGCCCATGATGAGCTGGTAGTAGGACATGATGAGGAAAGCGGCGCCCACGCCGAGCCAGCCGATCGCGCGGAAGGGGCTTCGTCCCGCGAGCTTTCGCATCCCGGCCAGCGGCGTCGCCTGCGCGCGGCGCCCGAGGCTGATCTCGGCGGTGAACAGCGGGATCCCGATCAGGACCGCGAGCACGACGTAGATGAGGAGGAACGCGCCTCCCCCGTTCTCGCCCGCGAGGTAGGGGAACCTCCAGATGTTGCCGAGCCCCACCGAAAACCCGGTGGTGGCGAGGATGAAGCCCAGCGGGCTCCCCCAGCGTTCGCGCGGCGTGCTCATCCTCCAACAGTTGCCGAGGGACGCAGCGCCGTCCAGAGTAGGGCACCGAGAGGGGAGGCGAGGATGCCGGAGCGGCCGAGTCAGTGAACTACGATCTCAGGACCTTCCGCGGCGACGTTTTCGGCGGCGTCACGTCGGCGGTCATAGCGCTCCCGGTCTCGCTGGCCTTTGGCGTGGCCTCGGGCCTCGGGGCCGAGGCCGGCCTGTACGGCGCGATCGCGGTCGGCTTTTTTGCCTCCGTATTCGGCGGCAACCGGTTCCAGATCTCCGGTCCCACGCCCGCCATGACCGTCGCCATGTCGGTCATCGTCACGACGCACGCCTCGACGCTGGGCGAAGCCTTCACCGTGGTCGTGCTGGCCGGGCTTCTGCAGATCGCGCTGGGGCTGTTGAGGACGGGCCGGTTCGTCGTGTACACGCCCTACGCCGTGATCTCGGGGTTCATGTCGGGGATCGGCGTCATCGTCATGTTGATCCAGATCCTGCCCTTCCTCGGCGCGCCCGCGGCGGAGGGAGGCCCCATGGCTGCGATGCGGGCGGTCCCGCAGGCGATGGCGAACCTGAACGGCAGCGCCCTCGCCATCGGCGTGGCAACGCTCGCGGTGAGCATCTTCTGGCCGCAACGGCTCTCCCGGCTGCTCCCCGGTCCCCTCGTCGCCCTGATCGCCGGAACCGCCCTGGGCATGTTCTGGCTGACCGACGCGCCGATCATCGGCGCGATCCCCGCCGGTCTGCCGGAACTGCAGCTGAGTCTGCCTTCCGCCAGCTTCCTCGCCCGCGCCTTCCATCCGGCGCTCGTTCTCGCCCTCCTCGGCTCCGTCGACAGCCTGCTCACGTCGCTCGTGGCCGACTCGCTGACGGGTACGCAGCACGACTCGAACCGCGAACTCGTCGGCCAGGGCCTCGGCAACACGATTGCGGGCCTGTTCGGAGGGTTGCCGGGGGCGGGGGCGACGATGGGGACGGTCGTCAACATCCGCGCCGGCGGTCTCACGCGGATGTCCGGCGCCCTGCGTGCGGTCCTGCTGCTGGGGGTCCTGCTCGGCCTGGGCCGGTACCTGGAGCCGATCCCCCATGCCGTGCTCGCGGGCATCCTGATCAAGGTCGGGTGGGACATCATCGACTGGCCCCTCCTGGCCCACCTTCACCGCATTCGGCGCGACCACCTGTTCGTGCTGGTGCTGACGCTCGCCCTGACCGTGTTCGTCGACCTCGTGACGGCCGTGGCCATCGGCCTCATCGTCGCGGGCATGGCGCACGCGCGGCAGATCGAGAGCCTCGAACTCGACAACGTGCTCTCGGTGCCGCTGCTGGACCGGGTATTCTTCGAGGGTGTCGAGGATACGGCCGCGATGGACGACTATTCGGCCCGGGTCGGCCTCGTCGCGCTCCGCGGGGCGTTCACCGTCGCGTCGTCCCACAAGCTGGTGAACGTGATCGGGAAGGACATCAAGGACCACGAAATCGTCATCTTCGATTTCTCCGACGCCACGTACCTGGACGACAGCGCCGCCATGCTCATCCGGCAACTCCTGGATGTCGCCGCGAAGAGCAGCACGCACGTCATCGTGATGGCGGTATCCGGCTCCGTCGAGAAGACGCTGCTCACGCTCGACATCCTCGCCGGGCTGCCCGGGGACCATGTCGTCGAGACCATGGATCAGGCGCGAGAAGTTGCCCTGGACCTCCTGAAAGACTGACCGGGATGTCGAAGTTCGGTGAGGCGGAACGCGGGCCGGGTCAGCGGGGCGGGCCGACCCCGACGGAAAGAGTCACGGCGTTTGCGGAGTATCCGTAGTCGAGGAGGATGCCGGGAATCTCCTCCGTCCACTCGGTGAGGGAACGCGAGTAGCCGATGCGCACATCCACCCGCCATCCCCGCTGGAGCAGCAACCCGAGGCCGACCGTCGCCGGCCGCCGGCTGCGCTGCTCTCGCCGCTCTCCGCGGTCGCCGTTGGCCGGGTTGACGCCGCTCGTCGCGAATTCGCTCCACATCCGACGGATCCCGCCGAACACATAACCCTGCGTCGAGCCGCCTCCGGAATCAAGGCCGAGGAGCACGTTGACGCCGATTCCGAACCGGTCGCGGAGGTCCCACTCGCCGGGCCACACGTCGTGCGGTTCGCCGTTCGGAGTGGGCTGGATCGTACCCTCGATCATTCCCCGATTGGCGAGCACTCCCTCGAATTCCACCCCCGCGAGCAGGCCGCCGAGGACGCGCGTGCGGAGCCCAAGGGAAGGGTTGACCGAGAAGGTCGGACCCGAGGCCGTCGTGGCGCTCTCGCTCGACCCTCCGCCCGCCGTCACTCGCTTGGAGTGTTCCGCCGAGAGCCAGCCCACCTCGGGCGTCAGCCAAAGGACCACCTCGGACTGGGCGCGGACCGGCGGCGCGGCCAGCAGGGAGAGGCAGACGGCGAGGGTTGTGGGTGCGGCAAACCGGATCACCGAGGCGCCGATCCTCCGGTCGCCGCGACCACGCCACAGTTCGTGAGCAGACGCTGCGCGTCCGCCTTGCCGGAGTCGGAGGGTCCGAGCTGGTTCTGGCCCTGTTCCTCGTCGTCGTCGAGTCCGGCGATCAGGCCGATGTCGTGGTCCGCGACCCTCGAGGCGACGACCCTGATGTGCGTGTTGCCCGTCGCGGGATTGTCGAACACGCTCGCCGTGAGGATGTCGTGATGGGCGGCCCCGGTGATGAGTTCCTGTACGACGCCGGAAGTCTGGCGGCGGCCCCGCACGAACCCGGCCTCGAGGTTCCCGTCCTCGATCGTGTAGTCCATCAGGTTCAGCTGCGCGACCGCGCACTGGTAGGCGGTTTCCAGCCCGGGCGGCGCGACGCCCTGGAAGGAGATCGGCGCGGTGGAGCAGCCCGCGAGCAGTACGGTGAGCACGACCGGTGCGATTCTGTTCATGTCATCAATCTTCGAAGCTTGCGGGTCCGGCGCCAGTTGCTGAGCCTTCGTTCCCATGACCGATCCCATGACGACTCGAACGCGCCCGCGGTCACGCGAGGTCCCGGCGGCCCTGCTCCTGCCGCTGGTCTGCTCGATCGCGCTGGGCGGAGGGGCGTGCTCGCCATCCCCGGACGCGATATCCGGCGGGAGGGGCGCCAAAGTGCTGCTGATCGGGATCGACGGGGTGCGTCCGGACGTGCTGGCGGAGGTGTCGACGCCGGTAATGGACTCGCTGGCCGCCGGCGGCTGGTACACCGCGGAGGCGCGGACGACGACGCCATCAGTGAGTGGTCCGTCCTGGTCCTCCATGCTGACGGGCGTCTGGCCCGCGAAGCACGGCGTAGTGGACAACAGCTTCGAGGGACGCCGGTACGCCGAGTATCCCGGTTTCCTCACGCTCGTCGAGCGCGAGCGTCCCGACCTCTCCACGTTCGCGGCGCTCGACTGGATGCCGCTCGCTTCGCTCGACGGCGGCGGCCCGGTGCTCTCGGGTGAAATCGACACACTCGTCGCGGTGGACGGATACGAACTCGGGTGGGCGGAGGCCGACAGCGTTGTCGCGTCACGCGCGGCGCAACATCTGGCCTCGGCCGACGCGGACGCCGCCTTCGTGTACTTCGGGAATCCCGACGAAACGAGCCACCGGCACGCATCGATCGGGGTCGAATACCGCGACGCGATCGCCCTCTCGGATCGCCACATCGGCTGGCTGGTGGACGCCCTCCGAGCACGGTCCGCCTACGCGGAAGAAGACTGGCTCGTGCTCATCAGCACCGACCACGGACGGCGCGAGGACGGCGGGCACGGCGGAGACTCGCCGGAGGAGATGACGATCTTCATCCTCGCAAGCGGGCCGTCGACCGGAGGTTGGCCCGCCGCGGGATCCCGGCCCACGCACATCGTCGATGTACCGGCCACGGCGCTCCATCACCTGGGCGTCCCGCCCGACCCCGGCGCGGGACTCGATGGGGAGCCGCTCGCCCCTGCCGGCGACGACCCATAACCGAAGTCTCCCGCCCCCCGGGGCGGGCGTGCGAAGGGCACCCGCCCGAACGCTGGCGGGAGGTACCGATGTCGCGACAGTTTGGTGCGAGGAAGACTCACACCAGCCTACGGGGGTCGAGATGTCCGAGATGAATCGTCGTGGTTTCATCGGTCGGGGACTGAGCCTGGGTGCCGCGGCGGCGGTTGCAGGCGCCGTGCCCGCGCGCGCTTCGGTCCGCGAGGAACGGCCGGCGCGGGCCTCGGGCGGGCGCGCGATGACGCCGATGATGATCACGAGCCACACGAACGACACGGGGCGCCGGGCGGCCACGGCGGCGTGGCAGATCCTGTCGGGCGGCGGCGCGGCGATGGACGCGGTCGAGCGCGGCGCGAACATCATCGAACTCGACCCGGACGGGACGAGCGTCGGCTGGGGCGGCCTGCCCAACGCCGACGGCGTCGTGCAACTCGACGCGTCCGTCATGGACGGAGCCACCTACAACGCCGGCTCGGTGGCCGGGATCGAGGGGATCCGCACCCCCGCGTCGGTGGCCCGGCTCGTCATGGAGCGCACGGATCACGTGATGCTCGTCGGCAAGTACGCGCAGGAGTTCGCGATCGGCTTCGGCTTCGAGGTCCAGGATCTGATGACGCCGAAGTCGCGGGAGATCTGGCTGCGGTGGCGCGAGCGCCTGTCCGACACCGACGACTGGGGCCCCCCGGACCACCTGCGGCGCCCGCGCGGCGGCTCCGACGGCGGCTCCGACGGCGGCGGACTCTCCCGCGCCGGCTCCGGCGAAGACGCGATTTGGCGCGAAGCGGAGGAGTGGGCGGAACTCCTCGACCTGCCCGGCCGTGACGGCCCCGACCGCGACTACGTGCTGGCCGACGCCCTCATCCACCGCTACGGGACGACGAACGTGCTCGCGGTCGACGCGCAGGGGAACGTCTCGGGCATCACGACGACGAGCGGACTCGCCTGGAAGGTCCCCGGCCGCGTCGGCGACTCGCCGATCATCGGCGCCGGCCTGTACGTGGACAACGACATCGGCGCGGCCGCGGTGACCGGACGGGGCGAGGACGTGATCAAGTCGTGCGCGGGGTACTACATCGTCTCGCGGATGGGCGCCGGGCGCACGCCGCAGGAGGCCTGCGAAGACGCCGTGGGGATGATCCGCCACAAGTACCGGAACGTGGCGCCGGACTTCATCCCGTCCGAGAAGTTCGTCGCGATCAACAAGGCCGGGGACCATGGCTGCGCCTGGATGCCCTTCCGCGACACCCCGCCCCGCATGACGGTGGCGAACGCGGACGGGATCCACACGTACGAGGGGGTGAGCGTCGCCGACTGACGGGGCGCCCGACCCGGACCTCGCGTCCGCCGTGTCCGAAGTGACCGTGATCGTCAGGGAAGCGGGTCTCGAGGATGTCGACCGCCTCGCGCCGCTGTTCGACGGGTACCGCCAGTTCTACCGCCAGTCGGCGGATCCGGAGGGGGCCCGCCGGTTCCTGGCCGCACGTCTCCGAGCCGGCGAATCGCGCGTGTTCGTGGCGGAGACCGAGGACGGATGGCCCCTGGGGTTCGTGCAGCTCTTCCCGTCCTTCTCCTCCGTATCGATGAGACGGCTCTGGATCCTCAACGACCTCTTCGTGGCGCCGGACGCCCGCCGGTCCGGGGTCGCGCGCGCCCTCATGGACCGCGCGCGGGAACTCGCCGTCGAAACCGGCGCCAAGGGCCTCATCCTGGAGACCGAGACCCACAACGCGCCGGCAAAGAGACTGTACGAAGAGCTGGGCTGGGCGCTCGACGGCACCGACCACTACGAGTTGCTGGTGTGAGTCCCCTGGTGAACGCCGCGGTGCGCGCGGTGGCTCCGGTCGTGCTGCTGCCCGCGCTCGCGGCAGTCGCATGCGCGGCCGGATCGGCGGAGGGACCCGCGGCAGGGGAGCCCGACCGGGAGTTGCGGCTGTCGCTGTCGACCGGCGAAGAATCGCCGCAGGCCGCCACGCCTGTCGTCCTCGAGCTGACCGGCACGAACGACGGCCAGGCCACGCTCGTCCTCGATTTCCCCGACGGCCAGCGCTACGACTTCGAGGTGATCTCGGAGGATGGCGCCGTCGTCTGGCGTTGGGCGGAGGGCAGGTTCTTCGCCCAGGTTCTGGGACGCGAGACGCTCGAACCCGGCGCCTCGCAACGCTGGATCGGGAGGATCGAAGCCGGGCTGCCGGCCGGCGTCTACCGCGTCATCGCCACACTCACCACGGTGGAGCCTCACGCCATCGAGGCCACCCTCACCGTCCTTCCCCGGAGCTAGCGACCATTGAACGACACGATGCCGGCGGGGCTCGCCACAGGCCCCGACGCCCTTGAACCCGACCTCCTGCGCGCCGTTTCCTTCGATGCCGGGTGGTCCCTGCTCGAACGCTTCTCGACGCTCGTGCGCGAGTCCGGGAGCGACGACGAGCACGTCGCGGCCGAGTACATCGCCGCCGAACTGAGCCGGATGGGCGTGCCGTTCGAGATGCACGAGCCCGACCTCTACCTCTCGCTCCCCCGCGAGTCCTCGGTGGAGTGGAGCGGCGGGTCGATACGGGCCAAACCGCCGTCCTTCGCGGTACCGACGGCGGAGGGCGGGCTCGAAGGGGAACTCGTCTTCGTTCCGGCCGCGGCTGCGACGGGGCAGCGAGACCTGTTCGCGAGGCGGCTCGGCGACGACCTGCCCGACGTGGCCGGCAAGATCGTGCTCAGCGAGGGATTCGCGATGCCGGGCATGGTTTCCGCCTTCGAGGCGGCGGGGGCGGCGGGACAGGTCTTCATCAACCCGGGAGAGAACATCCACTGGGGGATCTGCACGTCGATCTGGGGCACGCCGACGACCGGGAACCTCGCCACGAAGCCCGGGACGCCCGTGGTCGCGGTCAACAACCCCGACGGCGAGCGGCTGAAGGAGGCGGTGGGCGAGTCCGTGCAGCTGGAAGTCCGGCTGGAGGAGGGCTGGTACCCGTGCAAGCTGCCCGTGGCACACATCGCCGGCGCGTCGGAGGAGTTCATGCTCGTGCACGGACACTACGACTCGTGGGATGTGGGGATCGGCGACAACGCGGTCGGCGATGCGACGCTGCTGGAACTGGCCCGGATTTTCCATGCGGAGGCGGGGCGGCTGAAGCGTTCGCTGCGCATCGCCTGGTGGCCGGCGCACTCGACCGGGCGCTACGGCGGCTCCACCTGGTATGCCGACACGCACGCGCTCGAACTCCGCCGGCGCTGCGTGGGCGCGATCAACATCGACTCGCCGGGTTGCTGGCACGCGACGGAGTACGACGACGTGATGTGGATGGCCGAGGCGGGGCCGCTCTGCGCGCGCGCGATCGCGGACGTCACGGGGAAGACCGCGAAGCGGCTGCGGCCGCTCCGGGCCGGCGACTATTCCTTCAATCAGATCGGGCTCACCTCGTTCTACATGCTGCTCTCAAACATCCCGGCGGACGAGCGCGCGGCGCTCGGCTTCTACGCCACGGGCGGCTGCGGAGGCAACATCGCGTGGCACACCGAGGACGACGTCATGACCGTCGCCGAACGGGAGAACCTCGAGCGCGACCTGGGCGTCTACGTTGCCTCCATCGCGCGCGTGCTCAACTCGCGCATCCTGCCGTACGACTTCCGCGAGACCGTCTCGGAACTCGCGGGATTCGTCGACGGTTACGTGGAGGCGGCCGGGGGTCTGCTCGACCTCGGCGCGGTCCGTGCCGAACTCGAAGCGCTGGGAGCCGCGCTGGACGAGCTGTACGCGGCGGTGGGACGGAGTCGCCCGGATGCGACGGCGGCCGGAGCCGTGAACGAGTTGTTCCTCGAGTTGTCGCGAATCCTGGTGCCGATCGGCTACGCGGAGGGAGGGCCGTTCGACCACGACCCGGCGTTGCCCAGGACGCCGATCCCGCGGCTGGCCCGGGTGGCCGAGTTGCCGGGCCTCGCGGAAGCCGGCTCCGACGCGCTGCCCTTCCTCGTGAACGAAGTGCGCCGCGAGGCGAACCACGTGGCGAACGGGTTCCACGAGGCGGCCCGGGCGGTGCGACGCGTCCTGGCGCCGTTGACGGCTTCGGCGCCGGCGGGCTGACGCAGATGCGCCGTGCGAGGGGAGCACCGGTGACTGCGTCCAGGCCGGCACTCGCGCTGCTGGCGGCGCTGGCGGGCCTGTCCGTCGCGGCGCCGGTGCAAGCGCAGACGACGGACACGGTGTTCGTCCGGCTGGACGCCGATGGCGCGGCGCACGTTCGACAGGGTCTCCTGCCGGAGGACGGCGCGATTCGGGCCTTCGCCATCCAGATCGAGCACCAGACGCTTTCGCTGGCGGAGATGGAGCGGGGTGGCGCGCCGCTGCCCGCCGCCGATGCCGCGCTGACCCCGGTCGACGGGGCGTACCGCATCGATGTCGCCTCCGACGCGCCGGTCGTCGTGTCCTACACCGTCCGGAATACGGTGCGCGGGCGGCTGGACCGGGTCCCCTTCTTCGTGGCCGGCCGGGAGGCCGAGGAGACCGTCGTCCAGGACGTCACGACGCCGTGGCTGATTCGGCTGGAAGGGGACCCGGACGTGCTCGATGGGCTGGACCTGTCGACCAGCCTGCCGCGCTTCGTCCGGGCCGGCGATGACGTCGTGACGGCCACCCTGTCGAGCGTGCCGGGGATGCTCCGGCTGTCCCGCGGGGGTGCGCTCTCATTCGCGCGCATCGCCGACTTCGCGGTCCTCGCGCTGCTGCTGACCGGCGCGATCTGGACGTGGCGGAACGCGCGAGTCCGCCGCGAGAGCGGGGGGACCGCCCCATGACACCGCTGACGATCATCCTGATCGCGGCGGGCTTCTTCGCCCTCGGCATCACCGTGATCCTCCTCTTCCGGAAGACGATCAGCGCCGACGACGAACTGGACCGCCGCTGGGCCGAGGTCGTCGCACAGCGCTCCGGGCGCGGCGCCTCGCCCTCCGCGCGCGCGGAGACCGCGGAACCCGACGGATCCGAATCACCCGGTGCGCGGACATGAGCGACGTCTTCTTCGTCGTGCTCGGCGTGTACGTGGCCATCATCATGGGCATCGCGATCTGGAGCTACTTCCGGACCGAGACCGAAGTCGACTTCCTCGCCGCCGGCCGCTCGATCGGCCCCATCGTCGGCGGCGCCGTCCTGGCCGCCACGCAGATCTCCGCCGGCACCTTCGTCGGCACCGCGGGCCGCCACTACCTCGCCGGCGTCTCCTGGGTCTTCCCGTGGCTCGGCCTGTGGACGGGGTGGCTCGTCTGTGCCTTCTTCGTCGCCCCGAAACTGCGGCGGCTCGGCGCGCTCACCGTCCCCGACTACATCTCCGCCCGCTACGGCAGCCCCAAGGCCGGCGCGCTCGCGGGCATCCTCATCGTCGTCGCCTACACGATCTATCTGGTGGCGCAGTTCCAGGCGGGCGGCGAGATCGCGGAGGTCGTGTTCGGGATCCGCCCGCTCACGGCGATGCTCATCATCGTCGCCTCGACCGCGCTCTACACGCTTCTCGGCGGCGTCCGGTCCAGTTCGTACATCGATTTCCTGCAGACGCTGATCATGGTCGCGGCGCTGATCGTCGCGGTGCCCGTCCTCCTCAACCAGGTGGGCGGCGGCAGCCCGGTGGCGGCGGTCGAGCGGTCGCTCGACTTCCTCGACACGCTCGACGACCGTCTCGTGGGCTGGTACTACTCGCCGCGCGAACTCCTCGCCTTCGCGATCGCGTTCGGACTCTCCATCGCGGCGGCGCCGTACGAACTGACCCGCTTCTACTCGATGCGCGACGAGCGCACGGTGCGGAAGGCGATCTTCGTCGCGATCGGCTTCCAGGTCGTGATCGCGACGAGCATCATGTCCATCGGCATGCTCATGCGGGTGCTGTTCCCGAACCTTCCCTCACAGGATCAGGCCACCGCCACCATGGCGCTGCACGTCCTGCCGCCCGTGGTCGGCGCGCTGCTGCTCGTCGCCATGCTGTCGGCGATCATGTCCACCGTGAACTCCATCCTCCTCGTCACCGGTGCGGGCGTGGCCCACGACCTGTACGGGAAGTTCATCCGGCCCGACGCGAGCCAGAAACACCTCGTGAACGCGAACCGGGTGGCGATCGTCGTCCTCTCTCTCATCCCCCTCTTCTTCGCGCTGCAGAAGCTGGGGGATGTGCAGGGCATCGTCCTCGAGCAGGCGAAGTTCATCGCCTCCTTCTTCTTCGTCCCCATCGTCATCGGCCTCAACTGGCGGCGGGGGACGGCGAAGGGCGCGGTCGCCTCCATGATCGGGGGCTTCCTCGCCTGCCTCGTGTGGACGCTCTGGTTCCAGGAACACTATTTCCCTCTCTACGGGATAGATTCCGTCGAACTCGGCGTCGGTGCGAGCCTGATTCTCTTCATCATGGTTTCGCTGATGACGAAACCGAATCCGGGCCAGACGCTGGAACCGTTCTTCGGGGACAAGTGACCCGCGGACCGCGACCTCGCCCGCGGGTCGACCAACGACAGGGAGACTTCGAATGTCGGACGTACTGAACCGCCTCGTGGAGGAGTTGAACGAGGGCACCGTCCGGGTGGTGGATCTTACGATCCCTCTCGGCCCCGATACCGTCGTCATCGATCTCCCTCCGATGTTCGCGCCGTCGAAGGGAGTGACGATCGAGCAGATCTCGAGGTATGACGACGACGGGCCGGCCTGGTACTGGAACAACCTCACGCTCGGCGAGCACACCGGCACGCACTTCGACGCCCCGATCCACTGGGTGACGGGGAAGGATGTCCCCGACGGGACGACGGACACGATCCCGCCAGGGAAATTCGTCGGCCCGGCGTGCGTCATCGACGTGGAGGCGGAGGTGAACGCGGATCCCGACTTCCTGCTCACTCCCGCCGGGCTCGAGGCGTGGGAGTCGGAGCACGGACGCGTGCCCGAGGGCGCCTGGGTCTTCCTGCGCACCGGGTGGAGCCGGAGGGAAGGGAAGGAGGCGTTTCTCAACGTGTCGGACGATGGCCCCCACTCGCCGGGCTTTCACCAGGAAACTTCGGCCCTGCTGGCCCACGACCGCGCGGTGCTCGGGGTCGGAGTGGAGACGGTCGGCACCGACGCGGGCCAGGCGGGAGGGTTCGATCCGCCGTTCCCGAACCACGGGATCATGCACGGGGCGGGGAGGTTCGGCCTCGCGAGCCTGTGCAACCTCGACCGGCTGCCCCCGACGGGCGCCATCGCGATCGCCGCGCCGCTGAAGATCGTGGGCGGAAGCGGGAGCCCGCTGCGCGTGATCGCACTGGCTCCGGTGTAGCGGGCGGGGGAGGAATCCGCGATGGACGCCGAGCGGCAGCGGTCTGCTTATCGAGAACTCCTGACCGCGCTGGACGAAGCGATCTTCTGGCTGGCGCGCGTGCCCGCCACCCCCCATGACTCCGGCGCCGAGCGGCAGGGGACGTTTCGGCTCGGAGAGGCGGGCGGGATCGCCTTCTCGGCCCACTTCCCGGGCATGGACTCGGAGGCGCTGTTCGACGACATCTCCGATGCGGTGGAGACGGATGATCTGGACGCGGTGCGACGAGTCCGGAGCCTGATCGAATCGAGGCTGCGGTCGGAAGACGACGGGGCCGGGGAAGACGGGCTTGAGGGCGACGAGACCGCGGACGATGCGTTCGACTGGGACGCGGGCTACCTGCAGATCCTCGGCGTCCTGAACGAAACGCGGCGTGCCCGGGACGACGGAGACGCGCACCGATATTGGATCATGGCGGGTTTCCTGGCCGGCCTCCTGCATTGGGACGAGCGACCCGGGGAGCACGAGCCGGGAGAGCTTCACGACACCGTGATTTCCGCCACCAGCGACGGCTGGGGGGAGAACCTGTGGCTGGAGTGGGAGGCGCTCCGGGACGAGTGGCTGGCCCGCCACGCGCCGGAGGCGCCCGAGGATCCGGAACTCCTGTTCAGCTGGTTGGGCCTCCGCCTCGCCGCCGCCGACGTGGTGACCGACTCGCTCTCTTCCCGCGGCGCCCGGCGGCCGGGCGACGAAGCGTCCGACCCGGAGTCGGAAGAGGTTTGCTTCCTTCGGTGCGAACGCTCGACGTGGCGCGCGCAGCACTTCGGCCGGAGACTCGCCGACCCTCGCGCCGGGGGAGGCGGTCGCGGGGCATGAACGGATCGGGCGCGGCCGAGCGGCGGATGTCGATGTACCGAAAGATCCTGAAGGCGCTGGACGAAGCCGTCTCCTGGCTGGAGCGGATTCCCGCCGAGGGTCGCGACGAGGACGATGCCGAGCGCTCGGGAGCGTTCCACCTCGGGTCGGCCGGCGGGCTTGCTTTCGCCGATTTCCTGCCGGGAATCGAGTCCGAGGCCCTCTTCGATGACATCTCCGACGCCGCAGAGGAACGGGACTTGGGCCAGGTCGACCGGATCCGGCGGAGCGTTGCCGCGAGGCTTCGGTCGGCCCGCCCGCCGAACGAGCGTGTGGGCGGCGAGGGCGGTCTCGGCTGGGAGGCCGGATTCCTTCAGATGCTCGCCGCCCTGAACGAAGCACGCCGGGCCTGGAGGGAGGGGGACCGGTTCCGCCACTCGCTCATGCTCGGTTTTCTCGCCGGTCACCTGCGCGGGTGTTGGCACAGGGAGTACAGGCTGGGTCCCTTGAGCGACGCGGTGATCGCGGTCCATGACCGAGACCCGCGCAGGGCGGCGAGATGGGTGGAGGCGGAGTCGATCGACGAAGATCATCTCGTACTCGCCGTCACCGAGCGAGACACGGCCGAGACGGGGCGGGATGGGCCGGAAGCCGCCGACGCGCGGGCGCTCCTCCTGCGTTGGTTGGGGCATCGGCTGGCCGCCGCACACCGATTCAGCGAGCCGCTCTGGGTCAGGGTGGAGGGCGAGACCGAGGACCAACGCCGGAGGCGGGAGGCCAGCGAGAGGGCTTACTTCGAGCGGGAGGAGATCTCCATCCGGCGCGCCGGGAACTTCGGCAAGCGGATTCACGCCGAAGATACCGAGGAGATCTCCGTGCCGATGGGCTACGCCTTGAACCGTGCCCTGGTGCTCCGAAGTCACAAGGGAGGCGGTCTGGCCATCGACGGATGAGCGGCCAAGGTTCAGGAATCGGCCCGGGGCCGAACCACGTACTCCAACGCGAGGAGCCTCCAGTGGCGAACAACGGAAACGCAGGCAAGGCCGTCAAGGTGGCGTCGATTCTGCTCGCGCTGCTCTTCCTCCTGAACGGCGGGATGAAGGTCGCCGGGATGATGGTCGACCAGTTTGCGCTGTGGGGCTACCCGGCGTGGTTCCAGTACCTGATCGGCGTCGTGGAGGCGCTGGCGGGAGTCGGATTCCTGCTCGGCAGGACCCGATTCATGGCGGCCGTCGTCGTGATCCCGATCATGTTGGGCGCGATGTACACCCTCGTGAGGGCGGGTACGGCGCCCCAGGCCGCGGTGCCGACCGTGGCGATGCTCCTCGCGCTCTTCGTCGCGAAGAAGTCGCGGTAGCGGTGCGACCGCGGCCCCCGGCTCCGGCCCGGCCGGACGTTCCCGCGGGAACGCGTCCGCGGCTCAGGGCGTGTCGAGGGTCTCCAGCGCCTCGTCTCCGGCGAGCCGAACCACAACGACACGCTGGATGTCGAGTTCGTCGCGCTCGACGTAAGCGAGCAGGCCATCCGGACCGAAGGCTCTGGGAATCCTCAGCCCGTCCGGGGCGAGGGAGCCGAAGTACCGCCCATCGGCACTCAGGATGTCGATCGGGCCGGTCTCGCCGGGAAGAGCGGAGCGCTGCACCCAGATGCGGTCGCTCCAGTCCACGGCCAGACTCCTGATCACCGGTATCTCCTCCGGGAACATCAGGTCCTGGATCTGGTCCTCCTGGATCCTCCGCATGGCTTCCCGCATCGCCTCCGAGTCCATGGGATTCCCGCGGCCGGCCGCTCCGGCGGCCGCCGTGATGCTCAGGGTCATGACGCCGCCGCCCCCGCCGCCTCCGCCGGACTCCAGGCTCTCGAGCCGGCGCTCGCGTTCGGCCGCCTCGATCGCGGGCGTCACGGCCACCGGCGGCACCGGGCGTTCGAGCGTCGACGCCATGGCCCCCGCCGCATCGAGGAGCTTGACGCGGTAGCCGACCGAGTCGGCGAGCGCGACGCGGCCGTCGCGGAGTACGCCGAGCGCCAGCGGCAGCGGGAAGGCCCCTCCGGATTCCATCTGTATCCGGATGTTCCCGGCCGCCGCTTCATCGGTTCGCGTTTCGCGCCTGGGGGGGACCCAGGCCTCATGGAACGGGTCCGTGCTTCCGTCGAGCCGGAAGCGGTTGATCGGACGGCTCTCCTCACGGTCGATCTCCCCTTCCGGCGAGAAACTCACGCGGCGGACCGGCGCGATGAGGCTGTGGTCGGGCATGGCGCGGAGTCGCCCCGAGGGCATCGCGCCCTCGGGATCGATCCTGACGTCCTCGAGGAACTCTCCCTCGCGGTCGAAGAGCGCGATTCCCCGGTTTCCGAGGTCGCGCACGCCGACCCGGCCATCGTGAAAGACGATGAGGCTGCTCGGGCGGCGGAGTTCGCCGGGCCCTTCTCCCTCGTTGGAGATGGTGCGGACGAACTCTCCCGCGGGGTCGATGACGACCACGTGTCCGGCCTCCGTGTCGAGGATGAACAGGGTGCCATCCGCATCGAATCCGACATCCGCGACCCGGCCGAACATCTCCCATTCGGCCCCGTCGAGAACTCCCACGGTGTAGAGGGTGTCCGTCGCAGGCGAGATCGTGACGTCGGGACTGTCGAGTCCCCGAGCGGCGGGTCCGCCGTCTCCGCCGCAGGCCGCGGCCGACAGGACGACGGAAGCGAGTACGGCCCGGGCGGCGTAGCCAACGGAGCGGCGCATGGGTTGTTCTCCTTCGCGAGAGTGCACACCGGCGTGCGACTATGAATATAGTTTATGCGCGTTACCGCGGGAACGTCCCGGCGCTGTCTCCGCCCGGCATCACCGGGCGCCGATGGTCTCCAGCAGCTGGTCGCCCACGAGGCGGACGACGCGGACGCGCTGGACGCCGAGTTCATCCGCCTCAATATAGGCCAGCAGGCCGTGCGGGCCGAAGGCGGCGGGGATCCGGAGCGCGTCTGGGGCGATCGTGCCGAAATACTGGCCATCGGGGGTAAGGATGTCTGTCGGGCCGGGCTCGCCCGGCAGAGCGGAACGCTGGACCCAGATCCGGTCGCTCCAGTCCACGGCCAGCCTCCTGATCACCGGAATCTCCTCCGGGAACATCAGGTCCTGGATCTGGTCCTCCTGCATCCTCCGCATGGCTTCCTGCATCGCCTCCGAATCCATGGGGTTCCCGCGGCCGGCGGTTCCGCCGATCGAAACCGTGCTCGAGACTAAGAATCTGCCGCCCGCTCCTCCGCTTTCGCCTTCGGCCAGCGCTGCCAACCGGTGCTCGCGCTCCGCATCCCGGATCTGGTCGGTGACGGCGACCGGCGGGATGGGTCGCTCCAGTGTAGCGGTCACCTGCCCGGAGGCGTCGAGGATCTTGATGCGATAGCCCACGGAATCGGCGAGGGCGACGTGACCATCCCGGAGCACGCCGAAGCTCAGGGGGAGGGGGAACGCTTCCATGCCCGACATGACCATTAGAACGTTGCCGGCCTGCGTCTCCGTCTCCGTCTCCTCGACGGATGGCCCCGGCCAGGCCGCGTGGAACACGTCGTGCGTCCCATCGAGCCGGTACCGGCGGATCGGGCGACCTTCCGGCTCGGCGTCGTTTCCACCGAGCAGGCGTGAGAGCGACCCACCGATGAGTTCGGCCGAGAGGATCGTGCCGTCCGGCAACGCGTAGATCGGAGAGCCGGGAGCCCCGTCCGTCATGTTGAACGTGGCCGCCCCGAGGAAATCGCCGTCCCGGCCGAAGAACTGGATGCCCCTCGTGAGGTCGTTCACGCCGATGCCGCCGTCGGAGAATACCGCCATCCCGATCGGCTGGCTGAGCTCCCCGGGACCCTCGCCCTTGTTCGAAATCGTCCGCACGAATTCACCGGACGGATCAACGACGACGATGTGGCCCGCGTCGTTGTCGAGGATGAACAGCGTGCCGTCCTCCCCGAAGGCGACACCGGCCACGCTGCCGAACATCTCCCACTCGGCCCCGTCCAGCACGCCGACCGTGTAGACCTCCTCCACGCCGGGCGCGAGGGAGATGTCGGGGCTGTCGAGTCCCGCGGCGGCCGGTCCGGCGTCTCCTGACCGGGCGTCTCCCCCGCATCCGGCGGCCATGAGAAGGAGGGCGAGCAGGACGAGGTGACGCGTACGGCAAGGAATCTTGCGCATGAGGTTCCCCCAGAGTGAAGCGGGCGACAGCGGCCCACGCACCGGCCTGACGCCGCCTGTGACAGTGGAGAACGGGGCCAAGGTTGCCCGCCGGCCCCGGAGTCCCCCCGCAAACCCGCGACCGATCCGGCCGCCAGCCGCTACCTCCCGAAGCGGAGTCCGGGGATGAGCGCGGGCGTGGTGGCCTGGTAGTCGCGATACGCGGGGTATTTCGAGGCGGAGATCTTTTCGGTGAGGCGCATCGACGGAATGAACAGCGCGGTGAGGAGGATGAAGCCGAGCCCCGTCCAGTGGAGCCACACCCCCGACGCCGAGACCCCGAAGAGGTAGAACACCCACCACATGCCCAGTTCACAGAAGTAGTTGGGGTGGCGGGAGTACCGGTACAGCCCGGACGTGAGGAACGGCTGCGCGACCTCCTCCCCCGCCGCGATCCGGTGCTTCTTGTCCTGCTGGAAGCGCCACATCTGCTCGTCGGCCGCCGTCTCGCCGGCGAGCAGCACGAGGAACACGGCAGCGGTCGCGTAGTCCAGCCATCCGAGCGGGGCCGGGATCCGCACGCTGGCCTGGTGGATGGGGGAGGTGAAGAGCCAGATCAGCAGCATCTGCCCGAAGCTGATGAAGGTGAGGTTCATCACCTGCATGGCCAACGGTCCCGTCCTCTCCCGGACGGCGGTCCAGCGATAGTCCTCGCCGCCCGGCTGGTATCCTCCCTTGCGCGCGAAATTGAAGGTCAGACGTGCGCCCCAGAGGACGACGAGCGCCGTCATGAGGTTCACGCGAGGGGAGGCGAAGTCCGTCCCGGCGGCGACGATGAGGCAGTAAACCCCCGGACAGATCGACCACAGGCGGTCGATCCACGAGTACTCGCGGGTGACGACCCCCAACAGCCAGACCACCGCCGCGACGATCAGACACAGGTCGAGCGCCGTCCCGAAGGGCGTCCCCCGCAGCGGGTGAGCGATGAGATTGATCTCGAACATGCGCTACCTCAGGTCGCGGTCAGCCTCCTGACCAGGGTCTGCAACCAGTCGCCGACCTCGCTGACCTCCTCGCGGAGTTCCTCGTGGCGCTCGTATGCGTCGGCGCCCGGCGCCTGGTCGGCCCGCCCGGTCATGCCGGCGAGATAGTTGAGCTGGCTGAGGAGCATGGGGCGCGGGTAGCTGCCCGCCGCGTCGTTCACGCGGGCGTCGAGTTCGGCGAGTTCCGCGGCGAGTTCGTCGAGCGTCTCGTTGCGGCCGCCGCCGGCGTCCGCGCGCGCCTCCTCGATCTGATCGCGCAGGTCGTCGATGCCGTCCGCGACCTCACGGGCGTCCGCCATCGTCTCGCGCACGGCGAGGTTGAACCGGTACTGCTCCTCGAGGTCGGCGACGGTCACCCCCTCCGCCGCCACCCGCGGGTCGATCCGCAGTTCGAGCCCGGTCTCGGTCGTCACGTCGCCCGCCGAGAGGCGGACCGTGTACTCGCCCGGCGGCACGAGCGGCCCGCCGCGGCCCTCGCCCTGCGAACGCATATCCCAGCGCAGCCGGTGCACGCCCGGCGCCGACGAGACCCCTCGCATGGGCCCGCCGCGCGGCGCCATGCGCTGCATCGCCGGTCCTCCCGCCCGGGCCGCCCCGCCACCCCCGCCGCTCGCGTAGGAGCGGATGACCTCGCCGCCCGCGTCGAGGATCTCGATCCGCACCGTCTCGTCGGGTCCCAGATCCGGCGAGATCCAGTAGTTGATGTCCGCACCCGCCCCGCGATAGTCCGGCCGCGCCGTATTCGAGGCCCATTCGAAGCCCGAGTTCCGTCCGGGTCGCGTGCGGTACTGCGGCCGTCCCTCGAACAGGTGGGCCCCGCCTCCCGCCGCGACCGACCCATCCGCGCCGATCTCGTGCAGCGGCGTGACATCGTCCAGCACCCAGAACCCCCGGCCCATCGTCGAGAGCGCGAGATCCTGCCGGTACACCTCGATGTCCGTCACGGGCGTCAACGGGAGATCGAGCTGGAAGGACTGCCACGTCGCGCCGTCGTCGAAGGAGATGAAGAGCCCGAACTCCGTCCCCGCATAGAGGAGCCCCGCGCGGTCCGGATCCTCGCGCACGACCCGCACGGGCACGTCCGCCGGGATCCCGTTCGTCCCGTCGGTGAGACGCGTCCACGTCTCGCCCGCGTCATCCGTCCGGTAGGCGTAGGGGCTGAAGTCGCCGAGCAGGAAGCGGTACCCCGCCACGTACACCCTGTCCGGATCGTGCCTGGAGATGTCGATCGAGTTGATGCGGCCCTCCGGCGGCATGTCCGCCGGCGTCACGTTCTCCCAGGACGCCCCGCCATCGAGCGTCACGTACACCGGGCCATCGTTCGCCCCCGTCCAGATTACGTCCGGGTCATGCGGCGACGCCTCGATCACGTAGAGCGTGGAGTAGTGCTCCTCGCCCGTCGCGTCGCGCGTGATCGGCCCGCCCGACACCATCTGCCGGTCCGGTCGGAACGCGGTCAGGTCCGGCGAAATCCGCTCCCACGTGCGACCCCCGTCGCTCGTGCGGTGCACGTACTGCGAGCCGTGATAGACGAGGTTCGGGTCGTGCGGCGAGACCTCGATGGGCACGACGCGCTGGAAGCGGTAGGGGAGGTTGGCGGGGTTCGTGCCGTACATGTTCACCGCGCCGACGTAGTACTGCTGCTCCTGCCCGGTGCGCTGGTTGTAGACGCCGAAGCGCCCCTTGCAGTTCGCGTACACGACGTCGGGATCGCCCGGCTTCGGCACGGCGGGACCCGTCTCGCACCCGCCCGGCGAGCGCCAGTACGCGTCCGGACCGCCCGGCGCGGAGACCGACGGCTGACGGCTCGGCACCGCGACCGTGAAGGCGTCATCCTGCTGTCCCGCATAGAGCCAGTACGGGAAGCGGTCGTCCACATCGACCTGGTAGAGTTCGGCCGTGGGCTGGTTGTTGACCGGCGACCACGTCTGCCCGCCATCCAGCGTCACGACTCCGCCGCCGTCGCTCCCGTGTACCATGATCCGCGAGTCGTCCGGGTTGATCCACAGATCGTGGTCATCCCCGTGGACATTCGGGATCGTGCTGAAGGTCCGCCCCCCGTCCGTCGACTTCCAGGTGGACAGATTGAGGACATAGACCACGTCCCCGTCCGTCGGGTCCGCGATCACGTTCGCGAAGTAGAAGGGCCGGTGCATGAGCTGATTCCGCGGGTCGTCGTTGATCAGCTCCCACGTCTCGCCCGCGTCGTCCGAGCGATACAGGCCCTCGATCGGTTCGGGCGCCTCCACGAGCGCGTAGACCCGGTCGGGCATGTCCGCCGAGACGGAAAAGTCGACCTTGCCGATGAGACCATCCGGGAGCCCGGCCGTGATCCGCCGCCACGTGTCGCCCCCGTCCGTCGTCTTCCAGATCCCGTCTTCCTCGCTCGCCCCGGAGATGATCGACCAGGGACGCCGCTGCGCCCGCCACATCCCGGCGTAGATGACGTTGGGGTCCGCCGGATGAAACTCGAGATCGACCGCCCCGACGGAGTCCGAGGTGAAGAGGATGCGCTCCCAGTCGAGGCCGCCGTTCGACGAGCGATAGACGCCCCGCGTCTCGTTGTTGATGAACGGGTTCCCCATCGCGGCCGCATAGACGAGGTCGGGATTGTCGGGGTGGGCCTTCACGGACGCGATCTGGCCCCCGTCCTCGAGTCCCACGTGGTCCCACGTTTCTCCCGCGTCCGTCGACTTATGGATGCCCTTCCCGATGATGATATTCGAGCGGATGCCGTCCGAGCCCGTCCCCACATAGATGATATTCGGGTCCGAGTCTGCCGCTTCGATATGTCCGATGGAGGGAGACCGGAAATATCCGTCGGAGATATTCTCCCACGTCATCCCGTAGTTCGTCGTCTTCCACACGCCGCCGCCGGTCGCCCCCTGGTAGAAGGTGTGGGGATGGGACCGGTGGCCCTCGACGGCCGTGACGCGGCCGCCGCGCGAGGGGCCGACGAAGCGGAAGGAGAGGCCGCCGAAGAGACTTGGATCGACGGTGTCCGCGGCCGGGGCCGGGTTCCGGACGCCGGTGGGAAGTTCCCCCGCGCTCGCGCCATCCTGTGCGACGAGGGGCCCCGCGAGGGCCGCGACGGCGGCCAGAGGGGCGAGGACAGTTCGTGTTCTCGGCATCGGTGCGGGGAATCGCATGCCTGCTCCTGAGTTATCGTGCCTTGACGAGCGCTTCGCCTGCGAGGGCGTCCGTGAAGCGGCCCTCGTCGATTGCGAGCGTACCATTGACGAGGGAGTACTCGACCCCCTCGGCGAGACCGTGCGGGTCGTCGTACTCGGCGGTGTCGCGGAACCGTTCGAGGTCCACGACGATGACGTCGGCGACCGCGCCTGTTTCGAGCACGCCGCGACCTTCGATCCCGTACACCCGGGCCGGGAGCGCCGTCATGGCGTGAATCGCCTGTTCGAGCGTGGTGACGCCTTCCTCCATCACGTACTTGCGGATCCGCCGTGGAAAGGCGCCAAAGCCACGCGGGTGCGGGTGTCCTTCGCCCGGCACCCAGAGCGAACCGTCGGACGCGGTCATCATCCAGGGCTGCGCCATGAAGCGCTCGATGTCCTCGTCGTTCATGTTGAAGGAGGTCAGGCCGGTGCTGCCGCCACCGCCTCCACGCGCTTCCACGAGCAGGGCGAGCGCGGTCTCGATCGCGTCCACGCCGCGCTCCTCCGCGACATCGGCCAGCGTCCGGCCTCCATGCGGACCGCCCTGGAGCATGAGCCGGTCGGCCCCGCCCCGGCGATCGAGGTTCTCCCACATCTCCGGCACGAGCCGGGCGCGCTCGCCGGGGTTCTCGATGCGCTCGTACAGGTCGCCGCCCTCGCCCGCGAGCGCCCAGCGCGGGACCAGGGCCCCGATGATGCTCGTGCCGGAGGCCCCGTAGGGATACTGGTCCGCGTAGACCGCGAGGCCCTCCGCCCGGGCGGCCTCGATGCGGCGGACGACCTCGGCGGACTCGCCCCAGACTCGGGGGCCGAGCGCCTTGATATGCGTGACGACGCCGGTGATTCCGGAGCCCCGCGAGATCTCGATGACCTCGTCCACGGCCCCGAGCAGGCCGATCGAATAGTCCGACTCGTCGCGGATGTGGCTCTGGTACACGGCTCCGTACCCGGCGGCGATCCTCGCGAGTTCGACGACCTCGCCGGTGGGGGCGTACGACCCCGGCGAATAGTAGAGGCCGGAGGAGAGCCCGAACGCGCCCCCGTCCATCCCGTCGCGCACGTAGGTCCGCATGCGGTCGAGTTCCTCGGGCGTGGCCTCGCGCGCCTGCATCCCGAGGACCGCGCGGCGGACGCTCCCGTGCCCGATGAGTTGGCCCACGTTCACGCCGACGCCGGGGTCCCGGATCCGCGCCCGCTGGTCGGCGAGGTCGACGGTGCCGCCGCCATCGGGGTTCGCGAAGATCGTCGTGATCCCCTGCGCGAGGAGGGGGTGCGCCGTCCGCAGTTGGTCGCGCAGCAGCGCCGGCATGGCGTGGGAATGCGTGTCGATGAAGCCGGGGAAGACGTGCAGGCCGTTCGCGTCGATGACCCGGCCGGCGGTGGCCGCGCCCAGGTCGCCCACGGCGGCGATGCGGTCCCCGTCGACCGCGACGTCGCCCGCGCGCGACGGCCCGCCCGAACCGTCCACGAGGGTGCCGCCGCGGATGATGAGGTCGTAGCTCTGCGCCACGGCAGGCCGGGCGGCGGACGTCCCGGCAAGCAGCCCCCACGCGGCGAGGAGGCCCGGGAGCACCCGTCCGGCGTGGCGGCGCGGGGTCGGGGAAGGCATGTTGTCGTTCATGCGCTCGAATCTGTCGGATCGCACGCGGCCCGCACAAGAAAGCGGCGCCCGCAGCGGGCCCGCACGGACAAGGTTCCCGCAGGCATCCTCAGCGGAGGCACTCATGCGCCGGTATCGTTTTTCGCTCTCGTCCCCCGCCGCGGCCGGCCTCCCGCTCGCCGGGTTCGCGGCCGCCGTCTTCCTCGCGGCCGGAGTCTCTCTCGCGAAACCGGTCTCGCTCGAAGCGCAGGCGTTCGAGGACGCGCGCGGGGACATGTCCATCGCCCTCGCGGGCGACGCGATCATCTCCCGCAAGATGTCTCCGTACCGGGAGCCCGAGTTCCTCGCGCTGCGCGACATCATCCAGAGCGCGACCACCGCGTTCGTGAACCTCGAGATCCTGTTCCACGACTACGAGGACGACGTGATCCCGGCGGCGGCGAGCGGCGGCACCTACATGCGCGCGGAGCCGGAGATCGCGCACGAACTCGCCTGGTTCGGGTTCGACATGGTGAGCCTGGCGAACAACCACACGATGGACTTCGGCGCCGGCGGGGCGAGGCGCACGGTGGCGGCGGCCGAGGCG
>JAJDUL010000067.1 GCA_022826685.1 Gemmatimonadota bacterium | reverse complement strand
ACCACGGGACTACGGCGCCTCGGTTCCTTCGGCGAGGACGGAAAGGTACCGGTCGTAGACGAACAGACGGTTGCGGGACCGGCCGGTCAGCTCGCGCGCGATTCCCTGGTCAGCCAGGAACTGCATCGCCGAGGCGGCGGTTGGAAACGAGAGCGTCGTGCGAGCGGAAACGTCCGTCAGGGACAGGATCGGACGCTGCTTCAGGGCGTCGTGCACTCGCAGGACCGAGCCCGCGCGACGGCCGGCGCGCTGCTCCATGTCCGTCCGGTCCGCCGCGAACATCTCGACCAGGCGGTGGGACGTGGCGACCGCCCCTTCGGCGGTCGTCCGCACTCCTTCGAGGAAGAAGGCGATCCATGCCTCCCAGTCGCCCGTTCGGCGGACGTGGTTCAGCAGATCGTAGTAGTCGCCGCGGTGTTGCTTGAAGTACAGGCTCAGGTACAGCAGCGGCTGGCGCAGCACTCCCGCATCGCAGAGCATGAGGGCGATGAGGAGTCGCCCGACGCGTCCGTTTCCGTCCAGGAAGGGATGGATGGTCTCGAACTGCACATGGGCGAGTCCCGCGCGAATCAGGACCGGCAGCCCGTCGGCGGCGTGGAGGAAACGCTCGAGCGCCGCCATGCAGTCGGGTACGGCGGTGTGGGGGGGCGGGACGAAGGCGGCGTTTTCGGGCCGCGTGCCCCCGATCCAGTTCTGTGAGCGCCGGAAGTCGCCGGGTGCCTTGCCGCTGCCTCGCCCGCGCGACAGGAGCACCTCGTGCGTTTCGCGGATCAGGCGGTTGGAGAGCGGAAAGCCTTCCCCGAGGCGCCGCATTCCGTGTTCGAGCGCCGCCACGTAGTTCGAGACCTCGACCACGTCCTCGAGTGGAACGCCGGGAGCTTCGTCCAACTCGAAGCGCAGGAGGTCCGAGAGCGACGACTGCGTTCCCTCGATCTGGGAGGAAAGGACCGCCTCCTTGCGCACGTAGGAATAGAGGAAGAACGCTTCGTCGGGGAGGAGCGTGGAGACCGCATCGAGCCGCCCGAGCGCCAGGGTCGCCGCCTCGAGCGTCCGCTGCATGGACCCCTCCAGCACCAGGGGAGGATCCGGCGGCAGGGGCACCGGCACGAAGGCACGAACCGGCTCGCCGCCACCGCTCGCAATCTCGTATTGGCCGATCTCTCCACGCTGCATGCGGGGTCCCGTTATTCAAGGTTTCTGAATGGCGCGAGCTCTTATTCAAATTTTACCCTGAAATCTGAATAAGAAGGTCCTGCTCACGCGAACGCACCGGCGCAACGCGCACGCGGGGCACGACGCGCGCGGGGGCGCGTTCCCATTCAAGTTCTCTCAATAGGGAGGATGGTTATTCAAATTTTACCCCGAAATCTGAATAAGAAGATTCCGCGTGTGCGGACGCACCAACGCGGAACGGGGCGGACGACGATTGACAATCCGCGGGACATTCTCTTGAATGGGGCGGTTGCGCGATCGGGTGTCCGCCAGGTGCTTCGCACCGGCGGATGAAACGGGAAGCCGGTGCGCCGGGCGATGAAGCCCGAGCAAGGCCGGCGCTGCCCCCGCAACGGTAGGCGGCTGGAGGGAGCCGTGGGCCACCGCAGGCGAAGCGCTTGGCGGCCGGCGTCTCCCCCGCAGAGACTCGCTCCAGCCGCGAGCCCGGAGACCGGCCCGACTCGCGTCCGAAGCGCGGCTTCGTGTTACGGAGGGTGATACGGGCTCGCCGGCGGTGGACCGCCCCGTCCGCGCCGATGGGTTCCTCCCCCGAAGCCGTCCTTGACAAGGCTCTTGGAGGAGACCCTGCATGACCACCCCCACCCTTCCCCGGCAATGGGACGCGTCCGCGGACCGCGCCGCCGAGAACCGGAAGCTCGCGGCCCTCTTCGCCGCCGTGCTTGGCGTCGTGATCGTGTTCGCGGCCGGCTTCGCCCCGAGCGAGACCGTGCACAACGCGGCCCACGACACCCGCCACTCGTTCGCCTTCCCCTGCCATTGACGCGGGGTCGAGGTCCGATGATCCAGCGAGTTCTCCTTGCATCCGTCGTGGCCGGGGCGGCGGCCGGGATCGCCCTCACCGCGCTCCAGTCGGTCGCCGTCGCTCCGCTTCTCTTCGCGGCGGAGACGTACGAGACCGGGGTCGGGGACCCCGGCCTCCTCCCGCACCGCCACGGCGAGCTCACCCACTCCCACGCCGGGGGGGATCGTGCGCACGAGCACGACGGCCATGCTCTCGTTTCGGCCGGCGACCGGACGGCGCCGGCGGCGGGCGGCGACGCGCGGGCCGGCTCTCACCACGCCGGCGGACACGACCACGACCACGGCGGCGCGTGGGCGCCGCACGACGGCATCGAGCGCACGTTCTGGACCGGCGTCTCGAACGTCGCGACCGCGATCGGGTTCGCGCTCATCATCGTCGCGGTCTTCGCGTGGCGCGGCGGCGCGACGTGGCGCCAGGGCCTCCTCTGGGGCACGGCCGGCTTCTTCGTCTTCTTCGTGAATCCGGCCATCGGGATCCGCCCCGAGCTCCCGGGGGCGTTCGCGGCGGACCTCCTCGACCGCCAGCTCTGGTGGCTGCTCGCGGTGGCGTGCTCCGCAGCCGGCGTGGGCCTCCTCATCCTCGCGCCGAAGGCGCTGGCGAAGGTCGGGGGCGCCGCCCTCCTCGTCGTCCCCCATCTCGCGGGCGCGCCCCACCCCGAGGTCGAGGGCGGGCTCGCGCCGGGCTCGCTCGCCGACTCGTTCGTCTTCGTGTCCGCGGCCACCAACGCGGCCTTCTGGCTCGTCCTCGGGGTCGTCGCCTCCGTCGCGTTCACCCGGTTCGCGCGGGCCTGATCCGGCGCCGTCGTCCCGGTATCCGGTCCCGGAGAATCCCGACCCGTCCGACGACGATGGCAGAGCCGCGCAACGAAGAGGAGATCAACCGCCGCGCCAACGAGAAGGCGCGCAAGCGGAAGGCCGCTCGCGACCGGATCCTCGCGACCAAGACCATCGAGAAGGGTCTCCTCATCGTCCACACCGGGAAGGGC
>JAJDUL010000042.1 GCA_022826685.1 Gemmatimonadota bacterium | reverse complement strand
AGGTGGCTGCGCAGGCCGGTCAGGCGATCGTTGAGCTTGATGGGGAAGGCGATCTTGTCCTTCGGACTCTGGTTCCGGAGCTGGTAAAGTTCTCCCGCGACCGCTTCGATCCCCGCCGCGAAGCCGGTGATCGCGTCCCTCAGGGCGTCGTCTTCGATCCCGCCGACGGTCCCGTCGATCTGGGAGAGGAGATCGCGCACCAGGATGACGCTCTCGTTGGCTCGGCTCTCGGCATCGCGGATCGCCATGGCGAGGCGGAACTGATCGGCGAGCGCTGCCGCGGGGATGTCTCCGAGCCGTGGGTCGAGGTGCACATCGAAGCTCACTTCGCGGGTTACGCTTCGGGTCGCTTCGCTGGTCGCGTCGCCGACGCTCAGCCGCGCCAGGTAGCCTCCGGGAGATGCCCACGGGCCCACGGCGGGATCCCCACCTTCGAGGACGATGCCGGGGAACGACACCGCGCCAGGATACCGGAGGTTCCAGCGGACGCGGTGGGTGCCCGCATCCACCATCTCATCGATGAGCGTGCGCACGTGCTCCCCGCCGTCCGTCACGACATCGAGCCGCACGTGCCCGGGCGAGCCCAACCGGAAGTCGATCACCGCGGGGACCGCGCGCCGGACGGCGTCGGCGGGCCGGAAGAGGTGTGCGTCCGCGCCGGCGACCTCGGCGTCGAGTTGCCGGAGCGACTCGATGTCGTCGAGGATCCAGAAGGAGCGGCCGTGGGTGCTGATCACCAGGTCGCGCGCCTCGACCGAGAGCCCCGTGACGGGCGTATCCGGCAGTCCGAGCGACAGGTCCCCCCAACTCGAGCCGCCATCGAAGGAGACAAACACGCCGTGCTCGGTGCCCGCGTACAGGAGCCCCTCTCGCTGCGGGTCCTCGCGGATGACGCGCACGAAGGCGCCTTCGGGGATTCCGTCGCCGATCCGGGACCAGCTCGCCCCGTAGTCGTCCGTCCTCCACGCGTACGGCGCCCGATCGTCCATCTCGTACCGGATCCCGGCCACATGCGCGCGCGCCGGATCGTGCGGTGACACCTCCACCGTCATCACGCGCGTGTGCGGCGGCATGTCCGGAGGCGTGACGTCGCTCCACTCGCCACCCCCGTCGCGCGACACGTGGACGAGACCGTCGTCGGACCCCGTCCAGATCGTCTCCGGTTCGTGCGGCGACAACCCGATCGAGTAGAGCGTCGCATAAATTTCAGGCCCGTCCTGGTCCTTGACGACCGGGCCGCCGGAGTCGTCGAGCGTCTCCGGTTCGGCGCGGGTCAGGTCGGGGCTGATCTTCTCCCACGACCTGCCCTCGTCGAGGGACCTCCAGAGGTGCTGCGACCCGACGTACAGCGCGTGCGGCGGCGCGGGCGCGACCGCAATGGGGTAGGTCCAGTTCCATCGCTCCGGCATGTCACGCGCGGGCTCGCCCATGACGATGCGCGGCCACGGCTGGATATCGGTGGCGATCCCGGTGGCGCGGTCGTAGCGGGTGAGCGTGTTCGTCGCGCCCGCGTAGAAGAGGTCGGGGTCGGCGGGGTGCGGGGCGATGTAGCCGCTCTCGCCTCCTCCCACCGGGTACATCCACTCCGTGTTCGGACTCGCGGGGTCGCGCAGGTGCGCCCATTCGGACGACACGCACACGGTGGAGTTGTCCTGTTGCGCGCCACACACGTGGTAGGGGAAGTCGGCCGTCGTCGCGAGGCGGTAGATCTGCGCCGTCGGATACCGCATCGAGGTCCACGTGCGACCCCCGTTCACCGTGACGACACCACCCCCATCGTTGCCGTCGATCATGCGAAGCGGGTTCGTGGGGTCGATCCACAGGTCGTGGTGGTCGACGTGGGTCTCGGGCACGCTTTCGAGCGTCCGTCCGCCGTCCGTCGAGCGCATGAGACGGAAGTTGAGGATGTAGAGCGTGTTCCGGTCGACGGGGTCCGCCACCAGGCGCTGGAAGTAGAAGGCGCGCTGCCAGATGTCCCGATGGCCGTTCACGAACTCCCACGACGCGCCTCCGTCGTCCGACCGGTACAGCCCGCCCCGCTCGGCCTCGAGGTTCGCCCACACCCGGCTCGGGTCCGCGCCGGACACGGCAATTGTGATCTTTCCCAGCACACCGTCGGGGAGGCCCGGGTTGCGCGTGATCTCCGTCCACGTGTCGCCGCCATCGGTGGACTTGAAGATCCCCGATCCCTCGCCGCCGCTCCACAGGCGCCACGGCTTCCGGTACACCTGCCAGAGCGTCGCGTAGAGGACGTCCGGATCGCTCGGGTCCATGACGAGGTCGACGGCCCCGGTGCGCTCGTCGCGAAAGAGCACCTTATCCCACGTCTTCCCTCCGTCCGTGGTCCGGAATACGCCGCGCTCGGAGTTGGGACCGAAGGGATGGCCGAGCGCCGCCACGTAGGCGCGGTCGGGGTCGGTCGGGTGGATGCGGATGCGGCCGATCGCGTGGGTGTCGGAGAGGCCGACGTGCCGCCAGCTCTTCCCGGCGTCGTCCGAGCGGTAGACTCCGTCGCCCTGGAGGACGTTCGCGCGCAGCTGCACCTCGCCCATCCCGATGTAGACGATATCCGGGTCCGACGGCGCCATCGCGACCGCGCCGACCGAAGCGCTGCCGACCTGCCCGTCGGTGACCGGACTCCATGAGGTCCCGCCGTCCGTCGTCTTGAACAACCCTCCGCCCGTCGCGCCGAAGTAGTACTCGAACGGTCGCTCGGCGTGGCCCGCCACCGCGATCGAGCGCCCGCCCCGGTCCGGTCCGATCGAGCGCCACTCCATGGGAGGCAGGAGCGAGACGATGTCCTGGGCTTCCAGTCCCGCCGGCACCGCCGTGAGCAGCGAGAGCGCGAGGAACGGCGCCCGGACGCGTCGCGGGCTCGGGACTGTCGACCGGGGAACGCTGTCACACATGCTGCCTCCGAAGCCGAACGTTGAGGTCGGGCACCCTACCGGATCTCCTCGCGGATGGCGGCCAGTTCTTCGGCCGCGCCCTCCGGCGGCCGGGTGAACAGGCTCACGCCGATCGTGACGGCGAAGCCCGCCGCGAAGCCCGGGAGCATCTCGTACAGATCGTAGAAGCCCTCCTTGAAGAGGACGACCCACAGCATCGTGACGAGGAAGCCGGCGATCATGCCGGCGAGGGCGCCCGCCCGGGTGGTCCGGGCCCAGAAGAGCGAGCACAGCACGACCGGGGCGAACGCCGCCGCGAGACCGGACCAGGCGAAGAGAACGAACCAGAAGATCGCCCGCTCCGCCGTCAGCGCGAGGAGCAGCCCGGTCACGCCGAGAACGACTGTCACGGCCTTCCCCAGCACCGAAAGCGCCCGCTGCCGGGCGTCGGGGCGGAAGATCTTCTGATAAACGTCCCGCACCGCGGCGGAGGAGGCGAGGATCAGCAGCGAATCGGCCGTCGACATGATGGCGGCGAGGACGACGACGAGGACGAGCCCGGTGAACAGGTCGGGCAGGAGTCCGGCGGCCATGGCGGGGAGCGCCGTCTCGGGATCCGCGAGGGTCGGGTAGAGGACGCGGGCGGCCATCCCCGTGAACACGGCCCCCATGTCGAAGACGATGATGCAGCCGACGGCGATCGGGCCGGCCTTGCGGATCTCGCGCTGGTCGCGCGCGGCGAGGAAGCGCGCCAGGAGTTGCGGGGCGCCGAGGAACGCGAGTCCGACGCCCACGAACCCGGCCGCGCTCGCGATACCGAGCGGGGTGAGTCCGAGCCCGCCACCGAGCCGCAGGAGGTCCGGGCCGGAAGCCTGCAGCCCCTCGAACACGGCGAGAGGTTCGGCCGCCCGCAGCCCGTCGATGAGCGCGCCCCAGCCTCCCACCGCGCTGATGCCGACGAACGGCAGCACGAGCAGACACGCGAACATGAGCACGCCCTGGGCGAAGTCCGAGTACGCCACCGCCTTGAAGCCGCCCACCACGGTGTAGAAGAGGACCACGGCGAGGCCGAGCCCGACGCCGACGCCGTAGCCGGTGCCGAGGAAGGAGTCGAACGCCTTCCCGGTCGCCGTGAGTTGCGCTCCCACGTAGAAGGCGACCATCGAGAGGACGATGACGGCTCCGACGATGCGGAAGCTGTGCGTCTTGTCCCTGAACCGGTCCTCGAGGTAGTCGGGGACGGTGATCGAACCGTAGCGGTCGGTGAACGCCTTGAACGGCCGCGCCACAAAGGCCCAGGCGAGCGCGACGCCGAGTACCTCGCCCAGGACGACCCACAGCGCGTGCATGCCGAGCGCGTATCCGATCCCGGTGAGCCCGAGCAGGAGCCAGGCGCTCTCTCCCGTGGCGTTCGACGAGAAGGCGAGGACCCACGACGGCAGCTTCTTTCCCGCCGCGTAGTAGCCCTTCACGTCGTGCGATTCCTTCCCGCCCCACACCCCGATGACGAGGAGGAAGAGGAGATAGACGACCACGACGCCGATGATCACGGGAGAGGGCATTCACGCCTCCGTTCTCGTTGTATGGGCGACCTCGCGTGACCTACCTTCCGCCACGGGCAGGCCGCTGACAACCATCGTCCGAGGATTCGGTGTCCGCAGTGTGTCGGCGGTGCCGGACCCGCGCGGGTCCCGGATCCGCGCAATCCGTGCTTCGATGGACATCTGCGGAGGGCCGTATGAGAAGGGAAGCGTCGGCGAAGCGGTCTCTGAATCTCTCCCTGGCCGGGCTCGCGGGCCTCGCGGTTCTCGCGGGTTGTACCGACGCCCGCCCGCACGCGGAACTGATGGCCGACGCTGCCGCGGACGTGGAAGCGATCCGGCTGGAACGGGCCATGGTCCGCTACGACTCGGCGCGCACCGCCTCTCCGGGGGATGCCGAGGCCCACGGCCGGTATGCGACGCTGGCCAGCTACTTCAGCCTGCACGCGGAAGCCGCTCGAGCGTGGGAGCGGGCGCTCGAACTCGAGCCCGGTGATGCCGCCGGCTGGGAAGGGTACATCCACGATCTTCGCTGGGCCGGTATCTTCGAGACGGATCGGCGGTACGGCGAGAAGATCCTGCAGGTCTTGCCCGAGGCGCTCCGCAACGCGCCAGACCGTCCGGTCCTCTTCGACGATGCGCAGGAGGCGGCGGCGGACCTCGGACAGCTCGACGCCTATGCCGCGATCCTCGCCGAGCACGAGGCGACGCGCACCGGCGACCAGATCCTTCTTCACGCCCTGGGGTCGCTCCGCATCGCACTCGCCGATCGGGAGGAAGGCGACCGGGGTGAGATCGTGAAGGATTCGATCGGAGCCGTCCTCGACGCGCTCGCCGCCGAGGTCGAGGGCGATCCGAACGTCGCGGCGCCGGTTCTGTACCGGCTCGCGGCGGGATACGACTTCACGATGCTCCGGCGGGAAGACGATGCGGACCGCTGGCTCGAACGCCTGGAGGCCGCCCCCGACCGCGGTGACCTCGCGAACGATCTGCGGTACTGGGATCTGGTCTTCGATTGGCAGGATGCCCTGTTCGGCGATGCCGAGGATGCCGAGGAGGACCGGTGGGACGAAGTGTCCCGTCTCGTCGCGGAGGGACTGAAGTCAAGGCAGCTCTCGGAACGATCCGCATGGTTCGTCCGGCGGTACATGACCGTAGAGGCGAAGGTGCTCGCCTCGCTGGACCCGTCGCCGTCGGCATCCGAACTGAACTACCCGCGCGCGGCGGCCGAACCCCCGGGTCCGACGCTCGATCCCGACTTGGCCGAGTCGCTGTTCACGGCCGTGATGGAGGAGATCCAGTGGCAGGACGGGGTGTACGGTTCGAGGCTCCCCAAGCTGCTCTACTTCGGCATCCGGCCCGAGGTCGTGCTCGAGAAGGCGGTCGCGCTCGAGGAGGCGCTTCGCGAGGACCGCCCGGGATACCTGTATCCGGGGAGCCGAGGCCAGGAGCGGGAGACATCGCGCAAGGGTTTCATCGATCAGGCACGGGTGATGCAGGCTCGCGCGCTCACGCAGCTCGGGGAGACCGAGGCGGCCGCGGCGCTGTTCGAGGAGCTTGCCACCGAGACCCGCCGCAGCTGGACCCTGGCGGAATACGGGCGCCACCTGCTGCGAGAAGATCGGTTGGCCGAGGCGCTCGACCTCTTCGTGGAGGCCACGGCCTTCCGTGGGTGGTATCGGGACGCGGCCGTGGAGACGGCCGAGGCGATCGGTCTGTCGGAGGAGGTCGTGGAAGAGCGGCTCGCGGTGCGCCGCCCCGCCGTCGAGAGGGAACTGGAGCTCCGGGAACTCGGCCAGCGCATCGAGCGAGAGGCCCCGGAGTTCGCGATCGCGGACCAGACCGGGGTCGAGTGGCGGCTGAGCGACCTCGAGGGGAAGATCGTCGTGCTCAAGTTCTGGGCGACGTGGTGCGGCCCCTGCATCGAGGAGTTCCCGCACTTCGTCGAACTCCTGAAGACGTATGAAGACGACGAGGACGTCGTGTTCCTGACCGTCGCCACCGCGGGGTCTCCGCGGGACGAGGTCGCCGAACAGATCGAGGAGGGCGACTTCACCTTCCCCGTTCTCTTCGACGAACAGGGCCTCGCCCTGGACTACGAGATCCTCGGCTACCCGACGACGCTGTATCTGGATCGCGCCGGGATGATCCAGTTCAAGCGTGAGGGCTTCGTGGAATCCGGCTACGAAGAGGGCGTGGCCCGCCGCATCGGCGCGCTCCGCCCTCAGTAGACGGGCCGGCTCCCCGGCCGGCAGGGGGTTCGACGTTCCCGCGGGAACGTCTACTATCTCTTCTCCACCTCGGACCGCGTGCAGGGGGAGAGACCGGTTGGCCACTCTGGGAGCTGTCACGGCGACGCACCGCTTCGATGAGGGGCGGCTTGCGGATTACCTGTGCGCCGCGGGGCTGCGGGAGTTCGCGGGCGGGCTGACGGCGCTCCAGTACCAGGGCGGCCAGTCGAACCCCACCTATCGGCTCGAAGCGGGCGGGCGGTACTTCGTGCTCAGGAAGAAGCCGCCGGGGGACCTGCTTCCCTCGGCGCATCTCGTCGAGCGTGAGTACCGCGTGATGAAGGCGCTCGCGGATACCGACGTCCCCGTGCCGGGGATGATCCACCTGTGCGAGGACTCCGGCGTGATCGGGCAGGCGTTCTTCGTCATGGAGCATGTGGAGGGACGGGTGCCGTCGGCGCCGGGGCTGCCGGAGGTCGATGCTCCCGACGAGCGGGCGGCGATCTACGACGCGATGAACGAGGCGCTGGCGCGGCTGCACGCCGTGGATTGGGTCGCGGTCGGTCTGGGAGACTACGGGAAGCCGTCTCACTACGTGGCGCGGCAGGTTTCTCTCTGGACGAGACAGTACGAGGCGGCCCGCACCGATCCGGTCCCGGCCATGGAGGCGCTCGTCGAGTGGCTTCCCGCGCATGTCCCCGACAGCGACGCGGCCGAGGAGGAGACGACGATCGCGCACGGCGACTATCGGCTCGACAACATGATCCTGCACCCGACCGAACCGCGCGTGCTCGCGATCGTCGACTGGGAGCTGTCGACGCTGGGCCATCCGCTGGCCGACCTCGCCTACAACTGCATGACGTATCACCTGCCGGAGGGGCCCCTGTGGAAGGGGCTGGGGGAGATCGACTGCGAGGCGCTGGGGATTCCGTCGGAGGAGGACTACGTCGCCGCCTATTGCCGGCGGACCGGCCGCGACGGGGTGCCGGACTGGGAGTTCTTCATGGCGTTCGGCCTCTTCCGGCTCGCCTCGATCTGTCAGGGCGTCTACGCGCGCGCCCTCCAGGGAAACGCGAGTTCGCGGAACGCGCTGGAGGTCGGCGCCAAGGCGCCGATGCTCGCGGAAGCCGGCTGGAGCTTCGCCCGCCGCGCCTGAGGCCGCCCCGGGGGCTTGAGGCCGCCCGGGGCCGCGTGAGCCCGACCCGGGCCGCCGGCGGTCCGCCGCGACCCTTACGATTCCCGCGACGCTCGCAATTCGAGTTTCGCGAGCGCCTCGAGGTGAACCTCGTCGGGGCCGTCGGCGAGGCGCAGCGTGCGCGAGTGCGCGTAGGCTGCGGCGAGCCATGTGTCGGGGCTCACGCCGAGGGCGCCGTGGACCTGGATCGCCTGGTCGAGGACGCGGCACGCCATGCGCGGCGCGACGACCTTGATCATCGCGATCTCACGCCGCGCGGCCTTGTTCCCGACGGTGTCCATCATGTGCGCGGCATGGAGCGTGAGGAGCCGGGCCTGGTCCACGGCGATGCGGCATTCGGCGAGCGCGTGGCGCAGAGCGCCCTTCTCGGCCAGGGGGCCGGAGAAGGCGACGCGGGTTCTCGCGCGCTCGGCCATGTCCTCGATCGCGCGTTCGGCCACGCCGATGAGCCGCATGCAGTGGTGGATGCGGCCGGGGCCGAGGCGGCCCTGCGCGATCTCGAACCCGCGGCCGGGGCCGAGGAGCATGTTCCCGGCGGGCACGCGGACGTCGGTGAAGCGCACTTCGCCGTGGCCGACCGGGGCGCTGTCGTAGCCGAACACGCCGAGGGGCCGGACGACCTCGATCCCGGCGGCGTCGCGCGGCACGAGCACCATCGACTGCTGCCGGTGGCGCGCCGCGTCCGGGTCCGTCTTGCCCATGAAGATGAACAGCCGGCACTCCGCCCGGGGAGCCTGCGTCGCCCACCACTTGTGGCCGTTGATGACCCACTCGCCCCCGTCGCGGACGATGGAGGAGCGGATGTTCGTCGCGTCCGACGAGGCCACGTCCGGCTCCGTCATCGCGAAGGACGAGCGGATCTCGCCCGCCAGCAGCGGCTCGAGCCACTCCTTCCGCTGCGCGGGCGTCCCGTAGCGGGCCAGCGTCTCCATGTTGCCCGTGTCGGGCGCGTTGCAGTTGAAGACCTCGGGCGCCCATTCCACGCGTCCCATGACCTCGCAGATGAGCGCGTATTCGAGGTTCGACAGACCCGCGCCGTGGCGAGCCTCGGGGTCCGCGGCGTCGTCCGGCTCCGCGTCGGGTGGGAGGAAGAGGTTCCACAGTCCCTCGTCGCGTGCCCGCCCCTTCAGCGTCTCGAGGATCGGAGGCGTGGAGAAACGGTTCTCCGCCGCTTCGATTTCTCGATCGAAGGTCTCCTCGTTGGGGTGGACGTGTATCTCCATGAACTCGCGTACGCGCGCCTGGAGTTCGAGAGACCGTCTGGAGAAGAGGGCTGGGGCGTTCACTCGCGCTCCACCGGGGTCGCCGGGTCAGTGTCCGGGTCGGGGTGACATTGTCGGGGTGGGCCCCAAGATTAGCGGGCCCTCCGGCGGAAACAACGGGCACCGCCAGCAGCACCGTTACCGACACGGCGGCCGGGTGCGGCGGCCGGCACCTCGCAGGGACTCGGGGATGAGCGAACGGCACATGGGGCTCTACGGCGCGACGTCGCTCGGCGTCGGCGCGATCGTGGGGGGCGGGATCCTCGCGCTCGCCGGCGTCGCGTTCGCGACCGCGGGTCCCGCCGCGATCCTCGCCTTCGCTTTCAACGGGGGGATCGCCTTCCTCACGGCGATGAGCTTCGCCCGCCTCGCGCGCCGCTTCCCGGAGTCCGGCGGCATCTACACCTACGCGAAGAAGGTGCTCTCGATCGAGGTCGCCTTCATCGTGGGATGGGTCGTCTGGTTCGCCTCCATCGTCGCGGGCGTGCTCTACGCGCTGGGCTTCGCCGCCTTCCTCGTTGAGGGCCTCGAACGCCTGGCCCCCGCGCTCGGCCTCGGGTGGGAATGGATCGGACAGGGGTGGGTCCAGATCGGTCTCGCGATCGCCGCCGTGGGCGCCTACACACTCCTGCTCGTCCAGAGGACGGCCGGCGGAGGGAACGCGGCGACGATCGGCAAGGTCGTCGTGTTCGCCGTCCTTCTCGTCGGAGGCTTCATTGCGTGGCTCGCGGGCTCGCCCGGCGAGGCGCTTCAGCGGCTGAGTCCGTTCGCCCCGGAGGGGTCTCTCGGTCTCCTGCAGGCCATGGGCTACACCTTCATCGCGCTGCAGGGGTTCGACCTCATCGCGGCCGTCGGTGGAGAGGTACGGGATTCGGAGCGCACCGTGCCGCGGGCGATGTACCTCTCGCTCGGGATCGCACTCGTCATCTACATCCCGCTGCTGATCGTCGTCTCAACGGTGGGTGCGCCGCCGGAAGGGATCCAGGCCGCGGCGCGGGCGAACACCGAGGGGCTCGTGGCCGAGGCGGCGGAGCGTTTCATGGGTCCGGCGGGGTACTGGCTCGTCATCGGCGCGGGTCTCCTGGGGATGCTGTCGGCACTCCACGCGAACGTGTTCGGGGCCTCTCGCGTCGCGTTCGCGATGGCGCGCGACCGGACGCTGCCGCACCGGGTGGGCGAGATGCGGGGGCGGACGGGGACGCCCGCGATGGCCGTGGTCGCGACCGGCGCCATGATGACGCTCATCGCCGTGGCGGTGGGGAACGTCGCCGCCGCAGGCGCCGCCGCGAGCCTCATCTTCCTGATCTCGTTCGCCATGGTCCACTGGGCGGCGATGCTCGCGCGGATGCGCTCCGGGCACCCGCGTCCCGCCACGCTTCCGGTCGTCGGCGCCGCACTGTGCGTGGGGCTCGCGATCTTCCAGGCCATCGCGGTTCCCGAAGCGGGGCGGGTGGTCGCGGTGTGGCTCGGCCTCGGCGCGGTGCTGTACCTGACGCTGCTCGCGCCGGGCGCCCGCCTGGCGGACGCGAGCGCCCAGGCGCGCGATCCGGACCTCGCCCGGCTCCGGGGGCGCAGCCCGCTCGTCGTCGTGCCCGTCGCGAATCCGGCGAGCGCGGCGAGTCTCGCCGATATCGCGAACACGGTTCGCGCGCCGGGCGTGGGCCGGATTCTCCTGCTGTCGGTGATTCCGAGGGAGGGTCGTCCCGCCCTGTCCATCGATGCCGCGGTCCAGGATGCGAAGGACATTCTGGGCGAGTCCGTGCGGCACGGGATCGAGGACGCGGCCTCTCAGGAGACGCTGTTCACGATCGCGTCGGACGTATGGAGCGAGATCGCCCGCGTGGCCAACAGCCGTACCTGCGAGACGGTGCTCATGGGTCTGTCGCGGCTCACGGAGCCGGGGGTCGAGTCGCGGCTTGAAGGCCTCATCTCCAGGGTCGACGCGGACGTCGTCATCGTGCGGGCGCCGCTCCGCTGGCGGATCGAGCAGGCGAAGCGCATCCTCGTCACGGTGAAGGGACGACGCGACCACAGCGAACTGCGCGCCCGCCTGCTGGGCAGCCTTTCGCGCTCCTCGGAGCCCGCCGTCACGTTCCTGTGCGCGCTCCCGTCCGACGCTTCCCCCGACCGGCGGCAACGAGTGGAGCGCACCGTCCGGCAGCTCGCGAGAGATGAAGCCGCGGGTCCCTACGGCGTCGAATTCGAATACTCCGATGACCCGGTTGAGCCGATCGTGCGCCTGGGAGAGGGGAGCGACCTCGTGGTGATGGGGATGGAGCGCCGCGCCCGGGGCGAGCCGGCGATCGGCGCCTTCGCGCTGGAGGTGGCCCGGAGGACGGACGTGCCGCTCATCCTCCTCGGCCGGCGGCGCCACGCCGGGACGATCGCCGCGCAGGGGCTCGCGCAGGCGGTGTCGACGATTCAGAGGCCGGGGCAGAGGCCGGGACCGTGACGGCCGACGTCATCATCGTCCTCGCCATCGTCGCGGTGGCCGTCGTCCTCTTCGTCACGGAGTGGGTCCGCTACGACGGCGTGGCGCTCATGGTGCTCCTCTCCCTGGCGATCTCCGGCGTCATCCCCATGGCGCGCGCCATCGAAGGGTTCGCCAACCCTGCCGTGGTCACGATCGCGGCCGTGCTCGTGCTGAGCGGCGGGCTCTACAAGACCGGCGTCGCGAATGTCGTCGGCGCGCAGGTGCTGCGGCTCGCGGGGGACTCCCAGGTGCGGGTCACGGCGCTGCTCATGCTGACGTCGGGGCTCATGTCGGGGGTGATGAACAACACGGCGGCGGTCGCGCTTCTCATCCCCGTCGTGATCGACATCTCCCGCCGCCTCGGCATGCGTCCCTCCCGGCTGCTGATCCCGCTTTCCTTCGCCGCTCTCCTGGGCGGGATGACGACGCTCATCGGGACGGGGCCCAACATCCTCCTCTCGAGCATACTCGAGCGCATGGGGCAGGGGGGATTCGGCTTTTTCGCCTTCACGCCCGTCGGCGCGACCGCCCTCACCCTGGGGGTCGTGTACGTGGTCGTCGCGGGGAGGCACTTCCTGCCGGACCGTTCCACCGGGGACCGGGACGACGAAGGGGGCGACGAGATCGACCTGACCGGCCGCTACCATCTCGCCGAGTCGCTGCTCACGCTCCGGATTCCGCCGGATTCCGCGCTCGACGGGTGTTCGCTCGTCGAGGCGCGGCTCGGACAGGCGCTGGGGTACGACCTCCTGGCCGTGCGCCGCAGGGGACATCTGGTGCTGGCGCCGGAGCGGGACTTCCGGCTTCGGAGCGAAGACGTGCTCATCGTCGAGGGGCGGATCGAGGCGCTCGAGCGCCTGCGGGCCTGGGGTCACCTCGCCAGGCACCGGGAATCGAACGATGCCCTGGGACGTCTCGTGAAGGATTCGACGGTGCTGGCCGAGGTCGAGATCGCCGAGAAATCGGACCTCGTCGACAGCACGGTTGGGGGCATCGATTTCCGCAACCGGTTCCAGGCGCACGTCGTCGCCATCCGGCGTGGCGACGAGGTTCTCAGCGGCTCGTTCCAGGCGGTGCGACTCGAGGCGGGGGACGCGCTCCTCCTCCTGGGCAGCGAGGACCAGCTCCAGCAGCTCCGCTACGCGACGGAGTTCTCGGCGATCGGTTGGACGGATATCGGCTCCGCCACCGAGGAGTACGAGCTGTACCGATGGCTGATGCGGCTCCATGTCCCGGATGGGTCCTGGCTGGATGGGAAGACGCTCGCCGCGTCCCGTCTCCGGCGCGCCTTCGACCTCACCGTGCTGGAGATCGAGCGCGAAGACGGCGACATCGCGCTTCCGCACGCGTCGGAGCGGATGCGGGCCGGCGACCGACTCATCGTCGAGGGGGCCCCGGCCTGCTTCGCCGTGCTCGAGGCGCTGCAGGCGCTCGTTCCGGCGGACGAACGACCCTCGGTCGACGAACTGGAGTCGGAGGACGTCGGCTTCGCGGAAGTCACGCTCGCTCCGAGTTCGGATCTGGTAGGCAAGACGTTGCGCGAGGTCCTCTTCCGGGAGTCCTACGGGCTGAACCTGATCTCGATCTTCCGGGGCGGGCGGGCGTTTCACTCGAACATCCGCATCTCACGCACGGCGCTCGCATTCGGGGACGCCCTTCTCGTCTACGGGAACCGGAAGAAGATCGCGCTCCTCGCCCGCGACCCGCGATTCCTCGTCCTCCACGGGCAACTCCACGAGGTGTTCCGCGTCCACAAGGCGTGGACCGCCAGCGCGATCATGGCGGTGTTCATCGTCGCGGCCTCCCTCAACCTGCTCCCCGTGTACATCGCGGCGCTTCTCGGCGCGCTCCTGATGGTGTTCACGGGGTGCGTGAAGGGGAACGAGGTCTACACCTTCGTCGAATGGCGGGTCGTCATGCTCCTCGGGGGGATGCTGGCGCTCGGCCTCGCGATGGAGGACTCCGGCACGGCGGAACTCATCGCCCGCGAAGTCGTGGGGCGGGCGGCGGAGATGGGACCGCGGATCCTCATCGCGAGCATCTTCCTCATCTGCGCGCTCGCGGCGCAGTTCGTCCCCACCTCGGCGGTCGCGGTGCTCGTCGCGCCGATCGCGCTCAGCGCCGCGACCGAACTGGATCTCTCGGCGCGGGCCCTGCTCATGGTCGTGGCCGTGGGCTCCTCCTGCGCCTTCCTGAGCCCCTTCGGCCACCCGGTGAACCTGCTCGTGATGGGCGTGGGCGGCTACAAGGTCGTCGACTATACGAAGGTCGGCGCGCCGCTCTTCGTGCTCCTGCTGCTGATGGTCGTCTTCTTCCTCCCCATCGTCTGGCCGCTCTGAGCTCACCGCCGGTATTCGGTTGAGCATCGCACACGTCTTGTATTGGCTGGCATTTTCCGGAATCGCTAACTTCGGGCCTCCAACGGCGGCGCTCCATGTCGGTTGAGGCGAATATTGGCATCGAAAACTACCAAACAGGCTGCGGTTGATCTTCTTCGCGAGCTTGGACCACAGCACTACCGGAAGCTGGCCAGCGAGATCGTTCTTCGGGGCCTTGCCAAGTCCTCGTCGAAAACACCCGAACGGACGGTCAACGCGATCATCAGTTCAGACATCAAGAAACGTGGAGATCGGAGCGTTTTCGTCCGGTTGCGTCCGGGGGTTTACGGCTTGCGCGACACTCACAGCGACGATTCCCTTGGCCCAAGTGTACCCGGAGGACGCTCGCCGAACCCTAGCGGCGAACAAGACGCGGGGACGTGGGACTCCGAGGAGTCCCGAAGGCGCGTGCGAACCGTCCTCTATCCGACGTATTCGGACGTGCGTCAACTGATAAGGGTCTGGCCCGGGCGACCTCGATCCCAGATCACGAAGCTCAGGGCCACGATCTCAGGATTAATGGGAACCCCACAGAACCCTGTCGATTGGACGGATCCCGATACATGGATCGGAGACAGGCTCTCGGATGACGATCTGGATTTGGCACGAGCAACTTGGGCACGGGGCGTCAATCCGCGACACACGTACGGCGCATGGTTGTTGGCTCAGAACTATCGTCTGCTCGAAGATGGCGAGGGGAGGATCCTCCGCCTTTCAGCCCGAGGTCGCGATTTCAGAGACAACGAAGGCGGGGAGACGGAAGCGTTTCTTGACCAACAAGAAGGTCTCACGAGAATTGTGGGCCTCGTAGCCGATGGTGGCCCCTCGCGTTACAGCGAGTTCCTGGAAGAATGGACGGATTATCTGGAAAGACGTGATTCACCGTTCCGGAGTTCAAGTACCATTAAGGATTCCCTTAGACGTCGACTGAACAATCTTTTGGATCGAAGCTTGATAAACCGGAGCGGAACGCAATACTCGATTACGGATCTCGGAATCGAGTACTTGGAGAAGATCGGCGCGTCGAAGCAACACGGAGAGATTGCCCATGTAGAACTTCGAGTCCTTGCTAAGAAGCAGGCAGCGTCGGTTCATGACGGCCTCGGCAAGATGCTGTCGAAATTGGGTGGATATCAGTTCGAGTATCTTGTCAAGCGGCTGCTCGAAGAAATGGGTTACGAGAACGTAGAAGTTACGCAGCCATCCGGTGATGGCGGAGTGGACGTGGTCGCCGACATTGAAGTGGGTATCACGTCGGTGCGCGAAGTCGTGCAAGCCAAGCGACACCGGCGGACGATCCAGCGTCGAGTTCTTGATCAACTCCGGGGCTCCCTCCATCGATTCAAGGCCGTGAGAGGAACCATCATCACAACGTCGAAGTTTTCGAGGGGTACTCAGAAGGCGGCTCTGGAGCCGGGAGTAGCGCCGATCACTCTCATTGATGGAGATAAACTAAACGAACTCCTGATTCGACATGAGATTGGCGTGAAGAAGCGCAGAATCGAACTGATCGAACTTGAACCGGAAGCCTTCACAGATCTCGGCGAGAACGCCTGAGTAAACTGTCGGAGGAGAATTGGTCCCCCTCCTTTACAAATGAGTAGAGAGGCGAAGTGTGCCTGGAAGAGTCATCGCGCCACCAGATACGAAATCTGAGCAACGCGACGGCTGGGGATCAGTCGAGGTGGGCGAGTTCGGTCTCGATTCGTTCCCAGGCGCCGATGAGTTCGTCGAGCTCCCTCTGCCGGGACGTGCGCTCCGTCTCGAGCGTGCGGACCTCCTCGACCGGGGTCTCCGCATAGAAGGCGGGGTCGGCGAAGATTTCGTCGATCTCGGCGAGGCGGGTCTCGGCGGCTTCGATTCGCTTCGTCGTGTCGTTCAGCTTTTTGCGGAGCGAGCCGCCGCGGTAGCGGTTCCGGTTCCCCTTCGCTGCGCCTGAGCGGACGCTTCGTCCCGGTGGCACGTCGCCCGTGAGCGCGCCGGCGTCGCGGGTCTCGGCGGCGGCAGTGCGGGCGGCGCGCTTCTCCCTCCGGGCCTTGAGGACGACGGTGTCGACGTCGAGGTGGTCGTCTCCGCAGTAGTGGACGTACTCCTCGTAGCTGCCTTTGAAGTCGCGGATCCCGTCCTCGGAGATCTCCACGATGCGGGTCGCGAGCTGCGAGACGAACCAGCGGTCGTGCGAGACGAGGATGAGGGTGCCGTCGTAGCTCCGGAGCGCCTCGACCAGCGACTCGATGGATTCGAGGTCGAGGTGGTTCGTGGGTTCGTCGAGGACGAGAACGTTGGGGCGCTCGATCGCCATCCGGCAGAAGACGAGGCGCGCGGCTTCGCCGCCGGAGAGGTTGCCGACCCGTTTCTTCGCGTCGTCGCCGGAGAAGAGGACGCGCCCCATCTCGCCGCGCACGAAACCGAGCGTCCGGCCCGGGCAGAAGCCCGCGATCCAGTCTTCGGCGGTCTGCCCCGGCGAGTCGAACCGGGCCTCCTGGTCCTGTGCGAAGTAGCTCGGGTGGGTTTCGTAGCCCCATGTGACGCGGCCGGCGTCGGACTCGAGTTCGCCCATGACGATCTTGAGCAGGGTGGATTTCCCGATCCCGTTGGGGCCCATGATCGCCATGCGGTCCCCGCGTTCGAGGGTGAGGTCGACGCCGTGGAGAACCTCGTTCAATTCTTCGCCGTCGCCGAAAGCCTTCTTCACGCCCTCCACTCCGAGCACGGTGCGTCCGCTCGAACGGCGGGACTCGAAGCGGAAGTTGGGGTAGCGGCGCGAGGAGGCCGGAAGCGGCTGCAGCGCCTCCGCCTTCTTCTCTATGAGACGCAGTTTGCTCTGCGCCTGCCGCGCCTTGCTCGCCTTGGCCCGGAAGCGGTCGACGAACTGTCGGTGGTGGGCGATCTCCCGCTCGCGGTTCGCGAGTTCCTTCCCGCGTCTCTCCTGGTCCTCCTTCTTTCGGACGAGATAGTCGTCATAGTTGCCCCTGTATGTGGTGACCGTCTCATAGTCGATGTCGAGAATGTGCGTCGCGATATTGTCCAGAAACCGGTGGTCGTGGGAGATGACGACGATCGCGCCCTTGAACTCCCGCAGAAACTTCTCGAGCCAGCGGATGGAGAGGATGTCGAGGTGGTTCGTCGGCTCGTCGAGGAGGAGGACGTCGGGCGCGCCGGCGAGCGCCTGGGCGAGGAGCACCCGGAGCTTGAACCCGCCGGAGAGCGTGGAGAGCGGACGGCGGTGGATCTCGCTCGGGAAGCCGAGGCCCTCGAGGATCTCGCCCGCGCGGGCCTCCGCGGTGTAGCCGTCGTGGCGCTGGAAGATTTCCTCCAGTTCGGAGAAACGGTCGGCGTCGAAGTCTCCGTCCTCCGTCTCGATCAGCGCCTCCCGCTCCACCATCGCGCGCCAAAGATCGGGGTTCCCCATGAGCGTGGCGCCGAGGATCTTCTCTTCATCGTGGAGGAAGTGATCCTGGCGAAGGACGCCGACCTGGAGGCGCTTCGGTATGGTGACGGATCCCTCCGTCGGGTCCTCGGTGCCGCTGAGGATGTTGAGGAGCGTCGTCTTGCCGGATCCGTTCGCGCCCACGAGGCCGTAGCACTCGCCGGGGTTGAGGAGGAAGGTCGCGTCGCGGAAGAGGACCTGGCCGCCGAACGCCTTGCCGAGGCCTGAGACGGTGATCATGGGAGGATCATGTGAACGGCCGCTTATGGGTGCCGGGTCGGGTCAGCAGGACACGCAGTTGTGGTTGTTCTTCGAGCCGAGGCTCTCGAGCAGGGCCACGGCCTCCGGGAAGGGCTGCGTACGCTGGTAGGGACCGTTCGCCATGTCCGCGGTGGTCTGGCCGACGCG
>JAJDUL010000044.1 GCA_022826685.1 Gemmatimonadota bacterium | reverse complement strand
CGGCGCCGGCGGCGATCGGATGTCCGTGGACTGCCTCGTCACGCTGTATTCGATCGCGGGCGCGCTCATCGCGAGCCTGTGGCTCATGGACGCCTCCGCCGCGCCGGACGCGATGATCGCGCTCGACGGCTTCCGCGTGGCGGCGGACGTGATCCTCCTCGGAGGCGCGCTGCTCGTGGTGTCGCTCTCGCGCGATTACCTGGACCGCGAGGGGCTCCGTTCCCCGGAGTTCCACGCGCTGATCCTCCTGGCCCTCGTCGGGATGATGGTGCTCGTCGCCGCGCGCGACCTCATCCTCCTTTTCGTCGGCCTCGAGCTGATGTCGATCTCCGTCTACGTGCTCACCGGATTCGTGCGGAAGAACCCGCGCTCCTCCGAGGCGAGCCTCAAGTATTTCATCGTCGGCGCCTTCGCGAGCGCCTTCGTCGTGTACGGGATCGCGCTCCTCTACGGGGCCACCGGGACGACGCGCCTGGCTACCGCCGCCGAGGTGATCGCGGCCGGGCCGGCCGGGGGGGACCTCCTCCTCGTCGCCGGCATCGGCCTCCTCCTCATCGGCTTCGCGTTCAAGATCGCCGCCGTCCCCTTCCACATGTGGGCGCCGGACGCTTACGACGGCGCCCCCACGCCGGTGACCTCGTTCATGGCGACGGGGGTCAAGGCGGCCGCCTTCATCGCGCTCCTGCGCGTGCTGACCGTGGATCTGGGGGGCGCGGCCGAGGTGTGGAGGAGCGCCGTGTGGTGGCTGGCGATCCTGACGATGATCGTGCCGAACCTGGTCGCGCTGTCGCAGCAGGATGTGAAGCGGATGCTCGCCTACTCCTCGGTGGCCCACGCCGGATACCTCCTCGTCGGCGTCGTCGCGGCCTCCGCACTCGGCCGCTCCGCCTCGCTCTTCTACCTCGCGGCGTACACCGTGGTGACGGCCGGGAGCTTCGCCATCGTCTTCCACGTGGCGGGCCGGGGCGACCGGAACCAGCGCGTGCGCGACTACCGGGGGCTGGGCTGGCGGCGTCCGGTGCTCGGAGGCGCGCTCCTCGTCTTCCTCCTCTCGCTGGCCGGCTTCCCGCCCACGGCGGGCTTCGTCGGGAAGCTGTACCTGCTTCGCGCCGCGGTGGATGCGGGGGAGATCTCGCTGGCCGTCACGCTCGTGCTGACGAGTCTCGTCGCCTACTACTACTACCTTCGCGTGGTGTGGAAGATGTACTTCGAGGCGGCGCCCGAGGACGCCCACACGCCGCCGTCTCCCAGGCCGGGGTTCAACCTCGTGATCGGGACCTGCGTGGCCCTGATCCTTCTCGGCGGCCTCTTCCCGGGCCGCATCATCGACCGGGCCCGCGACGCGCTCGCGGATGCGCCCGCGCCGGGCATGGTCGTGCAGGCCGAGGACCCGCCGTCGCCGTAATGCGGATCCCCTCCGGAATCTTCCGCGAATACGACATTCGCGGGATCGTCGGGGACGACCTGACGGAGACGGCGGCCGAACTCGTCGGGCGGGCCTTCGGGACCGAACTCGCCGGGCGCCCGTCGCCCCGCGTCGTCGTGGGACACGACAACCGGCCCTCCTCTCCGGCCCTCTCCGCCGCGCTGTGCCGCGGCCTGTGCGCGGCCGGCGTCGACGTCACGACGATCGGCACCGTGCCCACGCCGACCCTCTATTTCGCCGCCATCGAGTTCGGGACGGACGGGGCGATTCAGATCACCGGATCCCACAACCCGCCCGAATACAACGGAATCAAGCTCGTGCGGGACGGCGGGTCGCTCTACGGCCCGGCGATCCTGGCCCTCCGCGACCGGATCGAAGCGGGGGACTTCGCGTCGGGGCGGGGGGAGATCCGGGAGGCGGAGATCCTCGACCGCTACGTGGAGGAGATCGCCGCGCGCGGACGCGTCGAAGGCGACGTGCGCATGGTGCTCGACTGCGGGAACGGGGTGGGGAGCGTCGTCGCGGTGCGCGCGCTGACCGCCGCGGGAATCGACGTGGACGGCCTCTACTGCGAGTCGGACGGGACCTTCCCGAACCACCACCCGGACCCGACCGTGGACGAGTATGTGCAGGACCTGATTGCGCGCGTCCGGGGGAGCGGCGCGGACGTCGGCGCGGGACTCGACGGAGACGCGGACCGGATCGGCGCGGTGACCGAGGAGGGCAAGATCATCCGGGGGGATCACCTCCTTCTGCTTTTCGCGCGGGAAGTGCTCGCGGAGCGGCCGGGGGCCGAGGTCGTCTTCGACGTGAAGTGCTCGCAGGCGCTGCCGCGGGTCATTCGGGCCGCTGGCGGCGTGCCCGTGATGTGGAAGACGGGACACTCGCTCATCAAGGAGCGCATGCGGGAGGGCGGATCTCCGATATCGGGTGAGATGAGCGGACATATCTGCTTTGCCGACAGATTCTTCGGAACGGACGACGCGATCTATGCGGCGGCCCGTCTCGCGGGGCTCGTGTCCCGTTCGGGACGTCCGCTCTCGGAGTTGGCGGCGGAGATTCCGAGCTATCCGGCCACGCCCGAACTGCGCATCGACTGCCCGGAGGAGCGGAAGTTCGGCGTCGTGGAGGAGGCCGTGCGCTTCTTCCGCCAGCGTTACGAGGTCATCGACATCGACGGCGTGCGCGTCCTCTTCGATGGCGGGTGGCTGCTGATCCGGGCGAGCAACACGCAGCCGGTCGTCGTGGCGCGGATCGAGGCGGACACGGAGGCGCGCCTGCGGGAGATCGCGAACGTGGCGCGAACCTTTCTGGCCGGCCAGGGGGTCGACCTGCCGGCGGTTTGAAGCGAGATTCGAGGCGATGAATATTCATGAATACCAGGCGCGGGAGATCTTCGCGCGGCACGGCATCCCCGTGCCGGAGGCGGAGGTCGCCGCGACGGCGGAGGAAGCCCGCGCGGCGGCCGAACGCTTCGGCGGGGCAGTCGTCGTCAAGGCTCAGGTCCACGCCGGAGGCCGCGGCAAGGCGGGGGGCGTCAAGCTCGCCGATACGCCGGCCGAGGCGCGCGAGAGGGCCGAAGGCATCCTCGGGATGGAGATCAAGGGGATCGTCGTGCGGCGGGTCCTCGTCGCGCCGGCCGAGGACATCGCGTCCGAGGCCTACGTCGGCATTGTGCTCGACCGGGCGCGCCGGGCGGACACGATCATGGTCTCCTCGGGGGGCGGCGTCGACATCGAGGAGGTCGCCGCGACGATGCCCGAGGCGATCCGAAAGGTCGCCGTGGACCCGCGTTACGGGCTCCTTGCCCACCAGGCGGCGCTCCTCGGCCATCACCTCTACGACGACCCGCGCGTGGCGCGGCAGGCCTCCTCCATCATCGCGAAGCTCTACGAGGCCTACCGGGCGAGCGGCGCCACCCTGGCGGAAATCAACCCGATGATCGTGAACCCCGCGGGCGAGGTGAAGGCGATCGACGCGAAGATGAACATCGATGACAACGCCCTCTTCCGGCTCCCGGAGATCGCGGCGCTTCGCGATACGGGGGCGGAGAATCCGGCCGAGGTGCGGGCGCGCGAGGCCGAACTCACCTACATCCAGCTCGACGGCAACGTCGGGTGCTGCGTGAACGGGGCCGGCCTCGCGATGGCCACGATGGACCTCGTGAAGTACTACGGCGGCGAACCCGCGAACTTCCTCGACATCGGCGGCTCTTCGAATCCCGACAAGGTCGTGGCCGCGCTCGAACTCATCACCGAAGACCCGAAGGTGAACTCGATCCTGTTCAACATCTTCGGCGGCATCACGCGCTGCGACGATGTCGCGAACGGGATCGTGGAGGCGACGAGCCGCATGGAACTCGGCGTTCCGATCACGATCCGCCTCACGGGAACGAACGAGGAGGAGGGGGTCGCGATCCTCGCCGCGCGGGGCTTCGAGGCGATGGTCGACATGGACCGGGCGGTCGAGACCGCCGTCGGACGGGCGGGCGGCGGCTGATGGGGATCTTCATCGGAGACGACACGAGGCTCGTGGTCCAGGGGATCACGGGACGCGACGGCTCGTTCCACACCCGGCAGATGATGGAGTACGGCACGCGCGTCGTTGCCGGCGTGACCCCGGGGAAGGGCGGCCGGACGTTCGACGACGCCGTGCCCGTGTTCGACACCGTGGAGGAGGCGGTGGCCGGGGCGGGAGCGAACACGAGCGTCATCTACGTGCCCGCGCGCTTCGCGGCGGATGCGGTGTTCGAGGCGGCGGACGCGGGGATCGCGCTCATCGTCTGCATCACGGAGGGCGTGCCGGTGGGGGACATGCTGCGCGTGCTGCCGTACGTGCGGGAGAAGGGCGCGCGTCTCATCGGCCCCAACTGTCCGGGACTCATCGTCCCCGGCCGCTGCAAGGTCGGGATCCTCCCGGGCCAGATCGTGCGCGAGGGGCCGGTCGGGATCGTGAGCCGTTCCGGCACCCTCACCTACGAGGTCATCTTTCAGCTCACGCGGGCCGGGATCGGGCAGTCCGCCTGCGTCGGGATCGGGGGGGATCCGCTCATCGGCACGGACTTCGTCGATTGTCTCGCGGCGTTCGAGGCGGATCCGGAGACGGAGGCCGTCGCGGTCATCGGGGAGATCGGCGGGACGGACGAGCAGGTGGCGGCGGAATACGTGTCGCGGGAGATGAGGAAGCCCGTCGTCGGCTTCATCGCGGGCCAGACCGCGCCGCCCGGCCGGCGCATGGGGCACGCGGGCGCGATCATCTCGGGCTCCGAGGGGACGGCGGAAGAGAAGATCCGCGCCTTCGAGAGCCACGGGATCGGCGTCGCGCGGAGGCCCGCCGACCTGGTCGGGCTGATACGCGACCGCTAGGCAGGCCGGGGCGGGTGGCCGGGGCGGGAACTCAAAGCGGGAACTGGGGCGGGGAACGCTGCGACGCAGAACCGGCAGGAGGCGGCTATGAAGGTTCGTGAGATCATGACCCGCGACGTGACCACGGCCGCTCCCGGAATGACGCTGGAGGAGGCGGCGGACATGCTCGCGCGGAGGCGGCTGCGCGCGATGCCCGTCATCGATGACGAGGGCCATGTGCTCGGGATGCTCACGGACCGCCTGCTGATCAGTCGGCTTCTGCCCGCGCTCGAGCGGGCGGACGCGGGCGTGCCGCCGGCGGCAAGTGGTCACGCCGGGGAGGTGCGCGACATCATGGAACGAACCGTGATGTGCGTGAAGGAGGACGAACCGCTGGCCAACGTGGTTCGTCTGATGCTGGACAGGGAAATCGAACGCCTGCCCGTCGTCCGCGAGGGCCAGCTCGTCGGGTTTCTGACGCGCGGCGACATCATACGAAGGCTCCTTCTGCGGGACACGGCGGGCGAAACGGAGGAAACGAGAGGGGAGTGAAGCCGTGCAGACGATGACGCTCGCGATCATCAAGCCCGATGCGTTCGGGTCCGGGAAGACCGGCAGGGTCCTCGCCGCGCTCGAGGACGCGGGCTTTCGCATACGGGGGTCACGGGTCCTGCGGCTCGGGCGCGCCGGAGCCGAGGCGTTCTACGCCGTGCACCGGGAGCGGCCGTTCTTCGGGGCGCTCGTGGACTTCATGACGTCGGGGCCGTGCATGGCGCTCGCGCTCGAACACGAGCGGGCCGTGCCCTACCTGCGCGAGGTCATCGGCGCCACCGACCCGGCGGAGGCCGCGCCGGGCACCGTGCGCGCGCTGTACGCGGAGAGCAAGGAGCGCAACGCGATCCACGGCTCCGACTCGGACGAGAACGCGAGGGTCGAACTCGGCTTCTTCTTCGGACAGGTCGACCTCATCGGAAGCGCGTGAGTCCGCGGCGCACCTTGCGATCGCCGGACCCGCCGGAAGCCGCCCGGATCGGACTTGCGGGCCTCGACGCCGGCCCCATCGAACGGGCGTTTCGCGTCGAGGCGCCGGGTGAATCGCTCGGCGCGTTGCCGCTCCCCTTCGAATACGTCGATGTCGAGGTCGAAGTCCGGCGCGCGGACGGGGCCGCGATTCGCGCCCGGGGGACGCTCGGCGCGCGGGCCGTCGCCGAGTGCCGCCGCTGCCTCGAGCCGACGCGGATCCGCGTGCGCGCCAGTTGGGACGCGCTGTACCGTCCGCCCGGCCGGGTCACGCCCGGGGAAGAGGGGGTCTGGGCGCTGGACGCACAGTCGGGCGAACTCGACCTGGCGGGGCCGATCCGCGAGGAGTTGTGGGTCAACGCGCCCGCCTGGGTGGAGTGCTCGCGCGACTGCCCGGGGCTCTGCCCGACGTGTGGCGTGCGCCTCGCGGAACAGGACTGTGACTGCGCGCCGCCGGAACCCGACGCGCGCTGGGCCGCGCTGGAAGGATTGGGAGGACGCTCGGCGGGCGCCTCGGAGGGCGCGTCCGAGGGTGCTCCGGAGGGCGACATTCCTTGACATTCCGGGGCGAAAAGCGCCTGTTGCCGTGTTCCGCTCGAACGCGACAACGCGGTGCATTAGCCAATGGCTGCCAGGAGTGAGTTGACGATATGGCTGTTCCCAAGAGACGGACGTCGAAGCAGCGCAAGCGCAAGCGGCGTACGCACTACAAGGCGCCGGACAACGTGTACCAGCCGTGCCCCAAGTGCGGGGATCCGAAACGACCGCATCGCGTCTGCCCGACCTGCGGATACTACGGGGACCGCGAGGTCGTTCAGATCGACGACTTTTGAAGCTCCCGAGCGCGGCCGCCCGTCCGGCGGCCGGGCCGGGTAGATCATTCGGGCAGCCGAACGTGATTCGGGTTGCACTCGACCTCATGGGCGGAGACGCCGCGCCGGAGGCCACTCTCGAGGCCGCCGCGGGCGCGCTCGACGCATGGCCGGACGATCTCGCCCTCCTGCTCGTAGGCCCCTCCAGCCTCCTGCGCGGAGAACGAACCCGGTTCCCACGCGACCGGGTCGCGTGGCTCGCGGCGGAGGAGTCCATCGACCCGGCGGAGCCCCCCGCGCTCGCCGTGCGGCGGAAGGCGGACAGCACGATCGTCCGCGGGCTGGAGGCCGTGCGCGACGGGAAGGCCGATGGCTTCGTGTCGGCGGGGCCGACGGGAGCCACGGTCGTGGCCTCCGTGCTCACGCTCGGCCTGCTCCCCGGCGTGGACCGGCCGCCGGTGGGCGCCCTCTTCCCGACCGCGACCGGGCGCGTCCTCGTCATGGACGTGGGCGCGAACGTGGACGTCACCCCCCGGCAACTGCACCAGTTCGCGCACCTGGGCTCGACCTACCTGCGCCGGACGCTCTCGATCGAACGACCGCGGATCGGCCTGCTCAACATCGGGGCGGAGGGAGAGAAGGGAGGAGACGTCATGGCGACGGCCCACGGCCTCCTCTCCGCCGACCCCGAACTCGATTTCATCGGGAACGTGGAGGGACACCGGATCGTGATCGGGGCCTGCGATGTGCTCGTGTGCGGCGGTTTCGTCGGCAACGTGCTGCTCAAGTTCTACGAGTCGATCGCCGAGTTCGTGCTCGAGATCTTCCGCAACGCCGGCGTCGGCGAAGGCGGCAGACTCGGCGAAGCGCTGCGTTTTCTCGACTATACGGAGTACGGCGGCGCACCCCTGTTCGGCGTCGACGGGGTCACGGTCATCTGTCACGGGACCTCCCCCGCGCGCGCGATCATGAACGGGATCCGCACGGCGGCCGACTGTGCCGCCTCGGGTTTCACCTCCGTCACCCGCACCTCCCTCGCCCGCATGCCGCAGGAGAGCGGCGTATGAGCGGGGTCGCGCTCCTCTTCCCGGGACAGGGGGCCCAGTACGTGGGCATGGGCCGGGACCTGGCGGAGGACGATGGGTCGGTGCGGGAACTCTACGAACGGGCCGACGATACGCTCGGCATGCCGCTGAGCCGGATCTGCTGGGAGGGGCCCGAGGAGGAACTCCGGGCGACGGAGAATGCACAACCCGCGATCATGCTGCACTCGTTCGCCATCTGGCATCTCATCGCCGCGCGCGCCGGGAAGCCCGGCATCGGTGCGGGACACTCGCTCGGGGAGCTGTCGGCCTACCTCGTGTCCGACGCCTTCGGCTTTGACGACGGCCTCCGGATCGTGCGGGAGCGCGGGCGGCTCATGGGGGCCTCGGGCACGCACCGGCCGGGCACGATGGCCGCCATACTCGGCCTGGACGCCGAATCCGTCGCCGACGCGTGCGCGCGGGCGGCGGAGGCCGGGGGGGTGACCGTGCCCGCGAACCTCAACGCGCCCGGCCAGGTCGTCATCAGCGGCGACGTCGAGGCCGTGGCCGCGGCCGGCCGTTTCGCCTCGGAGGCCGGCGCGCGCCGCGTCCTCCCGCTCAACGTGAGCGGCGCGTTCCATTCGCCGCTCATGGCGACGGCGGCCGACGGGCTGGCGGCGGCCCTCGAGGAGGCACAGTGGCGGGAGCCGTCCTTTCCCATCGTCTCCAACGCCACGGCGACGCCCGTGACGGACTCGGAGGAGGCGCGGCGAACCCTCATCCTGCAGCTCACGTCGCCCGTCCGGTGGATGGAGGGGATCGACCGCATCCGCGAGACGGGAAGCGCGCGCTGGCTCGAAGTCGGACCCGGCAACGTGCTCTCGGGCCTCGCCCGCCGCATCGATCGAAGTCTGCGCGTGACCGCGGTCGGAGATTCTCCGTCCGTGGATGCCTATCTCGGATCTTCGGACTGAAGGGTGCCTGAATGAGCGAATTGACGGGGGAGATCGCCATTGTCACGGGAGCGACGCGCGGCATCGGGACCGCGATCGCGACGGAACTGGCGCGGGGAGGCGCGCGCGTGGCCGTGGTCGGGACCGGAGCGGACCGGGCCCGGGCCGTGGCCGAGGGCCTGCCCGGCGAGGGGCATGCGGGCTTCGGCTGCGACGTCTCCGATCCGGAGGCGTGCAAGGGACTCGTCTCGGCCGTCTCCGGGAGCGTCGGCGACGCGACGATCCTCGTGAACAACGCGGGCATCACGCGCGACAACATCGTCCTCCGCCTCAAGGACGAGGACTGGCGCGCCGTGCTCGACACGAATCTGTCGGGGGCCTTCTATCTCATGCGGGCCGTGGCCCGCGGCATGATGAAGCGGCGCGCGGGAAATATCGTGAACATCTCCAGCGTTGTGGGCTTGACGGGCAACCGCGGCCAGTCCAACTATGCGGCGGCCAAAGCCGCCCTGATCTCGCTAACCCGAAGCGTCGCTCAGGAGCTTGCGAGTCGCGGTGTGCGGGCCAACGCCGTCGCGCCGGGGTTCATCGCCACGGACATGACCTCCGGACTGCCCGAGAGCGTTCAAAAAGCCATGTCGGAGAGGATTCCCCTCGGCCGGCCGGGGTCCCCGGAAGATGTCGCCACGGTGGTGCGATTTCTCGTCGGTCCCGGGGCTTCGTACGTTACCGGGCAGGTGATCGTCGTCGACGGCGGGATGGTCATGCAATCGTAGCGCCGACGCGGCAACTTCGGTCGCCGGTACGGTCGCCGGAAAAGGTAGGGAAACGGCGGGGCCGCGGGTCGGCCCCCTTCATTACAAGGAGAACACGCAATCATGGACAACGCGGCACGCGTGCGGGAGATCATCGCGCAGGAACTCGGCGTGGAGCAGGAGAAGGTGGTGGACGACGCGAACTTCGTCGATGATCTGGGCGCCGACTCGCTCGATACCGTCGAACTCGTGATGGCTTTCGAGGAGGAGTTCGGGATCGAGATCCCGGATGAGGACGCGGAGAGGATGCAGACGGTCGAGGAGGCCATCGCGTATCTGAACGAGAAGGTTTAGCAGCCCGCCGGGGCCCGCAGGCCTTTCATTTCATGAGAAGACGTGTAGCGATCACGGGGGTCGGCCTCGTCACCCCGATCGGGCTCGACCCCGACTCGACCTGGGACGCTCTCCTCCGCGGCGAGAGTGGCGCCGGGCCCATCACGCAGTTCGATACCACCGACCACTCGGTGCGCTTCGCCTGCGAGGTGAAGGACTTCGACCCGGCGAAGTACATGGACCGCAAGGATGCCCGGCGGGCGGACCGTTTCCTCCACTTCGCGATGGCCGCGGCGGATCAGGCCGTGACCGAGGCGGGCTTCGCCGACGGGTTCGGAGAGCTTCCGCCGGATCGGGTCGGCGTTCTCATCGGCGTCGGGATCGGCGGGCTCCCGCTCCTCGAGGCCCAGCACGAGAAGCTGCTCGCCGGCGGACCGCGGCGCGTCTCCCCCTTCTTCATCCCCATGTTCATCCCGGACATGGCTTCGGGCATGGTTTCCATGCGATACGGGGCGCAGGGCCCCAACTATGCGACGGTGTCGGCCTGCGCCTCCAGCGGCCACTCCGTCGGGCTGGCCTTCCGCTCGATCCGCAACGGCGAGGCCGATGTGATGATCACGGGGGGCAGCGAATCCACGATCACGCCGCTCGCGGTCGCCGGCTTCGCGAACATGCGGGCGATGTCGACGCGCAACGACGATCCGAAGCGGGCCTCGCGACCCTTCGACGCGCACCGCGACGGGTTCGTGCTCGGGGAAGGCGCGGGGATGTTCATCCTCGAGGAGATGGAACACGCGAAGGCGCGCGGCGCGGCGATCCTCGGGGAACTCGCGGGCTTCGGGCAGAGCGCGGACGCCTACCACATGACGGCGCCGGTGCCGGACGGGTCGGGGGCGCGGCTCGCCATGGAACAGGCGCTCGACGACGCGGGAGTCGACCCGACGGAGGTCGGGTACATCAACGCGCACGGCACGTCGACGCCCGCGAACGACGTCTCGGAGACGAAGGCGATCAAGGACGTCCTGGGCGATCACGCGTACTCGATCGTCGTGGGCTCGACGAAGTCGATGACGGGACACACGCTGGGAGCGGCGGGGGCCATCGAGGGGGCGATCTCCGCCCTCGTCTGCAGGCACGGGATCATTCCGCCCACGATCAACTTCGAGGAAGCGGATCCCGAGTGCGATCTCGAATACGCCCACGGAGGGGTGATGGAGCGGGAGGTCGAGGTCGCGCTCTCGAATTCTTTCGGGTTCGGCGGCCACAACGTCTGTCTGGCCGTCCGGCGCTGGAACGGAGACTAGAGTCATGAGTTCGGTACTGGTGATGATGGGGTCGGAATCGGACATGCCCACGATGGAGAAGGGCGTGGCGATCCTTCGGGAGAACGGGGTCGAGGTGCAGGTCGAGGTGAGTTCGGCCCACCGGCAGCCGAAGCGGACCGCGGAGTTGGCGGAGGGCGCGGCGGCGGCCGGCCATTCCGTCGTGATCTGCGGGGCGGGACTGTCGGCGGCGCTCCCCGGCGTCGTGGCGGCGCACACCTCGCTGCCGGTGATCGGCGTTCCCGTCTCGGCGGGCACCCTCGGCGGGCTCGACGCGCTCCTGTCGTGCGCGCAGATGCCGCCGGGCGTCCCCGTCGCCGCCGTGGGCATCGATAACGCGAAGAACGCGGCCCATCTCGCTATCCGCATCCTGGGCACGAGAGGCTAGAGCCGGCTCGGCGGTAGAGGTTCGTCCGGTGCGAACCGGCGTCGGGTACGATTCCCACCGTTTCGACGAGACGCGGCCCCTCGTGCTGGGGGGCGTGTCGATCCCGGATGCCCCCGGACTGAAGGGACACTCCGACGGGGACGCGGTCGCGCACGCGATCACGGATGCGGTCCTGGGCGCGGCGGGCCTCGGGGACATCGGCGCCCTTTTCCCGGATACGGACCCCGCGTACGAAGGCGCCGACTCCATCGAACTTCTCGCCTCGGCGGTGCGCCGGCTGCGTGAGGGGGGATTCCGGGTGGTGAACGTCGACGCGACCGTCATCGCCGAGCGGCCGCGCATCGGGCCGCACGCCGAGGCCATGCGGGAGCGGCTCGGCCGAGCGCTCGGCACGGGGCCGGACGGCGTGTCGGTGAAGGGAAAGTCGAACGAAGGGATGGGGTGGATCGGACGGGGCGAAGGCCTCGCCGTCATCGCGGTCGCCACGGTGGCCGGGGCCGCGGGGGACGGTGACTGAGGTCCCCGGCGTTCAACCCCTCCTCGACTTCCTCCTCGCCCTCCCGGCGGTCACGGCCTACGCGCTCATCACCGCCGGGTCCGCCCTCGAGAACATCTTTCCGCCCGTCCCATCCGACACCTTCGTCGTGCTCGGCGCCGTGCTCGCGGACCGGGGGTCGCTGCAGCCTCTCCCGGTCCTCCTCTGCGCGTGGATCGCGAACTCCGGCGGCGCCATGGTCGTCTTTGGCCTCGCGCGCCGGCGCGGCCGCGGCGTGTTCGAGACCCGCTGGGGTCGGCGGCTCATCCGCCCGCACCAGTTCCGGCGCCTGACCCGCTTTTACGAGCGGCACGGGCTGTGGGCCATCTTCTTCGCCCGCTGCCTGCCGGTGCTGCGCGTGGTCGTCCCCACCTTCGCGGGATTCACGGGGCTGGGCGCGGTGCGGGCAATGGCCCCGGTCGTCGCCGCATCGCTGCTCTGGAACGGACTCATGCTCGCGGGCGGCATGTTCGCCTCGCGCAACGTGGACCGCCTCATGGCGCTCCTCGGCCAAGTGAACGCGTGGCTCCTCCTCGTGGCCGTCGTCCTCATCGGAGGCATCATCGGCTGGTGGATCCGAAGCCGGCGCGACGAGCCTCCGCGGGCGTCCCCGTGACGGGAGAGGGCCCGGGGATCGAGCGCGCCTTCCACCTCGAGTCCTTCCGGGACCACCTCGGCTTCGAGCGGGGACTCTCTCCGCGCACGGTCGACGCGTACCTGCGCGAAGCTCGGCGCCTCGCGGCGTTCGCGGTCTCGGAGGACGTGGCGGACCCGGCTGAAGTCACGTATCAGCTGCTTCGCGACCATGTGGCGCGGTTGGCCGGCGAGGGACGGGCGGCGTCGACCATCGCGCGCACCGTCTACGCGCTGCGCGGTTACTTCCGCTTCCTCATCGTCGAGGGCGTCATCGAGTCCGATCCGAGCGAACGCCTCGAAGCGCCCAAGGCGGGGCGCTCTCTGCCCGACGTCCTCTCCGTCCACGAGATCGAGGCGCTGATCGGAGCGACGGACCCGGAGAGCCGCACGGCGGCGCGGGACGAGGCGATGCTCGAGATGCTCTACGGCTGCGGGCTCCGCGTGTCGGAACTCGTCTCCCTGAAGGGAAGGGAACTCGACCTGGAGGAAGCCCTCGTACGCGTGCGGGGGAAGGCGGGAAAGGAGAGGTTCGTTCCCGTCGGCGCGGCTGCGCGCTCGGCGGTGCGCCGATACCTTCGAACCACCAGACCGGCGCTCGACCGGGGGCGATCCGCCGGACACATCTTCCTCAATGCCCGGGGGCTTCCGTTGAGCCGGATGGGCGTCTGGAAGATTCTGCGCCGCCACGTCGAACGTGCCGGCATCCTGAAGCGTGTGACGCCCCACACGCTGCGCCACAGCTTCGCGACTCACCTGCTGGAGGGAGGGGCCGACCTCGCGTCGGTCCAGGAGATGCTCGGACATGCAGACATCTCGACGACCGAGATCTATACGCACGTGGACCGGTCGCTCCTGCGCCAGGTGCACCGCAGCCACCATCCGCGCGGGTAGGCGGCGTCGATGAGGTTGACCCGCCTCCTCCACCTGTCGCGCAACCGGCGTCCGGTCAAGCGCTTCCGCGACCGCCTCGTCGAGCCGGAGGTCGTGGAGACGGTGCTGGAGGCGGCGCGCTACGCATCGTCCGCCCGCGAGGCGCAGCCCTGGCGCTTCGTCGTCGTGCAGGAGGCGCTGGCGCGCCACAGGATCGCCGCGGCCGCCTTCAACCATCCGCATGTGAAGACGGCGCCCGTCGTCGTCGCCTGCTGTGCGCGGATTCACTCGCACGTGAGCGGCACGGGCCGCCCGAGCTTCGCCATGGACCTCGCGTCCGCGACCCAGACGATGATGCTGGCGGCGGCGGATCTCGGGGTGCAGTCGAGCTGGGTCTACGGCTTTCGGGAGGGTGACGTCCGCGAGATCCTGGGCGTGCCGGAGCACGTCCCGATCGTCGCCCTCTTCTGCCTCGGATATCACGACGGACTGGCCGAACTGCCTGAGCGGCTGCCGCGCGAGGAGGTCATCGCGTGGGACCGCTGGCGGACCCCGGTGAGGGCCGCGAAGTGAAGCGCGTCGGGCTTGCGGTCGCGCTCGCCGCGGCGTCGGCCGCCGGAGTGCCCGCCGCGGCGGACGGGCAGGAGGTGTGGCTGGCGGAGGAGCCGCGGTCGGAGGCGCAGGCGGCGCTCGAAGCCTTCCTCGAAGCCGGCGGCTTCACGGTGTGGACGACGGACACCGTCCTGGCGCGGCGAGACACGGTGCCGGGAGCCGTCCTCCTGCTCGAAGGCACGGCGCGCATCGCCGGGCGGATCGAGGGCGACCTCTACGTCGTCGACGGCGACCTCTTCCTTCGCTCCGGCGCGTCCATCACGGGGGACGTGGTGGTGCTCGGGGGAGGGTTCTACGACTCGGACGTGGCGGAAGTCGGGGGAACCGTCACCTATCGTCCGAACGAACCGCTGCGCGTCCGGCCGACGCGGGGCGGTTTCGAGATCATCTCCGAGGTCGACCCGGAGCCCGCCTTCGAACTCGACGGCACGTACGGCTTCCACCTCCCGACCTACGACCGCGTGAACGGCCTCGCCTTCCCGGTCGGCGCGGTGGCCCGCCTGTCAAGCGCCCCGGGTCGGCCTGAACTTGCAGGTGGCGTTACGTGGATTCCCGCCCGCGGGGAAGTGGATGTTCGCCTTCGTAACTCGTGGCGCCTCGCCGAGCGCGTGCGGCTGGGCCTGTTCGCAACGAGCGCGGTGGTCAGCAACGACGATTGGATCCGCCCGACGTGGTACAACAGCCTCGCCCACTTCGTAGCCGGAGATGACGTCCGAAATCACTACCGTGCAAAAAGTGTCGGTTTCGAGGCGGAATGGACTTCTCCGGAGCCGGCGGTGTGGGAGGATACCCCACGATGGCGGCTGGAGGTCGCTGTCGGGTCGGAACTTGCGGAGGGACTCTCGGCTCGCGACGTCACCGTACTGTTCAATGGGGGAGGCGGCCTGGACCCGCCGTATAAGAACCCCGGAATCGACTATGGCGACTTCTGGTTTGCCCGCGCGGGCTTCGAGTGGGCGACCGAAGGCCGACAGGGGCGGACCGCGTTCGGACTCGGGGTCGAAGCCGGTTTGGAGAATGACATCGGCGGTCTTGTGACTCGCCCGGATGGGACGGAAGACCGCTACGACTTCCTGCTGGTCGAGGCGCGCGTCTCTCTCCGGCGCGTGACGCCTCGGGGGCACGCCGTGGATGCGTTCGCGATCGGTCGGGCCGACGTCACCGGTCGTTTGCCCAGGCAGCGCTACTCGACGATCGGGGGCATCGGGACGCTGCCGACGATGCCGTTGCGCGGCCTGCGGAACGCCCGCCTGCTCTACGCCGAGACGACCTACGCGATCCCCCTTCTTGGGGATGCGGCGCTCGGGGGGCTGGACGTGTTCGCGCGCGGCAGCGCCGGGGGCGTCGGTTCGGACGACGACGGCTTCGACCTGCACGGTTCGATCCAGGGCGGACTCGCCCTCCGGATGTGGGATTTCCGGCTCGAATTCGGGGCCGCCGCCGGCTCCACCGCCGAGCCCGGCGACCCCGGCCTCATCGCGTTCGTCGACGTCCGAACCCGCCGGTCCGCCCGGCCCACACGGATGCCGCCGCCCCGCTGATTCTTTTGACAACCCCGGAGCGCAGGTCTAGCTTTTCGCGATGCCGCTCCGGACCGTCTCCCGGCCTCCCCAGCGATGGGCGTGATCTGCGTCCTTCCCGCACGTATCTCCAGCACCCGTATCTCCAGGAAGCCCCTCCAGCCGCTGGCCGGCCGCACGCTCCTTGAGTGGTGCTGGCGGGCCGCCTCGGCGATCCGCTCCTTCGACAGGGTCGTGATCGCGACGGACAGCGACGAGATCGAGGGCTGCGCGCGAGGGTTCGATGCGGAGGTCGTCCGCACCCGGTCGGACCACGCCTCCGGCACGGACCGCGTGGATGAGGCCGCCGACCTTCTCGGCGCGGCGGAGGATGATGTCGTCGTGAACTTCCAGGCGGACGAGCCGTTCGTGGACGGCGGGGCGGTCGAGGGCGCCGTGCGGAGGGCGGAGGAGGTCGCGACGATCGCGGCCCCGATCCGAGCGGAGGACGAGTGGCGGTCCCCGGCCGTGGTCAAGGTCGCCCGGGCCGCCGACGGAAGGGCGCTCTACTTCAGCCGCAGCCCCATCCCGTTCTCGCGGGACGAGCCGGAGTTCGGAACGCGTGCGCGGTTGCGCCACGTCGGCGTGTACGCGTGCCGGCGCTCCGCTCTCAAGCGGTGGGCGGCCCTGCCCGAGTCCACGCTGGAGCGGGCCGAGCGGCTGGAGCAGTTGAGGGCGCTGGAAGCGGGCATGCGGATCCACGTCGAACTCGGTCCGTGGACCGAACCGGGAGTCGATCTTCCCGCCGACATCGCGCGGGCGGAGAGAGTATTGTCCAGCAAGGAGGTGCGGGGATGACGGGCGAAAGGTCACCGACGAAGTACATCTTCATTACGGGGGGCGTCGTCTCCGCGCTCGGGAAGGGGATCACCGCCGCCTCGATCGGGCGCCTGCTCGTCGAGCGCGGCCTGCGCGTGACGATCCAGAAGTTCGATCCGTACCTCAACGTCGATCCCGGGACCATGTCGCCGTTCCAGCACGGCGAGGTCTACGTGACGGACGACGGGGCGGAGACCGACCTCGATCTCGGACACTACGAACGGTTCATCGACGAGTCGCTCTCGCAGGCGAACAACGTCACGACGGGACGCGTCTACCAGGACATCATCACGAAGGAGCGGCGCGGCGATTTCCTCGGCGCCACCGTCCAGGTCATCCCGCACGTGACCGACGAGATCAAGATGGCGGTGAGGCGCCTGGACAAGGGCCACGACGTCGTGATCACGGAGATCGGCGGCACCGTCGGCGACATCGAGTCGCTCCCCTTCCTGGAGGCGATCCGCCAGTTCCGGCAGGATGTGGGGCGCGAGCACTCCCTCTTCATCCACCTCACGCTCGTCCCCTGGATCAACGCGTCCGGCGAACTGAAGACGAAGCCGACGCAGCACTCGGTGCGCGAACTCCTGAGCATCGGGATCCAGCCCGACCTGCTCGTGTGCCGAACCGAACACGACCTCGACGACGGGATCAAAAAGAAGATCGCGCGCTTCTGCAACGTCGAGGTGAACCGGGTCATCGAGTCGCGCGACGTATCGACGATCTACGAACTCCCGCTGACCTATCGCGCGCAGGAGGTGGACGACCGCATCTGCGAGCAGTTCGGGTTCGACACGCCTCCGCCGAATCTCGACAGCTGGAAGGCGATGGTGGACCGGATCAAGAACCCGGCGAACGGCAGGGTCCGGATCTGCGTGGTGGGGAAGTACACGGAACTCGTCGACTCGTACAAGTCGATCGCGGAGGCGTTCATCCACGGCGGCGCTGTCAACGATGTCGAGATGGATGTGGAGTGGCGGTCCGCGGAGGATGTGGAGGCGCGGGGGACGGACTTCCTCGAACCCTTCCACGGCGTGCTCATCCCGGGCGGTTTCGGGGAGCGCGGCATCAACGGGATGCTGGACACGATACGGTTCGTCCGGGAGCGCGAGGTCCCCTATTTCGGCATCTGTCTGGGTCTGCAGTGCGCGATCATCGAGTTCGCGCGCAACGTTTGCGATCTCCCGACGGCCCATTCGTCGGAGTTCGATCTGAGGACGAAACACCCCGTGATCTCGCTCCTGGACTCGCAGCACCAGGTGACGGACATGGGCGGCACGATGCGGCTCGGAGCCTACCCGTGCGTGCTGCAGCCGGGCTCCCGGGCGCACGAGGTGTACGGAGCCGACGAGATCTCCGAGCGGCACCGCCACCGGTACGAGGTCAACCCGACCTACCGGAAGAAGCTGGAGCAGCGGGGGATGGCCTTCAGCGGCATGTCTCCGGACGGGGGACTCGTCGAAATGCTCGAGCTTCCCGGGCACCCCTACTTCCTCGGCACGCAGTTTCACCCGGAACTCAAGTCGCGGCCGACCCGGGCCCACCCGCTCTTCGCGGCCTTCATCGAGGCGGCGGTGAAGCGGCGGGACACGCTGCGGAGCACGCGCGGCGATTCGGGCGGGCGGGACCAGGTGGCCGAGGAGTGGGCGGACTCGACTGCGGCGCGGACGAACGGGGCCACGGTCGGGAGATGAACCCGGGGCGTCCCTCTTTTTTTTCGGGCCGCCGGCGCTCATCGCTCTTTCTCATCGCGGGACCATGCGTGCTCGAGGACGACGCCCTGAACTTCGAGGTCGCGGATCACTTGGCGGAACTCGGAGAGCGGCTCGACCTGCCCGTGACCTTCAAGGCCTCCTTCGACAAGGCGAACCGGAGCTCCGCGTCGTCTCCCCGGGGACCGGGTCTCGAAGAGGGGCTGGCGGCGCTCGCGCGTGTGCGCGACCGCTCCGGCCTCCCGCTGCTCACCGACATTCACCTCCCGGAACAGGCGGCGCGCGCGGCGGGGGTCGTGGATGCGCTCCAGATTCCCGCCTTCCTCTGCCGGCAGACGGATCTTCTGCGGGCGGCGGCCGCGACGGGACGGCCGGTGAACGTGAAGAAGGGGCAGTGGATGGCCCCGGAGGATGTCGGCGGCGTGATCGGAAAGCTCCGCGAGGCGGGGGCGCGGGAGATGGCGGTGACGGAACGCGGGTTCGCCTTCGGCTACGGACGCTGGGTCGTGGACATGCGGAGTTTCGCCCTCATGCGCGAGGCGACGGGATGCCCGACGGTGTTCGACGCATCCCACGCCGTGCAGTTGCCGGGCGGAGAAGGGTCGCGGAGCGGCGGGGAGCCGGAACATATCGGGCGGCTCGCGGCGGCGGCGGTCGCGGCCGGGGCCGATGGCCTCTTCATCGAGGTGCACCCCGATCCGGGCGCGGCCCCTTCCGACGGGTCGAACATGTTGCCGCTCGCCGAACTCGAGCGTGTGGTGGACCGGGCGCTGCGCGTGCGCGAAGCCGTGGCGGTCTGAGATCCGGATCCCCGTGAGCCCGAGACCCCCGATGGATCGCCGACTCGCCGAGTCCGTCAGCTTCGTCTCCCTCGACGTGGACGGCGTGCTCACGGACGGTTCGATCTGGGTCGGCGCAGACTCGGACTCTCCGCTCGGCGCCGCGCGTGACCTGCGTCGTTTTCATGCGCTCGATGGCCTGGCGATCCGGATGATGCAGCGGGCGGGACTCGTGGTCGCCTTCCTCAGCGGCAAGCGATCCGCCGCCGTCCGCCTGCGGGCGCGGGAGCTGGATATCGCGGAGGTTTCGCTCGGTTCCGGAAAGGGAAAGCTTTCGGCCCTTCGGGGTATGCTCGCGCGACGCGGTTGCACGTGGGACCAGGCGGCGCACCTTGGCGACGATCTCACGGACCTCGCCGTCATGGAGCGGGTGGGGTTGCCGGCCGCCGTCGTCGGTGCCGTGCCCGAGGTCCGGGCCGGCGCGGCGTGGGTGGGGACGGTGCCCGGCGGGGAAGGGGCCGTGCGCGAATTCGCGGAGGCCCTGCTCGTCGCCCGGGGTGAGTGGGAGGGGCTGGTGACGGAGTTTCGGGAAGGAGGACGTTTTGGGGGTTGAACGGGAGGTCGGCGCGGACTGCGCGCGAGGGCGGGCGAACGGGGTCGATACGCCGCGGGGATCGGTGCGGCGCGGTCTGTTCGCCCGGGTTTCGCTGTTGCCGCTCTTCGTTGCGTGCGGGTCCGGCGATGCGCCTCCCACCGCGAGCGAACCTTTGCCCGAGGGGGTGGATACCGCCGTGCGGGGGATGCGGACGTTCGTCACGCGCGATGGAGTCCGGCGCGCCGTGGTCGAGGCCGACACGGCGGAATGGCGCGAAGACAACGTGATTCACCTGCGGCGGATGACGCTGACCTTCTTCGACCCGGGCGGACTGGAATCGACCGAGGTGACCGCGGAGTTCGGAGTCTTCCATCAGCTCACGGGCGATCTCGAAGCCGAACGGCGGGTGGTCGTGGAGGACCGCGTGGACAACCAGCGTCTCGAGACGGAGCGCCTCCGGTATCGGAACGCGGACGGTCGCCTGCTGGGCGATACCACGTTCCAGTTCGTCGATCCGGTCGAGGGTCTGACGCTCGACGGGACGGCCTTCGAGTCGGACCCCGCCCTCGACTCGGTCGTCGTCCTGAATCAGGAAGGCGAGATGCTGCCCGTCGCTTCCTTCACGGAGGCGGTCCCGCTGCCGGCCGTCCCGGCCGGGGACCTCGCGGGCGTCGCCGACGAAACCGTAGCCGGGGAGCAGGCCGCCGGGGAGCCCGTCGCCGAGGAGCAGGCGGCCGAGGAGCAGCCTGCGGACGAAGCGCCGGCGGCGGACTCGGCGGCAGCGGAGATCGATCCGGAGGCCGACCCGGAGACGCTCCCGGCAGCGGACACCACGGCGTCGCCAGACTCCGCGGCGGCAGCGGACAGCGTCCCGGCCCCCGGGGACAGCGCGGCGGCGGCGCCCGACACGACCGAGGCCCTGCCCGACAGCCTGCCGGTGCTGCCCGATACGACGGAGACCCTCCCTGACAGCCTGGGGACGCCCCCCGACACGACGGACGCCCTGCCCGACAGCCTGGAGGCTCCCCCCGATACTACGGTGGCGCGCCGGTGACTCGCGGACGCATCGCTCTCCCGGGCTGTCTCGTGGTGGCGGCCTGGCTCACCGGCCCGCTCGTCGCGCAGGAGCCCGATCCCGGGGTCGGGTCGGCGCTCGAGCAGTGCAGTCTGCGGTGGAGCCCGCTCGAAGCCGACACGAGGAGCGTCACGAACCGGGACGTGACCGGGGCGCACGTGACGGTTCTCAGCGGCCGATACCTGTGGACCTGCGGCACCGCCACGATGGAGGCGGACAGCGCGATCAAGCGCGACGGCCCCCGGCAGGTCGAACTCCTCGGTGCGGTCGTCTACGAGGATTCGATCAGGACGCTGCAGTCGGAACGACTCCTGTACTTTCAACTCTCCGACTTCATCATCGCCGAAGAGAACGTCGAACTCGTCCGCCTGACGGATCGCTCCACCCTCATCGGCTCCCGCGTGGAGTTTCTGCGCGCCGTCTCCGGCGTCGACGCCGTCACGACCGCGCCCGACCGGCCGACCGTTACGTTCTATCCGACGAATACCGAGTCGCCGGAGCCGTTCCTGATCGAATCGGACCTGGCCATCTTCGCCGGCGAGGATGAGGCCCGCTTCTACGGGGATGCGGTCATAGACCGGACCGATCTGAACGCCCGGGCGGACAGCGCTCTGCTCACCCGCGCCGACGGCCTCGGCGCTCTCTGGGGCGAGCCGTGGATCGAGGCCGAGGGGATCCGGATGGAAGGCGATTCGATACGATTCGTTTCCGAGAACCAGGAACTTGAGGAGATCCACGCCATCGGCGATGGCTACGTTTCCGGAGAGAGGTTCGAGGTGGAAGCGGAGTTGATCGACATCGATCTGAGCAATCGCGAGGTGGAGCAGGTGCAGGCTTACGGGGAGGGTGTGAGCCGGGCGCTCTCCGGCAGCCACGAGCTTCGGGGCGACTCGATTCGTTTCGCGATGTTCGCGGGTCAGATCGACACGGCGTATGCGTTTGGCGGTGCGGTCGCGGTCCAGCGCGACTCGTCCTGGGTGCCGCCGCCCGCACCGGAGCCGGCGACGACCGATTCCACGGCAGCCGACTCCACGGCGACCGATTCAACCGCCGTCGACGCGACGGCCCTTGACTCGACCGCCAGCGATTCGACGGCCGCGGCCCGGGACACCGCCGCCGTCGCTGCCCCGGCGGATTCAGCGGCAGCCCCTGTCCCGGCGGACTCGGCGGCCCCCGTCCCGGCGGACTCGGCAGCCGCCGTCCCGGCGGACTCGGCCGCGACCCCTGTCCCGGCGGACTCCGCCGCAGCCGGCGCGGACACGACCGAGGTGGCGGCGGCGGAGGATGGGTCTACCGAGGGCGATGAGCCGGCGGCGGACGAGGAGCCGGACGAGGAGCCGGAGGAGATCGAACTCGCGACCGACGGCTCCGCGAACTGGGCGCGCGGCGATACGCTCGTCGCGATCTTCGAGCGCTCCGAAACACCGGCCGCGGACCCGGCCCTCGCGCCCGATCCTTTCATGCGACAACTCGTGGTCGACGGGAATGCCAGCGCCTTCTACAGAATGGTCCGGGATTCGACGATGAGCACGCGACCTTCGCTGAACTACATCGTGGCGCGGCGCATCCAGGTGAATTTCGAGGCGGGAGAACCCACGGGGGTCGAGGGGGAGCATGCCATCGGTGCCTACCTGGAACCGCGGGAGGTGTTCGGGACCCCGTCCCCGGCGGACAGCGCGGCGGCGGCCGACAGCGCAGCCATGGCGGACAGCGCGGCCGTGGCCGACAGCACAGCCGTGGCGGACACTACCGGAGCTGCGGCCGCCGGCGACTCGCTCGGCGTGCCCCGGGACACGTCGGACGTCCGGCCCGACAGCACGACGGCGCCACCCGATACGGTCGCCGCACCTCCGGACACCTTGCGTCGGCGCGTGATGTCCGGCGCGACCTCGGCCCTCAGACCCAGGAGATCCTGTTGAGCAGTGTACTACGGGCCGAAGGCCTCGTCCGCTCCTTCAAGCGTCGCTGCGTCGTGAACCAGGTGGAGATCGAGGTGCGGCAGGGAGAGGTCGTCGGGCTGCTGGGCCCCAACGGTGCGGGGAAGACGACGACGTTCTACATGATCGTCGGCCTGCTCAAGGCGGATGAGGGACGCGTCTACCTCGACAGCGACGAACTCACGAGCTGGCCCATGTACCGGCGGGCGCGAGCCGGCATCGGCTATCTGCCCCAGGAGGCGTCGGTCTTCCAGAAGCTCACGGTCGAACAGAACGTGATGGCGATCCTCGAGACGATCAGGATGTCGAGGCAGGAGCGGCACGACCGCCTGGAGGAGTTGCTCGACGAACTGTCCATCAAGCACCTTCGGGCGAACAAGGCCTATTCGCTCTCGGGGGGAGAGAGGCGGCGCCTGGAAATTACGCGGGCGTTGGCGACCCGCCCAAAGTTCCTGCTGCTCGATGAACCCTTCACCGGGGTCGATCCGATAGCGATCGACGACATCCAGCGCATCGTGCGGGGCCTGCGGGAAAAGGGTCTGGGGGTTCTCATCACCGACCACAACGTGCGCGAGACGCTCTCGATTACGGACCGCGCGTACCTCCTGTTCGAAGGCAAGATTCTGGTGCAGGGCGAGGCGGATCACCTCGTGAACGATCCGGAGGCCCGCCAACTGTACCTCGGGGAGGACTTCAGGCTCTGAACATGGCAACGGGACGGCCGAGTCTCGCCGCGGGCCTCCACCTGCGGCAGGAACAGAAGGCGCAGCCTCGTCTCTACCAGGCGATGGACCTCCTTCACATGCCGCTGCTCGACCTTCAGGGCCACCTGCGGCAGGCGCTCGTCGACAACCCGTTCCTCGACCTCGTGGAACCCGGAGACGAGCCGGACGACGCCGTCGACGACCTGCGTGATGCCGACGACCTGCCTGACGCCCTGGCCGAAGACGCGGAAGACGGCCCCGCGGACGAGGTGGACTGGGAAGATGTTCTCCTCGATGACTTCGATGCGGGCGGGCCCCGCGACGAGTACGGGGACCGGGAGTACTACGAACCCGCGGCGGTCGCCACGAGGAATCTCTGGGACCACCTCCACGAGCAGTTGAACCTGCTCCGGCTCGGCGAGCGTGAGCTGCGGATCGGCGAAGAGATCATCGGCAACGTGGACCGTGACGGGTTCCTCACATGCCCGCTCGACCGGATCGTCGAGGCTCTGGAGGAACAGCGCGAGGAAGGGCTGGAGGAACGACGGGACGCGGCGGGGGCCGTTTCACGGGCGGAGGTCGAGGAGATGCTCGCCCGCATCCAGTCCTTCGAACCGAGCGGCGTCGCGGCGCGAGACCTGCGCGAGACGCTCCTGCTGCAGTTGCGGGACCGCGGGCGGGAGGCGTCGCTGGCCTGGCGAATCGTCGACGGGCACTTCGACGACCTCGCGAACCGCCGGTGGCCCGAGCTGGCGGAGGAGTTCGGGATCACGCCCCGCGAGGTGCAGGCCGCGGCGGACGAGATCGCGAAGCTCGATCCCAAGCCCGGTCTCAGGTACGCGGACACGTCGGATGCCTACGTGATCCCGGACCTGACGGTGGAGAAGGTCGAGGGGCGGTATCGCGTCTCGCACGCCGACACCTCGCTACCGCGGCTGAAGCTCTCGCCCGTCTACCGGGACGTGGCCGCGGACCGCGCCCGGTTCCGGGGGGAGAACAAGGCGTTCATCTCGGAGAGGCTGAACAGCGCCCGGTGGCTGATCCAGGCGATCGAGCAGCGCCGGCAGACGATGCTGCGGGTGATGGACTTCATCGTCGAACGGCAGCGCGAGTTCTTCGAGAAGGGCGTCGAACACCTGCGGCCGCTCACGCTTCGCGATGTCGCGAAGCACATCGAGATGCACGAGTCCACGGTCTCTCGCGTGACGAACGGCAAGTACGTCCAGACGCCGCGCGGACTCTATCCGCTCAAGTTCTTCTTTTCGGGCGGCTATTCGACGCACGCCGGGGAAGACGTGTCGTCGGAGGGCGTGCGGGCCCGGATCCGGAAGCTGGTCGCGGAGGAGGACCCGACGGCGCCGCTCAGCGACCACGAGATCACCGCCCGCCTGCAGAAGGCCGGGGTCCGGATCGCGCGCCGCACGGTGGCGAAGTACCGGGACCAGCTCGGGATCCTCTCGGCGCGGCTGCGCAGGCGCGTATGAGCGATCCGAGAATCTCGGTTCTCGTCCCGGCGTACGACGAAGCCGAGAACATGCCCGAACTGTTCGCGGAACTCGCCGCGACCTTCGCGGCGCACGATCTCGCGGCCGAGGTCGTCCTCGTCGACGACGGTTCCGGCGACGGGACGGCGGAAGCCGCGGAGGCGGCGGCCGCGCAGGCGGGGCTGGGCGACGGGGCCGTCGTGCTCCGGCACCGGGCGAACCTGGGGAAGACGGAGGCGATGCTCACCGCCGCCGAGGCCGCCCGCGGCGAATACCTCGTCCTCTTCGACGCGGACCTGCAGCACTCCACCGAGGAGATTCCGCGCTTCGCGGCGAAGCTGGATGAGGGGTACGACCTCGTCGCCGGCCGGAAGGTGGGACGCTACGAGAAGCGCTTCACCTCGTCCGTCTACAACCGGCTCGCGCGCGCGATCTTCAAGGTCCCCGTCCGCGATCTCAACTCCATGAAGGCGTTCCGGGCCGACGTCCTCACGGGCCTCAGGCTGCGGCACGACTGGCACCGCTATTTCGTCGTGCTCGCCCATGCCCGGGGATACCGGCTCGGCGAACTGGACATCGACCTTCTCCCGAGACGGCACGGAGAGCCCAAGTTTTCCGGGCGCCGGCGGATCCTGATCGGGATGCTCGACATGGTGTCGGTGTGGTTCCAGCTCGTGTTCGGGCGCAAGCCGCTGCTCTTCTTCGGCACGAGCGGCCTCGCGATGATCGCCGCCGGCTGCGCCACCGGGATCGCGGCGCTCGTCCTGCGCTTCGGGTTCGGCCTCGGATACCGTCCGCTGCTCACGCTCGTGCTTCTCCTGGTCGTGGGAGGGCTTCTCCTCTTCATCCTCGGCTTCCTCGCGGAGACGATGGCCCAGCTGCGGGACGAGATCGAGGAGCTGAAGCGCGGCGGAACGCAGTGAAGGTGGTCCATGTCGTCACGGCCTTCCCGCGCCACGACGACGACGTGATCACTCCCTGGCTCGGAAGACTGCTGCTCGGCCTGCGCGAACGGGGTCTGGAGGTGGAGGTGCTCGCGCCCGCGTACCGGGGCGGGGGCGCGACGGAGTGGCGGGACATTCCGGTGCGCCGCTTCCGGTACGCCCCGGCCGGGCTCGAGACCCTCACGCACGAGGAGACCGCCCCGGACCGCATTCGCCGCCGGCCGGCCTACGCCGCGCTCCTGCCGGGGTACATGATCGGGGGCAGCCTGGCCTCGATCGGTCTCGGGAGCTCGTCGCCCCCCGACGTGGTCCACGTACACTGGCCGGTCCCGCACGGCTGGTTCGGCGCCCTCGCGCGGGCGTCCTCCGAGCGGACGGCGGTCGTTTCGAGCTTCTATTCCGTTGAAATCCGCTGGATCGAACGCCGTCTCCGCTGGGCCCTGCCGTTCCTGCGCTGGTCGATCGAGAGCGCCGACGCCGTGACGGCGATCTCGACCGCGACCGCGGCGGCCGTGGCCCGGTACACGTCGCGCGAGGTGCCCGTGATCCCCTTCAGCGCGGCGATCTCGGATCGGCCGATGTCAGACGGCGCCGGCGAAGAGGCCCGGCCGCTGGAGCGTGCGGGACCCGTACGGCTCCTCTTCGTGGGCCGCCTTGTGGAGCGGAAGGGCGTGCATATCCTGATACGGGCGCTGGCTCGCGTCCGGGAGCGTGTCGAGGCGACGCTCACGGTGGTCGGCGAAGGGCCGGAGGCCGCCCCGCTGGAGGCGGAGGCTCGCCGCGTCGGCGTCGACCCTTTCGTGCGCTTCGCGGGCCGCGTCGATGAAGAAGCGCTCGGCGGGGCGTACCGATCGAGCGATCTCTTCATCCTGCCGGCGGTTGTGGACGGCAAGGGCGACACGGAAGGGCTCGGCGTGGTTCTCCTCGAGGCGCTCGAGTTCGGGCTGCCCCTGATCGCGTCCGATGCCGGCGGAATCCCGGACATCGTGAGACACGGAGAGACGGGACTCCTCGTGCCGCCCGGCGACGCCGGCGCGCTGGCCGGGGCCATCATGCGGGTGATCGAGGACCCCGCCGCGGCACAGGAAAGGGTCGAGAAGGGAAGAGCCCACATGCGCGAACATTTCGGACTGCCGAGCGTCGTGGATCGGCTCACGGCGTGCTACAGCACGGCTCTCTCTCGGCGTCGGGGCCGAGTGCCGCAACGGACCGGGCGATGACCGATCAGCGCCCGGCAGAGGGCGGAGGACGGATTCGGGACGCCTTCGGCCTCACGGCGCTTGGATTCGCCTTCCTTCACTTCCTGCTCGGCCTGCTGGTCTTCGAGCCCACTCTTTTTCCGGGTGGAGACAACGCCGGCTACCTGATCCTCGGCGAGGCGCTGCGCAGCGGGGAGGGATACCGCGACCTGTACCTGCCGGGGGCGCCGCTGCACATCCGGTATCCCCCGCTGCTGCCGTTGATGCTGGCCGCCCTGGGATGGATCGGAAACGTCCTCCCGGCCAAGTTCGCGATGCTCATCTGCACGGCCATGACGGTTTGGGCCACGGCGCATTTGGGGCGGCGCTGGGTCGGTGGCGGGCCGGCTCTCGCGGCGTCGGGGCTTCTTGCCGTCAATCCGACCCTGCTGGAATACGGACACTATATTCTCAGCGAGGCGCCGTTCGTGCTGTTGATCGTTGCGGCGCTGTGGCTATCGCAGCGGGGAGATGGGCGAGGGGCGATGCTCGCGATGGGCGCTGCCGTTGCGGCCTTCGCGACGCGGACGGCCGGCATGACGGTCCTGATCGCCCTGCCGGTGGCGTGGCTCCTGGCGCGGCGGTATCGAAGGGCCGCGTGGACGACGCTTGTGGCCATAGGTGTGCTTGCATCCTGGGCGCTCTATCAGAGCTGGGCGTCGGATCAGCCCGGATACCTGTCGTTTCTCCTTTTGGTCGACCCGTATTCGCCGGAGGCGGGGACGGTAAATCTCGCGGGTCTCGTTGGACGCGGAGCCGAGAACACCTGGGCCCATGTGAGCCGCGTGCTCCCCGGCATCCTGCTGGGCCCGGGGGAGAGTTCGGGGGCGGGCCGGATCTTGCTCGGGCTGGCGGTCGCGTCGGCGGCCCTGTGGGCGTGGGCCAGGGCTGCGCGCCGTCGCCTCGGGGCTGCGGAGGTCTTCACCCTCCTGTACGCCGGCCTCATCGCGCTTTGGCCCTCGGTATGGACGGATCAGCGTTTTCTGCTTCCTCTGCTGCCCGCAATCCTGTTGCTGGCGTTCTCGGCATTGTGGAGCTTCCCCCTCCGCGCTTCCGGCCTCTGGCTGCGCCCGGCGGTCCCGGTGGTTCTCGCGATATTCGGGATCACCTGGGCCATGACCGTGATCCCGGGCCGCGTTGCCTGCAGCGCGTCGTACCGTGCGGGTCGCCCGTGCGATGTGCCCGCATCGGCGAGTCTCTACGCGGCAGCTCGCTGGGCCAGGGAGAACACACCGGGCGACGCGGTGATCGCGAACCGCAAACCGCGTCTCTTCTACTGGTATTCGGGTCGGCCCGGTGACGTGTATCCGTTCTCGGCCGATGCGGGGACCGTAATGGAGGGTCTCGAGGCGATGGGGGCGAGCTATGTGGTTGTAGACCAGGTGAGCGGGACGACGGGTCGATACCTGATCCCGGCCATTCGAGCCTTTCCGAGCCGATTTGAACTGGTTTACGAC
>JAJDUL010000071.1 GCA_022826685.1 Gemmatimonadota bacterium | reverse complement strand
CGGGCTCCACCTGACGATGGACGGTGGGGACACGTGGACCGAACTCGAGGGGAACGGGCTCCCGACCGGAACGCTGGGGAAGATCGCCGTCTGCATGTCCCATTCGGACTCCGACCGCGTCTACGCCCTCATCGAGACGAGCGACGGCGTGCCGATGGAGGGGTACGAGGCCGACACGGGCGAGCTGTGGAGGAGCGATAACGGCGGCCGCACGTGGACGCTCGTGAACTACAGCCACAACCTCGCGACCCGGCAGGCGTACTACACCCGCTGCGGCGTCGCCTCCGACGACCGCGACGAAGTCTACTTCCTCTCGTCCAGCTTCAGCGTGAGCCGCGACGGGGGTGCGACGTACGAGATGTTCAACTTCCTGGGGGGCGGCCCTCCGGGCGGCGATCCGGCGGCCCCGGGGTGGGACCTGCACGACATCTGGGTCGATCCGAACAACGCGGACCGCGTCTTCATCGGCGGCGACAGCGGCGTCGCGATCACGGAGAACCGGATGAAGTCATGGTCCCGGATGCAGCTTCCGATCGCGCAGATGTACCACGTCACGGTGGACAACGAGATCCCCTACAACGTGATGGGGAACCGGCAGGACGGGCCCTCCTACCACGGACCGTCGAACACGCGCTACACCGGCTTCTGGGCGCGCGGACTCATCCCGCGCGGCGACTGGACGACCGTCGGCGGCGGCGAGAGCGGCTTCGCGACGCCCGACCCCACGGACCCCAACATCGTGTGGTCGAGCGCCTCCGGAGCCGGCGCGGTCGGCGGCATCGTCGTGCGGCACGACCGGGAGCGCGGCCAGTTCCGGGACGTTGAAGTGTGGCCCGAGTCCACCATGGGGTATCCCGCGGAGGAGATCCGCTACCGCTTCCAGTGGACCTTCCCCCTCCTCATCTCCCCGCACGACAACGAGACGATCTACGTCACGAGCCAGCATGTGCACCGCACGCGCAACCGGGGCCAGAGCTGGGAGGTCATCAGCCCCGACCTCTCCACGAACAACCGGGAGCGGATGACGATCTCCGGCGGGCTCACGCCCGACAACATCGGGGTCGAGTTCTGCTGCGTGATCTACGCCTTCGACGAGTCGCCCATCGAGCAGGGCGTCTTCTGGGCCGGCACGAACGACGGCCTCGTGCAGGTGAGCCGGGACGACGGCGCGACCTGGACGAACGTCACGGAGAACATCCCGAACCTGCCTCCCGACGGCATCGTGCGGAGCATCGACGCGTCCCGCTTCGATGTCGCGAAGGCCTACATCACGATCGAACACCACCAGGTCGGCGACTTCGACGCGCGCGCCTACAAGACGGACGATTTCGGGGAGACGTGGACGCAGATCACGAACGGGGTCGACAACTACCCGGTCGACTACACCCGCTACCTGCTCGAGGACCCGGTGCGGCCGGGTCTCCTCTACCTCGGCACGGAGACGAACGTCTACATCAGCTACGACGACGGGGAGAGTTGGCAGCTGTTCATGCCGAATCTCCCCCCGACGCCGTACTACGGGCTCATCATCCAGGAGCACTTCAACGACTTCGTGGCGGGAACGTACGGCCGCGGCTACTGGATCCTCGACGACCTGAGCCCCGTGCAGCAGCTCACGCCCGAGGTCGCGGCTTCCGACGCGCACCTGTTCGCACCGCGCGACGCCTACCGCTTCAACGACATCTCCGAACCGCAGGTGATGTACGAAGACTGGTCCGTGGGCGAGAACCCGCCCAACGGGGCGTCGATCAACTACTGGCTCGGCGACGGGGAGGGACGCGAGGTGAAGGTCCGCGTCGAGAACACGGAAGGCGAGACGCTCGCCACCCTCGACGGGTCGACGCACGACGGCTTCAACCGCGTGTGGTGGAACTTCCGGGGCCCGGACGCGAAGCCGATCCTGTACCGCACGAAGCCGCAGTTCGCGGACTGGATGCCGATGCCCGAGGTGTCCCGGCAGGTCGGCGGCGGCTTCTTCGGTTTCGGCGGGGGGCCCCGGCAGCCGCCGGGAACCTACACGGTGACGCTGGTCGTGGACGGGGAGGATGTGGGGTCCGAGGAACTGACCGTCCTGCGCGATCCGAGCTCCGAAGGGTCCATGGAGGATATCCTGGCGCAGAAGGCACTGCTCGACGACATCGTGGAGGATCGGAACCGGCTCGCCGACCTCGTCAATCAGATCGAACTCCTGCGGCGCCAGATTTACGACCTGCGCCCCGTACTCGAGGACGCGGGCGACGCCGAGGATATCATTGAGGCGGGAGAGGCGCTCGACGAGTCGCTCATCGAGGTGGAGAGCGAACTCGTGCAGCTCAAGGACACGGGCGCCGACGGGGTCCGCTGGCCCTCGATGATCGGCGGCCGCCTGTCCTACCTCCAGCGCACGGTGGGGACGGCGGACTTCCCGCCCACCGACCAGCACGCCGAGGTGGTGCAGATCCTGAGCGACCAGATCGACGAGGTGCAGGTGCGGCTGGAGGCGGTGCTCGCCGACGAACTCGCGGAGTTCAACCAGATGCTCCAGGCGAGAGTAGGACGTGTCATCACGACGCAGTAGCCGCGCCCTGGCCGCCGCGCCCACGACACCGGGGGCTCTGCTGGCGGCGGCCGCGCTTTTCGCCGTTGCTCCGGCGGGCGGACCGCTGGGCGCACAGCAGCTTGCGCCCGGGCAGTACGAGGGGCTGCGGGCGCGCCACATCGGACCCGTCGGCTTCCGCGTCGCCTCGGTGGCGGGCGTCCCCGGCAACCCGTCGATCTACTTCGCCGGCGCCGCCACCGGCGGCATATGGAAGACGGACGATGCCGGGCTGCACTGGCGGCCCGTGTTCGACGATCAGCCGGTGCACTCCATCGGAGCCCTCGCGGTCGCCCCGAGCGACCACGCCGTGGTGTGGGCCGGCACCGGCGAGACCTCGATCCGCTCGAACGTCTCGATCGGCAACGGGGTCTGGAAGTCGACGGACGGCGGCGAGACCTGGACTCACATGGGGCTGGAGGGAACCGGCCGCGTGGGCCGCATCCTGATCCACCCCACCGACGCGGACATCGTCTACGTCGCCGCTCTCGGCCACGCCTATGCGGAGTCCGACGAGCGCGGCGTGTACCGCACCACCGATGGCGGCGCCTCGTGGGAGAAGATCCTCTTCGTCGACCGCGGGACGGGCGCCTACGACATGGTCATGGACCCGGCGAACCCGCGGAAGATCTTCGCGACGATGTGGGACATCGACCTCAAGACGTGG
>JAJDUL010000026.1 GCA_022826685.1 Gemmatimonadota bacterium | reverse complement strand
CGGCGCGCCGCGCCGGACGAACTGCGCGCGCTCGGCCGGGGCCGGCGGATTCCGGGCGGGAGGACGGTCCGAGCCCTCGGCGCCGACGGCGAGAGAGCGGCCCGGTCATTGCTGCGCGAAGCGGGCGCGAAGGGGCTCTGCGTGGCGGCGTACACGGACTGTGGAGAGGCCGCATATCCCGAGGGGCTGCGCGATCTTCCCGATCCGCCCCCCATTCTCTTCAAACGCGGCGACGCGGCGCTGGACTCCGAGCGGACGATCGCCGTCGTGGGCACGCGGGCCGCTTCGTCCTACGGGCTGCGCACGGCATACACGCTGGGAAGGGAACTCGGACGCTGGGGATGGACGGTGGTGAGCGGCATGGCCCGCGGCATCGATGCGGCGGCCCACGCCGGCGCCCTCGATATCGGCGGGCGGACCATCGGGGTTCTCGGAACCGGACACGATCGCGAATACCCCGCGGACAACCGGGACCTGTACCGGAGGATGCGTTCGCACGGCATCCTGGTGAGCGAGTTCGAGCCGGGGGCGCCGCCGACGCGTTCGGCGTTCCCGCGCCGCAACCGGGTCATCGCCGCCCTCGCGCGTGGTGTCATCGTCGTGGAGGCGGGCGGAAGGAGCGGGGCCCTGAACACGGCGGACCATGCCCTGGACCTGGGGCGCGAAGTCCTCGCGGTGCCCGGGCGGATCGATGATCCGGGCGCGGCCGGGTGCCTTCGCCTCCTGCGTCAGGGCGCCGGGCTCGTCGCCGGCGTACAGGACGTCTTCGATGCCCTGGGCTGGCTGTGCCTCGAGCCGCCGGCGCCGCCATCGGAAGAAAGATCCGCCGCGGAGATCGACGGATCCTCCGGCGACAGGCGTTTGCTCGGAGCGCTCTCGCGGGGACCCCGCTCGCCGGATGAACTGGCCGTGGGTCTCGAGATGCCCGTCACGAAGGTGCTTGGCGGGCTGGGGCGGCTGGAACTTGAAGGGTGGGTCGAGCGTCGGCCGGGAGGGAACTTCGCCGCCGTCCGGCGGCGGGGCGGCCGCTGATGTCCGCCGAGCGCCCGCCACGCTCCCTGTATGTGCACTTCCCGTTCTGCGCGCATCGCTGCCACTACTGCGATTTCTCCGTCCAGCGGGCGTCGGACCCGCCGGTCTCCCGCTGGCTTGCTGCGATCGAGGTCGAACTCGCCTGGTGGTTCGAGCGCAACGGATGGGATCCGGGAGACACGCTCGACACGATCTTCGTGGGAGGCGGGACGCCTTCACTCATGGGGCCCGCCGGGATGGAAGGACTGGCCTCGCGAATTTCCGCCTGGTTCCGAATCGACCCCGCGCACACGGAATGGACGGCCGAGGCGAACCCGGCGTCCTTCAATGCGCGCCTCGGTTCAAGCTGGCGGGCGACGGGCGTCAACCGGCTGAGTCTCGGCGTGCAGGCTCTGGACGATGCCGTCCTGACCTGGCTGGGCCGGCTTCACGACCGGCGCCGGGCCACGGAGGCCGTCGCGGCGGCGATGGACGCCGGATTCGAACGTGTGAGCGTGGACCTCATCTTCGGCCTGCCCCCGGAAGTGAGGCGGGATCTCGGGGCGGAGGTGGAGGCGGCGGCCGCGCTCGGAGTGTCTCACCTGAGTCTCTACGGCCTGACCGTGGAACCTCGCACGCCGCTGGCCGAATGGATCCGCATGGGCCGGGTGGGAGCGCCGGACGAGGAGCGCTACGCCGACGAGTACCGACTCCTGTCGCGCGACCTGCGCGCGGCCGGGTATGAGCAATACGAGGTGTCCAACTTCGCCCGGCCGGGAGCGCAGTGCCGCCACAACTGGTCGTACTGGAACCGAACATCGTATCTTGCCCTCGGCCCGTCCGCGCATGGATTTCTTCCACCGATCCGCAGTTGGAACGTCTTTCGCTGGGACCGGTATGAACGCGCGCTACAGGCGGGCCGGGGCCCGCTCGAAGGTTGGGAACGCGTGGGGCCGGAAGAGGAGGAACTGGAACGGATCTGGCTGGGCCTCCGTACGAATCGCGGATTGACGCCCGACTTCGTGCGAAAGGTCTCGTCGGACGGACTCCGGCTGGACGATTGGGCCGACGCCGGGTGGCTGAAGGAGCGGAACGGACGCTGGATGGCGACGATCGAAGGCTGGCTCCGCCTGGATGCGATCGCCGCCGAACTCGCCGGGGCTGAGAGAGCATGACCCTGCCAACACTGACAGAGCGCGAACGGGCCGTCCTCGCCGCGGTCATCGACTCCTTCGTCCGCACGGCCGCCCCGGCCGGCTCGCGAAGGATCGGGAAGGAGTACGCGCTCGGCGTGTCGCCCGCGACGATCCGAAACACGATGGCGGACCTCGAGAGCAAGGGTCTGCTCACCCACCCCTACACCTCCGCCGGACGGCTTCCCACGGACCTCGCCTACCGGTACTACGTCGATGCGCTCATGCGATGGGGCAGCATCCGGAAGCGGGACCGGGCGAAGCTCGAACGCGAGTTGGGGGACGCCGACACCGGCGGCGTCGAGGACCTCATGGGCAAGGCGGCACGCGTCCTCAGCCTCCTGACGGGGGAACTCGGCCTCGCGGTGGGTCCGACGCTCGCCACGGCCACGCTCGAGCGTCTCGAACTCGTGCCGCTATCGAGCGAGAAGGTACTCCTCGTGTTCACGATCGAGTCCGGCGTGGTTCGCACCGTGTACGTGGACGTGACGACGCGGGTGCCGCGGGCGACGCTCCAGGCGGTGTCGCAGGCGCTGAACGAGCGGTTGGCGGGCAGCGCGATCTCCGAGATCCAGGCGACGCTGCGCGAGCGACTCGGCGACCTGAGTTTCCACAACCGCGGCGCGCAGGAACTGATGAACATCTTCGTGCACAGCGGTCCGGACATCTTCGAGTGGGCCCGTCGGGAGCGCGAGATCCACCTCGGGAGCGCCGCGGCGCTGACGGAGCAGCCGGAGTTCACGACGAGCCAGCGCCTGCGCGAGCTCCTGCTCCTCACGGAGCGCCGCGAATTGCTCGCCTCGGTGCTGGGGGATCGCGGCGGCTCGGACGGACCTCATGTCACGATCGGCGCCGAGCACGGCCAGCCCGAACTCGACGATCTGACCATCGTCACGGCCAACTATGCGGTCGGCAGTCTGCAGGGCACGGTCGGCGTGATCGGGCCGACGCGCATGCCGTACGACAAGGTCGTCTCCATCGTCGACTGGACTTCGGATCTTCTCACGCGGCTGACTCCGTGAGCCGCGACTACTACGATCTGCTCGGGGTCTCCCGCGATGCGGAGGCGGACGAACTGAAGCGGGCGTACCGCCGCCTCGCCATGGAATACCATCCGGACCGCAATTCCGCGTCCGACGCGGAGGAGCGGTTCAAGGAGGTCACGGAGGCGTGGGAAGTGCTCCGCGACCCGGGTAAGCGGGAGCTGTACGACCAATACGGCGAGGCCGGCGTACGGCGCGGCGGCGGAGGCGAAGCACCGTTCTCGGGCTTCAACAACTTCTCGGACGCGTTCGATGTGTTCATGCGGGAGTTCGGCGGGGGCGGCTTCGGGGGCGGCGGCTTCGGCGACCTCTTCGGAGATGCGCGTTCCCCGAACCAGCCGCGCCGCGGCTCCACCCTCAAGATCGCCGTCACGATCACGCTGGAAGAGGCGGCGGCGGGGGCCCGGCGCTCCCTCCGCGTCTCCGCCCTGGACCGGTGCGAGCGGTGCGATGCGACGGGCGCCGAACCGGGGAGCACGGCTTCCACGTGCGGGACGTGCCAGGGCACGGGCGAGATTCGCATGGTCCAGCGCTCGATGCTGGGACAATTCGTCTCGGTGCGTCCCTGCTCCACGTGCGGTGGCGAGGGCACCTGGATCGAGGATGAGTGCCGCGACTGCGGGCGGACCGGGCGCGTGCGGGTCGACCGGTCCGTCGACATCGAGATTCCCGCGGGTATTTCGTCCGACGACTACCTGAAGCTGCGCGGGCGCGGCAATGCGGGGCCGCGCGGCGGACCGGCGGGGGATCTCATCGTGCAGGTGGAGGTCGAGCCGCACGACCGCTTCGAGCGCAGGGGCGATGACCTCGTCCTCGACCTGCCCGTCACCTTCTCGCAGGCGGCGCTGGGCGACGAACTCGACGTGCCGACGATCCTCGGACAGGCCCGCTTGAAGGTGCCCGCGGGAATCCAGGCGGGGCAGGTCCTGAGGCTTCGTGGCCAGGGGATGCCGCGTTTGCGGGCCGCCGGCCACGGCGACCAGTTGGTGCGGGTACACACCTGGACGCCGAGCGAGCTGTCCCGGCGTCAGCGCGACATCCTGGAGTCGCTGCGCGAGGTCGAAGATGCGCCGCCCGAGCCGCGCCGGGGCGAGGATCCGAGCTTCTGGGAGCGAGTAAAGGCGGCGTTTACGGCGTAGCGGACCCCGACGCAACGGCCGCGGCCGGCTGCCGTGCCATCCGCTCCGCGAGGCTCGCGAGGAGCTGATCGAACGGGACGGCGAACTTCTCGACGCCCTCTGCCAGAAGCTGGTCCGTGACCTCGTCCAACTCGATCCCGGCGGCCGCCAACTCCGCCATCGTGCGACGGGCCTCGTCGACCCCCTCGGTCAGGGTGCCGGCTGCGCGTCCGTGATCCCTGAAGGCGTCGATCGTCTTCTCCGGCAGCGTGTTGACGGTCAGGTCGCCGATGAGCGGCTCGACATACATCACGTCGGAATAGGCAGGGTTCTTCGTGCTCGTGCTCGCCCACAGCATGCGTTGCGGACGGGCGCCGAGCCCTGCGAGACGGGCCCATCGATCCGTGGCCAGCCGCCGCTGAAAGCCGACGTACGCGAGTTTCGCGTTGGCGATCGCCGCCTTGCCGAGCAAGGCCTCCACGCGAGCGGAGTCGCCCTCCGCGGCATCGGCCAGCGCGTCGAGCTTCCGGTCGGTCAGCGCATCGATCCGGCTCACGAAGAAGCTGGCCACCGAGGCGACGTCGTCGACGAGACGTCCCGCTTCGATCCGCTGCTCCAGCGCCTCCGTGTGCGCGTCCGCGACCGCCTCGTACGCGGCGATGGAGAAGAGGAGCGTCACGTTCACGTTCACGCCCTCGAACAGCGCCTGCCGGATGGCCGGGACCCCGGCGGGCGTCCCGGGGATCTTGATGAGGACGTTCTCTCGGGCCACCTCATCGTTGAGGCGGCGGGCCTCCCGCACCGTGCCCTCCGTATCGTTCGCCAGGTGGGGCGAAACCTCGAGGGAGACGTACCCGTCGACCCCTCCGGAGCTTTCCCATACGCCCCGCAGGACATCGCACGCGCCCTGGACGTCCGCGATCGTGAGCCGGTCGTAGACATCTTCGACGCCGAGACCCCGGGCGGTGAAGCGGGCGATGTCCTCATCGTACTGCGCGCTGCCCGTGATGGCGTTATGGAAGATCGCGGGGTTCGAGGTGACCCCCCTCAACCCTTCCGTCTCGACCCGGCGAGCCAGCCCTCCGTCGACCAGCATCCCGCGCGTCAGGTTGTCGAGCCAATAGCTCTGGCCGTGCTCCTGAAGCTGAAGCAGCGCGCTCATCTCTCTCCCCTCCCCATCATGTGTCTCACGTGTCCGATTTAAGGTGTCGGGCTTCGATGTCCAGCACTTTTCCGAGCCGGCGTCGATGCCTCGGCTCGGCCGAAAAATCCGCGGCCAGGAAGGCGTCCGCGATCGCGCGGGCGAGGGCGATCCCGATCACGCGCTCTCCCATGCAGAGGACGTTCATGTCGTCGTGATCGACCCCCTGCGCCGCCGAATACGTGTCGTGGCAGACCCCCGCCCGTACCCCCGGCACCTTGTTGGCGGCGATACAGACGCCGACGGCGGATCCGCAGATGACGATCCCCCGCTCCACGTCGCCGCGAGCCACCTGCTCGGCGACGGCGAAGGCGAAGTCGGGGTAGTCGACGGAGTCCGTCCCGTGCGTGCCGACGTCGACGACTTCGTGGCCCGCTTCGCGAAGCTCCGCGGCGAGAATATCCTTGTAGCCCACGCCCGCGTGATCCGCCCCGACGGCGAGCTTCACGCCGGCCGCTCCGCCGCGAGCGCCTCCAGGACCTGCGCGACGAGGGCCTCCGCGGTGAATCCGAAGCGGGCGAAGTTGTCCGCCGCCGACGCGGACTGCCCGAAGCGGTCGATTCCGATGACGGCGCCGTTCGGTCCGACCCATTCCGTCCACCCGAGGGTGGCCCCGGCTTCGATCGCGACCCTCGGAATCCCGGGGGGAAGGATCTCGTCCCGGTAGGCTGGCGGCTGCGCACGGAACAGCTCCCAGCTCGGAAACGAGACCACGCGGGCGGATACGCCGCCGGCCTCGAGGGCTTCCGCCGCTTCGACCGCCACCTGCAGTTCCGAACCGGTCCCGAGGAGCACGACCTGAAGGGGGCCCGACTCCGGTCTGAGGACGTAGGCGCCGCGTCCCACCCCATCGCGGGCGGCGCCGGCGGCGCGGGCGAGATGGGGGACCTTTTGGCGCGTGAGCACGAGAATCGTGGGCCCCGTGCCTCGCTCGATCGCCACGCGCCACGCCTGAACGGTCTCCTCCGGGTCGGCGGGGCGCAGCACGACGACGCCGGGCATCGCCCGGAAGGAGGCGAGGTGCTCGATCGGCTGGTGCGTCGGCCCGTCGGCTCCGAGGCCGATCGAGTCGTGCGTCATCACGTAGATGTTGGGCAGTCCCATCAGGGCGGCGAGCCGCATCGACGGCCGGGCGTAGTCCGTGAACGTGAAGAAGGTGGCGATGTACGGCCGGATGCCGCCGTGGAGGACGAGTCCGTTCGCGATCGACGCCATCGCGTGCTCGCGAACGCCCCACCGCAGGTTGCGGCCCTCGGGCGCGTCCCTGGAGAAGTTGGGCGAGTCGATCAACGTGTTGTTCGAGCCCGACAGGTCGGCGCTTCCGCCGATGAGTTCGGGGAGGCGGGGCGCGAGCGCGGTCAGAGCCCGGCCGGAGGCGGCCCTCGTGGCGATCGGATCGTCGTCGGGGCCGAACTCCGGCAGTTCCTCATCCCACGCCGCCGGCAGTTCCGACCGGATGCGGCGTTCGAGTTCGGCCGCGAGCTTCGGGTGCTCCGCGCGGTATCGCTCGAAGCGCTCCTTCCACTCCGCGGCGAGCGCTTCGCCGCGTGCGACCTGCCGGCACATGTGGCTCCGGACGGCGTCCGGCACGAGGAACGGCGGCTCGGTCGGCCAGCCGTACACGGCCTTGGTGAGCAGGATCTCTTCCTCGCCCAGCGGCGCGCCGTGCGCGGCGGCCGTGTCCTGCTTGTTGGGGGCGCCGTAGCCGATGTGGGAGCGGACGATGATCAGGGACGGGCGATCCTCCACGCTCCGCGCCCCTTCAAGCGCTGCATCGAGGGCCGCCAGGTCGTTCGCGTCCCCGACGGACTGCACGTGCCAACCCAGCGACTCGAATCGCCCGCGCACGTCCTCGGAAAAGGCGAGATCGATGTCGCCATCGATCGTGATCCTGTTGTCGTCGTAGAGCCAGACGAGCTTGCCGAGTCCCAGGTGTCCGGCCAGCGAGGCGGCTTCGTAGCAGACGCCCTCCATGAGGTCGCCGTCGCTGCAGATGACGTACGTCCGGTGATCGACGATCGAGTGGCCCGGTCGATTGAACACCGCCGCGAGATGCGCTTCGGCGATCGCCATCCCCACGGAGTTCGCGACGCCCTGGCCGAGAGGACCGGTCGTCGTCTCGACGCCCGCGACGTGGCCGTACTCGGGGTGTCCCGCCGTGCAGCTCCCCGCTCGCCGGAAATTGCGGATTTCCTCCAGGGGCAGGTCGAACCCGGTGAGGTGGAGAGCGGCGTACTGGAGGATCGCCGCGTGGCCGGCGGAGAGCACGAACCGGTCCCGGCCGAACCAGGCGGGGTCTCGCGGGCTGTACCGCATGTGGCGCATCCAGAGGGAGTACGCCACGGGGGCAAGCGCCATCGCGGTGCCGGGATGCCCGGAGCCGGCTCGCTGGACGGCGTCCATGGCGAGCGTCCGGATCGTGTCGATGGACTGGGATTCTACGAGAGGATCCGCGCTCGCAGCGGCGGACCCGTGAACGGCTTCGGCGGTCCTTGTCTCGTTCAATCGCCCCCTCGCGCGAGTTGAATCGCCCTTGACTGGCCCAACGCCGGGAAGCCGGAGGCCGCGCGAGACAACTCGTGCTGGGCGGGCCGCTTCGGCGGAGCGAACATAAGGGTTCGAGGCGCTGCCGGAAAAGGCTCCGTCGCGAAGCGCGCGAGGGCTGGTGGCGATGGCCCGCCGGCGGCGGATACGTTGCCCCTCGTGAGCGATCAGACGTTCTTTGCCGACGGTCTTGCGGGCCTGGCAGCCGGCGCGCGGGCCGAGCTCGCGAGCGACGAGGCGGGCCATCTCCGTGCCGCACGGATCCGCCCCGGCCGGCGTCTCGAGGTCATCGACGGCGCCGGGCTCCGCTGGGAGGCGGAACTCGTTACACTGGACCGGCGCGGCGCAAGCTGTCGGCTGCTCGCTCCGCGCCCACCGGTACCCTCACTCCCGCTTCACCTTTGGGCTCCCGTGGCGAATCGCGATCGCTCCCTGTGGCTCGTCGAGAAGGTCGTGGAACTCGGCGCCGCCACGATCACGTGGATCGAGTGGGAGCGGTCGCGCTCCGTGGCCGACGCCGGTCGCGCCGAGGGCTTCCTGCGGCGGGCGGAGGGCCGCGCCAGGGCCGCGCTGAAGCAATCGGGCCGAGGTTGGCTCCCTCGGCTGGAGGGTCCCGTGAAGCCGGAGGAGGCCCTGGGGCGCCACGAGGGGGACGGGTGGCTCGCGGACGCGGAGGGGCGGCAACGGCTCGGTGGCCCGATCGCCCATGGCTCGGAGGGGGGAGGTGCCGGGCGGCCGCTGACCGTCGCGGTCGGGCCGGAAGGCGGCCTGACGGGTCCGGAGCGGCGTCGCTGCCTGGAAGCGGGTTTCACGCTCGTTTCCCTCAGCCCGGCGACACTGAGGTTCGAAACGGCGGCGGTGGTCGTCGTCGCGGCGGCCGCGGCCCTGCTGGCGGACGGCGAAAACGCGGCGGACGACGAAAACGCGGCGGACGACGAGAGGTCGACATGATGGACTGCGTGTTCTGCGGCATTGCTTCGGGGGCGATCGCGGCCGACGTGGTTGCAGAGACGAGCGACTGGGTGGCGTTCCGGGATCTCGAACCCCAGGCGCCGGTGCATGTGCTCGTCATTCCGCGAGCGCACATGTCGAGCCTTTCGGCTCTGTCGGACGGGCCGCTCGGAACGCAACTCCTTCTCGCGTGCGCAGCCGTCGCCGACTCGGAGGGGCTGGAGGACGGATACCGCGTCGTCACGAATGTCGGCGAAGACGGCGGCCAGGCCGTGCCTCACCTGCACTTCCATGTGCTGGGCGCCCGTCGCATGGGTTGGCCGCCGGGGTAACCGCCGTGGATCACGCGCTCCGGGTCATCGAGTTCGACCGTGTGCTGGCGGCGGTCGGCGAACGCGCCGTGTCGGAAGCGGGCCGCGCCGCCGTACACGGACTCCGGCCGCTTGCCGACGCGGCTTCCGCGGTCCGCTCGCTCGCGGCGGTGCACGAGCTTCGGGAGCTCATCGAGAGCGGGGATGGTTTCGTGCTGGACGCGATCGCGCCGCTGGACGGGGCCCTCCGGCGGCTCGCGATCGAAGACGCAGCGCTGGAGCCGCCTCAATTGCTCGCATGCGCTCAGGTCATGGCGGTCGCGCGCGCCGTGCGGCGACTGGACGCGCGTCTCGATCCCGATGGCCTCCCGGCGGAGCATGTGAGCCGGTTGTGGGGAGAGCCGGCCCTCGAGAAACGGATTGCACGCACCTTCGATACGACGGGCGCGGTCGCGGATGGGGCCTCCCCGGAACTTGGGCGCATCCGTCGCGCGCTCGCGACGCGGCGCGGCCGGCTCGTCGACGAACTCACGCGCTACGCCCGCGAGCTGCCGGAACGCGTTCGCGTGCCCGACGCCTCGGTCACCGTCCGAAACGGCCGCTACTGCATCCCGGTACGCCGCGAGGGGAAGGGGATCGCGGGCGGTCTCGTACACGACGCTTCCGCGAGCCGCCGGACCCTGTTCGTCGAGCCATCGCGCGCGATCGAGGCGATGAACGAGATCCGTGAGCTGGAACTCCGCGAGGCCCGCGAGGTGGACCGGATCCTGCGCGACCTTTCCTCCGCCGTGCGCGCCCGCTCGTCGGAACTCGCCGTCTCGTACACTGCCCTCGTGGAACTGGATTCGCTTCGCGCCCGCGCGCTGTTCGCGGGCGAGATGGACGCGTCGCCCCCGGCCTTCAGCGAGGGGGCTTCGGAGGGGATCCGCATCCGCGGCGCGCGCCATCCTCTCCTCGTGCTCGATGCCGGCGGAGCGGTCCCGTTCGACCTCGATCTCTCGGCGGGCGAGCGCGTCCTCCTCGTTTCGGGTCCGAACGCAGGGGGGAAGACGGTGTTTCTCAAGACGCTCGGCCTGCTGTCCGCGCTCTCGCAGAGCGGGATCCTGCCGCCGCTCGGCGACGGGAGCCGGATCCCCTTCTTCCGTCGCTTCTTCGCGGTCCTCGGGGACGAACAGTCGATCGAGGCATCGCTCTCCACCTTCGGTGCGCAGGCGCGCAACCTGGCCGAGATCCTGCACGAGGCCGGCGACCGGGACATCGTCCTCTTCGACGAGATCGGCAGCGCCACGGACCCGGCCGAGGGGGGCGCGCTTGCGGCGGCAGCGCTGCGGCGGCTGGCTCGACAGGCTCGTCTCACGGTCGCCACGACGCACCTCGGCGACCTCAAGCGCCTCGGCGACGAGAAGGCCGCCGCCGTGAACGCCTCGCTGGAATTCGATGGAACACGGCTCGAACCGACGTACCGTCTCGTAAGGGACCGGCCCGGCCGCAGTTACGCGCTCGTGATCGCGGCGCGGCTGGGCGTCCCCGAAGACGTGCTCGCCGATGCGCGCGACCGACTCGGACCCGAGCACGTCTCGCTGGACACGCTCCTCGCCCGGCTCGAGACCGAACGGAGCGAGGTCGAGGACCTTCGGACCCAGCTTGAGCGCCGCGCCGGAGAGACGGCCGACCGCGAACGCGATCTCGCGTCCCGGGAGACCGCCCTGGCCGATACGGAGCGCGCCGCCGCTCGCAGACGGGAGGCGGAGCGGCTTGCGGTGTTGCGCGAGGCGCGAAAGCAGGTGGAGGCCGCGATCTCACGCCTCGAGTCCGAATTCGACACGGGGGATGAGGCGCGCCGCCGGGAGGCGAAGCGGGCCGCGCGGGGGAAGGTGGAGCGGGCGCTCCGGACGTCTTCCCGCGCTCTTCGTGCCCTGGGCGAGTCCGCGCCTCCATCGGTGGCGCGAGCGGTGCGCGTCGGCGATGCCGTGCGGTGGAACGCCTCCGACCGGCCGGCGCGCCTCGTCGAAATCCGGCAGGATCGCGGCGTCATCGAGGTCGGCGAACTGCGGCTGACGGTACCGCTGCGGGACCTGACTCCCCATTCTGCAGCGGAGCCGCGTTCGTCCGGACAGGCCGGGGTCCTCGAAGCCGCCGGCCCCGTGCAGCGCCAACCGGATTTCAAGGTCGCCACGGAGGTCGACCTGAGGGGCCTGCGCGTCGACGAGGTCGAGGGAATGCTCAACCCGGCCGTCGATGCGGCGGTGGTCGGCGATCTCCCGTGGCTAAAAATCATTCATGGAAAGGGAACGGGCGCGCTGAGGGAGCGGGTCGGGCAACTGCTCGCCGGGGATCCCCGGATCCGGATCCTCAGGGCCGGCGAATCGAACGAAGGGGGAACAGGCGTCACAGTCGTGGAGTTCGAGTGAGCGTGACTTGCGGGCGGTGCGCGGGATGATGGGCCACGCGGATCCAGGCTTCGGGGTGGGATCGTGGTGAGCGACAGCCTCGTAGAGGACATCCGCGCACGGGCGGACATCCTCGAGATCGTGGGAGAGTACGTCCAGCTTCGACGATCGGGGAAGAGCTACCGCGGACCCTGTCCGCTGCACGGCGGAGACGGTCCGAACTTCGCCGTCGACCCGCAGCGGCAGATCTTCAAGTGCTTCGTCTGCGGGGAGGGCGGGGACGTCTTCGGCTTCATCATGAAGCACCTCGGCTTCGACTTCCCGGAGGCGGTGCGCTACGTGGGCGCGAGAGTCGGGATAGAGGTTCCCGACCGGGAGGAGCGACGCGAGGATCCGTATGCGCCGCTTCGCGGAGTGCTCGCCTTCGCGGCCGAGTGGTTCCGGGACCGGCTGCGCGAACCGGCCGGCGCCGGCGCACGCGACTATCTCCAGGGGCGCGGACTTTCTCTGGAGGAGGCGCTCGACTTTGGGCTGGGCTACGCAGACGACGAATGGCGTGCGCTCCGCTCCGCCGCGGCCCGGCACGGGATCGAGGAGCGGGCGCTGCTCGAACTCGGGCTTCTTGCGACGAGCGAGAGAGCGGAAGAGCCGTACGACCGTTTTCGCGGGCGTCTCATGTTCACGATCCACGATCTGCGTGACCGCCCGATCGGCTTCGGTGGCCGCATCCTCGATGCCGCCTCCGATGCGCCCAAGTACATCAACTCGCCCGAGTCGCCCGTCTTCCACAAGGGGAAAGAGCTGTACGGGCTCAACCGGGCGCGGCACGCCATGCGACGCGAGGGCCACGCCGCGATCGCGGAAGGGTTTACCGACGTCATCGCGCTGCACCGGGCCGGCCTCGGCTTTGCGGTCGCCGGACTGGGGACATCCTTCACGGCGGACCAGGCGCGCCGCATCGGCCGATACACGAAACGGGCCTACCTGCTCTACGACAGCGATCTCGCCGGGCTGCGCGCGACGTTCAGGACCGGGGACATCCTGCTGGCCGCCGGGGTCCACCCGATGGTCGTATCGCTCCCGTCCGGCGAAGATCCCGATTCCCTCATCCGCCGGGACGGCCCGACCGCCATCCGGCAGCTCCTGGACGACGCGGTGGACCTCCTCGAGCGCAAGCTCCAGATCCTGCGCCGCGAGGGATACCTGGATCGGGTGGAGGGACGGCGCCGCGCGGTGGATGGCCTGCTCAGCACCCTGAGGGCGGTCTCCGATCCGGCGCTCCGCGACATCTACGTGGACCGGGCGGTGGAAGGACTGGGGATACGGCGCGAGACGCTCGTGGACGAGATCGCGCGCCTCGAGCGTTCCCGACCTCGACGCCGTTCCCCGTCCGCCGAACCGGGACGCGCCCCTCGTGGACCATCTCCGGCCTCGCGCACGGAGCACGATTTCCTTCTCCTGCTCGTTCGTGACCCGACGCTCACGCGGCAGGCCGTGCGCGTCGGGCTTGCACCCGATCACATGTCCGACCCGCGGTCGCGCGAGCTGTTCGAGATCCTGGCGGCGGCATCGGACGAGGGGGTCGATTCTCCGGACTGGGCGTCCGCCTCCGCCGCCGCCGGGGAGCTGGCGAAGACGCTGCGAGAGTCCGATCGGGAGCTCCCGGACGCCGCCCGGGTCTTCGACGCCGTGGTGCGTCGCCTCCTCTACCGGCGGCATCGTGAACGGATCGAGGAGATCGGCCGCGCGATCGAGCTTGCGGAGCCGGAGCAGCAACGTCGATTGTTGGATGAGAAACAGGAACTCGTGCGCGAACTTCGTGCCGCGGGCGAGTCGGGAGCGTTCATGCCGGCCGCCGAAGCGGGGCGGACTACGGCCACGCAGCGATGACAGCCGGGGAGAGTATGCAAGGGAGCGATATCGTCGAGGAGTTACTCACTCTTCAGGAAATCGATCACAGGATCCTGAAGATAGAAGATGAACTCGAGAGTCTCGGCGGGGAGGTGGCCGGACTCCGGGAAACGGTGGAGACGCTGGAAGCTCAGGTCACGCGGATCCGGGCGGAGGTGGAGGAGGCGGAAGGGCGCGTGAGGCAGTTCCATCGAGCCGTGGAAGCGGGCAGAGCGACGCTCAAACGTCTGGAGGCGCGCTCCGTCGCAGTCGCGAACATGCAGCAGCATCTCGCGGTTCGGAGCGAAACGGACACGGCGCGGCGCAACCTGCGTGCGGCGGAAGATGACCAGCTCGACGCGATGCAGGATGTGGAGACCGCGCGCGGGGCGTTGAAGGCCGCGGAAGCGGAGCTGAGGGAGGCGACGGCGCAGCTGGCGGAGCGGAGCACGGCGGTGGAAGGGCTGCGGGCGACGCTCGAGGGGGATCTCCAGCACTGCGGCGTGAGTCGGAGGACGCAGGAGAGCCGGCTGGACCGCCGGGCGCTGCAGTTGTACCGCACGGCGGGCGGAGGTGGGCGCCAGGCCGCGCTCGCCGAACTCACCGTCGATGGGGTATGCGGCCGCTGCTATACGGCGATACCGAAGCAGCAACAGACCGAAATTCGGGCGCGGCGGCATCTCGCCATCTGCGAGGGTTGCGGGATCATCCTCTACCCGGGGTCTCTCGCCTGACGCGGAGGCTTCGCATCATCGCGGGGGAGCTGGGCGGCCGCTTCATCGAGGCCCCCCGTGGACGGCGCACCCGTCCGACGGCGGAGCGGGTGCGGGAGGCCTGGTTTTCCGCGCTCGCGGGGGCTGTCGGCGGCGCCAGGGTCGCCGATCTCTACGCCGGCTCCGGAGCGCTGGGAATCGAAGCGCTGTCGCGAGGTGCGGCGCACGTCCATTTTGTCGAGTCGGATCGTCGGGCGGTTGCGTTGCTGCGCCGCAACGTCGAAATGCTCGATCTCGAGGACCGATCGCGGGTGGTGCGGGACGATGCCATCGCCTGGGTCGACGGTCTGGACGAACCGGATGACGTGGCCGGTCCGGGCGCGCCCCTCGATCTGGTCTTCGCGGATCCGCCGTACGCTTCCGCCGCTGGCGCGCGGCTCGTCGAGCGCTTCAGGGCCCGTCCGTTCGCCTCGCAACTGTGGGTCGAGCACGGCCCGGACGCCGAGTGGGCGATGGCGGCCGACTGGACGAGGGAATACGGTGACACCTGCGTCAGCCGGTTCCGGGCTCCGGCCGACGAGTCAACCCGAACACTCTGACGGGGAACTCGATGAACAACACCGTCGCCGTGTACCCCGGGTCCTTCGACCCGTTGACGGTCGGACACGAGGACATCGTACGCAGGAGCCTGGGGATCGTGGACCGGCTGATCGTCGCCGTGGCGGAGACGGCCACGCAGGCAAAGTCGGGGCTGTTCGGGATCGAGGATCGCGTCGATCTGATCCGCGAAGTGTTTGCGGACGAACCGAGGGTCGAGGCGACGTCGTTCTCCGGCCTGCTCGTGGACTTCGCCCGCTCCCGCGAGGCCCGGATCATCGTCCGCGGACTGCGGGCCGTGAGCGACTTCGAGTACGAGTTTCAGATGGCGCTCATGAACCGCTCGCTCTGGCCCGAAGTCGAGGTCCTCTTCATGGCGCCCTCCACGCGTCACACCTTCCTGAGTTCGTCGCTCGTGCGCGAGGTCGGACGTCTGGGCGGAGATGTGACGGACTTCGTGAGCCCGATCGTGAAGGCCCGCATGGACCGCGCGTTCGGGCGTTAGCAGCTCATGACTGCCAAGTGACGTCTCAGCCGATCCAATCCGGCTTCATCGACCGACTGAGGACGCGGGCCGCCGCCCTCGAGCGGCGCATCGGCTTTCCGGAGGCGGACGAAGCCCGCACCGCGCGGGCGATTCGCCGGTTGCGGGAGGAAGAGTGGGTACGCCCCGTCGAGATCCGCGCCGGCGCGGATGGCCTCGCGAACGCCGCGCAGCGGCTCGCGGCCGGGGAAGTGGACGGGGTCGTGGCGGGGGCCGCGCACGCGACGGCGGACGTCATCCGGGCCGGTCTGCGGGTCGTCGGTCTCGCCGATGGCGTGGAGACGGTTTCGGCCGCCTTCCACATGGTCTTTCCCGCTCCCGAAGAGCGGGTGCTCACGCTTACGGACGCCGCGGTCGTCCCGGCGCCGACCCCGGCCCAGCTGGCGGAAAGTGCTTCGGCGGCCTGCCACGCGCACCGAGCCGTGGCGGGAGAAGAACCGGTCGTTGCGTTTCTCTCGTATTCCACGCTCGGCTCGGCTGCGGGGCCGGCGGTCGAACATGTGCGGGAGGCGATGGACATCTTCCGCCACCTTCGCCCCGAAGTCGCAGCCGACGGTGAACTGCAGGCCGACGCGGCGCTCGTACCGGAGGTCGCGGCGCTGAAGGCTCCCGGATCTCCGGTGGCCGGGCGCGCGAACCTGCTCGTCTTTCCCGGCCTCGACGCCGCGAACATCGCGTACAAGCTGCTCGAGCGACTCGCCGGGGCACGCGCGCTGGGGCCGATCCTCCAGGGCCTGCGGCGACCGCTGAACGACCTCTCCCGCGGCGCCTCGGTCTCCGATATCGTGGATGTCGCTTGCATCACGGCCCTCATGTCACCCGGGAGCGAAGGATGACGTTTTCGATCGAAACGGCGGGAGCCATTACCCTCGTCGCCGTGGGCGGACAGCTCACGATCAACAACCGCGGCGAATTCAAGGAGCGCGTGCTTGCGCGCCTGGCGGATGGGGACGCCGACTTCGTCATCGATTTCACCGAGGCCGACTACATCGACTCCTCCGGCCTCGGGGTACTCGTCAGTCTCTCCAAGCACATCCGCGACACGGGCGGCCGCCTGACGCTGGCGGGGCTGAACGAGGATCTTCAGCGGCTCTTCGCCCTGACCAGGCTGGACTCGCTGTTCGAGATCGCCGAATCCCGGGCAGCGGCGCTCGGCGAGTCCTGATCGGAGCCGCACCTCCGGAATGAAGGACGGAGACCCGGCCCGCATCCTGGTCCTCTCCAGCCGGCCGGACATCCTCCAGGCCGTCGTGGACGCCGCCGCCGAGATCGATCCGCCTCCCGAAGTGAGAGGGCTCTTCGGGCGCCCTCTGACGGTGCTTCCGACGGATCTCATCCTGGTCGACATCGCCGAGCCGCGCGCGACGATGCCATACCTGCACCGGCGCTTCGGCGCTACCGCGGCTCTCGTGGCGCTCGTCGATGGTGCTTGGGTCGACCGTCTGGGTTCGGCGCTGGCCGAAGACTGGACCGACTACCTCTTCTATCCTCTCAACGCGGCCGAACTCGGGCTCGTGTGGCAGAAACACACCTCGCCCGCGGAAGCGCCCGAGCTGAACCTGGACGTCGATGAGTCGGGGCGCATACGCGTCGTGTTTCCCTCGAACGTGCGATACCAGCGCGCGGTGGTGGAGCGGGTCGTCGTGGCATGCCGACACCTCGCCGATCTGGATGGCGAGACGGCGTTCCGACTCCGGGTCGCGCTCGGCGAGGCCGTGGCCAACGCGATCCTCTGGGGGGGCGGCGACCG
>JAJDUL010000058.1 GCA_022826685.1 Gemmatimonadota bacterium | reverse complement strand
CTGGTGCCCCCCGTGCGGGCCCGCCGTGGCGCCATCCGTTCCCGGCTCGCGCGACATGGCGCCGCTGGCCGCCAGCGCGTCGCGCGCGCCGCCCCGGGAGGCCAGATCCAGCACCGTCGCGCCCGATACGCCGGCGACTCCCGCCGCACCAAGCTTCAGCCAGTCGCGCCGACTCAACCTCTCCGGCTTCACTCGTCCTCCGAATTTCCCGAAAAATCGGCCCGGGCCGACGCCCGCAGCGCCCATGGCCGACGTCCGCAGCCGACGCCCGTGGCCGATTTTTAGTCTAGGCTAAAAATCGCTATTCGGAAGATGCACGGATGCTTGAGCGGCGTCAACAAGCGCCTGGTGGGACCGCGGTGAGCTTGGCCGCGGCGGGCCGGGTCCGCGCGTGGGGAGCCGGGTCAGCCCGTGGTGGGTCGGCCCTGCGCGTGGCGGGGCGGCTCAGTCCGTGGCGGGCTGGCTCTCGAGGGTCATTGCTTCCACGGCGCGGAGGATGCGGGTGCGGGCGGCCTCCCGGGCCCGGTCGAGTTCAGCGCCGGCCTCCGCTTTCGCTCGGGCGACGCGCGGGAACTTGCCGGTCCGGACCCGATCCAGCCGTGCCCGGGCCTTGGCGGCGGCGCGGTCGAGACGCACGAGGCACTGCTCCTCGCGGGCGCGTTCGATTCGCAGCAGGCCGGCCTCCCGGGTCCGTTGGATGCGTGACAGCGCGCGGTCGAAGCGCCGGTTCACGCGGTCCGCCGAGTCGCGGTAGAACTTCGCCGCGAACTCCCGGGGCGTCGCCGTGCGCGCGTAGAGCACGTTGGCGAGGCGCAGGAGGCTCAGGATCCGGATGTAGAACCAGCCGATGTCGAACTCCCACCAGTGCGCCTTGAACTTGGCCGAGCGCGGGTCCGCGTGATGGTTGTTGTGGAGCTCCTCGCCGAGGATCCAGATCCCCCACGGATAGAGATTGTGGCTGTCGTCGCGCGTCCCGAAGGTCCGGTAGCCGAGCGCGTGCCCGAGGCCGTTGATGATGTTCCCCGTCAGCGGCATCCAGAACACCATGCACGTCCAGACGATGAGCCCGGGGATGGCCCCGAACAGGAACAGGTCGAGAACGAGCATGAACCGGAGCCCCAGACCGCGGCGCTTCGTGTAGACGTTGCGCTCGATCCAGTCGTCCGGGGTCCCCTTCCCGTACTTCTCAAGCAGCGTGTGGTCTTTCGAAGCCTTCCTGTAGAAGAAGAGCCCGCCGAAGGCGATGTTCGCGAGACCCTCGAGCGTGGGCGAGTGAGGATCGCCCTCCCGGTCGGCGTAGGCGTGGTGCTTGCGGTGGATTGCGACCCACTCCTTCGTCACGATCCCGGTCGTGAGCCAGCACCAGAAACGCATCGCGTGCTCCACGACCGGATGGAACACGACGCCGCCGTGCGTCGCCGAGCGGTGCAGGTAGAGGGTGTTGACCATGTTGGTGAGGTGGCCGGCGACAAGGATCCACACGAGGGCGATCCACCACGGTTCTCCCAGGACCGCATAACCTGGCATGCGTTTTTCTCCTCGGCTCTCGGCATTTTGCTGCGACGGTCCAACCTAACCCTGGAGCACCCCGAGTGCCCACCGGGCGTGTTCCCGTACGAGGGGCGAGGGGTCCTCCGCGAGACGGCGCAAAACGGGGCGCGCGGCGGGCCTGCCGGCGTTCCCGAGGCCGACCGCGAGATTCCGGAGCAAACCATCGCGGCCGGGACGGCTGAACGCGGTGCCGCGGTAGCGGGCCCGGAACGCGTCCGCGTCGAGAGGCGCCAGTTCCTCGGCCCACGCGACCATGTCCTCGGGCGGCATCGGCTGGCCGGGCTGCGGCTCGAAGGGCGCCCGGGCCGGGCGGGGCGCCTCCGAGTTCCACGGACACACCTCCTGGCAGATGTCGCACCCGAAGACCCGGTTTCCGATCGCGGGGCGCAGCGCCTCGGGGATGGAGCCCCGGAGTTCGATCGTCAGATACGAGATGCAGAGCCGGGCATCGAGCACGCGGCCGTCGAGGATCGCGTCCGTCGGACACGCGTCGATGCAGCGCCGGCACGTTCCGCAGCGGTCGTGGACGAAGGGGGGATCGGGTTCGATCTCGAGGTTTGTGAGCAGCTCGCCCAGCATGAAATAGGACCCGAGGTCGGGGTGGAGCAGCATCGTGTTCTTGCCGATCCAGCCGAGGCCCGCGCGCTGTGCGTGGTCTCGCTCCAGGACGGGGCCGTAGTCCACGTAGCGCTTCGTGCGGGCGCCGGGAGCGAGGTCCTCGATGGCGGCGGAGAGCGCGTCGAGCCGTTCCTCGAACACGTCGTGGTAGTCGCGGCCGAGCGCGTAACGGGCGACGACCGGCAGCCGGCGGCGCGGAGCGGGGTCGCCGCGGTCGGCAGGCTCGCAGTCGGCGGGACCCGGGGCCGGCGCCGTCGTGCCGGGGGGCGTCGATCCGTACAGAAGGCTGACGACGACGAGCGTCCGGCAGCCGGGGAGGGCCTCCCGCGGGTCGAGGCGCCGGCGCACCGCGTCCTCCCGCGCCATGTAGGCCATCTCGCCGTGGTAGCCCTTCGCGAGCCAGGCCTCGTACACCTCCGCATTCGTCGGAGGCGCCGCCGGAGCGAACCCCACCTGGTCGAACCCGGCCGCACGCGCGGCCGCCCGGATCCGCTCCTTCAGCGCGCCGGCGTCGGCCATGCCCGCGTCGGCCGCGGAGGGGTCGGCCATGTCACTCGAACTTCCCGGCGCTCGCGCACAGATCGGCCACGGGGCACTCGGCGCAACGCGGCTTCCGGGCGTGGCACACCGTCCGGCCGTGCAGGATCGACCGCCACGCGAACGGGTGCCATTCCTCGCGCGGCAGCACCCTCATGAGGTCCTTTTCCACCTTCGGGGGATCGGTCTCGTTGGTTAGGCCGAACCGGTGCGTGACTCGCTTCACGTGCGTGTCCACGACCACGCCCTCGTGACGCCCGAACGCGTTGGAGAGCACGACGTTCGCGGTCTTCCGGGCCACGCCCGGGAGCGTGAGCAGGTCTTCCATCGTCCCCGGAACCTCCCCGCCGTACACGTCGACGAGGCGGCGGCCGAGCCCCTTCAGATGGCGCGCCTTGTTGTTGAAGAATCCCGTCGGGCGCACGGCCTCCTGAAGCTCCTCCAGCGGCGCGTCGGCGTACGCGCGGGCGTCGGGATACGCCGGGAAGAGCGCGCGCGTGACCCGGTTCACCCGCTCGTCCGTGCACTGGGCCGAGAGCACCGTCGCGACGATCAGCTCGAGCGGCGTCTCCCAGTCCAGCGAGACGGTGAGGTCCGGATACAGGGCGGCAAGTCGCGGGGACAGCGCCGCCGCCAGTTCGGAACGGGCCTTCCACGAACGAGGCCGGGGCACGGGTTCAGGCGCTCTTCGCCGGCGACGGCCCGAGCGACACGAGCCCCATTCGCTGCAGCCGCTGCACCCGCGCGCTGACCTCCCGCGGGTCGAGCGCGCCCACGACGAACCCGTTCTCGATCACGAGCAGGTACGACACCTGGATTCGGATCCGGAACAGGGCGTCCGCCAGAGACTCGTCGGGACGGGCCGAAGGGAACTCCGCGGCGGGTCTCGTGACCGCCGACACGGGCGTGGTCGCGCGCGCCTCCTCCGGCACCGCGGAAACGGCCCGCGTCTCGACGACCCCGATCAGGTCCCCGTCGCGCGACACCGGATACGCCTCCTCCCCTCCGCGTAAAAAGTATTCGGATATCGCCCGCTCGACGGGCATCGTCGCCTCGATCATGCGGGGCCGGGGGTTCATGATCGTCGCGACCGGGATCCGGCGCAGGAGCGTGCGGAGTTCGAAGTGCCGCAGGCTCGACGAGGCCGCATTCACCACGAACCAGCCGATGAAAGCCGCCCACACGCCGGAGATGAACTGCCCGCGGCTCAGGTTGAAGAGCCCGAGGACGATGAGCGCGCCGCCGAACAGCCGCCCCCCCTGCGTCGCCCACCGGGTCGCTTTCACGAGATCTCCGGTGACGGCCCACACGACGGAGCGGAAGATCCGGCCCCCGTCGAGCGGAAAGCCGGGGATCATGTTGAAGACGGCGAGCACGAGGTTGAGGAGCGCCAGGAACGCGAGCACCGTGACGACCGGCGCCGGGGCCGCCCAGGCTTCCGCCGCCACCCGCCCTCCGTGAAACGCGCCGGCCAGCGCCAGGCTCGCGAGCGGACCCGCCGCGGTGAGCAGGAACTCGTCCAGCGGACGCCGCGCCTCGTCTCGCGCCTGCGCGATGCCGCCGAAGATGAAGAGGGTGATGTGCTCGACTTCCACGCCCCGCGCCCGGCCCGCCAGGGCGTGACCCAGTTCGTGCAGGAGCACGGAGAGGAAGAAGAGGAGCGCCGCCGCCGTTCCCATCGCGAGGTACGTGGAGGAGGGATAGAAGGGCAGCGCCCTCGGGAATTCGCGCGTCGTGAACGTCCAGATCACCAGCGCGGCGATCGGGAACCACGAATAGTCGATCCGGATGGGGAAGCCGAACCAGCGTCCGATCCGGAAGCTGCCGAACAGCGGCACGGCCCTAGCCGTCCTTCGCGGGCAGGGGGAAGGCCTGGGCGGAAAGCTCCATGGGCTGGCGGCTCCTGAGCCCGAGACGCCACCAGGGACGGCGGCGGCTCACGACGACGCACAGGCGACCCGCCGCCAGGTTCGACACCTCCACGAACGCGCGGGCCGCCGAAGCCGGCGCTGCCACGGCGTAGCGGCGCCCGCGCCACTCGAACACCGCCTCCTCCGCGCGTTCCGCTACGGCCGACTCGACGAACAGCTCCGATTCCAGCCTCACGACGCCGTCCGGGCCGGACGGCACCGCCCTGAAGAAGTCCGGATCGAACGGCTCCCCCGCGAGCCGGCGCAGATTCTGTTCGTGCGCCCAGTCCACGGCATCCAGACCCGCCTCACCGGCGGCGGATTCCCGGTGGTGCAGCAGTTCGTGCAGGATCGTCTCCCACAGCTCGCCCTCCCAGTCGAAGTCGGGATCCTCGCCCGCGAGAGCCCGGAAGGAGCCGTGATAGAGGACGAGTTCCGAGCGGACGTCGCCGTCCCCGCCGGCGCCGCTCGGCCACGCCTCCGTGAGGCACTCCCCCATCGTGTACACCCAGTCGAAGTCGGGATGGCTCGCGGCCTCCGGCTCGATCGTCAGCCCGTCGACGCCCTCCCGGGCCCCCGAGGGGATCTCGTGCCACATTCGGCGGGCTGCCGTCTCGAATCGGTTGAAGTTCACCGCGCGATCGGCCGGTCGCCGCCCCCGTCAGGCTTCGTCCCCCGGGGCCGCCGAAGCCGCCGAGGCCGCCGAGCCCGCCGCGTTGGCGGCCAGCCAGCGGTTGAGGCCCAGGAAGGCGGCGATCGCGATCGCCCACTGGATGAGCACCGTCCCGGCGTTGAACTCGGAGAAGAGCGTGAACGACCCGGCGAGGTCGTTGAAGTCGACGGCCTGCCACAGCCACCAGACCATGATCACGACCGACTGCACGGCGACAAGCCGAATGACGACGTTCCACCAGCGCCCGACCACCAGGTCGCTGCCCTCGCTGTTCACGAGCCGGCGGCGGAAGCGGTCCACGCCGTGCCGCATGACCATGACGGAGAAGAAGAGGCCGCTGAGCATCAGTCCGACGCCCCACACCCAGTCCTGGTTCCGGAAGACCTCGATCCAGATCGCCGACGGGAGTCCGAGCACCAGCCCGAGACCGCCGATCGTCAGCACGGCCCGCTTCCGCGCGATGCCGGCATCGGTGAGGACGCGGCTGGCCATCTCGATCATCGCGATGAGGCTGCTCCAGGCGGCGAACACGAGCGCGAGGAAGAAGAGGACCATGAACACGGAGCCGCCCGGCATGAGACCGAAGAGTTGCGGTACCCAGATGAACGTCAGCCCCTCGTTCCCCGCCCCCACGATCTGGTCCGCCGCGTTGGGCAGGATCGCAAACACCGTGCAGAGCACCATGATCCCGGCCAGCAGCGACACGGAGTTGTTCCCGAACCCCAGCATGAAGGCGTTCAGCGTCGTGTCTTCGCGTTTCTTCATGTAGATCGCGTACGCCGTGATCAGACCCCAGCCCGCCCCGGTGTCCCAGGCGTTCTGCGTAAGGGCCTCGAGCCAGATCGAGGCGTTGCCCAGCATCGCCCAGTCGGGGGTGAAGAGGAACGCGAGACCCGCGCTCGCGCCCGGGAGCGTGACCGCCCGGATCGTCAGCGCCAGGACGAGGAGGAGCAGACTCGGAATGAGGAAACGTGCGGCGCGCTCGATCCCCTTCACGCCGCGCAGCACCACCATCACCGCGAGCGCGATCGCGAGGGCGTGCGTCAGAATCGGCCATCCGGAGCCGATGAAGCCGTCCCAGTACTCCTGCGGTCCCACGCAGGTCGCGGCCCCGGCCTCGCAGGGGGCGGTTGGCACGGTTTGGGTCACGGCTCCGAACAGGTATCGGAGCGTCCACCCCATCACGACCGTGTAGTAGAACATGATCGCGGTCGAGACGAAGGCGATCCACGCGCCCATCCAGCTGTACTTCTTCCCGGCCAGCTTCGTGAACGCGCCGATCGGGCCGGAGCGCGCCGCCTTGCCGGTGGCGAACTCCGTGAGGATCAGGGGCACGGACCAGAGGAGGAGGAAGACGACCCACGCGACGAGGAAGGAGCCGCCCCCGTTGGAGGCCGCGATGCGCGGGAAGCGCCAGATGTTGCCGGTTCCGACGGCCATCCCGAGCATGGCCAGCATCATCGCGGCCCGGGAACTGAAGACGGGATTCGTCATGCGTCGCCTCTCTCGACTGACGTTTCTTCCTCTTCCTCGCGCGCCGGGAGCCGCCGGAGCCAATCGTCCAGCGTCTCGTTGAAGGCGCCGGGGCGCGAGATGTGCGAGCAGTGCCCGGTGCCGCGAATGGGGACGTACTCGGCGTCGGGCAGCAGTTCGGTGATCTCGCGCGCCCAGTCCACCGGACAATACTCGTCGCGTGGGCCCTTCACCACGAGCGCGGGCAGCGCGATCTCCGGCAGATCCGCCCGCAGATCCACCCGCCGCAGGCCCGAGACGCGGCGGTCCGATACGGTGGGGCGGACGGTGCGCGGCCCGGTGAAGAGCGCGTACTCGATGAGGGCGTCCCGACCCGGCGAGTCGTCGAAGATCCAGACGCCGAGACGGCTCCAGACCCGGGCCAGACCGCGGGAGAGTTCCGTCGGGAGATATCGGGTCGTCAGCATGGCGAGAGGGATCAGCGCGGCCCGGTTGAAGCCGACGTGGCGGTAGGAGACGCGCGCCAGCGGGTTACAGAGGACGATCCCGCGCAGGCGTTCCGGAAACCGGCTCGCGAAGCGCATCGCGATCGCGCTCCCGAGGCTCGTCCCGATGAGCACGAAGCGCTCGACGTCACGCGCCTCGACGAGTTCGGCCACATCGTCGACCAGGCGGTCGAAGCCGTCCGCCGGCGCGAACTCGCGCCGCAGGTCCGCGCACACGACGCGATGGCGGCGGGAGAAGCTCGGAAGCTGATAGCGAAACGTCTCCTTCGGCCCGTCCGCGCCGGGGACCCAGACGAGCGCATCCCCCGATCCGGCGTCGACGAACTCGACCTTCTCGCCGTCGGAGTACTCGATGACCCCGCCGGGGAGCGCCTCGCCGGAGCCGTCCCGAACGGGTGGCCGCACGAGCGCCTCGTTGCGCCGCGTCATGGCCAGCCACCACGCGGCGCCCGCGAGCCCGGCCGCCGCGCCCAGCGCGAACCTGCCGGGCCAGCGCAGCCCGCTCACCGCCGTCCGCTCATTGCCAGCGTTCGACGCGCTTGAGCAGCATCTCGGGCGTCAGCCCCTCCACGCCGAACTGCGGGGCGAGCTGCGCGGCGTCTTCGCGCCGGCCGGCCGAGAGCACCTCGAGCAGGAACTTCCCCGCCGCGCCCGTGCGGTGCCACTGGGCCCCGAAGCGCTGGTTCAGGCGATCGATGATGATGGAGCTGAGCATCCAGCCCCGCAGCCGCCGCGCGGCCTGGTAGGCCCGCCGGTGATCCGTGAGGTAGGTGCCCGGATGGTGCGCGAATCCCGTCGCCTCGCTCAGCAGCGCGGCGTATCGATCGGCCTGCTCGCCGGGCCGCTGCGACCGGGCCAGCTCCAGCTCCCACAGGAAGCGCGCGGCGTCCCGGCGCAGACGGTAGAGCCGGAGAAAGCCCGCGAGTTGCCGGTAGTCCTCCAGCGCGTCGCCCTTGAGTCCCGTCGCGGACTCGACCCAGACGCGATCCAGCGTCAGCGAGTCGAACACCAGCCCGAAGGATTCGCCGATCGAGTCGTCGCCCAGCACCCGCTCCTCCCACGAGAGCGCGGCGGATGCGTGCGTGTAGTGGAGCGCGTGTCCCGTTTCGTGGAGCAGGCGGCGCGCGTCGATCCAGCCGCCCAGCGGACACACGACGAGCCGCACGTCCCCGGGCACGTCGATGACCGCCGTGAACGACCGCTCGTCCTTGAGGCGCCGCCGGTCGATGTCGATGCGCACGGAGCGATCGAACACCCGGCCCAGCCCCATGACTTCGATGCCGCGGCGAAGGCGCGCCGCGAACGGCTCGATCTCGAAGTGCCGCCCGAGCCAGCGCATCCCCATCAGCCACCGCGCGTCGGCCCGCGAAGGCGGCCCTTCGCCCGTATCGAGGCGAGTCTCCGCCTCCGCCGCGAACATCCGCCGGTAGCGTGCCTCTGTCCCCTCGAGGATCGCCGTCGCATCGCGCTCCAGGCGCTGCAGGTCCAAGCCGGCCAGCCGCTCCCGCGCCTCGAAGTATCCCCCGAGACCGAGTTGAACCACGGCCTCGCGTCCCCGGTGCACGACATCGAGTCGCAGCGCCGCGGCCTCCTCGATCCGGCTGTGCCGCGCCGCCTCCCACCCCAGCCGCTCGCCCCGGTCCTCGGCGCGCACGATCCAGTCCGGGACGCGTCGCAGCGGGATCTCCGTCTCGGCGAGGGCGACGGTCGTCCCGGTCTCCCACGACCGCAGTTCGTCTTCCAGCGGGGCGAGTTCCGCCTCGATTTGCTGGCCCGCGACCCAGTTGAAGAGCGTCTTCAGGCGTCGGCGCTCATCTCCGTACGCCTCGGAGAGGTCGCGCTGGATGGCCTGAAGCACTCCGGGACTGCGGAGAAGCCGGTGTTGCCCGTACAGCGACGCGATCGAGGACTGCTCGTCCAGCCCGCTGCGGAGCCGGTACCGGGCGCGCGCCAGGGCGCTCTGCAGGCGCTGGGCCCGGTCACGGATCTCCGCTACGCGAAACGGCAAGCGCGCCCCGCCCGATCAGGCGCCGCCGATCGCGGCGGCGAGCCACGCCGCCACGCCCGACAGCGGCACGCGCGTCTGCTCGAGCGAATCCCGATCGCGCACCGTGCACGTCTCATCCTCGAGCGTCTGGCCATCGATGGTCAGGCAGAACGGCGTTCCCGCCTCGTCCTGCCGCCGGTACCGCTTTCCGATCGACCCCGCGATGTCGTACATGACGTTGAACTGCCCCCGCAGATCGGCTGCGAGCTTCTCGGCGATCTCCGGCATCCCGTCCTTCTTCACGAGCGGGAAGACCGCCGCGTGGAAGGGCGCTAGCGCGGGCTTGAGCCGCAGCACGACGCGCTGCTGCCCGCCGACGTCCTCCTCGTCGTAGGCATCCGCCAGCACGACGAGAAGGGTGCGGCTGAGTCCCGCCGAGGTCTCGATCACGAACGGCACGTACTTTTGGCTCGCCGGCTGGTCGAAGTACTCCAGCTTCTTCCCCGAGTGCTCCTGGTGGCGCCCGAGGTCGTAGTCCGTCCGGTTGTGGATCCCCTCGAACTCCTGCCACCCGAACGGGAACCGGTACTGGATGTCCGACGCGTCCCTGCAGTAGTGCGCGAGTTCATCCGGCCCGTGGCGGTGGAAGCGCAGCCGCTCCGGCCGGATGCCCAGCGTCTCGACCCACGCCATGCGGCGTTCCTTCCACGTCTCGAACCACTCGTCCTCCGTCCCGGGCGCGCAGAAGAACTGCATCTCCATCTGTTCGAATTCGCGCGTGCGGAAGATGAAGTTCCCAGGCGTGATCTCGTTGCGGAACGCCTTCCCCACCTGCGCGATCCCGAACGGGACCTTCTGGCGCACCGACTCCTGCACGTTCCGGAAGTTGACGAAGATCCCCTGCGCCGTCTCCGGCCTCAGGTAGACGGTCGAGGCCTCGTCCTCCACCACCCCCATGAACGTCTTGAACATGAGGTTGAACTGGCGGGGGTCCGTCCACTGTCCCGTGGTCCCGCACACCGCGCACTGCTGCTCCTCGGGCTTCCCCGCCTCGATCAGCGGCAGGTCGTCCGCGCGGAAACGCCGGTGGCAGCTCCGGCACTCGACGAGCGGGTCCGTGAACGCACCCACGTGTCCGCTCGCGACCCACACCTCGGGGTTCATGAGGATCCCCGCGTCGAGCCCGACGATGTTCGGGTGGCGGTACACCATCTCGCGCCACCAGAGATCCTGGATGCGGTTCTTGAGTTCGATGCCGAGCGGGCCGTAATCGTAGACGGAGCCTACGCCGCCGTAGATCTCGGAGGACTGGAAGATGAACCCGCGCCGCTTGGCGAGGGACACGAGCTTGTCCATCAGCCCGGGCGGATGCCCCGAATCGGCGGTGGAATCCGTGTTCGTGTTGTCGGTCATGGGGTATCTTCGACGACCGCTCGCGCCGGGCGCGGCGGCGGAATAGGCTGGACGAGGCTAGCGAGCCGCAACGATAGCCGCAGCCCGCAGTCGGTGGCAAAGCGCGACAGGTTCGAGTGACCCCAACAGGAGGACTTCCCATGACCACGCGAAGGAAGGCAAGCGATTTTCCCCAGGAGGTGCTCGCCCTCTTCGATGGCTACGTACACGGCTTCATCCATCGGCGGGATTTCCTGGAGGGGGCCGGCAAGGTGCTGGGCAGCAGCGCCGCCGCCGTCGGGGTCCTCCAGGCCCTTCGTCCCAATTACGCATGGGCGCGGCACGTTGCGCGGGACGATGCCCGGATCCGGCAGGAGTACGTCACCTACCCGTCGCCGAGCGGATCGGGCACCATGCGCGGCTACCTGGCCGTGCCCGCCAGCGCGACGGAGCCCATGCCCGCAGTCCTGGTCATCCACGAGAATCGCGGCCTGAACCCCTACATCGAAGATGTGGTGCGCAGGTTCGCCGCCGCGGATTTCGTGGCGCTGGGGCCGGACGCGCTCACTCCCCTGGGCGGCTATCCGGGCAACGACGACGAGGGCCGGGAGATGCAGCGGCAGCTCGACAGGGACGTGATGATGGAGGACTGGATCGCCGCCTTCGGGTTCCTGCGCGACCACGAGGCGACCACCGGGCGCGTCGGGGCGGTCGGATTCTGCTACGGCGGCGGGGTCGTGAATCAGCTCGCGGTCCGGCTGCCGGATCTGGGCGCCGGCGTGCCGTTCTACGGGTCGGCGCCGGACCTGGAGGACGTGCCATCCATCCAGGCGCCGCTGATGATCCAGCTCGCCGGGCTGGACGAGCGGATCAACGCCGCGTACCCGGCCTATCAGGAGGCGCTCGAGGCGAACGGGAAGGACTTCGCGGTCCACACCTATGAGGGCGCGAACCACGGCTTCCACAACGACACCACCCCACGGTACGACGAGGAAGCCGCGAGCCTCGCGCAGGAGCGGACCATCGCCTTCTTCAACGAGCACCTTCGCGGCTGAACCCCGCGTCACGCCCCGCGGATGTGCGGGCGCGCGATCGCCCATTTACTCAGTCTATTGAGAGGACAAGGCGGACGAGATGATCGGCACCCGGATGCAGGCGGCGCTCAACGAGCAGATCACGCAGGAGCTGTACGCGAGCCAGGTCTACCTGTCCATGTGCGCGCACTTCGAGGGGGGGGGCCTCCCCGGCTTCGCCCACTGGATGCGCGCGCAGGCCGAGGAGGAGCGGGAGCATGCGCTCCGCATCTTCGACTTCGTGAACGACCGCGAGGGACAGGTGACGCTGGACGCGATCGATGCCCCGCCCTCGGAGTTCGGTTCGCCGCTGGAGGTGTTCGAGGCGGCGCTGGGGCACGAGCGGAAGGTGAGCGGGATGATCGGCGACCTCTACCGCCTCGCGATGGACGAAGCCGACTACCCCGCCCAGGTCATGCTGCAGTGGTTCGTCAACGAGCAGGTCGAGGAGGAGAAGACGATCTCCGATATCGTCGACCGACTGCGGCTCGCGGGCGACGACAAATCGGCGCTCCTCATGCTCGAGACCGAACTGGGCGGACGGACCGGCGACCCCGAGGCCGACACCGCCTAGCCGCCGCGGGTTTCGGTGAGGTGGCGGGCGGGGCCCTTCAGCACGTGGCCGGGCTTCGCGCCGGTGACGGAGCCGTCGAGGATCACGGGGACGCCGTTCACGATCACGTGATGGATGCCGGCCGAGTAGCGGTGCGGGTCGACGTAGTCGGCGCGGTCGATGATGCGGTCGGCGTCGAAGACGGTGATGTCCGCCCACATGCCGGGAGCGATCCGGCCGCGCTCGGACTGGCCGATCTGGTCCGTCGACATCGAGGTCATCTTCCGGATCGCTTCCTCCAGCGTGAGCACGCCCATCTCGCGCACGTAGCGGCCGAGGATGCGCGGAAACGTCCCGTAGCTGCGGGGATGCGGGAAGCCGAGGCCGTACCCGACCGGGTCTCCGTCCGTCTCGAACATCGCCTGCGGGTGCCGCATGATGCGGATGACGTCCGCCTCGTCCATGAAGTGGTAGATGGCGCTGAACCCGCCCGCCAACTGGAGTTCGATCGCGAGTTGCACGCCGGTGGCGTCGTTGTTCGGCATCCCCCGGTCCGCGGCGAGGTCCGACATCCGCCTCCCGTTGTATTCGGGGAAGGCGCGGAGCGTGCGGAACTGGATTCGTGACAGGTCCCCGCCGGTCCAGTCCCGGTTCATCCACTCCTCCGTCTCCCGCTCCACACGGGCCCGCATCTCGGGGTCCGTCACGCGCACCCGGAAGGAGTCGATGCCGCCGGCCAGCACCCATTGCGGGAAGAGCACGCTCGAGCCCGTGCTTCCGGCGGTGTACGGGTAGATGTCGACCTTGACGTCGATCCCCTCCGCGCGGGCCGAGTCCACGAGCGCGAGGGATTCGACGGTCTTGCCCCAGTTTTCCACCCCCATCGCCTTGAAGTGGTTGATTTGGACCGGAAGCCCGCCCTCGGCGCCAATGCGGATCGCCTCGCGCACGGCCGGCAGGAGACCGCGGGCCTCGTCCCGCATGTGCGTGTAGTAGATGCCGCCGTATTCCGCCGCGACCTTCGCGAGTTCGATGACCTCCTCCGTCTCGGCGTAGTTCGCGGGTACGTAGAGGAGCCCCGTCGCGAGACCGAGCGCGCCGTCCTCCATCGCCTCGCGCACGAGGTCCCGCATCTCGTCGAGTTCCTCGGGGGTGGGGGCGCGATCCTCCATCCCGAGCACCTGCTCGCGGGTCCAGGTGTGGCCCGCGAAGAAGCCGATGTTGGGCGCGACCTCGAGATCCTCCGTGTATTCGCGCAGCGGGTACGGCTGGTCGCCGCTGTGGAGGGACGGGAGGATCGTCGTGATCCCCTGGCGGATGAAGTTCTCCGCGAGGGGCCGCCGGTGGACCTGGTTCTGGACGTGGTTGTGGTGGTCGATGAACCCCGGGGAGACGATGAGGCCGGAGGCGTCGATCTCCTCGGCCCCCTGCCCCGACAGCCCGCCATCGCGGGCGACTTCGGCCACCCGGCCGTCGCGGATTCCCACATCGGCGGTGAAGCGGTCCGCCCCCGTCCCGTCCACGACGGTGCCTCCCACGATGACGAGGTCGAAGGCGGCGTCACCGGTGCCGGCGGACGACGCATCATCCGCCGACTCCGGCACGACGGTGCACGCGGCAAGAGCCAGCCCCGCGACGAGGAGGGCTGCTCGGGCGGGGGCGAGCCGGGTCGTGCGCCCGGAGGCACGGCGAATCATGACCCTCTCGTGCTGGTCTGCGTCTGCGCCTCCTCCATCTCCCACACCGGGACGCCGTTCCGCTTGTAGATGATCCCATCCTTGATCACGTCGGTCACGTAGCCGAGCACGTTGATGTCGAACAGCGGGTTGCCGTCGACCACGATGATGTCGGCGAGCTTGCCGGGCTCGATCGTCCCGGTCTCGCTCAGCCCGAGCACCTCCGCGGACACCTTCGTCGCCGCCGAAATCGCCTCGATCTCCGTCATCCCCATGTCGACGAATGCCGACACCTCCCGCCACGCGGACTCGGCGTGGAAGTTGAGCGGAGATCCGGTGTCCGTGCCCATCGCCATCAGCGCGTCGGCTTCGATGAACTGACGCGAGGCGCCCTCGCTATTGCGGATCTGGCGCGGCGTGGTGCGGAAGTACGGTTTCCGCCAGAAGTCGTTCTTCGTGTACGAGGCCAGCACCTCCTCGCGGATCGAAGGCGGGAAGCTGTTGATGATGTCCGGGTCCCACAGCCGCTCCGGGAACTCCACCGTGGCGGGATAGATCCAGATCCGGTGCGAGATCGTCTGCACGACCGGGATCCCCTCCATCGCGATGTGGTCGACGAGTTCCTGCGAGTACGGGGGGACGCTGCCGCCCGATCCCGCGTGCTGGAGCACGTCGCAACCGCCGCGGATCGCCCCCCACACGACCTCCTCCGCGTAGACGTGGCAGTGGATGGGGACGCCGGCCGGGCCCGCCACGGCCTTGATCGCCCGCATGTCCTCCTCCGTCGTCCCGATCCACGTCTTGATGACGTCGACGCCCGCGTCGATCAGCATTCGCGTGCGCTCCGCCGCCTCTTCGGGCGTGCGGTGGAGGACCCGGAGTTCGTCCGGGAGGAAGCCCCACGCGTAGCGCGTGACCCACGGGCCGCTGGCGAGGAGCCGGGGCCCGGGCACCTCGTTTCGGTTCACCCGGTCACGGAAGGCGAGGCTCGACATCGGCGCCGCGAGATCGACTCCCGCGGTCACGCCCGCCGCGAGCAGCTGCTTGGCGGACGTCTCGTAGACGAGTTCGTCGTTCCCCTCGAACCACGGGAACCACCGGCTGTAGTCGCCGTGTCCGAGGATCATGATGTGGACGTGCGCGTCGACCATCCCCGGCATCATCGTCTTGCCCCGGGTGTCGATGATCTCCGCGTCCGCCGGGATATCGATCTCGGCCGCGGGGCCGACCGCCACGATCCGGTTCCCCTCGATCACGACGGCGGCGTGGTGGATAGGAGGCACCTCGTACCCGTCGAGAAGCTGGCCGCCAACCAGCGCGAGCGTCCGATCCTGGGCCGCGGCGGACGGGACTGCGATGAGAACGGCGAAGGCGGCGAGCGCGAAAGCTCGGGTCATCGGGGCGGGTCGGCGGGCGGGAATCATCATGGCCTCCTCTGCCTTGCGCGGGCTGGTCGATAAGCCCTTGAAACGTGCGGCGCGGGCGGGCAGCGCGGCAATGCCGGCGATGACGCGCCGTTGATCGCCCCCGCCATCCTGTGATCGACAGCGCGGGCGGGTCTACCTGCCGCGGTAGGTGGGGGGGCGTTTTTGGGCGAAGGCTTCCAGGCCCTCGCGCCAGTCTTCGGAGGCCATGCAGGTGGAGAGGGCCTCGGCCTCGAGGCGCAGCGCCTCTTCGTGATCGACGGACTCCGCGCGGTCGAGCACGCGCTTGGCGAGGCGCATCGAGATCGGGGCGTTGCGGGCCAGTTGTGCGGCGAGGTCGAGGGCGGCGGGGAGGACCTCTTCCGCGGGGAGGACCTGATTCGCCAGCCCCCACGCACCGGCTTCCTCGGGGGTGAAGTAGCGCCCCAGCAGGATCAGTTCGGCCGCCCGGGCGTGTCCCACGCGCCGGCGGAGCGTGTAGGCCGTGCCGCCGCCGATGAAGGTCCCCAGCGCGACTTCCGGCATGCGGAGCTTCGCCTCCTCCGCCACGATGACGAAGTCGCACGAGAGCGCGAGTTCGCAGCCCGCTCCGATCGCGTGTCCGTTCACGGCCGCGACCACGGGCTGCGGCAGCGTCTGGAGGGCCCGGTACACCCGCTGTCCCCTGTCGATGTAATCGCGGCGCCTTCGCTGCGAGCCCGCAGGCGCGGCTCTTACTCCGCGGGACACTCGCTCCGCTGAATCGACGTGGACGCGGCGCCCGTCCACAGGGGGCGTTTCGTCGCGGTGCGCCTTGAGGTCGGCGCCGGAGCAGAACCCGCGGCCCGCGCCCGTCAGGATGACGACGCGGGTCTCGAAGTCGGCCGCGATGCGCGCGAGTTCGGCCTCCAGCATCTCGTACATCGGGAGGCTGACGGCGTTGAGGCGATGGGGACGGTTGAGGCGGAGGATCCGGACGGGACCCTCCGCCTCGACCAGAAGCGGGACTTCGGCGGCGGCGCTCAGCTTCCCGCGTCGTCCGTCGTCGTGACGGGCTTCGCCGGCTTCACGTGCATCTCGAGCCAGCGGTCCGTCTCCCACAGGACGTGCAGGACCGACTCGCGCGCCGCGTAGCCGTGGCTTTCGGCGGGCAGGAACACGAGCCGCGCCGTCGCGCCCAACCCCTTGAGCGCCGCGTAGAAGCGCCGCGACTGGATGGGGAAGGTGCCCGAGTTGTTGTCGTCCTCGCCGTGGATGATGAGGATGGGCTCGTTTACCTTGTCCGCGTGCATGAAGGGCGACATGTACAGGTAGAGGTCCGGGTCCTCCCAGAAGAGCCGCTGCTCCCGCTGGAAGCCGAACGGCGTCAGCGTCCGGTTGTAGGCGCCGCTCCGCGCCACGCCGGCCCGGAAGATGTCCGAGTGGGCGAGCAGGTTGCCGGTCATGAAGGCGCCGTAGGAGTGTCCGCCGACGCCGACCCGGTCCGGATCCACGACCCCGCGCCGCACGCCCTCGTCGACCGCCGCCTGGGCGTTCGCCACGAGCTGCTCGCGGAAGGAGTCGTTGGGCTCCGCGTCGCCCTCGCCGATGACCGGCATCGACGCGTTGTCGAGCACGGCATAGCCGCGGGTCACGTACGGGACGGCGCCGCCATAGGGGATCCGCGTGAACTGGTACGGCGAGTCGCGCCGCTGGCCGGCCGCCGCCGCGCTCTTGAACTCGGTCGGATACGCCCACACGAAGGTCGGGAGCGGACCGTCGCGCTCCTGGTCGTAGTCCGCGGGCAGGTAGAGCGTGGCGGAAAGCGGGATGCCGTCTCCGCGCTCGTACTGGATCGCCTCCTTGCGGATGCCGGCGAACTGCGGATACGGGTGCGGGAATTCGGTCACCGCGCTGATCGTCCCCCCCTCGAGGTCGCGCAGGAAGTAGTTCGGGGGCTCGTTCACGGACTCCCGCCGCGTCATCAGCCGCCCGTCGTCGAGGAGCGTGACGACGCCCTCGTAGTACGGCGCCTCGGAGCGGAACAGCTCCTCTTCCTCTCCCGTCTCGATGTTGCGCTTCCTGAGGAAGGGACGGTTGCCTTCGGGCGAAGCGCCCTGTCCCGCCAGGTAGATCGAGGATCCTCCGTCGGCGGTCATGAGGACGCCCTGGCCGCGCTCGTTCGTCGTGAACATCGGGAAGCCGGGGTCGTTGTACCGGTCCTCCGTCTGGAGATCGAAGATCAGCTCCATCTCGCCCGGGGCGTCCGGATCGATGCGGTAGGTGCGCTGCTGGCGGGTGGAGAACCAGTTCTCGTTCACGAAGGCGAACCCCTCCTCCGCCCACATCACGCCGCCGTAGCGGAGGGGGAGCGAGGCGATCGCCACGGGTTCGCCGGAGAAGGGCGCCGCATGCACGAACACCCGGTCGCGGATCTCCGCCTCGGCGAGAGCGTCGCCGCCGTCCTGTGCCTCCGTCCAGTACAGCGTCGCGTCGGCGTCGGCGCGCCACGAGATCGACCGCACGCCCGTCGGGACCGACCCGAACGACGTGGGGACGCCATCCTGAAGCGGGAGTTCGGCGACCTGGTGAACCACGTTCCCCTGCGTGTCCCACACCTCGATCGTGCGCGGGAAGCGGGAGGCCGGCACCTGGTACGAGTACGGCCGGTGGGTCGTCTGCACGAGCAGATGCTCGCCGTCCGGCGATGGCGAGGAGCCCGAGAAGATCGAGGGATCGCCGACCATGGCCACGGATCCGTCGAGACCGACGCGGGCCAGCTGCGCCGTCGAGTAGTACTCGTAGAGCGCCTCATCGTGCTGGTTCTGCAGCAGATCCTGGTAGGTGCGGGCGGGGGCTGCTTCCCCGGACGTCTCCTCGATCATGGGCGCCGTCGGAACCATTGGCTCGGCGGGCGCCGGGCCGCGGCCGGGCGGCACCGCCATGGCGTAGAGGAAGTCTCCTTCCGGCGACCAGTTGAACGGAGCCCCGAAGCCCACGTTCACGAGATCGAGATCGGAGAGTCGCCGAGCCGCCGCGGACGCGACGTCGAGCATCCAGAGCTGCACGGCCGAGTCGGTGTCGTGCGTGAACGCCACCGTGCTCCCGTTCGGCGACCAGCGCGTGTTGCGGATGCGCGGATTCTCCGGCAGGCCGGTCACGGCGCGCTCTTCCCCGTCGAAGGTGCGAAGCGCGAGACCGTTCGAGGGCCGCGCGCGGCTGGGGCCGTTCGTGCGTGGGTTGATGCGCAGTCCGGCGATCCTCAGCTCCGGCGCGGCGACCTCCGCGATCGACGGCAGGCTGGGCCGCATCGTGAGCAGCATCACCGACTCGTCGGGACTCAGGCTGATCCCCGGGGTCGCCGGGGCGTCGACGAGCGCGGCGAGTTCGGCGGCCGGCGTCTGGTAGCCGTCCGCGCCCTCCTGCGCGACGACATCCGCCGTGGCCGCGGCGAGGAGGAACGTGAAGGAGAGCGAGAATCGAAGGACTCGGGGACTGCGGTGATCGTGTCGCATTGTACAGGCTCCAGCTGATGACCGACGTCGTGTGGATCGTGATCGTGGCAACGGTGGCATAGTCCGAACCGCCCGTAGCGCACGCAAGACGCGCCGCTGTCGCGCGCGCGACCCCGGTGCGATAGCGTTTCCGGGCCCGCGGACGGCAGCGGCGTTCGCAGGCGCACACAAAAGGGAAAGGACGACAGGCAGATGCGGATGATGGACGCGCGTTACCTCCGGCTGTTTGCGGCGGGCACCCTGGTGGCGGCGGGGTCGGCCGGCTGCGCACCCGGGGGAGATACCGAAGATGCCGACGCCTCCGCCGCGGCGGCCCAGGTGGCGGCCCAGGAAGCGGCCCAGGAAGCGGCCCAGGTGGCGCTCGGGCCCGTGGATGGGCACGACCTGCCCCCGGCGGACCTCGAGCGGGTCCTCGCGGGCAGCCCCGCACCGGACTTCACCGCCCTTTCGAGCACGGGCGAGCCGATCACGCTTTCGGATTACCGCGGGGAGAAGGACGTCATCCTCTTCTTCTACCGCGGCCACTGGTGACCGTACTGCGCAAAGCAGCTCGGAGAGCTGCGAGACTTCATGACGCCCGAACAGCGCGAGCGGACCCAGCTCCTGGCGATCGCCCCGGACAGCCCCGAGGACATCGGACTCATGGTCGACCGCGTCCTCGAGGACTACGACTACGCCCTCGACTTCCCGCTCCTGTCCGATGACGGATCCGCGATCACCAACCGCTACGGACTTCTGAACGAGGAGGACGGGCGCGGGCGCCAGATCCCGCACCCCACGACCTACGTCATCGACATGGACGGGACGGTGCGCTGGAGCTTCACCGAGGTGGACTACCGCATCCGTCCCGAGCACGCGGACATCCTGGCCGCGCTCGAAGCCCTGGAGCAGCCCTAGCAGACCGTGGCAAAGCCCCGCTGCGCTCGAGCGGCGGGGCTACCGCGAGGCGGCGTCCTCCAACCGGCAGCGGCCCATGCGGCAGGTGAGGCCGGTGAGTTCCTGACTCAGCTCCCGGAGGCGGGCGCGCGCCTCCGCGTCGTACGCCTGGGCGTTGGCCTCGGCAGGCCTGAGCCCGCTGAAGTACTGCCCGCTCTCGAAGTCGTCGGAGTCGACGACCTGCATCGTCGCGTCGGCGCCCTCCGCGATCGTGGCGCGCGGGGTCGCGCCCAGCCGCCGCACCATGCCGGTCGGCATGTAGGTCGCCGGATGGAGTGAGCCGACCACGATGCCGGACCCGGCCAGGTCCTCGGCCAGGTCGTGCGTGAACATGATCTGGGCGAGTTTGCTCTGGGCGTAGGCGCGACGTCCGCTGAAATCGTTCTCGATCATCACGTCGTCGAAGTCGATCGGTGTCTGCGCGCCGGACGACACGTTCACGATGCGCGACGGCGTGCTCGCGAGAAGTCGCGGCATCAGCATGTGCGTGAGCAGGAAGGTGGAGAGGTAGTTCACCTGGAAGCGGTACTCGTGCCCGTCCTCGGTCACCCACCGCTCGTCCGGCGCCGACCCGAACCCCGCATTGTTGATCAGGATGTCCATCCGGTCGTAGTCGGCCAGCAGCGTCTCGGCGAAGGTGCGGACCTCCGCGAACGATGCGAAGTCGGCACGGTAGAAGCGGGCGCTCCCCGGCCCCGCCGCGTTGATGGCGTCCACCACCTCCGCTCCGCGCTCCTCGTTGCGCCCGTGGACGATGACGTGATCGCCCCGCGCGCCCAGCCGCAGGGCGAGTTCCCGGCCGAGGCCGGAGGTGGAGCCGGTGACCAGGACCACCTTCTGTCCAGCGACCGGCGCAGGGGTCGCCTGGGCCATGACCTCCATAACGGAAGCGGACCCGGCGGACACGAGGACGGCAGCGACCAACGCGATTTTCGTTCTCATGGGATGAGTTCCTCCTCGACGAGGCGGGCGATCCACAGCCCGGAGTGAAGGTCGGAGGTGAAGATCCGGCCCTTGAACAGCTGGGCGCCCCACGTCATCGACCAGTTCGGCACCGCGGCGTTCGGCGATGACGTCTTGATCGCGCCAATTTCGCGGCCCTGGCGGTAGAGATCGCCGCGCAGTTCGCCCGAGATGTCCAGCACCCGCAGCCCTGCCTGGTAGTAACCGACGTAGAGTCGGTCGCGGTCGTCGCTCCACAGGTTGTGGGCCCCCGCTTCCGGCACGGTGTAGTGGGCGACCTTCACCGGGTCGTCCATGTCCGTCATGTCGAGCACTTCCACGTATCCCCGCGCCTCGATCGGCCCGAGCGCGTTCGCATCCCAGTCGGACGGGTAGATCTCGGCCGCGACGAACAGGTACCTGCCGTGCCGCCACGCGACGTGCGTGTTCCCCTGCCCCGACACCCACCGCGAGACGAGCTTCGGATCGCGGGCCGTGCCCCCGTGCGTGCCCGCGCCCGCGTCGAGGATATAGATGCCCTCGTTCCAGAACGAGGCGTAGGCGTACCCGTCCTGGACGATGACGTCGTGCAGGCTGCGGACCGGTTCGTCGTGTACCCAGCGGTTGATCTCGCGCGGGTTCGCGGGATCGGATATGTCGATGATGACGATCTCGCTCGTGCCGTTATGGCAGGCGTAGACGAGATCTTCGTCCCCCAGGATCCACACGTTGTGCACGCCCCCCGTCACCGTGTCCGTGTACTCGGAGAGGATCTCCGGATGGGCGGGATTCGAGAGGTCGAGGAGGACGATCCCGTTGCGCCGGCTCGAGGCCCCTTCACGGGTGACGATCCCGAGGCGGTTGTTGGGGTGGATCTTCACATCGTTGATGCGGCGGGCATCGAGCTGGATGGAGTCGGTGAGGACCGGCTGCGCGGGGTCCGTCACGTCCCACACCTTCATCCAGTCGTGGTAGAAGGTGCCGAGGTAGGCGTAGTCGCGTCCGTCCACCCCCTCGAACACCCACGTGTCGCCGGCCCGGTGCGTGGACGTGATCCCGCTTCCCACGAGTTCGAGTCGGGCCGTGTGGCGGCGGGGGCCGACGCGCACGGAGACCGTCCGGGCGATGGCCGGGCCCGCAATCGCGGTCACGTGATAGGTGCCCGGCTCCTCCGCCACGAAGAGTCCGCGTCCGTCGACGGGTTCGACGCTCGCCCCGCTCGGCGTGACGCTCCACAGCGGCGCGAGGGCGACTTCGGCCCCGCCGGCGTCGCGGCCGAGCAGCCGAAACGCCGCGACATCTCCCGTCGAAAGCGCGCTCACATCCCCGGAAGCCACCAGTTCGTAGTCCTCGGCCGGGTTCGGCCGCACCGTGACCTCGACCTCCGTCGCGGCGGCTCCGGCGGAGACGGTCAGGACGGTCCGCCCGGGCCCGTGGCCGAGGACGCGCCCCGCGTTGTCCACCGTCGCGATGGCGGGATCGGCCGAGGCGAACTCGAACTCGACGTCCTCCACGGCGGCGCCCATCGCCGTCCAGGCGGCGGCATCGAGGGCGGCCGTCGCGCCCGCGTAGACGGGGCCGGCGACGCGGGCCTCGATCCGGTCGGCTGCGAGGCGGGGGACGACGATCCGGACCCAACTCGGCTGGCCGCGGAACATCGCCGCCACGCGGGACTCGCCCGGCCGCACCGCGGTCACCATCCCCTCGGCCGTGACCGTCACCCCATCGTCGGCCGCGAACCAGCGCACCTCCGAGGCGGCGCCTTCTTCCGCGGTCCCCTGGATCTCCGCGCTGAGCTGGAAGGACGCGCCGACCTCGAGTTCCAGTTCAGCCGGTGAAGCGACCGCGTACACGCGCTCCTGCGCGTGGAGAGGCGGCGAGCCCGCGACGCCCAGGACGAGGACGGAAGCAAGGGCCAGGAATCCGGAGCGGAGCGACATCGTTCTCCTCCATGTGCCAAAGCATGTGCCGAAGCGATTGGACCGGGGGCCCGCAAGCTCGTTTCGACCGGCGCAGACGGCAATATCCGGTGGTTGACCGGACCTTTGCGGGGTGGGAGCTTCGCCCATCATGGAAACGCTCGACGCCGGATACGCGGCCGGGAGACCGTCGCTCTCGGAAGGAGAAGCGGCCGGGCTCGTCCGGAAGCTCTGGGGCGTGCGCGGAACGGCCCGCGAGTGCGCCAGCGAGCGCGACCGGGTGTTCGAGATCCGGGGCGGGACTTCGGGCGGGGCGGGAGTCCACGGCTATCTGAAGGTCTCGAACGCGCTCGAGCGCAGGTCGGTGCTGGGGGCCGAAGCGGCCATCCTCGATTGTCTCGCGTCCCAGTCCTGTTACCGGCTGCCGACCTGGCGGGCCACCCCTGGCGGCGAGTCGTTGATCGAACGGACGCTGGACGGCCGCGCCCACCTCGTCCGCTTCCTGGATCCCGTGCCCGGAGTGTCCCTCGACCGATACCGGCCGCACGGACCTGAACTCCGGCGCCAGATCGGGCGCATGATCGGAATCCTGGATGACTCGCTCACCTCGGGGCCGGAGGCGGACCGGGCCGCGATCGAGGACCGGCCTATGATCTGGGACCTGCGGGGCGCCGCGGCGCTCATCGCGGAGAACCTGGCCGCGATCCGGGATCCGGGGCGCCGGGCGATCCTCTCCCGCATCCTGGAACGGTACGCCGACGTCGTCGCGCCGCGCCGCCCGGAACTCCGGGAAAGCCCGATCTACAACGACGCGAACCCGGCCAACATCCACGTCGATCCCGCGAGGATTCTCGACGGCGCGCCGAAACTCGTCGGCGTGCTGGACTTCGGGGACGCGATCCGCTCCTGGACGGTGGCCGACCTGGCGGTCGCCTGCGCCTACGCCGGCCTCGGCACACGCGATCCGCTCGGCGCCTTCTGCGACGTCGCCCGGGGCTACGCGGCCGAGTACGAACTCCGGGAGGCCGAGGCCGACGTCGTGTACGAACTCGCACGGCTGCGGCTGGCCCTGAGCGTGACCGTCTCGTCTGTCCGGGGTGCGCAGGAGCCGGACAACGAGTACCTGCTCGTGAGCCAGGCCCCCGCCTGGGAGGTGCTCGAACGGCTGGACGCGACACCCCCCAACCTGGGGCGCTGCCGGCTGCGGGAGGCCTGCGGGCACGCGCCCTGCCCCTCGACCGCTCGGGTCATCGCGGCGCTGGAGCGCGCGGCCCCGGGCGCCGCGCCCGTGCTCGACCCCGATCCGCGCACGGCTCCCACGGTCACGCTCGACCTGAGCGTGGAGTCGGGGGATGACGGCGGGACGTTCGATCCCACGGATCACTCCGCGTTCTCGCAGCGGCTGTTCGACGAGATGCGGGACGCGGGCGCGGCGGTCGGCATCGGCCGTTACGACGAGGTGCGCTGGTGGTACACCGGCGAAGCCTTCCGCGCGCCGGGGAACGAGATGGACGAGTGGCGCACCGTCCACCTCGGCGTCGACCTGTTCGCGGATCCGGGGACGCCCGTCCGCGCGCCGCTCGGGGGTCGCGTCGTGTCCGTGCACGACAACGCCGACCGCCTGGACTACGGCCCCACGATCATTCTCGAGCACGAACTGGAGGACCCGGCGGGAGGGGGAGCCGCGGAGGGAGGGGGAGCCGCGGCGGCCGAGCCCGTACGCTTTCGCACTTTGTTCGGACATTTGTCGCCCGAATCGCTGTCTGCGGTCGCCGTCGGCGAGGCCGTGGAACCCGGCCGCACGATCGGCTGGATCGGAGCCCCGCCGGGCAACGGCGACTGGGCCCCGCACCTTCACTTCCAGATATTCGTCGACGCGCTCGGCTACGAGGACACCTTCCCGGGCGTCGCCGCCCCGAGCGCCCGCGGCGTCTGGACGGCGGTGAGCCCCGACCCGAACCACCTGCTCCAACTCCCGGGCGAGGCGGTGGCGCCGCGACCCCGCAGCCACGCGGACCTGGTCGAGGACCGGAACCGCCGGCTGGGGCCCTCCCTGAGTCTCTCCTACAGGCGGCCGCTCCACATCGTCCGGGGGCGGGGCGCACGGCTCTACGACATCGAGGGCCAGCCCTTCCTCGACTGCGTGAACAACGTCGCCCACGTCGGACACTCGCACCCGCGCGTGAACGAGGCGGCCCGCCGCCAGATGACCGCGCTCAACACCAACACGCGCTACCTGCACGAGACCATCCTCGAATACACGGAGCGGCTGGCGGCCCTCTTCCCGTCCCCGCTCGACGTGTGCTTCCTCGTGTGCTCCGGCACGGAGGCCAACGAACTCGCCCTGCGCATGGCGCGCACGCACACCGGCAAGGTGGGCGCGGTCGTCCTCGACGGGGCGTACCACGGCAACTCGAGTTCCGTCGTCAACCTGAGCCCCTACAAGTTCAACGGCCCCGGCGGGAAGGGACTCCGGCCCTGGGTCCGGATGGCGCCCATGCCGGACCTGTTCCGGGGCATCCACCGCGGGCCGGAACGGGAGGTGGCCCCCTTGTACGCGGCCCATGTCGGCGAGGCGGCGCGGGCACTCGAGACGGAGCCCACGTGGTTCGAGGACCGCCCGCCCGGCGCGGCCGCCTTCTTCCACGAATCGATCCTCAGTTGCGGCGGACAGATCCCGCTCCCGGCCGGGTACCTCGCGGCTTCCTACGCCGTGGCCCGCGAGCAGGGCGCGGTCTGCGTGGCCGACGAGGTGCAGGTCGGCTTCGGCCGCGTGGGGTCGCACTTCTGGGCCTTCGAGGAGCACGGCGTCGTCCCCGACATCGTCACTCTCGGCAAACCGATCGGGAACGGCCATCCCCTCGCCGCCGTCGTCACGACGCGCGAGATCGCCGAGTCCTTCGCCAACGGGATGGAATACTTCAACACCTACGGCGGAAACCCCGTCTCCTGCGCCATCGGCCTCGCCGTCCTCGACGTGATCGAAGAGGAGGGGTTACGGGAGAACGCGGCCAACGTCGGAAGGCGCCTTCTGAAGGGCCTCGAACACCTGCGCGACCGTCACCGCCCCGTGGGCGACGCCCGGGGCCGCGGCCTGTTCACGGGCATCGAGTTCGTGCGGGAGGAGGAGCGGGACGACCTCGAACCCGCCGCCGACCTCGCCGACGCCGCCGTCCAGCGCATGCGCGACCGCGGCATCCTGCTCAGCACCGACGGCCCGGACCACAACGTGATCAAGATGAAGCCGCCCCTCGTCTTCTCCGAGGCCGACGCAGACCTGCTCGTCTCCAACCTCGACCAGATCCTCTCCGAAACCGCCTTTGGGTAAAATGACCGCATTTTTACCCACATGCAGGCGATAAAAGCGTCGTAGTCAAAGACGCCGGTGTATCCTCCGTACTCGATCATGGCCGGATTCCCGTCTGATCCAGGATGAGCTGAAACGGTCGACCATCGTCCGTGCGGTAGGTGCGGAACCCCCGACGGTCGAGAGTCAACACCTCGTACACGCCGAGTCGCTCCGCGAGAAGGACGAGCGTGGCGTCGGCGAAGTCCATCGGCGTGTCCGCGTAGCGATCCATCACGAGCGCGGCGTTCGTGACCCCGCGAGGCTGGCATGCGTCGTGGACGCGCATGTCGCTGTACGCGACGAAGTCGGCGAGCGCCGAGGGGCCGAGGCGAGAGCGGGCGAGGAAGTGCATGGCCTCCGTGACGACAGCGCCCGTGGTGTGGAG
>JAJDUL010000007.1 GCA_022826685.1 Gemmatimonadota bacterium | reverse complement strand
CACGGACATCCGATCGCCGCCGGCGCCGCCCCCGCCCGGGCGCACGAAGGCGTCGCGCATGAGGATGAACATCGCCGCCAGCGACAGGACGACTTCCGGCAGGAGCGCGACCCAGTGGCTCACGTCACTCCCCTCCCCCGGCCTCGACGGACGCGGCCTCGATGGAAACGGCGTCGACGGACACGGCGTCGCTGGACACGGGCTCGACGGACACGGGCTCGACGGACACGGGCTCCGCGGCGGGCACGCTTGCCGAGCGTGTCTCCACGTGCTCGATGAGCGCCTCCACGGATGCCCTCGTCCGGTTCAGGAAGGGGCCCGGCCACACGCCGATGAGCAGGATCAGCGCGAGGAGCGGGGCGAGGATCAGCCGCTCCCGGCGGTTCACGTCGGTGAGCGCGCGGTTCTCCTCCCGATCGAGACGGTTGAAGAGGACGCGCTGCACCATGGGCAGCATGTAGCAGGCCGCGAAGATCACGCCGGTCGTCGCGATGGCGGCGATCCACGGGTGCGTCCGGAACGTCCCCACGAGGATCAGGAACTCGCCGACGAAGCCGTTCGTCCCCGGAAGCCCGACGGAAGACAGCGCGACGACGACGAGCGCGAAGGCGAACACCGGCATCACCTTCGCGATGCCGCCGAAGTCCGCGATCGCCCGCGAGTGGCGCCGCTCATACAGCATCCCGATGAGGAGGAAGAGCGCCCCCGTCGAAATCCCGTGGTTCACCATCTGGAGGATGCCGCCCTCGATCCCCTGGGTCGTGAGTCCGAACACGCCGAGCACGACGAAGCCGAGGTGGGCGACCGAGGTATAGGCGATGAGCTTCTTCGCGTCCGGCTGGACCGCCGCCACCCAGGCCGCGTAGAGGATCCCGATGAGCCCCAGCACGAGCATCGCGTTCACGACCACGGGGTCCGTCGCCGCGGCCGGGAAGAAGGGGAGCCCGAAGCGAAGGAAGCCGTACACGCCCATCTTGAGCAGTACCCCCGCCAGGATCACGGAGCCCGCCGTCGGGGCCTCCACGTGCGCGTCGGGCAGCCACGTGTGGAACGGGAAGAGCGGCACCTTGATCGCGAACGCGAGCGCGAACCCCGCGAAGAGCCACAGCTGCGCGCGCCGCGCGAGTTCGAGCGACACGAGATCCTCATAGGCGAAGCTCCACGCCCCGGAGCCGTCCTGGAAGATCCACGCGAGGGTCACGATCGCGACGAGCATCAGGAGCGAGCCCACCGCCGTGTAGAGGAAGAACTTCACGGCGGAATAGATCCGCCGCTCCCCGCCCCAGACCCCGATGAGGAAGTACATCGGAATCAGCATGATCTCCCAGAACACGTAGAACAGGAAGAGATCGAGGGCGACGAAGACGCCGATCATCCCCGTCGTGAGGAAGAGGAGCATCGCGTAGAAGGCGCGCTCCCGGCGCCGGATGTAGGAGAAGGAGCCCGCCACCGCCAGCGGCATCGTGAAGGTCGTGAGCAGGATCATGAGGATGGAGATCCCGTCCAGCCCCACCGCGTACGAGATCCCCCACGCCTCGATCCACGGGATGGAGACGAGATTCTGGAATCCCGGCTCCGCCGTGTCGAAGGTCCAGAAGAGCGGCAGCGAGAGCGCGAACAGGACGAGTGTCGTCGCGAGCGCGACGGTCTTCGCGCGCGCCTCCGGCACCACGAGGCAGGCCGCGCCGCCGACGAGGGGGAGGAGCACGAGCGCCGTCAGGATCCAGTGCCCGTCGTAGAGGGCCATCATGAGAGCACCCCGAGGACGAGCAGCGCCCCGAGCATGAAGGCGACGAGGTAGGTCGTCACGCGGCCCGTCTGGAGCTGTCCCCCGGCCCAGCCGAGGAGGCGGGCGGCGCGCCCCGCCCCGTTCACGGCGCCGTCGATGATGCCCGCGTCCACGATCCGCCAGCAGGCGCGCCACAGGGCGAGCGAGGGCCGGACGATCGCGCGGTCGTACAGTTCATCCACGTACCACTTGTCGTGGAGCACGCGGGCGAACCCGGTCGGCGCCACCGCCTCCGCCTCCGTCGGCACCGGCTTCGGCGACAGGGCGCGGACGGTCCCGACGACGGCCGCGATCGCGATCGCCGCGGAGATCCCCGCCCACAGCGCCTCGCCGCCCCCGACGGGCGACCGGTACTCGGGGGAGAAGCCGTGCGCCTCCTTGACGGCGATCGCCGGCGCGAACACCGGCTCCAGCCAGTGGTGCAGCCACTCGACGGTCGGGAGGAGCGGCAGCGCCTCGGGGATGTTTGCCCATCCTCCGACGACGGAGAGGACGGCGAGGACGGCGAGCGGCGCCCACATGACGGCGGGCACCTCGTGCAGGCGCCGGCCGGCCTCCGCGGCCCCCCTGTGGCCAAACGTTCGGTTCCCGCCGTGGAAGGTCATCACCATGAGGCGGGCCATGTACACGGCCGTGAGAAGCGCCGTCGCGAGCGCCACGCCCCATAGGATCGGGTATCCGTAGGCGCCCGAGTACCAGATGATCTCGTCTTTCGAGAAGAACCCGGCCAGCGGCGGCACGCCCGCGATCGCGAGCGTCGCGACCCACATGAAGACGAAGGTGCGGGGCATGAACTTCCGGAGCCCGCCGTGGTTCCGCATGTCGTTCGGGTCGCCGTGGTGCACGTCGCCGTGCCCGTCTCCGTGGTCGTCGCCGTGCGCCCACGCGTGGTGCACCGCGTGGATCACGGCCCCCGCGCCCAGGAAGAGGAGCGCCTTGAAAAAGGCGTGCGTCATCAGGTGGAAGACGCCCGCCGTGAACGCCCCCACCCCGACGGCGAGGAACATGTAGCCGAGCTGCGAGATCGTGGAGTACGCGAGCACCTTCTTGATGTCGTACTGCCGGATCGCGATCGAGGCCGCGAAGAGCGCCGTCCCCGCGCCCACCGCCGCCACCACCCCCTGGGAGACGGGCGAGAGGGCGAACAGGACGCTCGTGCGCGCGATGAGGTAGACCCCCGCCGTCACCATCGTCGCCGCGTGAATGAGCGCCGAGACCGGTGTCGGACCCGCCATGGCGTCCGGAAGCCAGGTGTGAAGGGGGATCTGGGCCGACTTCCCCGTGCAGCCGAGGAAGAGGAGGAGCGTGATCCCCGTCACGAGCGCGCCGCCGTACGCGAGCGTCCCCTCCGCCGCCGCGAGGACGGGAACGAAGTCCAGCGTCCCGAAGGCCATGAAGACGAGGAACATGGCGACGAGGAAGCCCGCGTCGCCGATCCGGTTCATGATGAACGCCTTCTTCCCCGCGTTCGCGTACTCCCGATTCTCGTACCAGAAGCCGATGAGCAGGTACGAACAGAGCCCCACGCCCTCCCATCCCACGAACATCAGCGGGAAGCTGGCCCCCAGGACGAGGACGAGCATGAAGAAGACGAAGAGGTTGAGATACGAGAAATAGCGGGAATAGCCGGGGTCGTCGCGCATGTAGCCGACGGAATAGATGTGGATCAGGCTCCCGACGCCGGTCACGATCATGCACATCAGCATCGAGAGCTGGTCGAACTGGAGGTCGACCCCGATGCTGAGGTCTCCGGACACGATCCAGCTCCACAGGCGGACAACCTCCGCGCCGTGCAGCTCCGCGCCGCTCATCCCGATGAAGTTCACGAGGACGACGGCGAAGCTCCCGAGCAGCGCCGCGGGGCCGACGATCGTCGGGATCCGCTTGTCGTCGCGCCACAGGAAGGCGCCGAGGCCGTTCACCGCCGCGCCGAGGAGCGGGAGGGCGAGGATGAGCCACGGGAGCACCGGATGGAACCCGGCTCCCGCCCCCTCCTGCCCCGCGAGGGCGGCGAGGCTCACCACTTCAGGAGCCGGAAGCGGTCGAGGTCCACGACTTCATAGTGCCGGAAGATCGCGATGATGATCGCGAGCCCCACGGCGGCCTCGGCCGCGGCGACGGCCATGACGAAGAAGACGAAGATCTGTCCCTCGATCCCGTGCATGCGCGAGAAGGCGACGAGCGACAGGTTCGCGGCGTTCAGCATCAGTTCGACGCACATGAAGACGATGATCGCGTTGCGCCTCAGCAGGACCCCGATCACGCCGATGGAGAAGAGGATCGCGCTCACGAAGAGGGCGATGAGTCCGTTCAGTCCGAGCGCGCCCGCCATGCCGGCCTCGCTCATGTGCGCTCCCTCCGCGCCAGCAGGATCGTCCCCACGATGGACACGAGCAGGAGCACGCCGGTGACCTCGAGCACGATCGTGTACTCCGTGAAGAGCGGCCGGGCGACGACGCCGACGACGCCCTGCTCGGCCGCCGCCTCGCGCAGGGCGCTGCCCGCGATCTCCACGACCGGCCGGGAGTCCGTGCCCCCCACGAAGAGGCGCGTGAGGACACCGAGGAAGGCGATGGAGATCGAGCCGCCGATGAGCCCTCCGACGGGCCCCCGCAGGTCGCGCCAATCCGCGTGCCCCAGGTTCAGGAGCATGAGGACGAAGAGGAAGAGGACCATGATGGCCCCGCCGTACAGGATCACGTTGATCGCCGCGATGAAGTGCGCGTCCAGCATGAGGAACATGCCCGACGTGGCGAAGAACACGCCGACCAGGAAGATCACGGCGGAGACGGGATTCCGGCGCGTGACCATGATCACCGCGCCCAGAATCGCGCTCGCCGCGAAGGCCTGAAAGAGGAAGTCCTGGATCATCGCGGCATCACTGCGACGCGGGGTCCTGAGGATCCCACAGCGCGGTCACGTCGTGCTCCTGCTCGACGAGTCGCTCGAGGTCGTACACCCAGCGTTCGCGCGAATACTCCGCGTTCTCGTAGTGCACGCCGAGGTGGATCGCCTCGACGGGACACACCTCCTGGCAGTAGCCGCAGAAGATGCAGCGGAACTCGTCGATCTCGTAGATCGCCGCGTAGCGCTCGCCGCTCTCGTCCTCCGCCGGCACGAGCTTGATGCAGTTCACGGGGCAGACGGTCGGACACAGGCCGCAGGCCACGCACTTCGCCCGTCCATCCTCGTGCACCGCCATGCGGTGCGTCCCGCGCGTCCGCGGCGCGAGTTCCCACTTCTCGTCGGGATACTGCTGCGTCTTCTTGTTCGGGCTCAGGAGGTGCCGCATGGTGATCGACATCCCCTTCGCCGCCGCCCGCACGTACGAACTCTCTGCGCGCGGCCGCTCCACAACTTTCACGTCCCCAGGCATTTACCCTCCCTGACCTTCCCCGGCGTCGCCGCCGGCCGGCTTCGCCCCCTTCGCCCCGCCGCGGATCAGCGTCCCCCGGTCCATGGCGAAGAAGAGAACCCCCGCGAGCGCAAGATTCACGAGGAAGAGAACGAACGCGTACCAGCCGCCGGCCGGGATCCCGACCGCCTCGATTCCGAGGATCACGAAGGCGATGACGAGGATGTAGACCGTCACCGCTTCCAGCATGAACTTCCAGCCCAGATCCATGAGCTGGTCGTAGCGGAAGCGCGGCAGCGTCCACCGAATCCAGACGAAGACGAGCACGAGGAGCGACGTCTTCACACCGAAGGCGCCGAGCGTGAGCAGCGTCTTCCACCACGTCGGCTCTCCGATCACCGTCCCGTCGGAGAGTACGCGGATATTGTCCCCCTGCCAGAACGGGATGTCCCACCCGCCGAGGAAGAAGACGGTGACGAGCGCGGCGACCGTGATCACGTGCGCAAACTCGCCGATCATGAACATCGAGAACTTCATCGCCGAATACTCCGTGTGGTATCCGGTGATGAGTTCGGCCTCCGCCTCCGGAAGGTCGAAGGGGAGGCGGTTCGTCTCCGCGAGCCCCGAAACGAAGAAGAAGAAGAGGCCGACGAGGAGCGGAAACATGAACCACGTCGCGTACGTCGCGGGCCCGGCGGTGAACGTTTGCTGCATCGAGACGATCTCGGGGGCGCGCACGTCCCCGGTCAGGAGGATGAGCGGGACGAGGCTGAGCGCGAGCGCGACCTCGTAGCTCACCATCTGCGCGGAGCCTCGGAGTCCGCCGAGCAGCGAGTACTTCGACCCGGAAGCCCAGCCGCCCATCGCGACGCCGTACACGCCGATCGAGCCGATCGCGAGCACATAGAGGAAGCCGATCGGCACGTCCGCCACGATCATCTCCACGAGCCCCCATTGCGTGGGCAGGGGGGAGGCGAAGGGGATGACGGCGAAGAGGATCGTGGCCGGCAGGATCCCGAGGACGGGCGCGAGGAGGAAGAAGGGCCGGACGGCCTGCGCCGGCATCGTCTCCTCCTTCAGGAGATTCTTGAGCCCGTCGGCGATGACCTGGAGGAGTCCCCACGGACCGACGCGGTTCGGGCCGCTCCGGTCCTGCATGAAGCCGCACACCTTGCGCTCGAAGATCGTGGCGAGCATGACCGCGAGCATCAGCACCGAGAAGAAGAGGATGACCTTCCCCACGGTGGCGAGGACGAAGGCGCCGCCGGTGACCGGGTTCACGCGCCGGCCTCCGCCGAACCGGCGACGCCGGCGGCTTCGGCGGCCGAGCCGGCGGCCGGGGCGCCCTTGAGCCCGATCCCGTCCCACGTCAAGCCCGCGAAGGCGGGAGCCTGCGCCGCCATCCGCTCGAACGCGCCGCGCACGTCGTCGACGGCCTCGCCGTCTCCCAGGCGGGCGAGCACGCGACTCAGCACCATCCAGGCCGGGCGGGCCAGGCCGGGCGGCCTCAGCGCCTGGTGGAAGCGCTGCACGCGGCCCTCGAAGTTCGTGAAGGTGCCGTCCATCTCCGCGAAGGTCGCGATCGGGAGCACCGCATCCGCGTTGCGCGCCGCGCCGGGGAGCCGCGTGCCGAGATAGAGGAAGAAGTCGGCCGAAGCGCCGAAGTCCTCGCCGGCCCCCTCGAGTTCGTCATCGAGCACGACGAGCGCGCCGCCCGCCGAGCCGTTGGGCGGACCGTCCACGCTGCGGCCGCCGAAGAACCCGGCGCCGATCGCGTTCGCGGCGCGGTCCGCCCTCAGCTTGAGCGTCGGCACCGTCGGGAGTTCGGCGGTCTCGCCCTGCGGGACCCGGAAGTCGGCGTCTCCGACGCCGAGCCGGTCGAGGAGCGTCCGGAGGTAGAACAGGTTTTCGTTCGAGGCGTCCGGGGAGACGACCGCGCTCCCGCCGGGCGCGCCGAGCGTGCCGATCTTCTCCGCCACCCAGTCGAGCGCGGTCGCCCAGTCCACCGGCCGCAGCTCGCCGCCGTCCCCGTCCCCGCCACCGGCGCGGATGAGGGGGAGTTCGGCCCGGACGCCGCGGTTCGTCATCACGAGGTGCTTGCGCCCGTAGTCGCACATCCACCAGGAGTTCACGGCCGCGTTGTGCCGCGGCTTCACGCGCACGATCTGGTTCTCCTTCGTGTCGATCGTGACGTTGCAGCCGGTGGGACACCCCGGACACACGCTCGCCGCCGCGTCCATGTCCCACGACCGCGCCTTGAACACGAAGTCCTCGTGCACGAGGGCGCCGACCGGGCACACGTCGACGATGTTCCCCTGGAAGGGGTTGTCGAGTTCGCGGCCGGGGAAGGTGTCGATATAGGCCTTGTCTCCGCGCTGGGCGACGATGAGCGAATCGTCCTCCGCCACGTCCCGCATGAAGCGCACGCAGCGCGTGCAGATCACGCAGCGGTCTGCGAAGTAGAGGATGTCGTCCGAGATACGATCCCGCCCCATGATCCGCTTCGGCTCGTCGACCCGGCTCTCGAGCTGGTTCGTGACGTAGGCGTAGTCCTGGAGCATGCACTGCCCCGCTGCGTCGCAGATCGGGCAGTCGAGCGGGTGGTTGACGAGGAGGAACTCGATGACCGACTGGCGGGCCGTGCGCGCCGTGTCGCTCGCCGTGTTCACCACCATGTCGTCGGCCGCCTGCAGCGTGCACGAGGGCTCGAGCTTCGGCCGTCCCTCGACCTCCACGAGACACATGCGGCACTGCGCCGGCCGCGTGGGGATGCCCGGATGGTAGCAGTAGCGCGGCACGACGACGCCCACGTGCTCCGCCGCCTCGATGACGCGCGTGCCGCTCGGGACCGTGACCTCGACCCCGTCGATCTCGAGCGTAACCGTCGCCTTCGCCCCGTTCTCAGCCATCTCGGCCATCCTCACCCGCCATGCGTCACCCCGCCGCGACCAGGGTCGGCTTCATCCGCGCTTCGTAGTCGGCCCGGAACTTGTCGAGCGAGGACTCGAGCGGGAACACGACGCTGTCCGCCAGCACGCAGATCGTGCGTCCCGTCATCTGCTCGCACAGCTCGTACAGCGTGTCGATGTCCGCCGGGCGTCCGTCCCCCGCCTCGATGCGCTGCAGGATGCGGACGACCCACGACGTGCCCTCGCGGCACTGCACGCACTGGCCGCACGACTCGTGCGCGTAGAACTGCGCGATCCGCCGCATCGCCGCGACGATGTCCGTGTCCTCGTCCATCACGATCGGCGAGGCGGTGCCGAGCGCGCTTCCCGCCTCGGCCAGCCCCTCGTACGTCGTCGCGCAGTCGAGTTCGTCTCCGGTCAGGAAGGCCGTGGACGACCCGCCCGGGATCACGGCCTTCACGGGTTTGCCCGAGGGCGTGCCGCCGCAGGCGTCGAAGATGATGTCGCTCAGCGGCAGGCCGAGCGCGAACTCGTAGTTGCCGGGGCGCACGAGGTGGCCCGAACAGCTCCACAGCTTCGTGCCGGGCGACTCCTCGCTCCCCCACTGCCGGTACCAGTCGGCGCCGTTCTCCAGGATCATGGGGACCGCGGCGAGCGTCTCGACGTTGTTCACCGTCGTCGGCATTCCGAACGCCCCCGCCTGCGCCGGGAAGGGCGGCTTCGCCCAGGGTTCCGCGCGGTTGCCCATGAGCGAATTCATGAGGCCGGTCTCCTCGCCGGCGATGTACGCCCCGGCCCCGGCGTGGATCGTCACGTCGCACGACCACGACGAGCCCAGGATCCCCTCCCCCGCGAGGCCGTTCTCGTACGCCTCGACGACCGCGGCGTTCAGAACCTGCGTCTCCTCGAAGAACTCGCCCCGCACGTAGATGTAGGCGTGCTCCGCCCCGATGGCGCGCGACGCGATCAGGCAGCCCTCGATGAGGAGGTGGGGCGTCCAGCGGATGACTTCGCGGTCCTTGAAGGCGCCCGGCTCGGATTCGTCCGCGTTGCAGCACAGGTAGTGCGGCTTGCCGTCGTCCTTCGGCATGAAGCTCCACTTGAGGCCCGTCGGGAAGCCCGCGCCGCCGCGGCCCCGGAGGCCGGATGCCTTCACGACCTCGGTGATCTCGGCTGGGGACATGTCGAGCGAGCGCCGGAGCGCCTCGTAGCCGCCCCGGGCGCGCCATCCTTCGAGCGTGCGCGCTTCGGCCTCGCCCTGGTGCCGCGAAAGGCGCGTCGTCGTCTCGAGGTCGCTGCCGTGCGGGAAGCTCATGCGTCGCCTCCCGCGTCCGGCCCGCCGTTTCGCGTCCCGCGCAGATTCTCCACGATCTCGGGCACGCAGTCCGGCGTCACATCCTCGAGGTAGCGGTCGTTGACCTGCACGACCGTCGCGAAGCCGCACGCGCCGAGACATTCCGCCTCGATCACGGTGAACTCACCGTCCGCCGAGACCTCGCCCTCCCGCGTCCCCGTCTCGGCGAGGAAGCGGTGCAGCACCTCCTCGGCCCGGTTCAGGTGGCAGGAGATGTTCGTGCACACCTGGACGAAGTGACGCCCGACCGGGTGCTTGTTGTACATCGTGTAGAAGGTCGCAATCGAGTGGACGTAGGCGGGGGTAAGGTCCAGCGCCTCGGCGACTTCGACCATGTCCGCGGGTTCGATCCACCCCTTCACCGACTGCACGAAACCGAGCATGGGGAGGAGTGCCGCCTGCTTCGTCGGATAGCGGGAGAGGGCCGCCTCCAGCCGGTGCTTCCCCTCCTCCGTCTCGAAGATGGGACCGTCGAACGTCTCCCTCGCCGTCAACTGGAAGGGCTGCGCGGGGACCACCGCGGGATGGATGCGCCGGCTCACCGGTCGATCTCTCCGAGCACAACGTCGAGCGAGGCGTTGATCGCGACGACGTCGGCCACGAGTTCGCCCTTCACGAGTTCCGGGAGCGACGCGATGTTGATGAACGACGGACCGCGGAAACGGCAGCGGACGGGCTTCGTGCCGCCGTCGGAGATGATCCCGAACCCCAGTTCGCCCTTCGAGCTCTCGATCGAATACCACGTCTCGCCGGCCGGCACGCGGACGCCCTCCATCACGAGCTTGAAGTGCGAGATCATCGTGTCGATCGACCCCATCGCCTCGCCCTTGGGGGGGAGGACGATCCGGTAGTCGTCGATGTTGATCGGGCCGCCCGGGAGCCGGTCCAGCGCCTGTTCGATGATGCGGACGCTCTGCCGCATCTCCTCCACCCTCACGAGATAGCGATCGTAGACGTCGCCGGTCGTCCCCACGGGCACGTCGAAGTCGTACTCCTCGTAGCCGAGGTAGGGACGCGCCTTCCGCACGTCGTAGGCCACGCCGCTCGCGCGGAGCGTGGGTCCGGTGACGCCGTAGCTCACCGCCCTGTCCGCGGAGAGCAGGCCGATGTCCATCGTGCGGCCCTGCCAGATCGCGTTGCGGGACAGGAGCCGCTCGACCTCGTCCAGCGTCTCCGGGAAGGTCGCCGCGAAGTCGCGCGCCGCCGCCGTCCAGCCCACGGGCAGATCCGCCATCATCCCGCCGACCCGCGTGACGGAGGTCGTGATCCGGCCCCCCGTGTACGCCTCGTGCAGGTTGTAGATCCGCTCGCGCTCCTGGAAGGTGTAGAGGAAGACGGAGAAGGCGCCGATGTCGATCGCCGTCGTCCCCAGCCACAGGAGGTGGCCGAGGATGCGGTTCAACTCGCCGAGGATGACACGGACGACGCGGCAGCGCTCGGTGATCTCGACGTCGAGGAGCGCTTCGACCGCCCCGGCGTAGCCGATGTTGTAGAGCATCGGCGCGAGGTAGTCCATGCGATCCGTGTAGGGGACGCATTGATTCCATTCACGGTATTCGCACGTCTTCTCGAAGCCCGTGTGCAGGTACCCGATGTGGGGGGAGCAGCGCACGACGCGCTCCCCATCGAGCTGGAGCACGAGCCGGAGGACGCCGTGGGTCGCGGGGTGCTGCGGTCCCATGTTGATGAGGATGGGTTCGCCCTCGAGCGCATCCTCGGGCTTCTCATCCGGGCTCACGTCGCGGATCCCGCCTGGTGCTCCGGTTGGCGACCCGTCCGGTGCTCCGCTCTCGGCCGTCTGCTCCGACGGCGCCCGTACGTCTCCGTCCTCGGTCACGGCGTAGCCCGCCATCTCCAGCTCCTCGACAGCATACATGTCGACGAGGTCGCGGGAGAGCGCGCGGCTCACCTGCCTGGAGCGGCTGAAGCGTCCGCGGAGCGGGAAGTCCTTCCGGAGCGGGAACCCCTCCTCGTAGTTCTCCGGCATGAGGATGCGGCGCAGGTCCGGGTGACCCCGGAAGCTCACGCCGTACATGTCCCACACCTCGCGCTCGAGCCAGTCGGCGGCGAGCCACTGGTCGGTGACGGTGTCCAGCTCGAGGTCGTCCATCGGCACCTCGCACGCGACCCGCAGCTGGCGGCCGTGCGCCATGGACCAAAGCTGGTACCACACCTGGATCGGGGCCCCGATGCCCGCGTGCGCTCCCATGACGTCCGCGAGCAGGTCGTACGCCTGATCGGGGCTTTCCCGGAGGAAGCGGAGCGCTTCCGCGTTGAGGCCCGGGTCGATCCACACGACGGGATAGCCGAGCGCGTCGCTCTCCACGCTCCGCACGCCCTCTCCGAAGCGCTCGCGGAGAGCGAGGACCGAGGGATGGCTCGCCGCATCCCCGTCGAGGGACGCGACCCGCACCAGGCGCGGAGGGGCGGTCGTCGTCGCGGTCGTCAACGGCGGAGCGCCCCGGTCAATCCCGGTGTTCCAGGCGGCGTTCGCGCCGGTCGCGAGACCGGGACAGCGCGGAGGTCGGGCCGAGCCCGCTCATGCGGTTCTGATTCGTCGAGTTGCCGAAGGGCTGGGCGACGAGTTCGATCGTCTCCGGCGGCAGATTCGGGCGTCCGACCGCCTCCGGAGCCTCGTCCCGCGCGCGGGGGTCGGCGAGCGACTCTCCCTTGATCTTCTCCTGGATCATCAGGAGTCCGTAGATGAGGCCTTCCGGCCGGGGCGGACAGCCCGGGACGTAGACATCGACGGGCACGATCGTGTCGATCCCCTGCACGATCGTGTAGTTGTCGAACATCCCGCCGGAACTCGCGCACGCGCCCATCGACACGCACCACTTGGGCTGCGGCATCTGGTCCCAGACCCGGCGCAGGACCGGGGCGAGCTTGTAGGTCACCCGGCCCGCGACGATCATCAGGTCCGCCTGCCTGGGGCTGAAGGACATGCGCTCCATCCCGAAGCGGCCGATATCGTACTTGGTCGCGGCGGAGGCCATCATCTCGATTGCGCAGCAGGCGGTCCCGAACGGCATGGGCCACAGCGAGTTGCGGCGTGCCCAGTTGATGACGTAGTCGAGCTTCGTCGTCATCCAGTTGTGCGGGATGCCGGTGTCGACCCTGCCCTCTTCGGGATGCGCGCCGGGCGGCAGCACGTCGAGCGTTCTCAGTCCCATTCGAGGGCCCCCTTCTTCCAGGCATATACGAGTCCGACGCCGAGCACGGTCAGAAACGCCGTGATCTCCATGAACCCGACCATCCCCAGTTCCCGGAAGATCGCGGCCCACGGAATGAGGAAGAGCGTCTCGATATCGAGGACGATGAAGAGCATCGCCACGATGTAGAAGTTGACCGAGAAACGCTCCCGCGTCGTCCCGAGCGGGGGAATCCCCGACTCGTACGGGCTCGCCTTCACCGCGGTCGGCCGGCGGGAACCCACGAAGTGCGATACGCCCATCATCGCGGCCGCGTTCAGCACGCCGACCAACGCGAGGATCAGGATGCCGAGATATGGATCGAGCAAGGGGGTTCGCTCCTCTCGTGCGAGCTTGTGAATTTCTTCACTTTCCCGCGCCGCGAAGGTATCGCGGAGGGGTACCACCGGCAAGCGGTATTTGGCTTCTGAAGCAAGGGGATGCGAGTGAGTGAGAGACGGTCCGAGGAGCGTAATGTCGCGATCGGCGACGGGACGGTGCGCGTCGCGATTCTGGGGCAGGGACGCCCCGTGCTCTTCCTGCACGGAATCAGTGCCCACGGGCGCGCGTGGCGGCCCGTCGCCGAACGCTTCGCCGAGGAGCACCGGGGGTGGGAGTGCTGGCTCCCCGACCTCGCGGGCCGGGGCGTCTCGGACGCACAGCCGGGACTCTCGTACACGCTGGACGACGAGGTGCGCCGGCTTCGCCAGCTTGTGCGAGCGCTCGCGCCGGACGGTCCATGGCCGCGAGTCGTCGCCGGGCACTCGCAGGGCGCCGCGATCGCGCTCGCGCTCGCGCGGGCGGAGCCGGGGATCGGCGGGCTCCTGCTCTCGAATCCGGTCACGCCGGAGATCCGGAGCCCATCCGTGCTGCGGCTACTGCGGTATGCGGCGGTGCGGCGGGTCGTCGGGGGCGTGCTGGCGCCGCTGCACGCGCCGCTCGGCCATCTGGTGCTGCGGAGGGCGTGCGGTCCCGCCTTCCGGGCCCCCGCGGATCTGGTCGCCGCCTACGCGCGGCCCTGGGCAAGCTCGCACCGGGCCCGGACGCTCCTGCGCATCCTGGCCGACTGGCGCCCGGCGGAGTTGGAGGATCGCATGCCCCAACGTCCGATCGCCGCGCACGTCGTGACGGGGGCGCACGACCCGAGGATCCCGGTCGAAGCGGCGAAGCGCTTCGCCTCCCGCCTCGGCTGCGACTTCACGGTGTGCAGGGATGGCGGCCACGTCCTGACCGAACAGCACCCCCGACTCCTCGCCCGCCTCCTCGGCGAACTCGCCACCGGGCTGTCCGCGGATCCGGGCTGCTAGAGTTTAGGCGGCGTGACGCCGGTCTGGCCCTGGTACTTCCCGGCCTTGTCCGCGTAGCTGACCTCGCAGACCTCGTCGGACTCGAAGAAGAGGACCTGGGCGATCCCCTCGTTCGCGTAGACCCGCGCGGGGAGCGGGGTCGTGTTCGAGATCTCGAGCGTCACGTGCCCCTCCCACTCCGGCTCGAAGGGCGTGACGTTCACGATGAGGCCGCAGCGCGCGTAGGTGCTCTTCCCCACGCAGATGGTGAGGATGCTCCGCGGGATGCGGAAATACTCGATCGAGCGGGCGAGGGCGAAGGAGTTCGGTGGGATGATGCAGACGTCCCCGGAGTATTCGAGGAAGGAGCGCTCGTCGAACTTCTTGGGGTCGACCACCGGGAAGAGCGCGTTGTGGAAGATCCGGAACTCGTCCGCGACGCGCATGTCGTAGCCGTAGCTGCTGACGCCGTAGGAGATGACGCCGTCGCGGATCTGCCGGTCGGCGAAGGGTTCGATCATCCCGTGCTCGCGCGCCATCCGCCGGATCCAGCCGTCGCTCTTGATCGCCAATCGGACCTCTCGGTTTATGGGGGACGGCCGCTCGCGGTTCCGTTTATCGCCGCGTCAACCTACGCGGGCGTCAAGGGGCGGCGCCGGGCCGGGGCCTCAGGTACGCGCGAGGGCGATCCAGCCGGCCCAGGTCCAGGCGGCGATGAGCGCGACGCCTCCGATCGGCGTGATCGCGCCGAGCCAGCCCATGCCCGACAGCGCGAGGACGTAGAGGGTGCCGCTGAAGACCGCCGTGCCGCACAGCATCAGGAGCCCGGGGCGCCGCCACCCCGCATCCGGCCAGCGCGCCGCCGCGAGGCCGAGGAGGATGAGCCCGAGGGCGTGCAGCATGTGGTAGCGGGCCGCCGTGTCGAAGATCGCGAGTTCGTCCGCGGAGAGGCGACCTTCGAGCGAGTGCGCGCCGAACGCTCCGGCGACGACGCCCAGGCCGGCGAGCAGGCACCCGGCCGCGAGGAGCCCGCGGTGCGGCGAACCGGCGCCGATCAGTCGAAGAGCGGGGCCGGGGCCGCGCCCGCCCTGCGCGCGGCTTCGCTCGCGACCATCTCCATCACCCGGTCCCAGCGCTCCGGGCCGATCTCGCGCAGCGTCGCCTCGAGGATCGCCGCGAGTTCCCGCCCCTCCTCCCGCCGCATGGGGGCATCGCCGTCTTCGAGTTCCAGCCGCCTGCGCAACTCCGCCGCGCGCTCGATCAGGTCCCGGTGTCGGAGTCGTTCCTCGTAGGTCATCAGCCCCCCACCTGGCTCAGCGCCGCGAGCCCTCCGCTCCCGGCCGCCGTGCCCAGCTCCAGGTAATGGCGCTTCGGTTTCCCGGCGAGCGCCTCCGCCACCGCAGCCTCGATGCTGCCCGTCTCGCGCAGCGGGCCCTTCATGTCGACCTCGTGGTCGCCGAACAGGCAGGTCCGGAGCTTCCCGTCAGCGGTCAGCCGCATCCGGTTGCAGCGTTCGCAGTAGTTGTGGGAGAGGGGCGTGATCACGCCCACGGTCCCCGCGCCGTCCGGGAAGCGGTAGTAGACGGCGGGCCCGTTCCCCCGCGGTCCCGGGTCCGGCATCAGATTCTCGATCGCGCGGATCCTGTCGAGCACTTCATCGGTCGAGATGAAACGGTCGGTGAGGTGGAGGTTCTCCCCCACCGGCATGAGTTCGATGAAGCGCACGTGCCACGGCCGCTCCCGCGTGATCTCGGCGAAGTCCACGACCTCGTGGTCGTTGAGGCCCCGCATGATGACGCAGTTGATCTTGATCGGAGCGAAGCCCGCCTCCTCGGCGGCACGGAGGCCTTCCATCGTCTCATCGAAACGCCGCGCCGGCCGCCGGGCGATCTCCTCGAACCCGTCCCGGTCGAGCGTGTCGAGGCTCACGTTCACGCGCGCGACCCCCGCGTCCCTGAGGGCGGTCGCGAAACGCGGCAGGAGGATGGCGTTGGTCGAGAGCGAGATGTCGTCGATGCCCGGGACCGCGGCGATCATGCGCACGAGGTCCGGCAGGTCCTTGCGAACGAGCGGTTCTCCCCCGGTGATCCGGACGCGTTCCAGCCCGAGCGCGGACATCTGGCGCACGATCTCGGCAATCTCTTCGTACGCGAGCATCTCCGGCTTGGGGATCCACGCGAGCCCCTCCTCCGGCATGCAGTACGTGCAGCGCAGATTGCAGCGGTCCGTGACCGAGATCCGGAGGTACCGGATGCGGCGGCCGAACTGATCTCTCATGGCACCGTTGGTGAGGGTTTGCGCGGGAAGCTCGTCGCCCTCCGGGCCGGGAGCGGCGAGTGGCGGGACTCCGCGCAGCCGACGCGCCGCGCGGAGTCCTCGCCCAGGACGGCTAGCCGATCAGCGTGACGTCCTCCTGCATCATCATGTTGTCGTCGTCGTCGCCACAGTCCCCGGCAAACGAAACCGTCGCGATCATCGCGACGACCAGCAGGTTGCGGACCATTTTAAACATGGCGTCCTCCTCCATTTGGGCGCCCGCGTCCGAGGCCGGCTGCCCCGGGACCCACCGGATCGCCCTTGACCAGACCTCCCTAGCCGAACCGCGAACCGCCGGTCGAAGCCCCCGCTTCCGGCGTCGGGGCTCCCACCCAGTGCGATTCGCCATTCTCGTAATGCTCGTGCTTCCAGATCGGCAGTCTGACCTTGATCGTTTCGATAATCCAGCGCGAAGCCCGGTAGCCGTCGTCGCGGTGTGCCGACGTGACCGCGATCGCCACGCTCACCTCTCCCAGCGCGAGGTCGCCCACGCGGTGGGCCGCGGCGACGGAGCCTACATCGAACTGCTCCAGCGCCTCGTGGCAGATGGCGGACAGCTCCCGCTCCGCCATCTCCCCGTACGCCTCGTACTCGAGGCGAGACACCGCGCGGCCCCGGTTCGTCCGGCGAACCCGCCCCTGAAAGAAGAGCAGCGCGCCGTCCTCCACGGACCCGACTTCCCCTACAATATCCTCGAACTGCGCGAAGTCGTCCAGACTCTCGCGGGTGATCCACGTCCGGACGCGGTCGGCCGACCCCTGCGGCACCGGCTCAGCCCCCGGCCACGGGAGGGATGAGCGCGACCTCGTCTCCGTCGGACAGGGTCGTGCCGGCCTCCGCGTAATTCTGGTTGACGGCGACGACCACGCTCTCCGGGAGCCAGTCGAGCCCGCCGGGCCCGCGCAGGCTGTCGACGAGGTCCGCCACGGTACTGTCCGCCGCGAGTTCCGCCGACCCCTCCCTGCGCGCGGCGAGTTCGCCGTACACGCCGAAAAAGAGAGTGCGAACCGAGATCCGGTCCGTCATGGGCGGGCGCTCGCGAGCTGCAGGTGGGCGAGGAGCCGCGGCACGATCCCCTCCTCGCGCAGCGTCGTCACGCGGACCCGCGTCCCATCGCGCCCCTCGGGATCGGGAAAGGCCGCAACCGAGAGGTTGCCCCTGAAGGTGCAGAAGGCGATGTGCGTGTCGCTCTCGGTATCGACCCAGGCGTCGACCATCCGGTCGTCCCCGAGAAAGAAATCCCGCACGGCGGCCAACACGTCCGCCGGGGCCAGCACGCTTGCCGTCTCTGTCGTCATCTCTCTGTCGTCATCGTCTCTCCCCGCGTACCATCCAGCAGCCGAAGATAGGGGCGCAGCAGCCCTCTCTCAATCCGACCCACCCCTTTCGACAAGAGCGCTTGATCGTGCCCCTTACGCAGTTCTCCCCGAACGTCGCCCGGCTCGAGGCATCGGCGACGCTTGTGCTCGCCGCCCGGGCCCGGAAGCTGAGGGCCGCGGGCGTTCCGGTCGTGGACCTCTCGGCCGGCGAGCCGCAGTACCCCGCGCCGCCCTTCGCGGCCCGCGCCGGCATTCGTGCGGTCGAGGAGGGGAAGACGGGATATCCCCCGACGTCGGGGCTGCCGGAACTGCGCGAGGCGATCGCGCGCTATCTGTGCGAGACGACGGCCGCCGAGACGGTGGATCCGGGCTCCGTGATCGTGAGCGCGGGCGTGAAGCAGTCGCTCTTCAACTGCTGCTACGCCCTCTTCGGCGGCGGCGAGGAGGTGCTCGTGCCTTCCCCGTACTGGCCGAGCTATACGACGATCGTCCGGCTCGCGGGGGCGGAACCGGTCATCGTGGAGACGACGTGGGAGGGCGGGTTCGTGCCGACGGTCGAGGATCTCGAGGCCGCCCGCACGACGCGCACCCGGGGGCTCATGCTCAACAGCCCGGGAAACCCGACCGGTGCCGTCATCCCGCCGGATCTTCTGCGCGAGATCCTGGCTTGGGCGGAGCGGCACGGGATCTGGGTGCTCTCGGACGAGATCTACCGGCGGCTCGCCTACGGGGCCCCGTCCCCGTCCGTGTTCGACGTCGCGGAGCGCGGGGAGAGGACGATCCTGCTCGACGGCGTATCGAAGGCGTTCTGCATGCCGGGGTTCCGCATCGGGTACGCGGTGGGGCCGGAGGACGTCGTCCGGAAGATGGCCGATCTGCAGGGACAGACGACCTCCGGGGCCGTCGGCCCCTCCCAGCACGCCGCCGCGGCCGCGCTCGGCGAGAGCGCTGACCGGGAGGCGTTCGTCGAGAATCTCCTGTCCAGGCTCGCGGGACTCAGGGGACTGGGGCTTGCGAGGTTCGCGGAGATCGACGGGATCGACGCCTTCCCGCCCGACGGCGCCCTGTATTTCTACGCGCGGCTCGCCGACGGCGGCGCCGCGTCGCTCGATGTCGCGGAGCGGCTGCTCGCCGACGCGCAGGTGGCGTGCATGCCGGGCGAGCCGTTCGGCTCTCCGGGACACCTGCGCTTCAACTTCGCGGTGGAGCGGGAAGTCCTGGAGGAGGGACTGGAACGGATCGCCGGCTTCTTCGGCTGACCCGTCCGCCCCGGCTCACTCGAGGCTCGACGCCACCTCGTCGCGCAGCAGACGCGAGGGCTTGAAGACGGGCACCTTCCTCTTCGGCACGCGGACCGGATCTCCCGTGCGCGGGTTGCGCGCCATGCGGGTCCGGCGCTCCCGAACCTTGAAGGTGCCGAAGCCGCGAATCTCGATGTGGTTGCCTTGCACGACGGCTCCCTTCACCGCGTTCAGAAACGCGTTGACCACCGCTGCACAGTCCCTCTTGGTCACGCCGGGGCCGATGGCCTCGTGGACCTGTTCGATGAGATCCGCCTTCGTCATTCTCCCTCTCCTCCGAGCGTTAGCGATCCTGTGTATTTGCGTTCCGCTCCGGGACGGGAGCGGCTATCTCAGTTCAAAGAGGAGTCTCGGCGCACCGGGACGCAGGGGCGCCAGCGACCCGAGCCACGCCCGCGCGTCGCCGATGCTCAGCCCGCCGAGCAGGTCGAACAGACTGAGGGTCGGTTCGCGCGGCCGCACGATCGTCGGATCCGCGCCCAGACCCGCCATCCGACCGGCGAGCGCAATGGTCTCGGACAGCGTCATCAGGCCGTCGACGAGTCCGAGTTCGTTCGCCTGCCGGCCCGAAAAGACCCGGCCGTCCGCCAGCCCCAGGACGGTCTCCCGATCCAGGTTCCGGTTCTCGGACACGACCTCGACGAACTGCTCGTGTACGTCGCCCACGACGTCTTCGAGGATCTCGCGGCCCTCGGGAGAGAGGGCGCGGGCCAGGCCGCCCAGATCCTTGTGCTCGCCGCTCGCCACGACCTCCCAGTCGACGCCGACCTTGCGGAAGAGTTCCTCGGCGTTGGGGAACTCCATGATGACGCCGATGGATCCGGTCATCGTGCCGGGCAGCGCGTACACGCTGTCGGCCCCGACCGCAGCGTAATATCCGCCGGAGGCGCCCACATCGCCCATCCAGGCGAGAACGGGCCGGTCGTCGTCGTCCCGCAACTCGCGGATCGCTTCGAAGATGCTCTGCGAGGCCCCCACCGTGCCTCCGGGGGACTCGATCTCGATCACGAACGCGCGCACGCCGGGATCTTCGCGAAAACCGTCGAGCGCCTTCGTGAACGCCGCTTCGTCCTCGATCACGCCCCGCAGCGGGACGACCGCGACCCGCCCGCCCGCGAGAAACGACGTATTCCCCACCGTCCACCAGATGGAGAGGATCGCACCCACGCCGAAGAGGCCGAGCAGCGCCAGCAAGGCGATCACCGTGTTTCGCTTATCGTAGGTCACGTGGCGCGACGGTCCGTGAAGTGTGGATCCGTGGGCGAAGGCCCGCCGCAACCTAGAGAACACATCGGCGCCCGATCAACCCGCGACGGGGCTGCCGTGACTCTGCATCGTCTCGACGAAGCGGTTGAAGAGGTACCGGCTGTCGTGGGGTCCGGGAGCCGACTCGGGGTGGTACTGCACCGCGAAGACCGGCCGCTCGCGGTGGACCAGCCCCTCCACGGTGCCGTCGTTCAGGTTCCGGTGGGTGATCTCGAGATCTTCGCCACCCTCGATCCGCCCGTCCTTCTCGAGCACGCTGAAGCCATGGTTCTGCGAGGTGATCTCCACGGCGCCCGTGGCATGGTTGAGCACGGGGTGGTTCCCGCCCCGGTGCCCGTAGGGGAGCTTGTAGTTCGTGCCCCCGAAGGCGCGCGCGATGAGCTGGTGTCCGAGGCAGATGCCGAACAGGGGGACGCCGACGTCGCTCAGGGTGCGGATGCGCTCGACCGCGCCCGGCACCGCCTCCGGATCGCCGGGTCCGTTCGAGACGAAGACGCCGTCCGGGCGGGCGGCGAGCAGCGCGTCGGCGTCGGTGTCGCACGGGACGACGCGCACGCGGTATCCCTCGCGGCGGAAGAGGTCGAGGCTGCGCGTCTTCACTCCGTAGTCGAGGCAGAGGACGAGACCGCGCTCGGTCGACCCATCGAGCGGCCCGAGTTCGTACGGTTCGGGGGTCGAGACGGCGGTCGCGAGGTCCCGGCCGGACATCTCCGGCTCGGCGGCGAGGCGCTCGGCGGCCCGCTCCGGCGCCACGCCCTCGTGCGCGATGACCGCCCGCATCGCGCCCGCATCGCGGATGTGCCGCGTCAGCGCCCGCGTGTCCGCGCCGATCAGCGTCGGAATTCCGTGCGAGGCGAGGTACTCGGGAAGCGTGGAATCGGCGGGCCCGGATCCGATCTCGTGCGAAAGGTGCCTCACGACGAAACCCGCGACCCAGGGCCGCCGCGATTGGACGTCGGGATCGCGGATGCCGTACACCCCCTGCATGGGCGCGGTCATGACGACGATCTGCGCGGCGAACGAGGGGTCCGTGAGCACCTCGTGGTATCCCGTCATCACCGTCGTGAAGACGGCTTCGCCGGCGGTCTCGGTCTCGGGTCCCACGTAGGCGCCGCCGAATTGGCGGCCGTCCTCGAGCAGGAGGTATCCGGGGCGTGCTTGCGTCTCGCTCAAGTGGCGCGTCCAATGTGGCGGTTGAAGGTGCGGGGACCCGGGCGTCGGCTCGCGGCCCGCGTGCCCGGCGAACCCAAGCCCCGGGAGGCGCGTTGACCACCGACTCCGGATCCGGGCGGGAGTGCGGGACCGATGCTCCGCTCGTTCATATCTTCGCCGACGAGTCCTGCCTCGGCAACCAGTTCGAGAATCGCAGGAACCCGGGGGCGGCCGCGGGTCTCATCGAATGGTTCGACGAGCGCGGCGGCTGGTACCGGCGGGACTTCGCCCACTTCGATCCGGACACGACGAACAACCGGATGGCGATCACCTCCGGCATCATCGGGCTGGGCGCCCTGCGGCGGGCGTGTCGCGTCGTCTTCACGAGCGACAGCCAGTATCTCGTCCGCGGGATGAAGGAGTGGGTCCACGGCTGGGCCCGGCGCGGCTGGCGGCGGAAGGGCGGGCCGATCGAGAACCTCGACCTGTGGCGGGAACTCGTGCGGGTCGCGGCGCGGCATCGCGTCGAGTGGCGCTGGACTCGGGGACACGCCGACGACGTGAAGAACTCCTACGCGGATCACCTCGCGGTGACGGCGGCGCGGGAGCGGCGCGGGATCGACGGACTGGTCCCGTCCGGGTTCGAGAGCTGGCTCGCGGCGGCGCAGGAGAGGGAGAAGTTCGTCGAGTTCCTGGATCTGCCGAGCGACGCGTTCACGGAGGACCCTCGGCCGCCCGCTCCCGAGAGGGCCGCCGGGGACTGAGACGGGCTACAAATCGGGGTTCCGGCTACGAGCCGGGGTTCCCGCTCCCGGAACCGAGATCCCCTTCCCCGTCCTCCGTCCCGTCGGGAACGGCAGCGCCCTCCTCCGATCCGGGTGCGGCCGCATCGTCGGACGGGGCCGCGCCTTCTCCGAGGTCGGGCGGAGCCTCCAGCAGCGAAGCCGGCGCTTCGGGGAGACTCTGCTGACCGGGAAGTCCCTGACGCAGAATCGATTCCGGCGCCGTATCCGGACGGGCGGAGAGCACGGTCAGGACGAGCGCGAGGAAGAGGAAACTCCCCCCGCCGTACCAGCTCATCTTCGTGAGCGCGTTGGCCGCCTGGCGACCTCCCATGAAGGAGTCCGTCGAGGACGAGGCGCCGCCGAAGGACGCGGCGAGCCCGCCGCCCTTCGCGGACTGGAGGAGGATCATCACGCACAGCACGAGCGCGATCAGCGATATCAATACGATCAGGAACGTGAACATCGTCTACCCGCTATTGGTTGGATCGGCCGTTTAAGGTAGAGCGGCCGGCGGGACGGGGCCAGTTATCCGCCCGCCGCGCAGATCGCGGCCCAGCTGTCGGGATCGAGGCTCGCGCCACCCACGAGCACGCCGTCGACGCCGGGGGCCGAGAGGAGCGCCTCGATGTTGGCCGGCTTGACGCTCCCGCCGTAGAGGATCGCCGCCCGTTCGGCGTCGCAACCTTCGGCACGCGCCAACTGTTCGCGCACGATGGCGTGGGCCTCGGCGGCGTCGGCGGGGCTCGCCGTGCGTCCGGTGCCGATCGCCCACACGGGCTCGTAGGCGTAGACGAGTCGGGCTCGGCTCTCGCGGTCGAGAGGGCGGATCGCTTCCCGGATCTGCGTTTCGAGGACGGCCTCTAGCCGTCCGGACTCCCGCTCCCCGAGGGTCTCGCCCACGCACAGAACGGGACGGAGCCCGGCGTCCAGGATGCGGACGAGCTTGCGTCCCACATCCGCATCGGTATCGCCGAACTCCCGCCGGCGTTCCGAGTGGCCCGCCAGCGCCCAGGTGGCGCCGGTCGCCGGGACCATGGCCGCCGAGATTCCGCTCGTGTGCGCGCCCTCAAGTTCGGTGTGCACGTCCTGCACGCCGAACTCGAGGTCCGGGCGGTCCGAGGCCGCCGCGGCGAAAGCCGCCAGACTGATAGCGGGGGGGAATATGACCACGGTCGTGTCGCTGCGGCGGCTGTGGCGCGCCGTGAACCGCTCCACGAACGCCCCGGTCTCGGCGGGGCCGTGGGACATCTTCCAGTTCGCGGCGAACACGGGGATACGCGGCTGACTCACGAACGTCTCCTTTCGGCGAGAACGTCGAGTCCGGGCAGACGCCCGCTCGACAGGTACTCGAGTGCCGCGCCGCCGCCGGTGCAGACGTGCGATACGCGGTCGCGAAGCCCGGCCTGGCGAACGGCGGCCGCGGAGTCGCCGCCCCCGATGACCGTGAACCCGCCCGCCGCCGTTGCCTCCGCGGCGGCCTCGGCGACGGCGAAGGTGCCCGCCGCGAACCGCGGGTCCTCGAACAGGCCCATGGGTCCGTTCCAGAAGAAGGCGGCGCACCCGTCCAGCGCCTCGGCGTAGCGGGCGCGGGACTCGGGCCCGATGTCCAGGGCGGCCATCTCCGGCTCGATCGCACCGACCGCCACGCTCTCGACGCTCTCCCCGCCCGACCGGTCCAGGACCGTCACGTCCGTCGGCAGCCGGATCCGTTCCCCTCCGGCGACCAGGATCGACCGGGCGAGATCGAGCGCTTCCTCCTCTACGAGCGAAGTCCCGGTCTCGATGCCCAGTGCGCGGAGGAAGGTGTTCGCCATGGCGCCGCCCACGAGGATCAGGTCGGCCCGTTCCACGAAGCGGCGCATGAGTTCGATCTTGTCGCCGATCTTGGCGCCCCCGAAGGCGACGATGAAGGGACGGCCCGGGCGGTCGAGCGCGCCCAGCGCCTCGAGTTCGCGCTCGATGAGCAACCCCGCGGCGGAAGGGCTCAGGAGCGCGGGCACGCCCGTCGTCGAGGCATGCGCGCGGTGCAGCGTGCCGAACGCGTCGTTGACAAAGAAGTCGCCGAGCCGGGCGAGCCGGCCGGCGAGGGCGTCGTCGTTCGCCGTCTCCCCGGGCAGGAAGCGCGTGTTCTCCGCGAGAAGCACCTGCGCGGTCCCCAGTTCGCGGCTGGCGCGGAGCGCTTCCTCTCCGTCGCACGGCGCCGAGAAGAGGACTTCGGCTTCGAGGAGGCCGGCGAGCGCCGAGGCCACGGGCGCGAGCGACAACGCGGGGTCCGGCTGCCCGCCCGGTCGGCCCAGGTGAGAGAGCAGCACCGGCCGGACGTCACGCCGCAGCAACCACCGGAGCGTCGGCAGCGAGGCTTCGATCCGCGTCGCATCCGCGACCTGCCCGGCGTCGAGCGGCACGTTGTAGTCCACCCGCACGAGTCCCCGCTTCCCGGCCAGTCCGGCCGGGAGGTCGCGCAGCGTTCGGGTCACGAAGGGACGGGCCGGGCCGCTCAGGCCCCGACGGCGGCGGGCAGACGCTCTCCGACGAAACTCGCCAGGTCGACGAGGCGATTCGAATACCCCCACTCGTTGTCGTACCACGAGATGACCTTCACGAGCGTGCCGTCCATGACCGATGTCGATGGCGCGTCGATGATCGCGCTCGCCGGGTGTCCCGTGAAGTCGATGGATACGAGCGGTTCCTCGGTGTATTCGAGTACGCCGTCGAGCGGTCCCTCCGCCGCCTCGCGAAAGGCGGCGTTGATCTCGCCCGCCGACGTCTCCCGCGACACGGTCGCCACGAGGTCCACGATCGACACGTCGGGCGTCGGAACGCGCATCGCCATCCCGTCGAGCCTCCCCTTCACCTGCGGGAGAACGAGACCCACAGCCTTCGCCGCGCCCGTCGTCGTGGGGATGATCGAGACCGCGGCGGCTCGGGCGCGCCGCAGATCCTTGTGCGGGAGGTCGAGGAGCTGCTGCCCGTTCGTGTACGCGTGGACCGTCGTCATCAGGCCGCGCTCGAACCCGAAGCGGTCCAGCAGGACCTTCACGACCGGAGCGATGCAGTTGGTCGTGCAGCTCGCGTTCGAGATCACGTCGTGCTTCGCCGGGTCGTATTCGTCCGCGTTCACCCCGAGGACGAGGGTGATGTCCGGCTCGATGCCGGGCGCGGAGATGAGGACCTTCTTCGCACCGGCCCGCAGGTGCCGGGTCGCGTCCTCCCGCTTGCGGAAGATGCCCGTGGATTCGATCACGATGTCGACGTCGAGTTCCGCCCACGGGAGGTCGGCCGGGTCGCGTTCGGAGAACACGCGCACGCGTTCCTCTCCCACGACGAGCTCTCCGCCGTCCACGCGCACGTCGCCGGGAAAGCGTCCGTGCACGGAGTCGTATTTGAACAGATGGGCGAGCGTCGCCGCATCCGTGAGATCGTTGATCGCGACGAAATCAAGGTCCCCGCGCGGGTCCTGAAGCGCCGCGCGGAGGATGTTCCGGCCGATGCGGCCGAAACCGTTGATGGCAACCCTCACACTCATTCGGATTCCTCTCGGGAGAACTGGCTAGGGGCGACGTGCCCCGGTCGGCGATTCGTCCCCGTCCAGGGGACGCAAGGTGCGCGCAAAACTAACGGTGGCCACGCTGCGGAATCCAGCCTCGGCCAGCGTCTCGGCGCAGGCGATCGCGGTGGCTCCGGTCGTGAGCACGTCATCGACGATCATGGCGCTCCCGCGCTCGCCCGGGAGGCCGGCGCGCAACCGGAAACGGCCCTGTACGTTCGCTCGGCGCAGAGCCCCGCGGACGCCCGCCTGACGACCGCCGCCCGGACGGCGATCGAGGAACAGCCCCAGCGCCCCGACGCCGCGGTCGGCCAGTGCGCGGGCAAGTTCCGTGGCCTGGTTGAATCCCCGTTCCCGCTGCCGGGCGGGCGTGAGCGGGACCGGTACCAGCCAGGGCGCGCCCTCGCCGATCCGGGAGGCTATCGCCGCGGCGCCGGGAGCCATGCGCGCGGCCATCCACGGGGCGAGAGCGCGCCAGCGGTCGTACTTCAGGGCGTGCACCGTCTGGGCGGCGAGGCCTTCGAAAACGAAGGGCGCGTCGGCCGCCACCAGGACGTCGGGCCACTCCTCGCACGTGCCGCACGGCACCAGCTCCCCGGCCGCCGCGGCGATGTTGCCCAGCGGCTGAGCGCAGCGAGGACAGCGGGGACTCGCGAGCCGGGGAAGTCGCGACCGGCACAGGCCGCACAGCGGCGGGCCATCGGGAGCGACGCCGCGGCGGCACCCCACACATGCCGCGGGCACGAGCGCGTCGAAGGCCGCGGCGGCCGCTCGGCCCACGAGACGGAGCCGGCCGGCGCACGCCACGGCCCTCACGCGGCGCTCGATCCGTCCGCGGGTTCCGGCTCCGGGCGACTCCGGAGTTCAGCCACGGCCGCCTCCCGCATCACTTCGAACGGGGCCGCGCGGCCGGGGAACCACCGCTCGAGCGAGAGCGCCGCCTGGCCCACGAGCATGTCGAGTCCGCCCACGGCCCGGATTCCGAGCGCACGCGCGT
>JAJDUL010000059.1 GCA_022826685.1 Gemmatimonadota bacterium | reverse complement strand
CAGGAACTCCTCGCCGATGCCGACGCCGCCCCGGGCCTGCAGGCGGGACGGCGGAATATCCGGATCCGGGTCGTGCAGGGTGAGATCGGCGACGATCGTCAGGTCATCGACGTAGCCCGAGCCGCGCAGCGTGCCGCGCATCGTCCCCGGCACGGTCTCCGCCGTCGTCGCGGGCGGCGGCGCGGCGGCGACGGGGCCGGGGGCGTCGTCGGCCTCAGGGCCGGGCGCCACCCCGTCGCCCGCCGCGACCCCGTCGCCGGCCGGGGGCGGGGCGTTGTCTGCGAGGAGCGGGCCGAGGTGCGCGAGATCGAAGGGGGCCAGCGTGACGCCGATCCGGCTGAACCTGGGACGCGGCTCGAGGGCGAGGGCAAACCCTCCGGTCATGCGGGTTTCTTCCGTGCGGAAGTCTCCGTTCGTGACGTCCACGACCGTGTTTCCACCGCGGCCGCTGAGGGCGATGGACATGGGGCCGGCGCCGGTCTCGGGCAGGTCGATGGGCAGCCAGCGCAGGTCCCGGACATCGATCGGCTCGGCTTCGAGCGCGAACTCGAAATCGACGCCGTTCGCGGCCATCCACCCTCCCCCGCGGATCACCGACTGATCCGTTTCGAATCCCTCCAGTTCCAGGTGGGCCGTGTCCCCGATCGTCAGGTTCATCCGCAGGCTCGAGACCTCCAGCGGCTGGTTCACGGCGAGCAGCGTGGCGGCCGCTTCCTCGACCTCGACCATGAAGGGAGCCTCGGGATCCGTCACGCGCGCGACCGGGAACCGGCCGCGGAGGTTCGTCAGTTCGACCACGCGTTCGAACTCGCCGTCCGGCGTCTCCTCCAGGGCCCAGGGCGATTCTCCGGCCCGCGCCTCGCGCAATGCCTCCGCCCTCGCGGCTCCGGTCATCGTTTCCGTCCACGGCGTGCGGATCTCGATGCGGCCGGCGGCGATGGTCGCGTCGTGCAGGAGGATGCCGAGTTCCGCGTTCGGCGCCCGGGTTGCCGTCGGCCCCGTGTCCGCCGCCGGATCCGGGCCCTGGTCCTGACCCCCGGACGGGGCGAAGAACAAGGACGCCGGGAGGAGCGACGCCGCCGCCATGGCCGCCGACTCGGCCGTGGGGTCCGGCGGTGACGGTGCCGGCGCCTCGGACCGCGGTGGCACCTCGAAGACGCGGTCGTAGTTCCAGCGGCCGTCGGGATACTGCCGGAGACGGAGGTGCAGACCGCGGGCTTGGAGTCGGTCCACGTCGAGTTGCCCCCGCAGGAGCGCCACCGGGTCGTATTCCAGCGTGACGGTGTCGAGCGCCAGGAACAGTCCCTCGTTCGCGTCGATGATCTCGAAGCGGGAGACGGTGAGGTCGCTGACGAGATTGCCGGAGATCGCGGGGCCGATGCGGACCTCCCCGTTCACGCCGCGGGCAATGGCGTCCTCGAGCAGGGAAAGCGCGGCGTCCCGGCCCCTGGCGGTCTGCGTCATCACGATGAAGACCCCCAACACGAGCACGCTCGCGATGACGGCCAGCGGCACGACGATCCGGCGCCGGCGCCGGGGCGGCGCGGCCCCCGAACCGCCGGACTCGAGGGCGGGCCCGTCGGACCCGGACGCGGAATCCGGCGCGGGAGTCGGCGCGGGGGGGCGGTCGTCGGAACTCAGAACGCTTCTCCGATGGACACGTGGATCTGCACGCGGCGCCAGAGTTCGAGCAGGGGGTGCGGATCGTCGAACCGGAAGGGGTCGAACAAGACGGGCTGCGGCATCTGGACCAAGGTTCCGTCCTCCATCGATACAATTGCCGGTAACTCGGTCGCGAATGTTGTATTGTACCCAATATCGAGCCGGATGGAACCGACCGGGCTCGCGTACCGGAGTCCCATGCCGGGCGTCCACTGGATATCCCGCAGCTCCGTGAGCCGCTGCGAGACGCTTCCCGCATCCCCGAAGAAGACGAGGCTCCACCGCTCGCTGAGGTATCGGCGGAGTTCGAAACTCAGTTCCAGCTGGGCGTCGCCGCCGCGGGGGCGCTCGTCGAAGGCGCCGGGGTCCTCCGCCGCGAGCCGCGCCACGCACGCCTCGAAATCCCCCGCCGGGCAGTCCTCCACCTGGTCGGCCACGAGCACGCGGGGTCCGAGGAGGTTCTGGCCGACGCCGCGCACGCTCCGCGAGCCGCCGACGAAGAAGCGTCGGGAGGGATGGATGAGGCGGTCGGTGCGGGGCGCGCCGGGAGTGAAGATGCGGGTGCCGGGGAAGCGGACGACTCCGGTTCGCGCGCGCGCGGCGAACACGAGACCGGGCTCGAGTTCCCGGAAGAGCGCGGCCTGCCCCACGATCCGCGCGTAGCGGTACTGCGATCCGGTGGTCTCGTGGGCGACTTCCCCCTCCGCCGTCAGATAGTAGCCGCGCGTCGGGCGGAGCGCGTCGTCCGTCTCGTTGTAGAGCACGGAGAGCGTGAGGGGCGCCAGCCAGCGCGATCTCGTCACGGTGACGATGTCCTCGGGTTCGCAGAAACCGAAGTTGATGCAGAAGAAAATGTCCGCCGACTGTTCGCCGAAGCCGGTGTAGCCCGGCGAGTACGAGAGCGTGGCGGACGCGCGGCGCCCGATTCGGCGCGTCAGGCCGATTTCGGCGCCGAAGCCCTCCTGGATGAAGACATCGGGAATCGTCTCCCGCTCGACGAAGAGGCGGGCGCTGAAGCTGTTCTCGGCCGAGAAGGCGACGGGCAGGAGCAGTTCCGCCTCGAGCAAATAGTTCAGCGTCCGGAAGGAGGGGTGGGTGCCTACCTGGGAGCAGGGGAAGGACCCGTCCAGCTGGTCCGCGAAGATGTTCCCGAGCTGGCCGGTGATCTGCAGCCGCCGGGCCCCGCCGAAGAGGTTTCGGTGCGTGAGCCGCCCCTCGGTCCGGAGACACTGGTCGGTGCTCCATCCGACGCCGAATCGGGCCGCCCGCGGCGAGGCCGGCGTGACCTGGACGACGAGATCCAGGGTGGAATCGGCGGCGGCGGCCCCGGGGCGCGGCGATTCCTGGAGGATCGAGGCGAACCGGATCGCGTCGATGCCGAAGAGGTTCCGCTGCCCCTCCTGCTCGGCCTCCTGGTTGTAGTAGTCGCCCGCGCGCAGGGGGAGGAGGTCGCGGATCACGTCCTCGCCGATCGCCTCGCCGCCTTCGATCCGGATCTCTCCCAGGCGATATCGGGCGCCGGGGCGGACGTCGAGCGCCACCTGCGCGGTTCCGTCCCGCCCGCGCTGGAAGTCCTCCAGCGCCATGGCGTTCACGTAGCCCTGCCGGCGCAGCGAACCCATGAGACTGTCCACCCCGGCCTGGAGCCGACCGCGATCGAAGGGATCGCCGACGCCGATATCGACGAGACCCCGGGCCTCATCCGCGCCGAGGGTCTCGGGCAATCCCTCGATGGTGAACTCGTCGATGAGGGTCGCCGGACCTTCCTCGATGATGAACGATACGCTGGCGTCGACGCCGTTCGTGCGGACGACGTGGTCGACCTCCGCCTCGAAGTGGCCGCGGAAGTTGTAGTACAGGCGGAGCCGGTCGGCGTCGACCCTGACCTCGAGCGTGTCGAGGTACGCCCGGCGGTGCGCGAATCCCCAGTTCGTCACCCAGCAGAAGGGGGACACCAGGAGGCTCGTGCATTCGGTGCTCCGCGTGCGGATCACCGCGCGCAACTCGCCGTCGGAGAGCGTCTCGTTGCCGCGGAAGCGGAGGGACGTCACCTCGGCGCGGCGCGGTCCCGCCTCTCCTGCGGCCTGCGCGCCGAGTGGAGACGGCCCGAGGTACGGAGACGGCCCGGCGAACGAAGGCGGCCCTGCGAGGGTGACGGCCAGCGCCAGCCCGGCCAGAGCCGCGCGTTTCACACCGCCGCCTCTCCGGCCCGGCGGCGCAACCTGAGGACGAGCGCAATGCCCCCGGCGAACAGCAGGACCGAGATCACCTGGGCGAGCGTGATGCCTCCGAAGAAGCGGTCGTCCTTGGCGCGGAAGATCTCGATGACGAAGCGCTCGACCGCGGCCATCGTGAGCCACATGCCGAACAGCCACCCCTGGACGTGCGGGTGTCGCCGCAGCCGCCAAAGGAGGAAGAAGATGATGAGAGAGAGGCCCGTCTCGTAGAGCTGCGTGGGGTGGACGGCGAGGACCTGGCTATCCGGAATCGAGGGATCCACGTCCGCCCCGAAACCCCGCAGGTTGCCCGCGGTCGTGGGCGGAAGGCCGTTGGGGAAGGCGATGCCGACCCACGACTCCGTCGGTCGCCCATAGTCGTCGCCGACGAGGAAACAGCCGATGCGGCCGATCCCGTAGGCGAGCGCGAGGGCGGGCGCGATCGCGTCCACCCCGAGGCCGGTGGCGACGGGGCGCCGGCGCAGCACCCACAGGACGCCGATGCACCCGCCGATGAACCCGCCGTACCAGACGAGCCCGCTGCGCGAGAAGATCATCCCCAGCGGATCGGCCGCGGTCCGGTCCCAGTAGAGGAGCACATAGTAGATCTTCGCCCCGACGATGCCGCCGATGAGCGCCCCGAGCAGCATGTCCGCCGCGAGGTCGCGCCCGGCGCCGAGACGCACTGTCTCCTGGCGCAGGACGGCGTACCCGCTCAGAAAGGCGAGCGCCATCATCACGCCGAAGGACGTGATCGTGACCTCGCCGAGAACCGGCAGCGTCAGTGTGAAGAGTTCGGGATACACGTCTGGTACGCTCCTCGTTGGTTGCCGTGCTGCTCGTTGGCTGCTGTGCCGCTCGTTGGCGGTCCCCTGCTTCGGCGCCGACCGTTACGCCAGGCCGGGAAACGCGAGCGCCGCTTCGGCGTTGAGCGACCACGGGCTGCGTTCCCCTCTCGCCAGGCGGAACAGCGCGGCCGCGGCGATCATCGCCGCGTTGTCCGTCGCGAGGCGGGGAGACGGGGCGTACAACTCTCCGGACGAGCCCAGACGCTCGGCTAAACCTTCACGAAGACGGGAGTTCCGCGCCACTCCCCCGCCCAGCACGACCCGCCGGCAGCCCGTCTGTTCCACGGCGCGGCGCGTCTTCTCGGCGAGGACGTCGACCACGGCCTCCTGGAAGTCCGCCGCGAGGTCGTCGACGGCGTCGGCGAGGGCGCCCTCCTCCTCCAGTTGCTCGGCGATCCGCGCCACGGCGGTCTTCAGCCCGGAAAAGGACATGTCGTAGTACGCCGGATCGCCGGGCAGATCGCGTCGGCTCAGCATCGGGCGCGGGAGCCGGAAACGCCCCGCCCCGCCGTCCGCCGCTCCCCCCGCCGCCGCGCTCCTCTCCGCCGCGCGCTGGATCTGGGGCCCGCCCGGGTACGGCAATCCGAGCCGGCGCGCGACCTTGTCGAACGCCTCGCCCGCCGCGTCGTCCCGCGTCTGCCCCAGGAGGCGGTAGCGCCCCCACGCCCGCGCCTCGAGCAGGAGCGTGTGTCCGCCCGATACGAGGAGGCCGATGAAGGGAGGCTGCGCGCCCTCGTGCTCGAGCGCGGTGCCGAACAGGTGCCCCTCCATGTGATGGACGCCGAGGAGGGGAAGCCCTCGAGCGAAGGCGTAGGCCTTGGCCCAGTTCACGCCCGCGAGCAGGGCGCCGACGAGCCCGGGCCCCGCTGTCACGCCGACGCCCGCGATGTCCGCGTGGTCGACCTCCGCCTCGCACATGGCGTGCCTCACCATCGCGTCGAGCGAGCGGATGTGCTCGCGGGCGGCGATCTCCGGCACGACGCCCCCGAACGCGGCGTGCGCGTCCTGCGAGGCGATCGCGAGGCCGCGGATCCCGCTCTGATCGACGACGGCGGCGGAGGTCTCGTCGCAGGAGGTCTCGATCCCGAGGACCGGCCCGCCCCGGAAGGCGGCGACAGGCGCCACGGGGCTCGGCGCGGCGCCCGGGGCGGGCGGCGTGCCTATCGGTCCGGCGGGTCGGAGGCGATGCCCGCGCTCACCCGCTCCGGAACGAGGTCGATCGTCACCGTGCCGACCACGGCATCGGGCAACTCGGCGCGCACGGGATAGGAACCCGTCGATTCGAAGGAATTGGGGATGTCGACCGTCACGAGCAGGTCCCCCGGATCGAGTCCGTCCACGACGGCCGCAGGTCCGGTGACGGCCACGGTGACGGTCGGCGGATCCACGGAGGCCATGAGGGCCCGCGGGCCCGTGGTGACGACTTCGATCGCGAACAGGCGGGTGCGGAGGGAGTCGACGTCGACGGTCGCGATCACGGTGGCGGGTTCGACCGAGAGTCCCGCGAGATCCGGCGGCAGGGCGATCTCGAGTTGCTGGGTCACGCGCGTGGAGACGGCGCCGACCTCGAGCATGGCCGTCGTCACCTCGGAGATCTGGTTGACGAAGGACGCGGGCCCCTGGAGCCACACGCTGTCAGGGGCGACCTGCATGCCGACGACGAGCACGCCCGCCGCCGCCCTCGCATCCGTCCGGCCGGAGACCGCGACTCGCTTCCCGACGCGCTCCTCCAGGTACACGGTGACGGCTCCCGGGGAGACGCCCACGGGATCGAGTCCGAGTTCGCGGTTGTAGATGACCTCGGAGGCCGAGAGCGGAACCTGGACCACGGTGTCCTCGACCTGGTCGAGAACCTTGCGGATCACGGGCCTCTCGAAGCGGGCGGCGAACACCTCGTTCAGGCGGCCGCGGAAGGTCGTCGTGATCTCGGCGGGCCGCACTTCGCGCAGACTCCACGCGGAATCGCTCACCTGGATCTCGAGGAGCGTCGAGACCGGCTGCTCGGCGATCTCGGCGTCGGCCGATACGCTGAGCCAGAGGAGTACCGACAGCACGATCGCCGCGACCTTGTAGGGCCAGTTACTCGTGAACGCGCGCTTGAAATCCATCTAACTCTCCACGCCGGGTGTCGCGGGAACCGTGTCGAGGGCGGCGTCTCTCGTGACGTCCGCGGCGGCGGAGTCGGGCGGCGTCCCGGCCACGATCACGGAGACGAACCCGTCCCCCCGGAGCGCGGAGCCGGGGGCCGGACTCTGAAAGATGACGCGTCCCGGCACCTCGGGGGCCTCGACCTGGTAGCGGACGGCGCCAAGCCGGAGATCTACCTCCTCCAGAAGAAGCTCGAGGTCGTCCACATGGCGGCCCTGAAGATCGGGAACCGCGACGATCGCCTTCCCCTGGCTGACGAAGAGGCGGACGCGGGCGGGGAGAGGGAGGCTCGTCCCGGCGGCGGGCTCCGTGCGGATCGCGCCGGCGGCGGCGCTCTCGTCGGTCTCCTCGATATCGATCTCGAAGCCGAGCCGGGTGAGGAGGGTCGCGGCCTCGCCGCTCGGGAGACCGGCGAGGTCGGGCACGACGCGTGTTTCGATGCCGGCGCTCGTCGTGAGCACGATCGTGTCCCCGGCCCGGGCGAGCTGGCCCGGGAGCGGTCGCTGGGCGACGACGCCGCCCGTGGGAATCTCGCCGTGATGGAGACTGCCCTGCTCGGTGGGGACGAGCCCCAGCGCGGAGAGGCGTGCCCCGGCCTCGGCCAGCGATACGCCCGTGAGATCCGGGATCTCGGTGAAGTCGACGTCGGTCGGATCTTCCGCCGCGGGGAAAAGCCGGATCGCGGCGTACGCGTAGCCGACGCCGAACAGGGCGGCGAAGACGACGGTCAGGCGCAGGAGCCTCACGGGACTCTCACGCGATCCGCCGCAGGCGCGCCGCGTAGGCGCCGTCCGTGCCGGTGAGCCACGGGCGCACGAAGAGGTCGCCGCGAGGCGTCACGCAGTCGCTGCGCGCGCCCGCGCCGGGCGGATCGCGCCGGTAGTCGGGCCTGCGGTCCAGAAAGGCGTCCACCTGTCCTTCGTTCTCCTCGCGTTCGAGCGAACACGTGCTGTAAACGAGCAGCCCGCCCGGTCTCACGGCCGCGGCGCACGCGTCCACGATCTCGCGCTGCAGGGCCACGAGGTCGTCGAGGCCGCGCTGTCCGAGCCGCCAGCGGGCGTCGGCCCGCCGCCGCAGTACTCCGGTGCCCGTGCAGGGCACGTCCGCCAGCACGGTTCCAGCCTCGGCGACCGGAAGCCGCCGCGCGTCGGCGACGGCCGTGCTCACCGGCAGCCCGAGCCGGCCGGCCGGCGCGCCGAGGCGGGCCAGCCGCCGGTGCGAGATGTCGAGCGCCACGACCGGCACGCCGGACCCCGCGGCGAGCCCGAGGGCCTTCGTGCCCGGTGCCGCGCACACGTCGAGCACCGGCTCCGCGAGCCGGTCTCCTGCGTAATCTACCACGGCGGAGGCCGCAGGGTCCTGAACCACCGCCCGCAGGTGGGAGAGCGCCGTCTCCGGCAGCCCCGTTTCGAGCCGGTAGGAGCGCGGCCAACCGGGGACGGGCTCGAGTTCCACGCCGTCGGGCGGCGCCGGATCCTCCCCGCTCAACATGCGTACGACGACGTCGGGCGGCCGGTTCTGCTGTTCGACGAGGCGCCGCACATCCGCCAACTCCCAGCGGGCGAGCCACCGCCGGACGAGCCACTCCGGATGCGAACCCCAGCAGCACAGGTGTCCCACCGGATCCACGTCGGGATCGGGAAAGGGGTCGACGTCGCGGCGCCGCGCGAGCGCCCGCAGAACGGCGTTCACGTATCCCGCGCGCCGGCGCCCCAGCGCGGAACGCGCCGCGCCGACGGTTTCGCCCACCGCCGCGTGGTCCGGCGTCCGCAACTCCGTGAGCTGGTACGCGCCGATGCGAAGCCAGTCGCGCACCGCCCGGTCCATGCGGGACGGCGGCCGGTCGGCGCAGGCCCGGATCCAGGCGTCGAGGCGGGCGCGCAGGCGGAGGCAGCCGAAGGCGATGTCCAGCGCGAGTCCGCGGTCGGCCGCGTCCACGGCCGGGAGGATGCGCGATGCCGCGTGGTCGGAGAGCGTCCCGCGCCGCACCTCGCCCAGGATCCGGTGCGCCGCCGCCCGGGGGTTCAAGCCGGCGGCGGCACGCCCTCGAGCGGGCTCGAAGGCACCGCCCATTCACGCCGGGGCATGCGGCCGGCGACGTAGGCGCGCCGGCCGGCCTCCACCGCCAGCCGCATGGCGCCGGCCATCTCCACCGGGTCCTCGGCCGCCGCGATCGCGGTGTTCATGAGGATCCCGTCCACGCCCTGCTCCATCGTCGCGCAGGCGTCGGATGCCGTGCCCACGCCGGCGTCGACGATGACGGGAACGGAGAGGCGGGACTTGATGATGCGGATGTTGAGCGGGTTGAGGAGCCCGAGACCGCTCCCGATCGGCGAGGCGAGCGGCATTACCGCGGCGGCCCCGGCCTCCTCGAGCCGCAACGCCGTGATGAGATCGTCGTTCGTGTACGGGAGCACGACGAACCCCTCGGCGACGAGCACGCGCGTGGCCTCGATCAACTCCTCGGTGTGGGGGAGGAGGGTGTCGGGGTCGCCGATGACTTCGAGCTTCACCCAGTCGCTCATGCCGGCCGCCCGTCCCAGCCGCGCCGCGCGGATCGCCTCCTCGGCGCTGTAGCAGGCGGCGGTGTTCGGCAGGAGGCTGAACTCGTCCGGGCTCAGCGTGCGGAGGATGTCGTCGCGGTCCGGGTTCTCGATGTCGACCCGGCGCACCGCGACGGTGACCATGTCGGCGCCGGAGGCCCGGATCGCGTCGAGCATGATCTCGGGACTCGGGTACTTCCCCGTTCCGACGATGAGGCGGGAGGCGAAGGTGCGGCCGGCGATTTCGAGCGGCGCCATCTCATCCGCCTCCCACGAAATGGACGAGTTCGACGCGGTCCCCCGCTTCCAGTTGCACGCTCTCGATCTCGGGCGGACGGACGATTCGCCGGTTGAGCTCGACGACGAGCATGCGCCCATCGAGTCCGAGCTCCCGGAGCAACGTCGCGACCGAGGTTCCCGCGGGAACGTCCCGCTCTTTTCCGTTCACCTGTATCTGCATGATTTTCATGAAGTTCGTATCCGGTCACCGATCGCGTCGGTGGTACGTTCGTACCCGGTCAGCCGTCCCGCCGGTCCAGCCGGTCGAGCTGCCTGCGCAGGCCGAGCGCGGCTCGCGACGGGTCGGGCGCGGACCACACGGCCCGCCCCACCACGATGCCGTACGCTCCCGCCTCCGTCACCTCCTCGATCCGATCCGCGCCGACGCCTCCGATCGCGAGAATCGAGGGCGGACGCCGAGCGGAAGGCCGATGAACGGCAAGCCGGTGGGCGGTCAGTCGGCGGCGGACCGCGGACACGGCGGCGGGACCGCTTCCCTCGACCCCGGGGTGCGAGGGCGTCGCGTAGATCGTGCCGAGCACGATGTAGTCGGCGCCCTCCCGGACCGCTCGCAGCGCCCCCTCCGCGTCATGCACGGAGGCCCCGATCGCGAGCCTCCCCGCGCACGCCTGGATCATTCGGCGCGTCTCCTCCACCCGGAGCGCGGTCCGCCCAAGTTGTACGGCCCGCGCACCCGCCGCCAGCGCCACATCGGGCCGCCCGTTCACGACGAGCCAGCCCCCGGCACCGTCCGCGATGGGGGCGAGCCGGTCCGCGACCTCGAACAGCCGCCGGGCGCTGATCCGGGCCCGCAGATGGATCGCGACGGGGGCCGCGCGCTCCAGCACGCGCTCGACCGCCGTGAGCCCGCGCGGGTCGCCTGGGCCGCTCCCGTCCCCCGGCCCGCCCAGCTCCCGCTCCGAGACGAGGACGTGCAGTCGCGGAAGTCGTGGCTCAGTCGAAGCGGACCTCCTTCGGATCCGGGAGCCCCCTCACCCAGGCGGCCGCGCTCATGCGGCGGCGGCCGGCCGGTTTCACGGCGCCGACGGAGACCGCGCCCGATCCCGTCGCGACGCGCAGTCCCCGAACGGGATCGGCCCGCACGACGGTGCCCGGGGCGGCTCCGGAGTGGGCGCGGTCGGGGTCGGCGCCGCCCGCGGGGGAACCTTCGACGCCCGGCTCGAAGCACTGCACGGTTCTACCGGCGAGGGCGGCGGGCGCGGCGAGCGACGTCCACGCGGCGGGCCAGGGGTCGCAGCCGCGGAGCCAGTTCGCCACTTCGGCCGCGGGGCGCGACCAGTCGATGCGCGCCGTCTCGCGGTCGAGCTTCGGCGCCCATGTCGCGCGCGCGTCGTCCTGCGCCCGCTCCACCGCCCGCCCGGACGCCAGGTCGTCGAGCACCGCGACGAGCCGTGCGCCCCCCGCCTTCGCGGCCTCCGCGTACAGTTCCCCGGCCGTCATCGCCGCCGGGATGGGGATCCGCGTCTGCCCGAGCACGGGGCCGGCGTCGAGTGCCGCGACCATGCGCTGGATGCTGACCCCGGACACTTGGTGCCCCCGGATGATGGCCCAGTTGATGGGCGCCGCGCCGCGCAGCGCGGGCAGGAGCGACGCGTGCACGTTCAGCGATCCGAGCGGCGGCAGATCGAGCGCCGCCTGCGGGAGGAGGCGGCCGTACGCCGCGACGACGGAGATGTCGGGACGCAGTCGGCGGGCGGCGGCGAGGAAGGCCTCCTCGCCGGGACGCTCGGGCTGCAGCACCGGCACTCCGGCCTCGAGCGCCCACGCCTTCACCGCACTCGTCCGCGGACGCCTCCCCCGGCCGGCGGGCCGGTCCGGGTTCGTGACGACGCCCGCGATGTCGTGCCCCGCCCCCCGCATCGCCTCCAGCGAGGGGAGCCCGAACTCCGGCGTGCCCCAGAACAGAACCCTCATCGGAAGAGAACCCTCATGCCGCCCGCGGCCGCTTCAGTCCCGCTCCTGTTTCCGCCACTTCGCCAGCAGGAGCTTGCGCTTGAGCGGGCTCACGCGATCCAGGAAGAGGACCCCGTCCAGGTGGTCCTTCTCGTGCTGGATGCAACGGCTCAGAATGCCGTCGGCGCGGATTTCGACCGGTTCTCCGTCCAATCCGAGGCCGCGAGCGACGATGGACTCGCTCCGCTCGACCGTCTCCGACAGTCCGGGGATGCTCAGGCATCCCTCCTCCTCCTTCGTCGCGCCCTCTTCTTCGACGATCTCGGGGTTCACGAGAACGCCGGGCGGGATCTCGTCGTCCCGCACATCGTACACGAAGAGACGGATCGGCACCCCCACCTGGGGCGCCGCGAGACCGATGCCGTCCGCGTCGTACATCGTCTCCTGCATGTCGGTGGCGAGCCGGCGGACCTCGTCGTCGATCTCCGCCACGGGCGCGCACTTCTCCCGCAGGACGGGGTCTCCGAAGATGCGGATGTCGAGGATCACGAGGACTCGGCGAGGCGACCGGAGCCGGCGGGACGGAGGCGCCGAACCCGCGGCGGCTAGTTGACCTTGCCGATCTTCGAGCGCTCGACTTCGACCCGCGTGTCGCCGCTCTTGATCGTGACGATGTCGTTCGTGAGGTGGACGATCTCGCCCACGATGCCGCCGATGGTCGAAACCTTGTCCCCCCGCTTCAGGTTCTTGACCATCTCCTGGTGCTCCTTCTGCTGCTTCCGCTGCGGACGGAAGAAGATGAAATAGAAGATGGCGATGAACCCGAACATCATCATCATGGTGGCGGCCGGATTCGCCGTCCCTCCCTCGGGGGCGCCCATGAGGTTCAGCATCAGCATGGTCCGTCCTCACCTTCCTGTTCGGTCGCGGGGCGCGGGGAGCCGCGCCGGTAGGTCGCGAGCCAGTCGTCGGCCCAGCGGTCGTATTCGTCCCGCAGGATCGCCGCGCGCGCGTGGGAAGTCAATCGGATCAGGAAGCGCACGTTGTGCAGCGAGAGGAGCCGCAGGCCGAGCAGTTCGCCGCTCACGAAGAGGTGCCGCAGGTAGGCGCGGCTGTAGTCGGTACAGCAGGGGCCGTCGCACGTCTCGTCGAGCGGCGCGGGGTCGGATGCGAAGCGGGCCCCTTTGATGTTGAGGCGGCCCTCGGCCGTGAAGGCGGTGCCGTTGCGCCCGTTCCGGGTCGGCGCCACGCAGTCGAACATGTCCACGCCGCGCCGCACCGCCTCGATGACGTCGTCGGGATAGCCGACGCCCATCAGGTAGCGGGGCCGGTCGGGGGGAAGGACGGGTTCGATGGCGTCGAGCACGCGGTGCGTCACCTCTTTCTCCTCGCCCACGGAGAGTCCGCCGATCCCCACGCCCGGCCACTCGCCCATGGCGAGCGTGCGTTCGACGGATTCGAGGCGAAGGTTCTCACAGGAGGCGCCCTGGACGATGGGAAAGAGGAGACCGCCGTCGCCGGGATGTGCCTCCCGCTGCGCTTCGTGACTCGCCCGGCACCGCGCCAGCCAGGCGAGCGTGCGTTCGACCGCGGTCCGCGCGGCCTCGGGGGAGGACTCGCCGGGGGGACATTCGTCGAATGCCATGCGGATGTCCGAGCCGATCGCGGCCTGGATCTCCATCGAGAGTTCCGGCGTGAGCCGGTGCAGGCTCCCGTCCAGGTGGCTGCGGAAGGTGACGCCCTCGTCGTCGATCCGGTTGATGCGGGCGAGCGAGAAGACCTGGAACCCGCCCGAGTCGGTGAGGATGGGACCGTCCCATCCCATGAACCGGTGGAGTCCGCCGAGTTCCCGGAGCACGCGCGTGCCCGGCCTCAGGTAGAGGTGATAGGCGTTCCCGAGCAGGACCTCGACCCCCGCGTCGCGGAGTTCCCCGGGAGTGAGCGACTTCACCGTCCCGAGCGTCCCGACGGGCATGAAGCACGGGGTGTGGATCGTGCCGCGCGACAGGCGGAGCGCCGCGGCGCGCGCCCGCCCGCTCGTTCCCTCGACGCGGAAGCGCCCGCCGTCCGCGGGTCCGGCCACGCCGTCCGGCGGTCCCGTCGCGGCGTCCGCGGGGCCCGTCACGGAACCGTTCTCATGTGATGACCATCGCGTCGCCGTAGGAATAGAAGCGGTATCGCTCGCGGATCGCGTGCGCGTAGGCCTCGAGCGTGAGTGCCCGGCCCGCGAATGCCGCGACGAGCATGAGCAGGCTCGAGCGCGGAAGGTGGAAGTTCGTCACGAGGGCGTCCACGGCGCGGAAGGTGTACGGGGGGCGGATGAAGAGGTCCGTCCAGCCCCGGCCCGGTTCGAAGGGGCCGCCCGCCGAGGGGCCGCCCGCCAGGACCCCACCACCCGCGCCCCCGCCCGCGACGACGGTCTCCAGCACGCGGCAGGAGGTCGTCCCGACGGCGAACACGCGCCTGCCCGCCGCGCGCGTCGCGTTCAGCGCCTCGGCCGCGGCGGCGGAGAAGGTGTACGCCTCGGGGGCGACCTCGTGCTCGTCGATCCGGTCCGCGGTCACGGGGCGGAAGGTGCCGAACCCGACGTGGAGGGTGAGGGACACGAGACGGACGCCTCGGGCCTCGATCGCGGCGAGCGTCTCCCGGGTGAAGTGAAGTCCCGCCGTCGGGGCGGCGACGCTCCCGGCCGGCGCCGCGTACACGGTCTGGTAACGCTCCCGGTCATCGGCATCGTCGGGGGCGTCGCGGACGATGTACGGGGGGAGGGGGACGCGGCCGTGGCGCTCGATCAGGCTCCACGGGTCGTCGTCGCCGGTCAGCCGCACGAGGCGGGTGCCGTCGGAGGCGGAGTCGAGGATCTCGACGGCGAACCCGTCCGCGATGTCCACCGTGCGGCCGGGCTTGAGCTTGCCGCCGGGGCGGACCATCGCGCGCCAGAGGCGGGTGTCCGCTTCGTCGAAGGGGGCGAACGGCTGGAGCGCGTCGGACTCGGGGCGGACGAGGAGGATCTCGGCGCGGGCGCCGGTCGGCTTGCGGCCCAGCAGCCGGGCCGGGAAGACGCGGCTGTCGTTGACGACGACGGCATCGCCGGCGGAGAGCCGCTCGAGCAGCGCGGGAAAGGCCGCGTCCGTGAAGCGGCGCCGCGCGCGATCCAGCACGAGGAGGCGGCTGGCGTCGCGCCGCGCGGCCGGGCGGGCCGCGATCAGCTCGGCCGGCAGCTCGTAGTCGTACGCCTCCGTCCGGCCGGCCGGCTCATCCGCCATCGCCGAACAGCGCACCCTGTGCCCCGCCCCCGCCCTCCGACCCTTCCCGGTCGCGCGGGAGGGCGTAACCGAAGCGCTCGTACGCCTTCCGGGTGGCCACGCGGCCGCGTGACGTGCGCTGCATGTACCCGTTCTGGATCAGGTACGGCTCGTAGACCTCCTCGAGCGTCCCCGCGTCCTCGGCCACGGCGACCGCGAGAGAGGCGAGTCCCACCGGCCCCCCCTCGAAGGTCTCGATGATCGCCTTCAGCACGCGCGCGTCCATCTCGTCGAGGCCGTACTCGTCGACGTTCAGCAGCGTGAGGCCCTTCTCCGCCGTCCCGGAATCGATCGTGCCGTCGCTCCGCACTTGCGCGTAGTCGCGGACGCGGCGCAGGAGGCGGTTCGCGATCCGGGGGGTGCCGCGCGCGCGGCGGGCGATCTCCTCGGCGCCTCCGGGCGTGATCGGGATGTCGAGGAGGCTCGCGGAGCGGGTGACGATGCGCGCGAGTTCCTCCGGGGGGTAGTAGCCGAGGCGCTCGATGACGCCGAAGCGCGCGCGCATCGGGGCGGTCAGGAGCCCGAAACGGGTCGTCGCGCCCACGAGCGTGAAGCGCTCGAGCTTCATCGAGAAGGTCTCCACCCGGGGACCGTCGCCGAGCCGGATCTCGATGCGGTAGTCCTCCATCGCCGGGTAGAGGAACTCCTCGATCACGGGACGAAGACGGTGGATCTCGTCGATGAAGAGGATGCCGCGCGGCGGGAGGTTCGTGAGCAGGCCGGCGAGGTCGCCCGGCTTCTCGAGCACGGGGCCGGAGGTGAGCTTGATCCCGACGCCGAGTTCGGCCGCGAGGAGGAGGGCGAGCGTCGTCTTCCCAAGGCCCGGCGGGCCGTAGAAGAGGGTGTGGTCGAGCGCCTCCTCGCGACCCAGCGCCGCCTCCACGAAGACGGAGAGGCTCTCCTTGACCCGCGCCTGTCCGATGAACTCGTCGAGCCGCCGCGGGCGCAGCGAGGCGTCCGGACGCTCGTCGCTCTCGAGCACCTCGGGCGTCGTGATCTCCGTGCGCGGACGGGCCTCGCCCCCGGCGTCCCCCGCGCCCGTGTCGCCCGCGTTCCGCGTGTCGCCGGATCGGCCCGGCGGCCCCGGCGCGGTCATACGTGCTGCAGCGCGCGGCGCACGAGTTCCTCGGCCCCGACATCGGGGTCCTCGCCGGCTTCCGCGAGTCCCTGCAGGGCGCGGCTGACGGCGTTCTCGCTCTGGGAGCGCGGATAGCCGAGGCCGCGCAGCGCCTGCACGGCCGCCGCGGCGACCCCGCCGCCCGGCACGGGGTCGTCGCCCATGTCGCCGAGGTCGTCGAGCTTGTCGCTGAGTTCGATCACGATGCGTTCGGCCGTCTTCTTGCCGACGCCGCTCACGGTCTGGAGCGTGCGGTGGTCCTTGGCCCGGATCGCGCGCACGACGCGTTCGGGCCGAAGCGCTCCCAGGATCGCGAGCGCGAGCCGGGGGCCCACGCCGCTCGGGACCCGAAGCCGCTGGAAGAGTTCGCGGTCGCGCGGCGTCTCGAAGCCGAACAGCTCGAAGGCGTCGTCGCGCACGACGAGGACGGTGTGCAGCTCGACCTCGGATCCCTCGGGCGGAAGGCGCCCGGCGAGCCCGAGCGGCACGCCGACCTCATAGCCGACGCCGTCGCCCGTGAGGACCTCGACGACGCCCTCCTCGCGCCCGACGAGCTTGCCCCGGAGGCGGCGGATCACCGGATCGGTCCGCCGAGGAGGTGGCAGAGCGCGACCGCGCACCCGTCCGCCGCATCCGCCGGACGCGGCGGCTCGCCGAGCCGCAGGTGGTGCTTGACCATGAAGCCGACCTGTTCCTTGCTCGCGGCGCCGGTCCCGACGACCCGCTTCTTGATCTCGCGCGGCGCGTACTCGTGGACGGGGAGGTCACGGAGCGCGGCCGCGAGGACGAGGACGCCGCGCGCGTGCCCGAGCACGAGGGCGGTGCGCGCGTTCCGCCCGTGAAAGGCGCTCTCGATCGCCACGCACGCCGGCTCCAGCCGGTCGATGAGCTCGAGCGCCGCCGTGTGGATGTCCCGGAGACGCTGCGGGAGGTCCTCCCCGCGCGGCCGCACGACGCCGCATTCGATGAGGCGATACGCGGGCCCTCCCGGGCGGCGCCCTTCGACGAAGCCGTAGCCGGTCGCCCGCGTGCCCGGGTCGACGCCCAGCACCTTCAGGGGGCTTCCCAGTCCGCCCCCTCCGCCTCCTCCAGATCCACGTTCGTATTCACCTTCAGCACGTCGTCGTGCTCGTCGAGCGCGTGCAGGACGGCGAGCACCTTCTCCGCGTCGCGCCCCTCCAGTTTCACCGTGTTGCTGGGCACCATCGCGAGCTCCGCCTCCTCGACCGGAACGCCGGCGTCGCGCATCGTGCCGAGTACGTCGTGGAAGTCCGGCGCCGTCGTCGTCACGACGTACATCCCGTCCTCGGACTCGAAGTTCTCCGCCCCCGCCTCGAGCGCCGCGTCGAGTACCGCGTCCTCGTCGCACTCCTCGGCGGACACGAGGATCTGGCCCTTGCGTTCGAACATCCACGCGACGGAGCCGCTCTGGCCCAGGTTGCCGCCCCGCTTGTCGAGCAGGTGCCGGAGTTCGGCCAGCGTGCGCCGGGGGTTGTCCGTCAGGCACTCGAGGTAGAGGGCGGCGCCGCCCGGCGCGTAGCCCTCGTGCGTGACCTCCTCGAAGCTCGCGCCCGGCAGGTCCCCCGTCCCGCGCCGCACCGCGCGATCGATGTTGTCGGCCGGCATCCGCTGGCTCTTCGCGTTGTCGATCGCGGTCCTCAGGCGCGGATTGAAGTCCGGATCTCCCCCGCCTTCCCGCGCCGCCACGGCGATTTCGCGACCGAGCTTGGAGAAGAGCTTCCCCTTCGCCTTGTCGGTCACCGCCTTCTGGCGCTTGATCTTCGACCACTTCGAATGGCCCGCCACCGGCTACCGCCCGCTCGTTTCTAGTCGTCGTCGCGCTGCGACTCGGCGATCACCTTCTCCTGAACATGCGGAGGAACCTGCTCGTACGCAGCCAGGCTGCGCGTGTGGGTCGCCTTTCCGTGCGTCAGGGAGCGCAGCGCGGCGGAGTACTTGTAGAGTTCCGCCTGGGGGACGTGCGCCTTCACGACCTGCCGCCGCCCCTTCGAGTCCATGCCGAGCACGCGGCCGCGCCGCTGGTTCAGGTCCCCCATCACCTCGCCCATGTATTCCTCGGGCGTCTCGACCTCGACCTCCATGATCGGCTCGAGGATCACGGGGTTCGCGTCCCGCGCGACCTTCTGGAACGCGATCGATCCCGCGATCTGGAAGGCGATGTCCGAGCTGTCCACGGAGTGATGCGAGCCGTCGTAGCATTCGGCCTGGAAGTCGACGAGCGGATAGCCGGCGAGGACCCCGCGGTTCGAGGCCTCGCCGATCCCCTTCCCCACGGCCGGGACGAACTTGGTCGGGATCACGCCGCCCTTGATCGAGTCCACGAACTTGTACCCTTCCCCGCGCGGCAGCGGGCTGAGCCGGATGTGGCAGTCGCCGAACTGCCCGCGCCCGCCCGACTGCTTCTTGTGGCGCCCCTGCCCTTCCGCCGTCTTCGTGATCGTCTCGCGGTAGGCGATGTTTGGCTGGTGCGTGTCCACGTTGACCCCGTACTTCCGGGCCATCTTCTCCAGCGAGATGTTGAGGTGGATCTCCCCGAACCCTCGGATGATCGTCTGTCCCCGCTCGGGATCGTAGCCGGAGGAGAAGGTCGGATCCTCCTCGTGCAGCTTCGCGAGGCCGCTGCCGATCTTGTCCTCGTCGGCCCGCGTGCGGGCGGTGACGGCGAGGGAGAGGTCCGGCTGGGGCCATTCGATCCCGCCGAACGAGAGCTGGCTCCCGCTGTCGCAGAGCGTGTCCCCGGTGTGCGTGTCCTTGAGCTTCGTCACGACCCCGATGTCGCCGGGGTTCAGCGCGTCGACGTCGATGCGGCGCGCCCCGTGCGGAATCGCGAGATGCGCGATGCGCTCGCTCGCGGAACGGTCGGGGTTCGCGAGCGTGACGCCGTTCGTGATCCGGCCGGAGAAGACGCGGAAATAGCTCAGGTCGCCGACATGGGGCTCCGATGTCGTCTTGAAGACGAGCGCCGCGGTGGGCGAGCCGGCTCCCGGCTCCAGCGACACTTCGCCGTTTCCGTCGCTCGCGCTCTGGGACGCGGCGCGGTCGGGCGAGGGGAAGAGTTCCACGATGCGGTCCATGAGCGCCGGCACTCCCGCGCTCGTCTGGCATGAGCCGCAGAACACGGGGACGATGTCGCCGGAACGGATCGCTTCCGCGAACACCTCGCCGAGCCGGCCGGGATCGAGTTCCTCTCCCTCGAAATAGGCTTCGAGCAGGTCGTCGTCCCCCGACACGATCGCCTCGATGAGTTCCTCCCTGAGGTCCTCCACCTCCGACGCGACGTCCTCGGGCGCGTCGGCCACGCCGGCCGCCCCCTTGTCCCCGCCCTTGAAGGTGTGGGCCTTCATCGTGAGGAGGTCGACGAAGCCGCTGAAGTCGGCGCCCGCCCCGATCGGAACGTGGACCGGCATCGCGGCGGCGCTGAGTTCGTCGCGGATCTGGCCGAGCGTGTTGCGGAAGTCCGCGTTGTCACGGTCCATCATCGAGACGAAGACGGCCCGCGGCAGGCTCGCGGCGTCCGCGGCGGCCCAGGTCTTTTCCGTCCCCACCTCGACGCCGGAGATCGCATCGATGACGCAGATGCCGGCGTCCGCCACGCGGATCCCCGCCACGACTTCGCCCAGGAAATCGAGGTAACCGGGAGTGTCGATGAGGTTGATCCGCACGTCGTTCCGGACGGCGTGGGCGACGGCGAGGTTGATCGAGATCTTGTGGCCGGTCTCTTCCGGCGTGAAGTCGGTGAGCGCGTTCCCCTTCTGGACATCGCCCTTCCGCGTGGCTCCGCCGGCGATGTAGCACATCGCGTCCACGAGCGTCGTCTTCCCGGCCCCTCCGTGCCCGAACAGGACGACGTTGCGAAGGTTGCGCGTTTGATATTCCGAGGCGGCAGGCGCCATGTACTCCTCCTGGGATGGAACCGGGGCCGGCGACCCGCGACAGGCGCTTGCTCCGGCCACGGGCCGTTCCATGCGCGACGCTCCCGGCCGGGGGCTCGCGCGGGGCGGACATTGTAGAAACCGGCGGCGAAAAACTCCAGCCGGGCGGGCTAGTGTGTGCGGGTCTTCTTCTCCGTCCCCTTGGTCTGCTGGTACTGGCGACTCACTTCGTCGAGGAAGGCGCGCTCGCGCGCCGAGAGGGAGTCCATGCCGTCCGCGCGGATCTTGTCGAGGATCCGGTCCACTTCGTCGAGGGAATCCCCGTCCACCCGGCGCCGGCGGCGAGGCGGGGGCGGCGGCGGGCGCTTGGGCGCCGACCGCTCCTTGTAAAGGGCCCTGTGCGCGAAGCGGCCGATGCGTTCTCCGTATCGGAGATAGACGAACCCGGTCACGAGTCCGCCGAGGTGGGCCCAGTGCGCCACGCCGTCGGTCGACCCCTGTACGGTCGAGAGGAGGGTGAGGGCGCCGAGCCCGGCGACGAACCACTTCGCCGGCACGGGAAAGACGAAGTAGAGGAAGATCTTCGAGTCCGGCCAGTTGAGGGCGAAGGCCACGAGGAGACCGAAGATCGCCCCGGAGGCGCCCACCATCAGCGTCGGCCCCGTGAGCGAGTAGAGGAGCACGGAGAATGCGGCCGCCCCGAGCCCGGTCACGAGGTAGAAGCGGAGGAAGAAACGGCTGCCCCACTTCTGTTCGAGCGGCGGACCGAAGAAGAAGAGGGCGAGCATGTTCATGAACAGGTGCATGAAGCCGCCGTGCACGAACATGTAGGTGACGACGGTCCACGGGCGCGTGAGGAAGCCGGGCACGGCGAAGCCGAGCCATTCGATCGCCCCGGCGGGCACCAGCCGCACCGCCATGAGGAGGAAGACCGCGAAGTTCGCGATCATGAGCCGCAGCACCCAGTGGCTCATCGGAAAGCCGTGGCCGAAGCGGACGCCGCCGGAGCGGCCGCCACCGAACCCGCCGCCGCCGAAGCCGCCACCGCCGCCCCGGAACCTGGGCTGTCTCATCATCGCGAAGCTGCCTCGCTCTGGTTCGCCTCGCCGCCGTCCGTCCCGCCGCCGTCCGTCCCGCCGCCGCCCTGGAGGTCGATCGCCGAGGCGAGCCGCTCGTCACGCTCCGCGCGCTCGATCGCGAGCCGGATGAGACGGTCGATGAGTTCCGGGTAGGACACGCCGCTCGCATCCCAGAGCTTGGGGTACATGCTGATCCGGGTGAAGCCCGGGAGGGTGTTGATCTCGTTTATCACCAGTGAACCGGACGGGAGCGGGCCGCAAGGCTCCGTCGCGAGGAAGAGGTCGACGCGCGCCATCCCCTCGCAGCACAGCGCGCGGAAGGCGCGGACGGCGATCTCGCGGGCCCGGGCCGTGGTCTCGGCATCGAGGTCCGCCGGAATGAGAAGGTCCGCGCCATCGTGATCGAGGTACTTGGCCTCGTAGGAGTAGAACGCGTGCGTGGGGGCGATCTCCCCGGGGATCGAGGCTTCGGGGGTCTCGTTGCCGAGGACGGAGATCTCGATCTCGCGGCCCCGGATCGTCCGTTCGAGGAGCACCTTCGTGTCGAAGGAAAAGGCCTCGTCGAGCGCCCGCTGGTATTCGGCGTCCGTCCCGGCCTTCGACACGCCGACGGATGACCCCATGTTCGCCGGCTTGACGAAGATCGGGACGTCGAGCGCGGCCACGGCCTCGTCCCACGAGGGGGCTTCGGCCCGGGACAGGACCGTGATGAAGGGCGCGACGGGGATGCCCGCGTCGCGCAGCAGCCGCTTGGCCACGTCCTTGTCCATGCAGACGGCCGAGCCGAGGATCCCGGGCCCGACGAACGGGAGGTGCGCGAGCCGCAGGAGCCCCTGAACGGTGCCGTCCTCGCCGAAGGGACCGTGGAGGACGGGAAAGATGACGTCGAGTTCCGGCACCTCGGCCGGCGTCCGGCGCTCCTCGCCAGAATCCTCGGACTCGCCGGAACCCTCGCGGCTTTGCGGGACGACGGGGACGATCCGTGGGCGCCGGCCGGGGGTCAGGGCGAGCCGGACCGGCGCGTGGGGGAGGCGGATGCGCCGCGGGTCCGAGGCGTGCCGCAGGAAGCTCGATTCGTCGGCGAGATGCCAGCGGCCGCGGCGGTCGATGCCGATGAGCACGATGTCGTAGCGCTCGCGGTCGATCGCCTCGATGACGTTCTTCGCCGAGCGGAGCGATACTTCGTGCTCCGGCGACTCGCCGCCGAAGAGGACGCCGACGCGCACGCGGGAGTCAGCCACCGGACGCCGGCGCCGGGTAGCGGATGGGGAGTTGCGCCCAGATGGCGGTGGGGACGCCGCCGTGCTGCGCCGGCCGATACCGGAGGAGGCGGGCGCCTTCCACCGCGGCCGAGTCGAGGACGGCATGTCCCGACGAGGTCACGATCGCGACGGAATCGACGCGTCCGGCATCGGAGATCCGAATGCGGAGGAGGAGTTCTCCGCCCGCACCCTCCTCCAGGGCCTGCTCCGGATAGGGAAACGCGGAGGACGGCGGGGACTCGAGCACGGGCCACACGAGGCCGCCCTCCCGAAGCTGGTCGACGCGCAGCGCGCCGACCTCGGAGCCGGGCTCGTCCGCGCACCCGGTGGACGCGGCCCCCGCGAGGGCGGCGAGCGCCGCGAAGACGCCGGACCCTGCGGCCCGTGGCAGGAGCCTGTCATGCATCGCCGAACGCCTTCCATTCGGCGAGCGTGTTCAGCGCCTCGAGCGGCGTCATCCCATCGAGGTCGATCCCGGCCAGCTTCTCGAGCACCTCGCGCGCGGCGGTGAGGTCCGCGCTCTCGGCGTGATCGGGCGCGGACGGCGCCGGGCCGCCCTCCGGGCCGGGGGCGGGGGCCTCGAAGAGGGAGAGTTGCCCCATCCCCGCTTCGGCGAGCGCGGCTCCGCGGCCGCCGGCGCCCCACGGCCCGCTCTCGAGCACGTGCAGGATGCGGGCGGCGCGCCCCACGACGTCGGGGGGGAGCCCGGCGAGCCGGGCGACGTGCACGCCGTAGGAACGGTCCGAGCCCCCCGGCTGCAGCCGGTAGAGGAAGACGATGTCCTGGCCGGTCTCCCGCACGGCGACGTTGAAGGCGGCCGCGCGCGGCAGCGACTCCGCAAGGCCGACGAGTTCGTGGTAGTGGGTGGCGAACACCGTGCGCGCTCCGAGTTCGTGCAGTCGCTCCGTCACCGCCCACGCGATCGAGAGACCGTCGTACGTGGACGTGCCCCGCCCGATCTCGTCGAGGAGGACGAGCGAGCGCTCGGTGGCGCCGTGCAGGATGGTCGCGGTTTCCGTCATCTCCACCATGAAGGTGCTTTGCCCCGCCGCGAGGTTGTCGCTGGCGCCCACGCGCGTGAACACGCGGTCGCATACCCCGATGTGGGCCCGACGAGCCGGGACGAAGGAACCGATGTGCGCCATGAGCGCGATGAGCCCCGCCTGGCGCAGCACGGTGGACTTCCCCGCCATGTTCGGGCCGGTGACGATCAGGGTCCGGCGCTCGTCGTCCAGCCGCATGTCGTTCGGGATGAAGGTGTCTCTCGCGACCGCGGTCTCGACGACGGGGTGCCGGCCCTCTTCGATGTCGAAGACGATGTCGTCGCTGAGCCGCGGGCGCACGTAGTTCTCGGCGGCGGCGACCTCGGCGAGGCAGACGAGGAAATCGATCTCGGCGACGTGGGCGGCGGTCGCCTGGATCCGCCCGACCTCGGCCGCGACGGCATCCCGCACCGAGTGGAAGAGACGCGCTTCGAGCTTCGCGATCTCATCTTCGGCACCGAGGACCTTCGCTTCCCATTCCTTGAGTTCCGGAGTGAGATATCTCTCGGCGTTGGTGAGCGTCTGCCTGCGGGTCCACTCCTCCGGAACGCGGTCGAGCTTCGCGCGGGTGACCTCGAGATAGTACCCGAAGACCTTGTTGAACCCGATCTTGAGCGTGTCGATGCCGGTGCGCTCGCGCTCCCTCACCTGCATGCCGGCGATGAAGTCGACGGCGCTGCCGCGCATGCCGCGCAGTTCGTCGAGGTCGGCGGAGAAGCCGCTTCGGATCACGCTCCCGTCCTTGAGGGCGTGGGGGGCCTCGGGGTCGATGGCTTCATCGATGCGGGACGCCATGTCCGGGAGCGGATCGAAGCCCGAGCGAAGCTCGGCGAGACGGCCGGCCTCCAGCGGCTCGAGGGCGGCCGCCAGCCCCGGCAGCGCGCCGAGCGAGAGGCCGAGGCCGAGGAGTTCGCGGGGCGCCGCCCGACCGGCGGAGACGCGGGCGGCGAGGCGCTCCAGGTCACGGATCGGGCGGAGCGCGCTTCGGATGCGCTCCCGCTCCTCCGCCCGCTCGACGAGTTCCTGCACGGCGTCGAGACGGGCTGCGATCTCGTCCGGGAGGACGAGCGGGCGCAGCAGGCGCCGGCGCAGCAGTCGAGCCCCCATCGGCGTCCGCGTGCGGTCGATGAGGGCGAGAAGCGACGCGCCCTCGCCGGGGCGCAGAGGTTCCACGAGTTCGAGGTTCCGCCGGGTCATCTCGTCGAGGTACATCACGCGTCCGGCCCGATCCACGCGCGGTGGCCGCAGGTGGTCGAGGCCGGTCGGCCGCACCTCGTCCAGGTAGCCGAGGAGGGCGCCGCTCGCCGCGAGGAGGAGGGGGTCGCGCGCGGAGTCGAGGCCGAAGCCGCTGGAGGAGGCGACCCCGAACCGCTCCCGGAGCCGCTCGTCTCCGAGCGAAGCGTCGAAGCGCCACGCGGGCCGCGCGGTCACGTGCCAGGGTCCGGCCGGCGCCTCCGTCTCCTCGGGGATCACGATCTCGGCGGGCTCGAGTCGCCCCAGTTCGTCGTTGAGATCCGCGGCGGCGACCTCGCGAAGCTCGAACTCGCCGGTCGAGAGGTCGACGGTGGCGAGCCCGAACGGGGCGTCTCCGGCGATCGCGACGACGTAGTTGTTGCGGCGCGCCGCGAGGAGCTTGTCCTCGAGGACCGTGCCCGGAGTGATGATCTCGACGACGTCCCGCTGCACGATCCCCCGGGCCTCCGCCGGGTCCTCGAGCTGCTCGCAGATCGCCACGCGGCGGCCCATTTCGAGCAGGCGGGCGACGTACTCGTCCACGGCCTTCACGGGGACGCCCGCGAGGGGAATGTCCCGCTTTCCGCCGTTGTTCCGCGCGGTGAGAGTGAGTCCCAGCAGACCGCTCCCCTCCTCCGCGTCCTCGAAGAACATCTCGTAGAAGTCGCCGACCCGGAAGAAGAGGAGCGAATCGGGGTGGCGCGACTTGATGTCGAGATACTGCCGGATGAGCGGCGGGTACGCCTCGGGGCCCCTGGTCGCCGCGGCCATCAGCGCCTCACGAGACGATGGGGATGACGGCGGGCTCGAAGCCCGCGCCCCGGAGTCGGCGCGCGAGGCTCTCCGCCGCTTCCCGGCGGGCGAAGCGGCCCAGCCGGACGCGGTGGAGTCCGTCGTACTCGACGACGCGGGAGAAGAAGCCGGCGGCTTCGAGCTGTCCGCGCATCTCCTCCGCCGGATCCCGGCGCGAGAACGCCGCGACCTGTATCGCGAAGCGCGGGGCGCCCGGCGCGCAGCCGAGCGCCGAGGTCTCCGCAAGAAGCGCGATCTTCGTGGCGCCGACGCGCCGCCCCTCCGCGGCCGCCCGTTGCCACGCCTCGCACGCCCGATCGAGCAGCCCCCGGTCCTCGAAGGTCCGCGCCGTCCAGTACCAGGACTCGACCGCCTCGGCGCTCCGCGCGTGGTCCGCCCGCAGGCGCTCGAGATCGGCCGCCGCGCGCGCGGGTTCGTCGAGCGCGAGATCCAGTTGTGCGAGCCGCAGCCATGCCCGGGATCCATGGCGCGAGCCACCGCTCATGGCGACGGAGAGGAGTTCCGCGCGCGCGGAATCCGGGTCGGCGAGGAGACGCGCCCGGAGGTACCGCGCACGCAGCACGTCGCCGTGCGCGGCGTTCCGCGCCTCCGTGGCGAACCAGCGCTCGATCGCCTCCGCGGCGCCTTCGAGTCTCCCGGCCTCGATCCGTGCCTCGAGCTGGTCGAGATCCACGGGGGCGGCGGCTTGGGCGGCCTGCGCGGAGGACGGGACGGAAAATCCCCATGACGACGCCCCGGCGAGAAGCGCCAGCGCCCACGCGCGGCGGCTTCCATGGCGCGGGGGGCGCCCTCCGCGGCTCCGGCGGCGCGCCGTCATCTCCCGGCGTTCTTCGCCTGCCCCAGCGCCAGGAGCATCTCGGCGAGCGCCGCCTGGTCTCCCCGCCCCGATTTGAGGTGCCGGTCGGCGCGGTGGAGCGCCCGCAGCGCATGATCGAGTTCGTGTACGGTCCATGCCCTCGCCTGCTTCGCGTAGGCGTTCGCCTTCCAGGAGAGATAGCCGCGCCCGGTTTCCGACAGGGCGGCGCGCAAGCCGGCGGCTCCCGTTTCGAGGGCCAGACCAAGCAGAAGGTGCTGTTCCACAAGTCCGGCGACCAGCCCAACCCCCCGCTCCGAAGTGAGCACGTTTTCCAACTCGCGCAAGGCGCGCGGGTAGTCGCGCGAAGCCACGAGATCGAGCCAGCTCCAGCGATCGATCCGATGAGTCCGCGGAACGATGGCCCGGATGTCCGCGTCGGTCCGGCGGTCGGCGGGAAGCGAAGCGAGCTTCTCGAGCTCGGCGTCCAGCGTCGACAGGTCCGACCCGACGGCTCCCGCGATCCACTGTGCCGACGCCGGAGAGAGGTCGAGCTTCCAGCGCCTCCGCGCCCGGTCGTGAATCCATCCGGGGATCTCCGCCGCCCGCGGCGTATTCCACTCCAGCGTGCGACACGCCTTCTTGAGGTCGCGGTAGAAGGCCGCGCGCGACCCCTTGGGGATGCGCGCCGTGACGATGAGGGCGAGGTCGGGGGGCGCGGCCGCCGCGGCTTTCTTGAGGACCGCGCGGGCTTTCGTCCCCAGCCGCTCGACATCGCGCACGAAGACGACGCGGCGCTCCGCCATCATTGGGGGCATGGCCAGGGTGGCGGCGAGCTGCTCGTCCGTCACGTCCTCGGCGTGGAACTGGTCGTAGTTGAAGTCGCGCGTGGCGGGGTCGACGGCGGCCTCGACGAGCTGTTGCGCGGCTTCGTCCCGCAGGCGGATCGCGTCTCCGTGCAGGAACCAGGCGCCGGTCGGGGGACCCTGGCCCAGGGCTCGCGAGAGCCGCGTGTCGAGGGGCGCGCTCACGGCGCCGGGAGAGACCCGTGCCGCGGGCCGCGGCGGTGGGTCAGCGAGACTCGTCGAGTTGGCCGGAGCGTCGCTCGACCGGCAGGGGGATGGAGTCGCTCGTCGCGATCGGCACGGCGTACGTCGAACCGAACAGTCCGCCTCCGTCATCGAGCGCGGGAGCGAACGGGACGAGGAACCAGTCGGGTACGGAGGGGTCGTCGGCGAACCGGCTTCCCCGGCTCTCCGCCACCGTTTCCGTGGGCACGTCCGCCATCACCGGCGGAAGCTGCACTTCGACGAGCAGCGGCTGGCTTCCGTTCGACACGCCCAGCGTAAAGAGTCCCGCCGACGCCACGGCGATGGCCGCGGCTCGGCCGAGATGGCCCCGCCAGGACCGCTTCGAAGACTCGTCGACGTGGTAGAGGCGGTGCTGCAGGCGGGGCAGGAAATCCGGAGAGGTGGAGACGCGAGGGAGAGCCCGCCACGCTGCGAGCCCGCGAGTCAGGACTCGCTGATAGCGTCGACACGACTTGCATCCCTCCAGATGCGCGTCGAAACGACGGCGCTCGTCAGGGGCAAGCGCACCGTCGACGTATTCGGTGTATCGCTCGATGAATTCTTTACAAGCCATCTCTTTGCAAACCATCATTTTACCAGGGTTCCTTCCGCGGGCCGGGCGCGGGGTTCAATCGAGCATCGGGGCGATGATGCAGGCGAACCGGTTCCGCGCCCGATTCAGGCGCGACTTGACGGTGCCCAGCGTCACTCCCGTGATCTCCGAAATCTCCTCGTAGCTCTTCCCTTCCAGTTCGCGCAGCACGAATACGACACGGTGATGCTCGGGAAGTTCCGCGACCGCGGCCTCGACCTGTTCCCGCACGCGCCGCTTGCGGAACAGATCGTCGGGCCGGTAGGCCGTATCCTCGAATTCGAGCGGCCGATGGTCGGCTTCCCAACTCTTCCGGAGCGAATGGAAGAGTACCAGCGGATTGCGCGCACGGTTCCGCAATTCGTTCTTCGCCAGGTTGCTGGCGATCGTATAGATCCAGGTCGAGAACTTCCGCGCGGGATCGAACCGGTGGAGGTGCCGGTAGACGCGCACGAAGGTCTCCTGCACGAGATCCTCGGCGCGGTCCCGGTCTCCGATGGTGCGGTAGATGAAATTCAGCAGGCGGTCCTGATAGCGCTCGGCGATCTCGTTGAACGCGAAGCGCTGTCCGCCCAGGTACTGCGTGACGAGTTCCGCATCCTCGAGGCGCTTCAACTCCCCGCGCCCGAGCGGTTCCATCTCACCGGGCGTCGCGTATCGGCTCGTGACTTCGAGGTTCGGCTTCGTGTCCATGCCGCTCCCTTTGCGGGGCTCCCCTTGCAGGCGATTCGACGCGTTAAACCCCGGTGCCGCCGATTCGATCCATCCGGCGGGCAACCCAGCGGGCCGCGAGGGTCAGCGCGCAGATCGTCTTGCCGTCGCTGATCTCTCCCGCATCGATCATCTCGATGGTACGTCGCAGGGGTAGCCGATGCACATCCATGAACTCGCTCGCCTCGTGACGCGTCTCCCCCGCCTCGAGGTCCCACGCCGCGAAGAGGTGGATGACCTCGTTCGTGAAACCCGGCGTCGTGCGTACGGAGGCGAGTTGCTCCAGGCGTCCGGCACGCAGTCCCGCCTCCTCTTCCAGTTCCCGGAGGGCGCACGCCTCGGGAGGCTCGCCGGGTTCCAGGTTCCCGGCCGGCACCTCCCAGATGAATCCGCCGGCGGCGTACCTGTATTGACGCACCAGCGTGACGACGGGCTCGCGCGGCGGCTCACCGGCGGCTTCGCCGGGAGGGCCGGGCAGGTCCAGCGCGACGACGGCGGCGGCGCCGGGGTGGCGGATCAGTTCGAGCCGGCCGATGGACCCGTCCGGGAACCGCACGCGATCCACATCGACATCGATCCTGCGGCCGGAGTAGACGCGCTCTCCATCCACGCGGCCCGTCGGGCCGCCCCGCCCGGCGCCTTCGGTCACGGCGCGGTCACGAGGCGGGCCGGACATCCACGGGCCCGAGGCCGTCCAGCGTGGGCACGGCCGTCGCCGCGTCGCCCACGGCGAGGAGCGTGAGGCGGTCGGGGTCGAGGTACGTGCGGCAGACCTCCTGCACCTCGTCCGGCGTCACGGCCTCGATGCGGGAGCGGTACGTCTCCCAGTAGTCGTCGGCCAGGCCGAATACGCGCTGGCGGCTCACCTTTCCGCAGATCTGCACGGCGGTCTCGAACTGGAGCGGGAGGGAGAGGGTGAGAGCGTTGCGCGCCAGTCTCATTTCGTCGTCGGTGACGGGCGCCGTGCGCATGGTCTCGATCTCGCGCAGGATCTCCTCGAACGCGGGGCCGGTCCGGGCGGTTTCGACGGCCGTGCGCGCGACGAAGGGTCCCGCGCCCCGGCGGAACCGGAAACTCGATCTCGCTCCGTAGGTCCACCCCTTGTCCTCGCGCAGATTGAGGTTGATCCGGGAGTTGAAGAGGCCGCCGAGGATCGCGTTGGCCACGATGATCGCGTGATGGTCCCCGGTGTTGTAGGGCACGCCCACCGTCGCGACGCGGATCTCGCTCTGGGCGCTGCCGGGACGGTCGATGAGGATGAGGTCGCTCGCGCGCGGCTCCGGCGTTTCCGGGGGCGGGACCTGGGCGGTCTCGCCGCTCCAGTCGCCGAAGCGCGCCTCCGCGGCGGAGATGAGACGCTCGCGGTCGAGGTCGCCGCACGCGATGAGGAGCGCGCCGCCGGGGCGATACCGCGCGCCGTGGAACTCCCGTACCGCTTCCGGGCCGATCTCCGACACCGTGGCTCCGGTGCCTCCGACCGGCCGGCCGTACAGGCCGTCGCCGTAGAGTTCGGCGATCGTGGCGAGACCCGCGACGGTCGCCGGGTCGTCCGCCTGGCGTTCGATTTCGTCGATGCGCTCGCCGCGGATGCGTTCGACTTCGTGCTCGGGGAACTCGGAATCGAGGATGGTGGCCGCCAGGAAGTCGAGCGCCTCCTCGAACACCTCCGACAGGAAGTGCATGGAGACGGCCCCGACGGCGTAGCCCGCCGTTGCGCGGTATCCGACGCCGAGGCGGTCGAGCCAGCGTGCCATCTCGATCGCGTCCCGCCCCTGGGTGCCGGCGGTGAGGAGCCGGGCGGTCAGCTCGCCGAGACCGCCGAGTCGCGGCGGGTCGGCGCCCGCGCCGCATTCGAGGACGAGGTGGAGCGACACCTCGGGCAGACCGCGTCGTTCGGCATGTTCGACCCGGAGGCCGTTGCCGAGCGTGTGCCGCTCGAAGCGCGGAAGCGCGAGCGGGCGCGGGGCGGCCGGCGCCGGGCGTACGGCGCGGTCGGGGGTCGCGATCCCCGGCTTCGTCAAGGCGTCCCCTCCGTCGCATCCGTTGCGTCCGTCTCCTGTTCGGGCACGACGTGGAGAACCGTGAGGCCGCGCGGGTCGAGCACGGTGCCGGCCGCGCGCTCCACGTCCGCGCGGGCGACGGCTCCGTAGCGCGCGAAGGCGTCGTTCACGTAGCCGGCGTCGCCCCGCAACACGGCGGCGTGCGCGATCGCGTCCGCGCGGTCGCCGAAGCCCGCGCGCCCGTTCAGGAGCCCGCGCCGCGCCCGGTTGCGCGCCCCCTCCATCTCTTCCTCCTCCACGCCGTCGCGGAGCAGGTCGTCGAGGACGTCCCTCACCTCGGCCTCGAGGTCGGAGGCGTCGATGCCGGGGCGGGCAGTCGCGACGACGAAGCACATTCCGGCGCTCTCGGTCGGCCAGGTGAAGGAGGTCACGTCCGCCGCCATCTGCTTTTCGTACACGAGGGTCTTTTCCAGGCGGGAACTGTCCCCGTCGGCGAGCAGGTAGTTGAGGAGGACGACGTCCTCGAAATCGGGGTCCGCGTAGCGCGGAGAATGATACATGAGGTACACGCGGGGCATCTGAACGCGGTCGCGAAGGAGGGTGCGCCGCTCGCCGTCGCGCGCGGGCACGGGCACGTCCGGGCGCGCCGCGACGGGCCGCGCGGGAATCTCCCCGAACCAGGCCTCGACCCGCGCCAGCGCCGCAGCCGGATCGAAGTCGCCGACGAGCACGAGGGTCGCGTTGTTGGGTCCGTAGTGCCGGTCGAAGAACTCGTGCACGTCCTCGAGCCGGGCCGCGTCGATGTCGGGCATGTAGCCGATCGTCGGATGGCGGTAGGGGTGCCCCTCGTCGTAGGCGCGCGCGAGGAGGGCCTCGAACGCGAGGCCGTAGGGGCGGTTCTCGTACGCCTGCCGCCGCTCGTTCTTCACCACCTCGCGCTGGTTGTCGAGCTTCTCCTGGGTGATCCCGGGCTTGAAGAACCCCATGCGGTCGGACTCCAGCCACAGGCCGAGATCCAGTTCGTTCGCGGGCAGCGTCTCGAAGTAGTTCGTGCGGTCGAACCACGTCGTCCCGTTGAGCGTGCCGCCCGCGTCCTGGACGAGTTTGAAGTGGTGCTCGCGCGGCACGTGCTCGGACCCCTGGAAGAGGAGATGCTCGAAGAGGTGCGCGAAGCCGGTTCGGCCGGCGCGCTCGTTCTTCGATCCCACGTGGTACATGACGTGAACGGCGACGAGGGGCGCGGACGCATCGGGCTGAAGGACGACCCTCAACCCGTTGTCGAGTACGTGCTCGCGGATCTCGAACCTCATCGCGGCGGAAGACGCTGGAGCCAAGGACCCTTCCCTTTCCATGCTGTTCTCTGTGCCGCTCCCGGCGCGGCGGCATGAGGAGAGGCGGAGGGAGATAAGCCGGGTTCTGTCACCGGCGGGCCAGGCCCGCGGCGAGGTCATCTATCTGGGACCTGCGGTTTCCCGAGGCCTCGTGCGGCCTACCCGGAACTCGAACGCGACGGGCCGCCGCTCGTTCCTGCTTGGCCTTGCTCCCGGCGGGGTTTGCCGTGCCGTCCCTGTCACCAGGAAACGCGGTGGGCCCTTACCCCACCCTTTCACCCTTGCCTGTGCGGCCGAAGCCGCCATCGGCGGTCTGCTCTCTGTGGCACTTTCCGTCGCCTCGCGACGCCCGGGCGTTACCCGGCGCCGTGCCCTGCGGAGCCCGGACTTTCCTCGAACGGCGTGCGCGCACCCGTCCGCGACCTCTTCTCCCTCCGCCGCGGACAACCTAACGCGATTGGCAACCCCTTGAGCAATTGTCTACTCTAAGGGTAGGAGGAGGAGTGTCCGGCGGAGGCGGTTGCCGGGCCCGGAGTCGTCCCGGAGAAGGAGTCGCGAACGCGCGTAAAACGTATGCTACCCGAGTCTACAACACCCCGCTTGGCGATGGCCTTGTGGGCGCTGGGAATGACGGTCGCGGCGGTTCCCGCCGAGGCCTCCCAGGAAAACAGCCCCGACGGCCTGTCGTCGTATTACGTCTACGTGGCGGCGGAATCGGAGGATCGCGTCGATCTCGTCCGGTTCGATGGCACCGGTGCGTCGGTGCTGGATTCCGTCTTCGTGGGACGCTTCCCGACGGAAATCGACGGGCCGCACGGCCTCGCGGTCGATCCGGGCGGGGAACGGTGGTACGTGACGCTCGCCCACGGGAATCCGTTCGGCACGGTCGTCGCCTATTCCACGGAGACGAACCGTCCGCTCGGGAGCGCCGAGCTGGGGCTCTTCCCCGCCACCATGCAGGTGACGCCGGCGGGCCTGCTCTTCGCGGCGAACTTCAACCTGCACGGCGAACACGAGCCGAGTTCGGTGTCCGTCGTGGACGTCGGGGCGATGATCGAGGTCGCGCAGATTCCGACCTGCACGATGCCGCACGGCTCACGGCTCACGGCGGACGGGGCGCGGCACTACTCCGTGTGCATGATGGATGAGCTGCTCGTGGAGGTCGACGCGCACCGGCTCGAAGTCACGCAGCGCTTCATCCTCTCCCCGGGCGAGGAGCAGGCCTGGCCGTACGACTGGCTTCCGACGCGGCCCGTGGGGGCGCCCGGCTGCAGCCCGACATGGGCGCACCCGGCCGTGGACGGACGCCATGTGTACGTCGCCTGCAACCGGAACGCGGAGGTGCTGGAGATCGATGTGCAGTCGTGGCGGGTGACGCGGCGATTCGAGACGGGCGAGGGTCCGTACAATCTCGATGTCTCTCCGGATGGCGCCACCCTCGTCGTGACGTACAAGAGCGGGCAGGCGACCGGGGTCTGGGATCTCGCCAGCGGAACGGAGGTGGCCCGGATCCCGAACACGCGGACGCTGCCGCACGGGATCGCGATCTCTCCGGATTCGCGGTACGCCTTCGTGAGCGTGGAGGGCGTGGGCGGCGAGCCGGGAACGGTGGACGTGATCGACCTCCGCGACGGGGTCCGCGCGGCCAGCGTGGACGTGGGCAAGCAGGCGGGGGGCATCGCCTTCTGGAAGGTGGAGCCGCGGTGAGGCGCGGCGCGCTGGCCGTACTCGGGGGCCTGGTGGCGGGCGTGCTCGCGATCGGGTGCGGGGACGGGGGGAGCACGGAGGTCGGCTCTCCGCCGACGGCCCTGATCCCCATCTCCGCCGACGTGGCCACGATCGTCACGGGCGAGGCCACGGACCCCCCGATCGCGGTCCGGGTCGAGGATGCGCTCGGGAACGCGGTCGAAGGGGCGCCGGTCCGATTCGTCATCGTGCGGGGCGAAGGGGAGCTCTCGCCGGGCGTCGCCGTCGCGGGGCGGGACGGCGTCGCGGAGTCGGTCTACCGCGCCGGGCCGACGCCGGGCGAGGCGGAGATCCAGGCGGACATCCCGAGCGCCGCGAACGTCCCGCCGCTCCGCTTCCTCGTCCTCGCGGAAGCCGCGGACACGGTCCTTCTCAGCATCGTGGAGGGAGACGGCCAGCAGGCGGAGGCGGGAAGCCAGCTGCCGCTCCCGTTCTCCATCCGGGCGGAGACGACGAGCGGCGCTCCGGCCGGCGGCGTCCGGCTCGGCTTCGACTGGACCCCGCCGGAAGAGGTCCCGGATCTGGCCGAAGGGGAGGAAACGTCGGAACTGTTCGAGGCCGGGGACACGATGGCCGTGTCGGGACCGCCCGCGCCGCCCGCGCCGGAGGAGTCGGAGGAGTCGCCGGCACGCCCGGGCGCCCTCACGCACGACGTCGTGATGACGGACGCGGACGGACGGGGCGGCGCCGTCTTCACGCTGGGCTCGCGGCCGGGCGACTACCGCATCCACGTCTTCGCCATGGGCGGCGTGTACTCGGACACGCTCTCCTTCTCGGCCATGGCCCTCGCCTCGCCGAGTGGGGCCGTACAACTCGACTCGATCGGGAACGGAAGGCTCGCCGCCGGGACGCGGGCGCTCCTCTACGGCAGCGGCTTCCGCCCGGTTCCGGCCGACAACCGGGTCTGGATCGAAGGCACGGCGGCGACGGTGGTGAGCGCCACCGAGACGGAACTCACCGTTGAAGTGCCCGCCTTCGCCCGCACATGTCTGCCCGAGCGCGAGGTCGGCGTGCGGGTGCTCGTGGGTTCCGACGCGAGCAACGGTCTTCTGCTGCCGATGGAACCGGCCAACCTGCGCGTGGGTCTCGATGTCGGCGAATCGCTCACGCTCCGCGGGCCCGTCGAGGTCGAATGCGTCCAGTTCGCACCCGGAGCGCCCATGGAAGCGGGCGAGGCGGGAGAACCCGCAGCGCCGGAAGACATCGAGCCGGAGACGCCCGAGTATCGAATCGTCATCGGCAATACGGGGCGTAACGCCTCGAGCGGACTCCCACTCCGGATCACGGTGCGGACGCCTGCCGACATGTCCGGGGATGGCCCGGCGACCGCGGTGGACCGGGGGATGATCGACCCCCTGATCGCGGAGGCCGCGCTCGCCGGCACGAGCAGGGACATCGGGATTCGCGCCCGCACGCTTGCGCAACTTGTTCAGGCCCGGGTCTCGCCCCTTCGGCCCGATGGATCGGCGGCGGTTTCCGCGCCGGTCCCGGGAGACACGCTCGAGTACTTCTTCTCCGTCGGCCCGGAGCTGGCGGCGACCTGCGTCGACCCCGCGAGCACGGTACGGGGAACCGTGCGGGCCGTGGGCGACGGCGTGGTTCTCGTGGAGGACCTCGCCGCACCCGCCGGAGGTCCGACGGAGGAAGAGTGGCTCGCGCTCGCCGGGGAACTGGACGGGACGGTTCTCCCGGCGGTGACCTCCTATTTCGGTCCCCCCGAGGACATCGACCGGAACGGGCGCGTCGTCATCCTGTTCACGCCCGCCGTGAACCGGCTCGGTGATGGCGAGGCGGGCGTCGGCGGGTTCTCCCTCCCCCAGGATCTTGCCGCTTCGGGACGGGGCGACGGCGAGTTGTCGGACCCGGACGGCGGGATCTGCCCGGCGAGCAACGAAGCGGAGATCGTCTACAGCGTGAGCGCGGACCCCGATGCGACGCTCGGCCGCGCGATCTCGGCGGCGGATCTGCTGCGCGAGACGCCCGCCCTCGTGGCGCATGAAATCCAGCATATCGTCAGCGCCGGGCGCCGGGTGCCCACCTCTTCGGCGGGTTTCGGGGCGGTCGAGGAGATCTGGCTGGATGAGGCGCTCTCGAGCCTGGCCGAGGAAGTGGCGGGGTTCGCCGCCCTCGGGCTCCCCGTGGGCGATCGCCTCACCTTCGACCGCGTATCCGAGACGCCCGAGGCACTGGACACCTTCAACGCCTACATGCTGGGCAACTTCCGCAACCTCGGCCTGTACATGCTCGGCCTCCCCGGCGCTCCCACCGTCTCGACGGACGACCTGGACGGCGTCGGCGGGTTGCAGATGCGCGGCTTCGGCTGGTTCCTCCTGCGACGGCTCGCGGACCAGGCGGGGGGAGATGAACGCGCCTTCTTCCGATCCGTGGTCGGGGGCGGACAGAACTACGGACGCGGGATCGCGAATCTGGAGCGGGTCACGGGCAGGGAGTGGGCGAACATTCTGGCCGACGTGTCGGTCGCGCTGGCGCTGGGCGCGGGGACGCTGGACGAAGGGACGGAGGATTCCCCGGAGGGGGACCTCGACGCGCCGGAGGGGGGGCCGCAACTCGCCGCGGCAACGTGGGACGCCGCGGATGTGTTCCGATCCTTGAATCAGGATACGGACACCCGATCGGGTCTTCCGACCGCGATCGCGCTCCGGACCGAGCCGCTGGGGTTTGAAACCCGGGTGCTGAGCCTCGACGTAGGGCCGTCGAGCGTACAGTACTTCTCACTCGCCTCGGCTCCCGGTGCGCCGGGCCTTTCGCTGTCGCTGGAAACGGCGGGAGGAACCCCGGCGGGTGAGACCGCGGAACCGCTAATCACGATCGTGAGGACCAAATGAGACGCCCGTCCGGCGTTCTTCCCTTTCTCTTTCTCTGCGGGCTCTCTCTCGGAGCGTCGAACCTGACGGCCCAGATGGCTCCCGCGGCACCGCTCGGCGACGATACCGGTCCGGAGGTGTTCGGGCTCGCCGGCGTAATCCAGCCCCTCAACAACCTCACGGACAATACCGGCGCGTACGGCATCGTGATGCCGCCGGATGTGATGATGGGGGGCGAAGTGACCTATTGGGCGTCAAGCGCGGTCGGGATCGGCGTCATGGGGCTCTATTCCCCGGCGACGCTCGAAGGCGTCGGCGGCGGACCCGGACGGGGACTTGGAACGCTCGGCGAGACGGAGTACCTGGCGGGCACGGTGAACCTGACGTTCCGACTGCGGTCGTCAGGCTCGGCGGGCGCGCTCGAACCCTATTTCACGATGGGCGGAGGGCTCCGGCAGCTGAAGTTCTATGGTGCCGAGCTGCCGAAACTCAGCGCGACGGATCCGATGGCGACGGCCGCGATCGGGGTCCGGGTACATCTCATGTCATCGCTCTGGTTCCGGGGCGAACTTCGGGACATGGCGTCCTACTACATCTCCGCCGCGACGGACGCGTCGAAGCTCCAGAATGACATCGGCGTCACGATCGGCTTCGGCATCCGCTACCGCTAGCCGTCAGACCGGCCGGGGGACGGGACGCGCACCTCCAGAATCCCCGGCGCAATCGGAACGGATGTCGTCTCGCCACCCGGCCACACGACCCGCAGCGTCGCGGGCGCGCGTGCCGTACCCGCCGCGCCGGCCACGCCGAGCGTCTGGGTCGACTCATGGCGGGCGAGGTAACCCTCCCCCGACCGAACCTCCCGCGCCGGGCCGAGCGTTCCGTCCGCGTATTCGAGCCGGAGGCGGGCGCCGATGGCCCGCGGGTTCGAGGGTGGGCCCTCGAGCGTGACCCTGAGACCGGGCGTCGCGCCGACGTTGCGGTAGAGCCGGGTCTCGCCGCCGTTGACGCCGAAGGCGAGGTCGACGCGCCCATCGCGATCGTAGTCCGCGAGCGCGACGGCCCGGGCGTCCCCGTAGACGGCGATCCCGGAGCGGGAGCCTCGCACGGGTTCGAAGCCCCCCTCGCCGTCCCCTCTCAGCCAGAGCCCGCGCCCCGCGTCGTAGCGCGGCGCCCCCGGCCGGCCGGCGTAGAAGTTCTGCGCGAGGACGAGATCTTCGTGACCATCGCCGTCAAGATCGGCGGTGGCGACGCCGAAGGCGGGCGCGCGCTGGGCCGCCGCGGGCAGGGGAGCGCTCTGGAAGCCGGAGGGGCGATTGAGCCACACCGTGTGGCGCAGTTCGTTCGCGTCGAGCCGGCGCGCGGGGTCCAGGCCGCCGATGAGGTCGGTCAGCGGCGTGCTCGCGAATCGCTCGTACGTCACGCGCAGGAGCGTTGAGAGTCCGCCCGGGACGGCCAGCGCGTCTCTGCCCCGGAGAGGGCGCCACGCGCCGGATTCCAGCCGGGCCTCGACGAGATCGACGATGCCGTCCCGATTCATGTCGCCGTAGATGAGCGAGTAGGCGGGCGGGACGTCGAGGTTCGCGCCCCAGCCGGTCGCGACGAGGTCGGGCCGTCCGTCCTCATCGAAGTCCGCCGCGGCGAGGCCGTTCCAGCGCCCCGTGAGACGCGTGAGCCCGAGCGCGTCGCTCACGTCGGTGAAACGGCCCTCGTCGTTGCGGAAGAGGCGGACGCTGCCCCACTCCAGGGCGAGTGCGAGGTCGGGGTCGCCATCGAGATCGTAATCCGTGAAGAGGGCGGCGGAGACGAGCCCGAGGCGCACGAAGGGGAGGGAGCGCTCCGCATCGACGCGCAGGGCGTCGCCGTCGTGGATCCGCAGGCGGGAATCGACCGCGGCGGGGTAGGCGCCGGGGGCGACGCGTCCGCCCACGAAGAGGTCGAGATCGCCGTCGCCGTCGATGTCGGCCTGGGCGAGCGGGCCGGTCGCGGCGGGGAGCTGCCCGGGCGGGGCGCCGGGAGCTTCGATGAGCGGGGGCGCCGGCGCGGACGCGCCGAGCGGCGCCGCGATGACCGCGGGAACGGCCGCGGCTTCCGCGGGCGTGCCCGCCTCGTACGCGCTCGTGCCGATGAGCAGCGCGACGCGACCGTCGGCCGCGCGATGCGGCAGCACGGCGGTTGCGTCCCACGCCAGCGCGGGCACGAGGGCGCGCGGGGCGGCGAAACCGTCGCCCTCGTTCCGTATCACGACCGGGCTGCCCCCCCGGCCGCTCCCGACCACCAGATCCGCGTCGCCGTCGTCCTCCACATCGATCCACGACACGCCCGGGCCGAGGCGATCGAGCGAATGGGGCAGGAGCGGCTGCCGGAGCCTGTCATCGAAGGGCGCTTCGACGTGCCGGTGCCCGAGCCCATCCGAAACGTCGACGAAATGGGCGGTGCCGGCCGCGTCGTCGCGTTCGGGCGCCGGGTCGGGACCGACCGCGTCGGCGGTGGCGTCGTCGATGACGTATTCCCGGTTCGCGACGATCCCCTCCAGCCGCGTGCGGCGGCCGTCCGGCCAGTCGACGATGAGCGTCATCTCCCCGTCGGCAGGCGCGGCAAGACTGGCCGCGGGCTCGGGGGACGAGAGGTACGCGCCTCCCGCCGTGATCTCGCGCACCTGGGGGGCCGGCGCCTCGGCGACGCCGGGCACGGCGGGGGCCTCGAGGCGGATACGGGCGCCGATCCCGCGCGTGTTCGGGCCCGGACTCCTGAGGCGCACGAGGATGCGGGGAGCCGCGGCGTCGTTCCGGTACAGGAGCGGAGGCGCCCCCAGGCGGGTCACGACGACATCGAGGTCCCCGTCATTGTCGAGATCGCCCGTGGCGAGGCCGTGCGAGATGTCCGGCTCGCCTCCCCAGCGCCAGCTTTCGCTCACGTCGGTGAAGCCGCCCGGCCCTCCGCGGAAGGCGACGTTCGGCTGCGCGAGCGCCGGGAACATGCGCAGCGCCTGGTCCGCCGGCAGCCCGGGGATCGCCGCGATTCGGGCGTTCGCATCGCCGTCGAGCTGATCCCACGCATGGCCCGTCGTGACCAGGATGTCGTTCCAGCCGTCCAGGTCCGCGTCCATGATGAGCGCGCCCCACGTCCAGTCGGACGCAGCGACCCCGAGTTCCCACGCCGCCTCGGCGAAGGTCCCGTCGCCGCGGTTCAGCTGCACCGCGTTCCGGTTCAGCTGCACTCTCGTGTCCGTGACCCCGGGCGGCTCCGGGGCGGCCTCGTAGCTCGGCGTCTGGACGAGGCGCTCCGCCGCATCCCCGGCGAGCATGTCGGTCGTGAGGAGATCGAGGTCTCCGTCGCGGTCGAGATCTCCGACGTCGACGGCCATCGAGGAGAGGCTCGTCGCGCGCACGGCCTCGTTCGAGACGGACGAGAAGGTCCCGTCGCCCGCGTTGAGCCAGATTCCGTCCTCGCTGTTGAAGTCGTTCGCAACGTAGAGGTCCGGGTCGCCGTCCTCGTCCCAGTCGCTGAAGCGGGCCGCGAGTCCCCAGTCCCGAGCCGGCACCGGGACGTTCCCGCGGGAACGCGTGAGGGGCGGGCCGGCGGCCGCGGGGGCGAATCGTCCGTCTCCGAATCCCGTGTAGTACTCGTCCGGCTCTCCAAGCTCGAAGCGGCGCACGAAGCGGCCATCGAGCAACTCCACGCGGTAGTGCTCCGCGTACAGTTCCCGGAGTGCGGGCGGGATGAAGGGCCCACCGTCCTCGCCCCGCTGGATGTGATTGATGTCCAGTACATCGGGCGGATGGAGGTCGTCCACCTGTCGCGTCTTGTAGTTCGCGATGTAGAGGTCGAGATCGCCATCCCCGTCGGTGTCGGCCAGCGCAGGGGTCGTGCTCCCCCGCGCCCCGGCGAGACCCGCGTCCTCGAGTTCGGAGAAACCGCCCGCGCCGTCGCCGAGGAAGATCCGGTTCCGGCCCCCGTGGACCGTGATTACGAGATCGAGGTCATCATCTCCGTCCAGGTCGACGAGCGCCGCCCCTCGCGCGAGCACGCCTTCGAGCGCGAGGGAGGGGGGCGTGATCTCCTCGAAGCGCCAACCGCCGAGGTTGCGGTAGAGGGCACTCGCGCCCCCGAAGCCGGTGAAGAAGAGGTCGGCAAGACCATCGCCGTCCACATCCCCGATCGCCACGCCCTGCCCCTCGGCGAGCACGCGGTTGTCGAGGCGCGCCTCCTCATCGACGTCATAGAGGAAGGCCACGCCGCGCCGCGACGCGTCGAGGGGACGGAAGCCTCCGGAGCCGCGCGGCTTCAGCTCCCGCCACCGGTATCCGTCCGCCTCGACCCAGGGGCCGGGCTCCGGCGCTCCGCAGGCCGAGGCGAGCAGGGCCGCCGCGAGCAGGGCCGCCCCGGGGAGCGCCCGTGTGTTCAGCCACCCTCCCCGTCGGGCGATGCGCCGTTCGCCGATGCCCCGCCGCCGTCGCCGATCACGCGCTCGAACAGCTCGTAGATGCGCCGGTATTCGTCGGTCCACGACGAGGGCTCCGCGAAACCGTGGTTCTCCACCGGGTACACTGCCATCTCCCAGTTCTCCTTCCCCAGTTCTATGAGCCGCTGGGCGAGACGCACGACGTCGGAGAAATGCACGTTCGTGTCGTACATCCCGTGTGCGATGAGGAGGTGTCCCTCGAGCCCCTCGGCGAAGTAGATGGGCGACGACTGGCGGTACGCCTCCTCGTCCTCGTGCGGGAGGTTGAGGATGCGGCTGGTGTACCAGTGGTTGTAGTGCGCCCAGTCGGTCACGGCGCGGAGCGCGCCGCCCGCCGCGAAGGACTCCGGCGCGGTGAAGAGCGCCATCAGCGTGATGAAGCCGCCGTACGAGCCGCCGTAGATCCCCATGCGGTCGGGATCGACGCCCTCCTCGCGGACGAGGTACGCGGCGCCGTCCACCTGGTCGGAGAGGTCCCAGCCACCCATGTGGCGGTAGATCGCCGTGCGCCAGTCGCGCCCGTATCCGGCGGAGCCGCGGTAGTCGATGTCGAGCACCGTGTAGCCCTGGGCCGCCAGGAAGTGGTGGAACATGTATTCGCGGTAGTAGTTCGACCACCAGTTGTGGACGTTGTGCAGGTATCCCGCCCCGTGGACGAAGATGACGCCGGCCCCGTTGGGTTCGACCCCGAAGTCGGCGGGCCGGTAGATCCGGGCGGGCACGGGCACCCCGTCGCGGGCCTCGAAGTGCACGATCTCGGGCCTGAGCCAGGGGAAGCCGAGCCACGTCTCGGTGGGGGAGGCCGTGACCTGCGCCAGCGCGGCGCCCGGCGCGGCGTCGGCGAGGTAGAGTTCGGGCGGCCGGTTCGCGCGCGAATGGAGGACGGCGAAGCGACGCCCGTCGGGCGACGGCGTGACGGTGAACGAACCCTCTCCCTCGAGGAGCTGAACCCGGTCGGATCCGTCGAACTCCATGCGCCACGGGTGCTGGTCGAAGGGTGACAACTCGCTCGTCTGCATCAGGAACGAATCCCACCCGTCGGGGATCGTCACGCCGAGGACTTCCCACTCTCCGGCCGTGAGCGCCTCGCGGTTTCCGCCGTCGGCGTCGATCGCGTAGAGGTGCGAGTAGCCGGTCTCCTCGCTCACGTACCAGGCGCGGGGCATCTCGCCCGCGGCTTCCGCCGGGAGCCAGCCGATGCAGCCTGCACCCTGGAAGCCGAAGCAGGGGCCGCCGACCCACGCCTCGTCGTAATGGGTGTCCAGCATCGTGAGCGCGCCGGTCGACGCCTCGTAGGCGTAGAGGCGCCACGTCTTGTAGTCGTAGTCCACCGCGAACACGAGCCCGTGGGAGCCGGAATCGTTCCAGCCCGCGAAGCTCGCGACGGCGAGGCGGTCGTCTTCCTTCGGGCCGCCCTCCGCGTCGCCCGTGTCGTCGGCATCGTCCGCGCCGGCCATGTCGCCGGTCTCGTCCCCGGACTCCGCATCCGAGCCGTCGCCCTTGAGGTCGAGCCACGTCACCTCCCCCGTCCCGGTGTCGACGATGGCGAGGCGCGAAGCGCCCTGCTCGTCCCCGACCTTGGGGCGCATCTCCGTGTTCTCGGTGTAACCGGACTGCGTGACCCAGAGGGGAATGTCGGTGCGCCGGCCACCTTCGTTGAAGCTGCCGCGAGTGACGGTGACCGCGACGCGGCTTCCGGTCGGGTCCGCGGCGAAGAACTGCGCGCGTTCTCCCTGTGCGAGGTGCAGCGTCTCGCGTTGCCCGGCCTCCCGGAGTTCGCGCCGCTCCTCGGCGCGCTCCTCCCGGACATCCTGGACGCGGATGTGCTCGAACAGCTCTCGCTGCTGTTCTTCAAGGAAGGCCTTGTGCCCCTCGGCCTCCGGATCCTCGGGCTGTTCCGGGCCGCCCACGGAGGTGAGTTGCCGGATCTCGCCGTCGTCGATGTCGAAGGCGAAGAGGTTGTTCCCGCGGCGGAAGAAGATGGAAGCGCCGTCACCGGAGAAGACGGGACTCGCCTCGAAGTCCTCCGTGTGGGTCAGCCTGCGCGTCGCGGCTCCGTCCCGCTCGATGAGATAGAGGTCTCCGTCGGAAGAGGTCACGCGCCAGCGGCCATCCGGGGAGACGTCGCCCGGCGCCAGGATGGGACCGAGGCGAAGTTCTTCCTCGTCGTCGACCCGTTCGGGCGTGCCGCCGGTCGAACGGACGCGGTGGAGGGCGCGCGGCTCGTGCCACTCGGCGCCGCCCGGGAGCCAGCGGAAGTAGATCCACTCGCCGTCGTCGGACCAGCTGACGGCGACGGGCGCCTGCCCCACGTGCTCGGAACCCCGCATGATGGACTCGAGCGTGAGCGCGAAGGCGTTGTCGCGCGCGGGGACGGGCTCGAAGCCGGCCAGATTCTGCGCCTGGAGCGGCGGGGCCGCGGCAACCCACGCGGCGGAGATCGCGGCGACGGCGATCCACGCGCGTTCGGGTCCCGCGGGGCGGAGGGCGGTGCGCCGGAGGGCGGCGCGATGGAACGTCGGCGAAGACTTCACGGGGCACCTCCTCCGTTCCCGGAGGGCAGATACTGCCCCGGGATCGGCAGGTCGGACCGCTCGGCGGCCCAGTAGATCGTGACGACGTACCAGCGGTCGCCGTCGTGCATGAGCTGGATCGAGTTGATGCCGCGGGCGAACGGTTCGGGGTCGTCCGCGTTCCGCTTCGAGTCGTAGGTCGAGAACGCGTGCACCACGGGGCCGAAGCGTTCCTCCGTGCGGGCGATCTCCCGCTCGAAGAACCCGTTCTGTTCGAGGAAGCCGCCCGCCTCTTCCGCGTATTCTCCCGGACTCCACACGTTGTAGCCGTGCTCGCCCTGCGGGGACCGGCCCGTGGGAATGAGGCGGGCCTCCGGGATGAACAGGGAGCGGAAGCGGTCCCAGTCGCGCGCCTGCCCGGCCGGGCCCGAGATCACGTCGTAGAGTGCGGTCAGGATGCTGTCGACCGACTCCACGTCGGGGGGATCGGCGTCGGGCCAGCTTTCCGCCATGGCCACGTTCGGTCGGCCCTGGGCGAGCGAGGGGGTGGGCATCGCGAGCGCCAGGGGGCCGGCGGCCAGCACGCCCAGGAGGAAGAGTGTGCGCAGTCGTCGCATCGTTCCGCTCCGGTTCTGGTGGAAGGCGTCCTCGAATCTAGCCCGGACCGGACGCCGGGTGCGACCCGGAGGCGGAGACGCGTGGGGCCGGGGCGGTGGCGTTCGGTTGCATCGGACGCGGGCCGCGTCTACCGTTTTCGGCTCGCGGCGCCCGCGCCCGTAGCTCAATTGGATAGAGCGTCTGACTTCGGATCAGAAGGCTGGGGGTTCGAGTCCTCCCGGGCGCATGATCCCTCGTCCGATGACGCCGTGAACGCCGAGATTCGACGAACCTCACCGACATGAAGCCGAATCCCAAAACGCCCCGGGGCCGGACGGCGACCCCTCCGCAGGCGGCCCAGTGCCCGGTCGATCACCGAGCCGCTGAGCGCGCCGCGAGGGCGCTGCCGGGTCCCGTGCGACGAGCCGTCTTCCTGGGAGTCGGGACGCTGAGCGTGACCGCGGGCATCATCGGCATCGTCGTGCCGCTATGGCCCACGACGTGCTTCCTGCTTCTCGCCGCCTGGTGCTATGCGCGCAGTTCCCCGCGCGCGGAGCGCTGGCTGCTGGAGAACCGCGTGTTCGGACGCTACCTCACCGCGTACCGCGAGCGCGGCGTGATCTCCACGCGCGTGCGGCGCGGCGCAACGATCTTCCTGTGGAGCGCGATCCTCGTCTCGGCCGTGCTGGCCGCCGGACACCTCTGGATCGTGGCCCTCCTCCTCCTCGTCGCCGCGCTGGTCACCGCCCACCTCTACTCCCTCCCCGGAGAAGGCTGAGGCTGCGGGAGGGTCGTCACCCGAAGCTTACGGTGACGGAAGCTGAACGGCGCGTTCGTGCACGACGTGCGGGGACGGCGGGGTGATGATCCGGCATGTGGGGCCAACCGCCCGGCCGAGTCGCCGATCGAGCGTCAGCAGCGGGCAGGAGAGGGCCTCCGCCAGCGCCACGTACCAGCCATCGTAGATCGTGAGGTTGTGGCGCAGTTCCCATGCGCGAGCGGCCAAGGGTTCGAACGGGAACAACTCGATGTCCAGCTTGAACAGTTCACGCTGGGCGACATCGGCTTCACGGTTCGGGAGTCGCTCGGCAAGCTCCAGCCGGCGAATGACGTTGGCGGCTTCGGCGGGGGCGATCTGCGGACCGGCCAGCCAACCTGTCTTCCGCGCCTCCGCCATGACGGCCTCGGACCAGGCACCCTCCGGTCCCGTATGGGCGGTCGCGGCCGCGAGGACAGAGGCGTCAACGACGACCGTCACTTCCGGTCGGCGTCCCGCGCCTTCAGGATGCTCTCGGTGGTCACTCGATTGACCGAGACCCGCTTCCGGGCGCGAACTCCAGCGAGCCAGTCATCGAGGGTGGGCTTCGCCACGATTCGCTCGAGTTCGCCACGCAGATACTCCTGCATGGATTGACCGCGCGACGCCGCACGGACCTTCAGCCCGTCACGCACCTCTTCGGGAACGCCTCGGATCGTGATCTGAATGGCCATGACATCATTTTGACATCATTGCCATTGAACTGCAAGCAACGACGTTCCCGCGGGAACGTCTGGCGGTGCGTTACGAGGCGCTCTCGGCTCCCAGGGCCGAGATCAGGTCGGAGCGGGTGAGGATGGAGAGCGTGCCGTCTTCTCCCCGCACCAGCACGGCGGGCTGGTCTCCGCTCAACTCGTTCGCGAACGCGTGCACGGGGCTCGCGGCTTCCACCACCGGGAAGGGCGGGCCCATGAGGTCGCCCACGAGACGTGCCCGCGCGTCGGGGTCTCCCATGAGGAAGCGCAGGATATTCTGCTCGATGAGGCTCCCAACGACTTCCCCTCCCTCCATCACCGGAAGCTGTGAAATCGCGTGCTCCCGCATCGACGCGATCGCGTCGTCGAGCGACAGATCGGCCGGGGCCGACACGAGCGGCCTCTCGGTCGAGCGGCGTGCGACGAGCGCGCCCGCGGTGAGGGTCTCGCCCTCGTCCAGGAAGCCGTGCTCCTGCATCCAGACGTCGTTGTACACCTTCCCGAGGGCCCGGTAGCCGCCGTCGGGCATGATCACGACGAGCACATCATCGTCCGAGATCGTCTCCCGGTTCGTCTCCATCCACTGGAGGGTGCCCGCCATCGCCATGCCGCACGAGCCGCCGAGGAACATCCCCTCCTCGCGCGCGAGACGGCGGGTCATGAGCATCGACTCCCGGTCCGTGACGCGCACATAGTCGTCCACGATCTCGAAGTTCATGTTGCCCGCGAGGATGTCCTCCCCGACCCCCTCGGTCACGTACGGGTAGATCTCGTCCTCGTCGAACTCCCCGGTGTGGAAGTACTTCCAGTAGACGGAGCCGAAGGGATCCACGCCGATGATCCGGACGCCGGGGTTCCGTTCCTTGAGGTAGGCGGCGGAGCCCGAAATCGTGCCGCCGGTGCCGGAGCCGACGAAGAGGTGCGTGATCCTCCCCTTCGTCCCCTCCCACAATTCCGGTCCCGTCGTCCGCAGGTGGGCCTTCGAGTTCGCCGGATTGTCGTACTGGTTCATGTAGAAGGAGTTGGGCGTCTCCTCCGCGAGCCGGCGCGAGACCTGGTAGTAGGAGCGGGGATCCTCGGGGTCCACCGCCGTGGGGCAGACGATGACTTCCGCCCCGAGCGCCCGCAGGATGGCGATCTTCTCGGGGCTCTGCTTGTCCGTGGTCGCGAAGATGCACCTGTATCCGCGCGCGATGGCGGCGAGCGCGAGGCCCACGCCGGTGTTGCCGCTCGTGCCCTCGACGATCGTGCCGCCGGGCGCAATCTCGCCCCGCGCCTCGGCATCCTCGAGCATCGAGATCCCGATCCGGTCCTTGACGGATCCGCCGGGGTTGAAGTACTCGAGCTTCGCGAGGACGGTGCCGGGGAGGTGCGCGGTCAGGCGGTTCACGCGCACCAGCGGCGTCCCGCCGATCGTTCCGAGGATGTCGTCGTGCCACATGGCGATGTTCGCTCCGCTACCGGATGAGGCCCGGGGAAACCTTACTGGCCACGGTGACCCGGCGCCAAAAAGAGCACTCTGCGTCAGCGCACCGCCTCCGCACGAATGGCGGCGATCTCGGCGGGGCCCACGCGACAGCAGCCGCCGACGCCGTCGGCGCCCTCCCGCCGCCACTCGGTGGCGCTCCGGGCCCAGTCGATCGGGGTCGCGGGGCCCGTCCAGCGCTTCCCTTCCGCGTCCCAGTCCTCCCCCGAGTTGGGATAGACGAGGATCGGTTTTCCGGTCGCCCGCCGCGCCGTGCGGATGAGCGGCGCGACGAGGCGCGGATCGATGCAGTTCACGCCGACCGCGACGACATGGGGCTCGGCCTCGCAGAGGGCGACGGCGGTCTCGAACGGCGTGCCATCCGCGAGGTGGGCGCCGTCGCGGCACTGGAAGCTGATCCAGGTCGGATGGTGGGACACGGCGGCGAGCCGGCAGTAGGCCTGCGTTTCCTCGAGCGAGGGAGTCGTTTCGCACGCGAGGACATCGGCCGGGGTCTCGGCGAGGGTCTCCCAGCGCCGGGCGTGGAAGTCGTACAGTTCGGCCGCGGAGAGCCCGTAGTCGCCCCGGTATTCGGACCCGTCGGCCAGGAAGGCGCCGTACGGTCCGACGCTGGCCGCCACGAGGGGTCGCGGGCGATCGGCCGGCTCCGTGCCGCCAGCGGCGCGACCGGCCACGAACTCGTCGCGCGCGGAGACGGCGATCTCGACGGACCTCTCGAGGAGACGCGACGTGTCGGACGCGTCGAGACCCCGGGCCGCGAAGCCCTCGAAGGTCGCCTGGTAGGTCGCGGTGGCGATGCAGTCGGCGCCCGCCTTGAGGAAGCGGAGGTGCGCGGTGCGGATCGCCTCGGGTTCGTCGATGAGGGCGCGGGCGGACCACAGAGGGTCGTTGAGGTCGCACCCCAGCGCCTCGAGTTCCGTCGCCAGGCCCCCGTCGAGGACCAGAAAGCCCTTCCGCTCGAGGATGCTGCGGATGGGGTCGGTCAAAGCTGGTCCAGGCGGAGTATGATCGAGAACCCCTCGAACACGAACTCGACGCCGCCGTCCTGAAGCCGGTTGCCGACGGCGATGCCCTCGAACATGGCCTCCACGGCATCGTTCAGTTCGAGCAGCCGGGACGGCTGCGCGACCGGCGTGTTGTGGGCCGTGAACAGCGTGGTCAACTCGGGCACGAGTTCGGCGAGTCGAGCCACCGAGGTCCGGTACGCCTCCAGGTCCGTCTCGGGCGCGAAGAGCCAGATCGGGCCCTCGTAGAATGCATCCCCGGTCCAGAGGAACCCGGCTTCGCGGTCGAGGAGGACGACCGCGTCGGGAGCGTGGCCGGGGACGGCGAGGACTTCGAGCGTGCGTCCGCCCAGGTCGATCCGGTGTCCGTCGTCGATGAAGGCGGCGACCTCGAAGGGGGGCGTGTGGTAGTTGTCCTCCGTGATCCCGGCGGGCAGCGCCCGGCAGAGCGCGCTCGGGGCCACCTCTCCCCGCACCTCGGCGTTCGTGCGGCCACGGGCGTGCGTGCGGGTGAACTCCGTGTCCATGGCGAGCACGCGTTCGAACTCGGCGTTCCCCCCGACGTGGTCCATGTGCGTGTGCGAGTTGAGGACCGTCACCGGCAGCGCCGTGAGTTCGTCCACGACGGTGCGGATGCGGCCGATCCCCATCCCCGTGTCGAAGAGGAGGGCACCCTCTTCACCCAGGATCAGGTAGGAGATGACCTCCTGGAACTGGAACGGCTCGTGGATGGCGTAGACGGCTGGCGCGACGCGATAGACCTCGAACCAGTCGTCCGCGACTTCGACGCGCTCCAGGGCGGCGTACTGCGAGCGGGGCACGTCCGAGCAGAACCCCGCCGTCGCCGGGCGCGACTCCGGGGCGGATTCCCCGCCGGGCGCGCAGGCGAGCGTGCCCCCGGCCAGCGCCGCCGCGGCCGCCAGCCGGAGGATCGTCTCGGACACCGACTGCTAGTCCTGGTCCGTCGTGATGACGCGGCCGACCCTCGCCTGGAGCATCCGGTTGAACTCGGCGAGTTCGTCGGCCAGCACCGCCTCCAGCCGCACCTGCACCTCGTCGATCCGGTCGCTGAGGAGCTGCGCCACCTCTGCGTGCTGGTCCGTGGGCGGGAAGTCCGCGGTGCCCACCGCGCCCTGCAGGTAGGAAAGGCGGCCGGCGATCATCGACGGCCACCGCGCCCCGTCTGGACCGGTGTTCTTCAGCTGGACCAGCTCGCTCTCCACCTCGATCAGGGCCGCATCCAGCGTCTCGCCCGCCTCGAGGACGTCCTCGGCCTCCCCCGCCTCTTCGAGCACCGGACGCAGGTCGTGGATCTGGCGCCGCAGAGACTCCATCCGATTGACGAGATCGGCCACCCGATTCCGGTCGGCGATGATCTCGTCCAGCAACTCCCTCTGCGCCAGGATGTCCTCGAGGGTGCCCGCCGAGTTGGGGTCCCGGAGGACGGTCAGCGACCGCCGGCCGGCTTCTTCTCCGTCCACGACCAGCACGACCGTGTAGGTGCCGGGGGGCTCCCGCGGCCCGGCGCTCCCCGGCCCGCCGCTCGGGCGGGCGACCTCCGGCAGGGGGAACCACTCCGCGTAGAGCGGCTTCGTCCTGAAGAGGATCGGTTTCGGGCCCGGACCCCGGAAGTCCCACCATACCCGGTTGAACCCTTCGTGGCTCGAGCCATCGACGGTGGCCAGCGTCTCGCCCGCCGCGCTCTCGACCCGGATCCGGACCTCGCGCTCCCCGCCGTCGCCGAGCCAGTAGTTGATCGACGCCCCGTTGGGCGGGTTCTCCCCCGCGGAGGGATCGGCGAACATGATCATGGGTTCGGCCGTCGGGTTGAAGCGGTAGGCGTCGCGGGGCTGGAACAGGTGGGCGCCGGATGCGGCGATCTCCGGCGTCAACTGCTGCACCGGGCTCAGGTCGTCGAGGATCCAGTAGCCGCGCCCGTAGGTCCCCGCCACCAGGTCGTTGAAGTGTTCCTGCACGACGAGTCCGTAGTAGGGCGTCGGGGGCAGGTTCGGCATGAACCGCTGCCAGCTCTCCCCGTCGTCGTAGCTGAGATAGACGCTCGACTCCGTGCCCAGATAGAGGAGTCCCGGCCGCACCGGATCCTCGAGCAGATGGCGCGTGTAGTCGACCGGATGGTTGTCGACCCCGTCCGTGATCCGGGCCCACGTCTCCCCGAAGTCGTCGGTCCTGTAGGCGCGCGCCTCGAAGTCGCCGACCTGGTGGTGTTCGATCGTGATGTACGCCTTCGCCACGTCGTATCGGGAGGCGTCGATGCTCCGCACGACGCCGTCCGGCGGCAGGTCCGGAATGTTCGCGGTGACGTTCGTCCACGTCGTTCCGTCGTCACGGCTCACGTGGACGAGTCCGTCGTTCGTGCCGGCCCAGAGCACGCCCTGCTCGATGGGCGACTCGTCGAATGCGTAGATCACGCAGCAATACTCCACGCCGATGTTGTCTGGCGTGAGCCCGCCGGAGATCGTCATCCGCTCCCGGTTGTTCGTGGAGAGGTCGGGGCTGATGACCTCCCAGCTCTGGCCCCGGTTGCGCGTGCGGTGCACATGCTGGCTCGTGACGTAGATCGTCTCGTTGTCGTGCGGCGAGATGAGGAGGGGAAAGGTCCACTGGAAGCGGTAGCGCAGCGCCTCCGCAGGGTAGCCGCCCGTGGACTCGGGCCAGACCTCGACATCGCGGAACTGGCCCCGCGACAGCTCGTGCCGGGTAACGATCCCGCCCCGCGCGCCGGATCCGGAGGCGGTGGACCAGATCACGTCGGGGTTGGTCGGGTCGGGGGTGGCGAAGCCGCTCTCGCCCCCACCGACGCTGATCCAGTCGCCTCGCGGGATGATCCCCGTCGTCCAGAATCCCTGGTAGCGCGTGTTCGACGGCCCGTGCACGGAGGGCCCGTCCTGCAGATTCCCCATCACGTTGTACGGGATCGCGTTGTCCACCGTCACGTGGTAGGACTGGGCGACCGGCAGCTGGACGCGAAACCAGGACGCCATCCCGTTCTCGGTGATGTGCACGCCCATGTCGCCGCCGATGATGGTCCGCCTCGCATCCTCGGGATCGACCCAGATGTCGTGATGGTCGTAGCCGGGAGAGGACGGCTGGCGGCCGTACGGGCCGCGCAGGAAGTGATACAGCGTGTAGCTCTCGCCGCCGTCGCGGCTCACGGAGAAGCTCGAGGAGAGGAAGTAGACTTCGTCCGGATCGCGCGACGATACGCCGCACCGGGTGTAGTACGCCTGCCGCGTCGCGAGATCGTGGCTGTGGTTCACCAGCCGCCATCTCCGGCCGCCGTCGTCGCTGCGCCACAGTTCGCCGGTGTCGGCCTCGTAACCCTCCATCGGCACACCGTCACTCGTCTCGATGAGGGCGTAGACGCGGTCGGAGTCCGAATGGGACATGCAGACGGCGATCTTCCCCAGCGTTCCGGTCGGGAGCCCGTTCCCCTCGAGTTCGGTCCACGTGTCCCCACCGTCCATCGTCAGGTGGAGCCCG
>JAJDUL010000016.1 GCA_022826685.1 Gemmatimonadota bacterium | reverse complement strand
CCCAGAGAGACCTCCTGGAAGGGCACGCCATCGAGCCAATGCGTGTCCCGGATGTGGAGGTGGCCGTACACCACGGCGCACGCGTTGAACCGGCGGTGCCAACCTTCGGTTCGGCGGGTTCCGCACCACGGCGTGAATCGGGGAATCCTCGGCAGCACGGCGTGCCGTTCCTCGAGAGGAAAGTGATTGACGAGGACCTTGGGAAGATCGGCCGGAGCCGACGCGAGCCGCGTGGCCGCGTCCTCGCAGCGCGCCGCGCACCACGAGTCCCGGTCCGGAAACGGGTCGGGATGCAGCATCGCTTCGTCCCCGCAGACGACGCGGGTTTCCCGGGCCCACTGAATCACCTGTTCACGCCGGACCCGCCGCGGCCGAAAGCTGTAATCGTAGAGCAGGAAAAGTGGCGCGATCAGCACCGGCCCGTCCCGATGTTCGACCACCGGATAAGGGTCCTCCGGAGTGAGAACGCCGTGGGAGCGGGCGATTTCCACGAGATGTTCGTAGAGCGCCACGCCACGGAGTCCGGGAGCCCGGTTCGGTATCGTCCAGAGTTCGTGGTTTCCCGGAACCCAGACGACCTGCCGGAACTTCGGAGTGAGTCGCGCGAAGCACCACTCGAGTCGCCGCGCGCCGTGGGCCACGTCCCCCGCCAGGATCAGCCAGTCGTCGGCATGGGCCGGAAAATCCTCCAGCGCCGCCCGGTTTCCCGGATGGGAGACGTGCAGGTCGGACAACGCCCATAAGCGTGGCATGCGATGGATGCTAACACCCCGTCCCCCCTTGAAGCTTCACCCGGACGTTCAACTCGCGATGCGCCGCCGCCGTCGAACAGGGGTCACCGTTCGGCGTACGTACCGGGCCACCTCGCCCATGCCGTCGACGCCGATCCGGGCGCCCAGCGTCTGGTTGTAGTTCGTCGTGCCGTTGATGTCGTACGTGTAGCGGTGGCCCCACGCGTCCCGCACGTATTCGATGCCCGCGATCTCGATCCGTTCCTCGTTGCAGAGCCGGATGTACCGCTGCACCAGCGGGTCGTCCTCCGCGACCGGCGAGGGGCTGAAGAGCCCGGGACCTGTCGGGCACACCTGGAGCCCCCCTTCCTCGACCTCCTCCTCGCCCTTCCCAGAGGGCATCGGATTGCACGCATCCGAGGGGCAGAGTTCGAACCCCCCGGCAGTGGAACTCCGCATGGCGAACACGAAGCGGCCGCCCACGATCTCCACCCGCGTGATGAACGGCTCAGGGGCGTCGATGTACTGCTGGAGGATCATCCTCGCGCCGGGCCCCGCGTCAAAGCCGTCGCCGTCGAGGTGTCCCTCGAGTTCCCGCGCGTCGCGGAAGAGCCGGATCCCCAGACCCTTGCCCCCCTGGTCGTGCTTCGTGATGAACGGACCGTCGAAGGTGGCGGCGGCCTGGAGGAGGTGCTCCCTCCCCACGGCCAGCACCGTCCGGGGCGTGCGGATCCCGTGCCGCCGCAGGACGAGATCCTGCCGGAGCTTGCTCATCTCCAGTTCGAAAGCGCCGAGCCCGTTGATCACCCGGCGGCCGTGGGACTCCAGCCAGTACAGGAGTTGCCGGGTCAACTCCACCGTGTGGACATGGCCCCGCGTGTGCGACGAGGGGCTGATGCGGTTGATCCAGATGCCCTCGGGCGGGGGCGCGGACGGGTCGACGAGCCCCTCGTTCACGTGCACGAGGCGGACCCGGAAGCCCTCCCTCGCGAGCGCCTCCTGAAGGGGCGGAATCCAGGCCGGGTTCTCGTACAGCACATGTATCTGCGGCAAAGCGGGACGAATCATGGTTTTCTCTCGGGTTGAAACCGGTTGAACGAGGGCACAAAAAAAGCCGCCCGGGTCGGCGGACCGGGGCGGCTCGAAAAACGGTTTGAGCTATGGGCTCAGCGCATCAACACACCCGGATCCACGCGTCGTGGCGACACGAACACATACAGGCGCAGCCGCTGGGAGCGGGGGTGCTGCCGGAGCAGCTCGCCCCGCGGGCGCGGAGGGGTCGGATGTCGGGCGCGTGAATCATGGCGCGAGAAGATGCCCGGGCCGGCTCCGCGGGGCAACCTGGCGACCGGATCCGACGGTTACCCCTATTCCGCGACTCCCTTCTCGTTCAGGACCTCCCACACCTTGTCGGGGGTGATCGGGATGTCGAGGTGCGTCACGCCCAGGTGTGCCAGCGCGTCCACGACCGCGTTCGCGATAGCCGGCGGCGCGCCCACCGTGGCCGACTCGCCGACGCCCTTCGCGCCGAGCGGGTGGTGCGGGGACGGCGTGATCGTGTGGCCGGTCTCCCACGCGGGGGTCTCCATGGAGGTCGGGACGAGGTAGTCCATGAACGAGCCGGCGAGGTTGTTGCCGTCCTCGTCGTAGGGGATCTCCTCGAACAGGGCGGGACCGATGCCCTGGGTGAGGCCGCCGTGGATCTGCCCCTGCACGATCATCGGGTTGATGATGTTGCCGCAGTCGTCCACCGCCACGAAGCGGCGCACGGTGACCTCGCCGGTGCCGCGGTCGATGTCCACGACACAGATGTAGGTTCCGAACGGGAAGGTGAGGTTGGGCGGGTCGTAGTAGTTCGTCGCCTCCATCCCCGGCTCCATCCCCTCGGGGAGGTTCGTGTAGGCGGCGAAGGCGCAGTCCTGAATCGTGACGGACCGGTCGGGCGCGCCCTTCACGGAGAACTTCCCGGGCTCCCACTCGAGGTCCTCCTCGCTCACCTCCATCAGGTGCGCGGCGATCTTCGCGGCCTTGTCGCGGATCTGGCGGGCGGCCATCGCGCCCGCGGCCCCGGCGGTCGGGGTCGAGCGGCTGGCGTAGGTGCCCAGGCCGTACGGGGCGGTGTCGGTGTCGCCCTCCTCCACCTGCACATGCGCGGCGGGGAGTCCGAGTTCCTCGGCGATGATCTGCGCGTAGGTGGTCTCGTGGCCCTGGCCCTGGGACTTCGTGCCGAAGCGGGCGATCGCCTTGCCGGTGGGATGCACGCGGACCTCGGCGGAGTCGAACATCTTGATGCCGAGGATGTCGAAGTCCTTGGACGGACCCGCGCCCAGCACCTCTGTGAAGCTGCACACGCCGATCCCCATCAGTTCGCCGCGCTCGCGCTTCTCCGCCTGCTCCCGGCGCAGGTCGTCGTAGCCGATCATCTCCTTCGCCTTGTCCATCGCGGCCTGGTAGTCGCCGCTGTCGTACTCCCAGCCGAGCGGCGACTCGTAGGGGAAGGCTTCCTTCGGGATGAAGTTCTCCTCGCGCAGCTGCGCCGGATCCTTCCCGATCTTGTGCGCCAGGGTGTCCACGACGCGCTCCATGCAGTGCACGGCCTCGGTCACGCGGAAGGAGCAGCGGTAGGCGACGCCGCCCGGCGGCTTGTTCGTGTAGACCGCGTCCACCTCGGCGTACGCCTGCTCCATGTCGTAGGAGCCGGTGCAGATGGAGAACAGCCCCGCCGGGAACTTGGACGGCGCGGCCTGGGCGTCGGAATAGCCGTGGTCGGCGAGCGTCTTGATGCGGAGGCCCCGGATCTTCCCATCGGCGTCCGCCGCGATCTCGGCGTCCATGTGGTAGTCGCGCGCGAAGGAGTCGGCCTGGAGGTTCTCCATCCGGTCCTCGATCCACTTCACCGGCTTGCCGAGGACGACGGAGGCCGCGATCGCGACGACGTAGCCGGGATAGACCGGCACCTTGCCGCCGAAGCCGCCCCGATGTCCGGCGACACGACGCGGATCTTCTCCTCGGAGAGTCCGACGTGTCCCGCCACGAGCGCGAGCACGGTGCGGATCGCGTGCGGGGCCTGCGTCGTCATGTAGACGGTGAGGTGGCCCTCGACGGGGTTGAAGTCGGCCACGCAGCCGCACGTCTCGATCGAGGCCACGTGGATGCGCGGCACGTGCATGCTCTCGCGCACGACGACGTCCGCCTCATCGAACACCTTGTCCGTCGCCTCCTTGTCTCCCGCCTCCCAGTGCCAGATGCGGTTGTCGGTCTGGCCTTCCTTGTCCGTGCGGAGGACGGGCGCGTCCTCCTCGAGCGCCTTGAAGGGGTCGATGACGGGCTTCATCGGCTCGTAGTCGACCTCGACGGCGGCGACGCCGTCGGCGGCCGCGTAGCGCGAGGTGGC
>JAJDUL010000065.1 GCA_022826685.1 Gemmatimonadota bacterium | reverse complement strand
CGGGCCTGGCGGCGGCGGGTCTGGCGGCGCCGGCCCAGGCGGCCCCCGCCGCGCCGCGGACCCACGTGCTCGTCGTCACCGGCCTCGGAGGCGCGCCCGAGTACTCCGAGCAGTTCCGGACGGAAGCCGAGTCGCTGCTCGACGCGCTCGACCAGCGGCTCGGCGTTCGCGAGACCGTCGCGTGGCTCGCGGAGGACGAGGCGCTCTCCCCCCGCGTCGCGGGCCGGGCCACCCTGGAAGCCGTCGAGCGGGAGGTGCTCGCCATGGCGAACCGGGCCGGGCCCTCGGACGTGGCGCTCATCCTCCTCCTCGGCCACGGGAGCGGCCGCGGCGAGGAGTCGCGCTTCAGTCTCCCCGGCCCGGACCTGTCGGGCGACGCGCTCTCGATGTGGCTCCACGCGTTCCCGACCCAGACCGTGGCGGTCGTGAACGCGGCGAGCGCCAGCGGCGGCTTCGTGCCCGCGATCGCCGGCGAGCGGCGCATCGTCGTGACGGCGACGCGCTCCCCGCGCGAACGCGAGCGGACCCACTTCGGCGGCTTCTTCGTCGACGCCTTCGCCCTCGACGAGGCGGACGTCGACAAGGACGAGCGCGTGTCGTTGCTCGAGGCGTTCCGCTACGCGACGGGTGAGGTCCGCCGCCGGTACGAGCGGGACAACGAGATGCTGACCGAACACGCGCTGCTCGACGACGACGGGGACGGCGAGGGATCGCTGGAACCGAGTCCGGACGGACCCGACGGGACGCTCGCGAACCGGTTTTTCCTCGCCCTGGCGCCGGCCGCGCTCGCGGGGGCGACGGCGGACGACCCGGCGGTGGCCGCGCTCCTGGTGCGGAAGGGCGAGGTGGAAGACGGGATCGCGGCGCTTCGCGCGCGCCGCGACGAGATGGAGGAAGAGGAATACGACGCGCAGCTCGAGACGCTCCTCGTCGAGCTCGCCGGCATCAACCGCGCGATCCGCGAAGCCGGGACCGACCCGTGCCGGTGACGCCACGCCCCGCCGTGCGGCTCACCGCGCTGGCGAGGCGGCTCGCCCTGCCGGCGCTCGCGCTGGCGCTCGCGGCGCCGCTGCCGGCGCGCGCACAGGAGCGGGCGAGCGCGGACGGCGGCGGTCCTCTCGCCGTCGCCCTCGAAGCGCACCAGACCGGTGACTATCGGCAGGCCGTCGCGGCCTACCGGTCGCTGGCCCGTTCCGGGCGCGAGTTCCCGGCCTCCGCGCGCGGGTGGGCGCGAGCGCTCGCCGCGACCGGAGAGTACGAGTCCGCGCTCGACGCGCTCGACCGGGCCGCCGCGCGCGCCCCGGACGGAGCGGACGCCGACACCGAACTTGGCCGCGCGCGCGGGCGCCTGCAGTACGCGCTCGGCCGCCTCGACCAGGCCGAGGCGAACTTCCGCCTGGCCATCGAAGGCCGGGCAGGCGACGCCCAGCTCGCGCGGCTCGACCTGGGCCGCCTCCTCTTCGACCGCGGCGAGCGGGAGGAAGCCCTCGCCCTGTTCGACGGGTTCATCGACTTCTACAACCGCGCCCGACGCCTCGAGCCTGCGGAGCTGCGCGCCGTCGGCACCGCCCTCACCTACCTCGGAGCCCGCGATCCCGACCTCTTCCACGACGCTGTGCGCGCCTTCGAGGAGGCCATCGAGGCCGACCCCGGCGACCCCGAGCCGCGCATCGACCTCGGTCTCCTTTTTCTCGACAAGTACGACAGCTTCGAGGCCGGGCCGCTGATCGATGAGGCGCTGGCCCGGAACCCGGCCCACGCGCGCGCCCTCCTGGCGAAGGCGCGCCGCGCGAAGTTCGATGGCTCCACGGAGGCGCTCGAACTCGCCGAGCAGGCGCTCGAGACGAACCCCCGCTTCCCCGAGGCCCGGGCCTTCCTGGCGCGACTCTATCTCGAACTCGAGGATGTGGAGGAGGCCGAGGCGGAGGCCCGGCGGGCGCTGGAGACGAACCCGGTCTCCCTCGTCGCGTGGACGGAGATCGCGGCCGCCGCCCACCTCCGGGGGGACGCGGCCGCCTTCGCGGAGGCGCGCGACCGCGTGCTGGGGCTGGACCCGCGGCACGCCGATCTCTACGTCGCCCTCGCGCAGGTCGCCTACCGCACGCACCGGTACGCCGATGCGGTCGAGTTCGCGCGGCAGGCCGTGGCCCTCGATCCCCTGTCCTGGCCCGGCATGGCGGAACTCGGCCTGAACCAGCTCCGCACGGGCGAGATCGAGGCCGGGCACGCCACCCTCGAGACCTCCTTCGAGGGCGACCCCTTCAACGTCTGGGTGTTCAATACGCTCGACCTTCTCGAGGAACTCGCCGGGTTCGAGACGGTGGAGAGCCCGCGCTTCCGTTTCTCGATGCACCCGAAGGAAGCCGGCGCCCTCTCCATCTACGCCACGGCGCTCGCCGAGGAGGCGTTCGACGCCATGAGCGCCCGCTACGGGTTCGAGCCGCCGACGCCGATCTCGGTCGAGGTCTACGACCGGCACGCGGACTTCTCCGTGCGCACGGTCGGACTCGCCGGCATCGGCGCGCTCGGCGTGAGCTTCGGCTCCGTCCTCGCCATGGACTCCCCCGGCGCCCGGCCCGGCGGCGCCTTCAACTGGGGCTCGACGCTGTGGCACGAGATCTCCCACGCGTTCACGCTCGGCTACACCGAGCACCGCATCCCCCGCTGGTTCTCCGAGGGGCTCGCGGTCCTCGACGAGCGGCACGCGCGCGAAGGGTGGGGATCCGACGTGGACCCCGGCTTCCTCGCCGCCTTCCGGGACGAGCGGCTGCCCTCGCTCGAGCGCTTCAACTACGGCTTCGTGCGCCCCGCCTACCCGGGGCAGGTGCAGCACGCCTACTACATGGCCTCTCTCCTGTGCGAGATGATCGAGACGACGCGCGGCTTCGACGCCGTGCTCGCCATGCTCGCCGGGTATCGCGACGGACTGGAGACGCCGGAGGTCGTGGAACGGGCACTGGGGACGACCCTCCCCGCCCTCGACCGGGAGTTGCGCGACTACATCGAGACCCGCTTCGGTCCGACGCTCGCGGCGCTCGGCGACGCCGAAGCCGGGGCGCCGCCGGGTCCCGACACCTTCGCCGGACTGCTCATGGCGGCGGCGGAGGCCCGGCGAGCGGGCCGCACGGAGGAGGCGATGCGGGTGCTGGAAAGGGCGTACGAGGTCTTCCCGGAGTACGCGGGGCCCGACGCGCCGATCCTCTTTCTCGGCCACCTCCGGCGTGAAGTGGGCGACTTCGCGCGCGCCGCGGAGGCGTACCGCACGTACACCGCCCTCAACGAGAATCACTTCGAGGCGCACCTCGCGCTCGCCGCCCTCGAAGGGTGGCTCGGCAACGATGCGGCCGCCCGCGAAGCGCTGGAACGCGCGATCTGGATCGATCCGTTCCACCTGGATCTGCACGAGCGGCTTGCCTACCGCTACGAGGCCGCGGAACGCTGGCCCGAGGCGGCGAGGGAACGGCGGGCGCTCCTGGCGCTGGCGCCGGCGGACCTCGCCGAGGCCCACTACCGCCTCGCCCTCGCGCTGCACCGGGGCGGGGATGCGCGCGGTGCCCGGAGCGCGGTGCTCGACGCCCTCGAGATCGCTCCCAACTTCGAGGCCGCGCTCGAGCTTCTGCTCGAGATCCGCGGCGACCCGGAGGGCGATCGATGACCGCGCCAACGCGACGCCGCGCGATCCAGCGTCCAGCGACCGGCGGCCTGGCCGCGCTGCTCGCGCTGCTCGCCGTCGCCGACCTCGAGGGCCAGCGCCGGCGCGGACGCGGAGGAGGCGGGTTCGGGGACGACCTCGCCTCCTACCAGCAGTACAACACGCCCTACACGGGCGAGTTCACCTTCGTCCGCCTCTACTACCGCGGCGGGTGGGGCTGGAACCCGGGGTGGGCGCATGACTGGCCCGTCGCCGAGCGCAACTTCGCCGAGATCATGGACGCGCTCACGACGATCGGCCCGCGCCGCGGCGGCGGCAACGTCCTCGCCATGGACGACCCGGACCTGTTCAAGTTCCCCATCGCGTACCTGTCGGAACCCGGCGGCTGGACCATGAACCAGGTGGAGGCCGACAACCTGGGCAACTATCTGCGCAAGGGCGGGTTCCTCATCATCGACGACATGGGCGGCATGCGGGACCTGAACCGGACGAGGGAGGGGCTGAACATCCTGCTCCCGGGACTCCTCCTCGTACGGCTCGACGACAGCCACCCGATCTTCGACTCGTTCTTCCATCTGGAACAGGAGAACATCGAGATGCCGCATCCCTACCGGGGCGGCGTGGCGAGCTACTGGGGCGTCTTCGAGGACAACGACCCCGAGGGTCGCCTTATGGTCATCGTGAATCACGACAACGACATTGGCGACTACATGGAGTGGTCCGACCGGGGGTTCGTCCCCATCGCCCTCTCCAACGAAGCGTACAAGCTGGGCGTCAACTATGTGGTGTACGCCCTCACACACTGAGCTCACGTGGAGCCGAGACACTGAACCCGGAAGGAGCCGGCATGGAAGCCGACCCCCGCTGGATTGACGCGCCGGACCCGACACCGGATCGGGAGCCGGCCCCGGCCCCGGACGCCGCGCCCGAGGCGACCCCGGACGACGCCGAACTCGCCGACCGCCTGCGCGAGAGCGCCGACGCCGTCCGCGCGGAACTCAAGAAGGTCATCATCGGCCAGGACGATGTCGTCGAGCAGGTCCTGATCTCGCTCTTCGCCGGCGGCAACAGCCTCATCGTCGGCGTTCCCGGACTCGCGAAGACGCTGCTCATCCAGACGCTCTCGGACGTCCTGCACCTGAGTTTCAACCGGATCCAGTTCACGCCGGACCTCATGCCGTCGGACATCACCGGGACGGATATCATCCAGGAGGACCCGGAGACGGGACAGCGCAAGCTCGTCTTCATGAAGGGGCCGCTTTTCGCGCACGTCGTGCTCGCCGACGAGATCAACCGCACGCCGCCCAAGACCCAGGCCGCCCTCCTCGAGGCGATGGAGGAGAAGCAGGTGACGATCCAGGGGCGGACCTACGGCCTCCCCGAGCCCTTCTTCGTCCTCGCGACGCAGAACCCGATCGAGCTGGAGGGGACGTATCCGCTGCCGGAGGCCCAGCTCGACCGCTTCATGTTCCAGGTCAACATCGGCTACCTGCCGGAGGACGAGGAGCTGGAGGTCATCCTCCAGACGACGACGACCGCGGGCGAGCCGCCGGGGGCGGTGCTGTCGGCGGAGGCGATCGCCGGCTTCCAGCACCTGGTGCGGAAGGTGCCGATCTCCGAGCCGGTCGCGCGCTACGCCGTCCAGCTGGCCCGGCGCACGCGCCCCGGCCGCGACGACGCTCCGGACTACGTGAAGCAGTACGTGGCCTACGGGGGGAGCGTGCGCGCCGCGCAGTACCTCGTGCTCGGCGGCAAGGCGCGCGCTCTGCTGCGGGGCGAGATCAACGTCTCGTTCGACGACGTGCGCGCCCTCTGCGCCCCCGTCTTCCGCCACCGTGTGCTGACTAATTTCCATGCGGAGTCCGAGCGCGTCTCGACGGACGATCTCGTCGAACGGCTCCTCGACGACGTGAAACCGCCGAAGTCGGGGATGTAGGGGAGAGGGCCGGACGATGCGGGCGCGAATCGCTTCGAGGACGGTGCCGGGGACGCAGTTCCTCGATCCGGCGGTGCTCACCCGGATCGGGAACCTCGAACTCGTGGCGCGTTCCGTGGTCGAGGGCTTCATCGCCGGGGCGCACGGATCGCCCTTCCTCGGTCTGTCGCTCGACTTCGCGGCGCACCGCCAGTACCTGCCCGGCGACGACATCCGCAAGATCGACTGGAAGGTGTACGGACGCACGGACCGCCACTACATCAAGGAATACGAGGCCGAGACGAACGCGAACGTCTTCTTCGCGGTGGACGCCTCCCGTTCCATGGACTACGGCTCGCGCGGGATCACGAAGCTCGACTACGCCCGCTACCTGACGGCCTGCCTCGCCTATCTCTCCGCGGGCCAGCGGGACCGCGTGGGCGCGGCGATCTTCGATGAGAAGCTGCTCGAGTACATCCCCCCCTCCGTCCGGCACCGCCGCCTGATCCTCGCGGCCCTCGACCGCGTCCGGGCCGAGACGGCGGGCGACCTCACGCGGCCCCTCACGCAGGTGGCCGAGAGCCTGACCCGGAAGGGGATCGTCGTTCTCGTCTCCGACCTCTACACGGAACCGAAGACGGTCCTGAACTCGGTGGGGGCGCTACGCAGCAAGGGACAGGACGTGATCGTGTTCCAGATCATGGACCCCGCCGAGGTCGACTTCCCGTTCGAGGCGGCGAGGTCGTTCGAGGACCTGGAGACGGGGGAGCGGCTTCCGGTGACCCCCGACGTGATGCGCGAGGAGTACCTTTCCCTGGTGGAGGGGCACGTGGACGAGATCTCGAAGATGATGATCGACCGCGCGATCGACCACGAACTCGTCGTCACCTCGACGCCGCTCGACGCCGTTCTCTTCCGCTACCTGTCGCACCGGTCGCGACGCCTGAAGGGCAAGGACCGATGAGTTTCCTCGCCCCGTGGTTCCTGGCCGGGCTCGGGCTCCTCTCGATCCCGATCATCATCCATCTCACGCATCGCCAGCGCAGCCGCGTGACGGTGTTCCCGTCGCTGATGTTCCTCCGGAAGCTGCCCTTCAAGACGATGAACCGGCGCCGGATCCGGCATCCCCTGCTCTTCGCCCTGCGCAGCCTCGCGGTCATCCTCATCGCGCTTGCCTTCTCCCGGCCGTTCTTCGACTCGGTGGCGGCGGTCGAGGCCGGTTCGGCGCGCGACGTCGTCATCCTCCTCGATGTGTCGGCGAGCCTGGGCTACGAGGGGCGCTGGGAGGCGGCCCTCGATTCCGCGCGCGCCGTCCTCGACGGTCTCGGGGAGGGGGATCGCGTCGCGGTGGCGACCTTCGACGAGCGGGCGCGGGAGCGGGTGCCGTTGACGCTCGACCTCGTCGCCGCCCGGGACGCCCTCGCGGATCTGTCGACGACCGACCTGGGGACGCGGCTCGAAGCGGGCATCCAGCTTGCCGGACGGATCCTCGCGGAGTCCGAAGACCGGAGGCGGGAGGTGGCGCTCGTCTCGGACTTCCAGCGCACGGGTTGGGAGGACGGCGGCCGGGTGCGGCTTCCCGATGGAGTGTCGTTGCGGGCGGCGAGCGTCGCGCCGGAGGAGGCCGCGAACGTGGCGCTCGCGGAGGCGGCGGTGCGGGCCGCGGACGACGGGCGCGTCCGGCTCGTGGCCCGGCTCGCGAACATGGGCGACGCGCCGGTGGAGGGGCTCCCGGTGTCGCTCGAGATCGCGGGGCGGACGGTGGCGACGATCCCGGTGGATATGCCGTCGCGCGGAACCGGGACGGCGGTGTTCGACGACCTCGCCCTCCCGGAGGGACGGAGCCGCGGGCGCCTCACGGTCCCCGGGGACGGGCTGGCCATCGACAACGAGTTCCGCTTCATGGCGGCCCCCGAGGCCGGGTTGCGCACGCTCATCCTGGAGAACAACCGCAGGGCGTCGGACGGGAGTCTCTTTCTCGAGCGCGCTCTTGAAATCGGAGACGCGCCCCGCATCGAGACCTCGCGGACGCCGGCCGCGGCTCTCGATGCCGCCGCGCTGTCGTCGTCGGACTTCGCGATCCTCAACGACGCGGACCTCGCCGACGCGGGCCGGGCCGGCCGGCTGCGCGAGTGGGTGAGCGACGGCGGGGGCCTGCTCATCGTCCTCGGGCGGGATGCGAGCATGAATCGGTGGTCCGACGCCGGACTCGAACTGCTCGGCGCCGGCCCCGGATCCCTCGTGGATGCGGCCGATGGCCGCCGGCTGTCGTGGCTCGACTACGACCATCCGGTGTTCGAGCTCTTCTCCGGCCCTCGCAGCGGGGATTTCTCCGGTGCGCGCTTCGAGCGGTTCTGGAGTTTGGAGCCTGGCGAGGGCACGGTGGTGGTGGCCCGTTACGACAGCGGGGAGCCCGCCCTGCTCGAACGTCTGGTGGGCGAGGGCCGCGTGCTGGTCTGGACGTCGACCCTCGACCGTTTCTGGAACGACCTCGCGCTGCAGCCCGTCTTCCTGCCCTTCGTGCACCGGCTGGCGCTCCACGCCACCGGATACCGGGAGCCGGAACGCTGGATCGAAGCCGGGGGCGTGCTCGAACTCACCGCCCTTGTCGGAGCGGGCGGAGCGGGCGGGGCGGGACCCGCGGGGCTCGCCGGGGACGAGGCGGAGTGGGTCCTGGTGGATCCGGACGGCGACCGGCAGCCGGTGGAGGTCGGTGAAGGGCCGACGTGGATCGAGTTTCCGCGCGCGGGTTTCTACCAGGTGGCGCTCCGGGACGACGCCGGCCGCGCGACCACCGTGGCGGTCAACCCTCCGATGACCGAATCTGATCTGGCATCGGTGGCGACGGAGCGCGTGGTGGAGGCCGTGGCGGGCTTCGCGCCGACGGCGGCGGGAACCGCCGGGGAGGACGGCGCGGCGGCAGACGAGGAAACGGTGCCGCGGCGCGCGGAACTCTGGTGGGTGCTCCTGCTGCTCGCGGGGCTCGTACTGGGGGTGGAGAGCGTGCTGGCGAACCGCTGGACGCGCCAGCGTCCCGTGTCGGGGCTGGCAGGGGCCTGAGGAGATGACGATGCAGCGATGGGCGAAGACGCGGAGCACGGAGCACCAGTTGCTCGAGATCGTCCGCGATGTGAGACGCCGGTGGCGCGTGCGCCAGCTCATCCAGGGCGTCGCCGTGACGCTGGGGATCGGTTTCGCCGTCTTCTTCATCGCGACCTTCGGGATCGACCGGCTGCGCTTCGAAGACGGCGCGGTCCTCGCCTCCCGCATCCTGCTCTGGGTCGCCGCCGCCGGCCTCGTCGCCTGGTTCGTGGTGCGCCCGCTCCTGCGCCGGGTCTCGGACACGCAGGTCGCGCTCTACCTGGAGGAGCATGAACCGTCGCTCAAGGCGGCGTTCCTCGCGGCCATCGAGCGCGCCGGGTCGCCGGGCGCCCGCTCCGGTCTCGATGCGCGTCTGCTGGAGGTCGCCGCCCGTCGCGCCCGCCGTGTGGAACGGGGGCGCCGCGTCGAGCGCGACCGGCTGCGGCGCTCGACCGCCTGGTTCGCGGGCGTCGCCACGGCCGTGCTGCTCATCGTCCTTTTCGGTCCCGCCTTCCAGGGCACGGCCGGCTCGCTCCTCCTGAGCCCCTGGAAGACCGCCGACGCCGCCAACCCCTATGCGATCGCGGTGGAGCCCGGCGACGCGCTCATCGCCCGCGGCTCGGATCAGCTTGTGCGCGCGTTCCCGCAGGGCTTCGAGACGGACGAAGTGGAGGTCTCCGTGCGGCGCGGCGAGTCGGAGGTGTGGGAGCGCTACTTCATGACGCCGGCCGCGGAGGGCGCCGCGTTCGAAGTCCTCCTCTTCGACCTCGACGAGCCCACCGACTACACGGTGAGTTCCGAGGGCGTCCGATCGCCCGTCTTCACCATCGAGGTGGCGGACCTCCCCTACGTGGACCGGATCGACCTCGAGTACCACTTCCCCGCCTACACGGGGCTGAGCCCGCGGACGGTGGAGGATGGCGGCGACATCGCCGTGCTGCGGGGGACCGAGGTCCGTCTGCGCGTGACGCCGACGATGGCCACGGAGGCGGCGCGGCTCGCGTTCGACGGCGAGGAGGAGGGCGCCGCGCTCGAGCCCGTGAATGGCGCGTTCGAGACGAGCTTCACGGTGACGGGCGAGACCTTCTACCGCATCGAGTTCATGGGTCCGGGCAATCGTTTCGTCATCGGCTCCCCCGACTACCTCGTCGAACCGCTCGACGACCAGCCTCCGGGAGTCCGGATCTCCGAGCCGGGACGGGACACGCGCCTCTCGCCGATCGAGGAACTGTACGTGGAGGTCGAGGCGGAAGACGACTTCGGGCTCGGGCGGGTCGAACTCCTCTACTCGGTGAACGGCGGGGAGGAATCGTCCCGCGTGCTGCACGGCACGAGCCGCGGCGGAACCACGCAGCTCTCCGGCGGGCACACCTTCTTCCTCGAGGAGTTCGGCCTCGCGCCGGGCGATGTCCTTTCGTACTACGCGCGCGCGACGGACCTGCGCTCCGGCGGCCCCGGCGGCGGGGTCGAAAGCTCGGACATCTACTTCGTCGAAATCCGTCCCTTCGACCGGAACTTCCGCCAGGCCGAGCAGGGCGGGGGAGGGGGTGGCGGCGGAGGCGGGGGGGCCGGCATGGGCGGCGAACTGTCCGAACAGCAGCGGCAGATCGTCGCCGCGACCTTCCGCCTGGACCGCGACAACAACGAGTTCGAAGAAGAGGAAATGTCGGAGAACCTCGCGACGCTGACGCTGTTGCAGGGGCGGCTGCGACAGCAGGTGGAGGAGCTGATCGCGCAGATGCAGCAGCGCGGCGTGGCGGGCGACCCGTCGCTTGAGACGGTGTTCAGGGAACTCCCGCAGGCGCCACCGGCGATGCTGGAAGCCGAGACGAGGCTGGGCGAGCGGCGGCTCAAGGAAGCGCTCGCGCCCGAACAGCGCTCGCTCCAGCACCTGCAGCGCGCCGAAGCTGCGTTCCGGGACGTCCAGGTGCAGCAGGGCGGCGGCGGCGGCGGTACGCCGGGAAGTGTCGGGTCGGGGGCCGAGGAACTCGCGGACCTGTTCGAACTGGAGCTGGACCGCCTGCGGAACCAGTACGAGACCGTCCAGCGGGGCCAGCAGCAGCAGCAGGACCAGGAGGTCGACGAGGCGCTGCAGAAGCTCGAGGAGCTCGCGAGACGCCAGCAGCAGATGAACGAACGCGCGGCCGCGCAGCCGCGGGGCGCCGCGGGCGGAGGCCAGGGTCAGCAACAGCGGATGATCCAGGAGACGGAGGAGTTGGCACGGCAACTGCAACGCCTGGGTCGGGAGGGCGACCGGGCGGACGTCGAGGAATCCGCGCGCCGGCTGCAGGAGGCGGCGGACGAGATGCGGCGGGCGCAGGCGCAGGGTCGCCGGGGGCAGGGGCAGGCGGAGGCGTCGAACGCCCTCGACCGGCTGCGCGATGCACGCCGCCTGCTCGAGAACCGGCAGGTCGCGGCGGTGGAGCGGGAGGTCGAGGACGCCGCGCTGAGGGCCGAGCGGATCGCGGAGCGTCAGCGGGAGCTGCAGAGCGATGTGAACGAGGATCCGACGGGCGGCGACGAGGAGCGCGTGACCGGACTCCGCGAACGCAAGGCCGAACTCGCCCGCGAGGTGGACCTGTTGGAGTCCGATCTGGATCGCCTCGCGCGCGAGGCGCGTCAGGATCAGCCGGACGCCGCGGACCGCCTGGTGGAAGCCGCCGGCGAGATCCGCGAGAGCCGGCTGCGGGACAAACTCCTCTTCTCGCGAGGAGTCCTCGGCACCCAGACCGAGGACTATGTGCGGAACTTCGAGGAACAGATCACCCGGGACGCGGAGAACGTGCGGGCCCGGGTCCAGGCTGCGCGGGATGCTCTGAGCGAGTCGGACCCCCGCCGCCTCGGCCGGCAACTGGACGAGACGCGCGACCTCGTCCGCGGCCTCGAGTCACTCCAGGAGCGTCTGCAACAGGGCCAGGAAGGGCAGGAGGGCCAGGAAGGGCAGGAGGGCCAGGGGCAGCAACAGGGTCAGGGGCAGCAGGAAGGCCAGGGCGAGCAGCAGGGTCAGGGCCAGGGCCAGGGACAGCAGGGCGAGGGCCAACAGGGCGGGCAGGGACAGCAGGGCGGTGAGGGCCAGCAGGGCGGAGAGCAGCAGGGTGAGGGCCAGGGCCAGGGAGGTCGTGGCGGGCAGCCGGGGCAGCCCGGTCAGGCCCCCCGCGGCGGCCAGGGGTTCGCGCCCGGCGGGGGCGGCGGCGGAGGCGGGGGACCGTGGCTGTCGCCGGAAGACGTCCGGCAGTTCCAGCGGGAATTTCGCCAGCGGGGGCAGGATGCCCGCCGGCTGCGCGACGAACTGGGTCAGGAGGGCGTCGATGTAGGCGATCTGGACGACGCCATCGCCGGACTCGACCGCCTGCGAACGATGGGGGACTTCGACGATCCGGAGGAACTGGCCCGGCTCCAGGCGGACGTGCTGCGGGGCCTGAAGGACTTCGAGTTCGCTCTCCGCCGTGAACTGGGATCGCAGATCGAGCGCTTCTTCCTCTCCGGGTCGGACGACGTGCCGGAGGAATACCGCGACCTCGTGGAGGCCTACTACCGGGCGCTGTCCGAGGACCCGCCGCCGCGCTGACCTCAGCAAGGAGCGTCGAACCGGGTGCCTGAACTGAGCGATCCGCGCCTCTACCTGTTCTCCGTCCTGGCGCTCTTCACGGCCGGGCTTCTCATCGCGTGGGCGCGCGCCGCCGCCGCGGCCACGCGGGCCGGACGGGAGCGTGACGGCTGGCGGGGCCGCCCCAGCGCATTCGAACTCCTGGTGGGCTTCGGGACGAACTTCTTCGATACGCTCGGCATCGGCTCCTTCGCGCCGACCACGTCGCTGTTCAAGCTGAAGAAGGTCGTGCCCGACGAGGAAATCCCGGGCACGATGATGATCGGGCACACGCCCCCGGTCGTGATCCAGGCGTTCATCTTCATCGCGATCATCAGCGTGGAGCCGACGACGCTCTTCGTGCTCATCGCGGCTGCCGTCGTCGGGGCCTGGCTGGGGGCGGGGATCGTGGCCCGCCTGCCCCGCTACCGGATCCAGATCGGGATGGGAATCGCGCTCCTCATCGCCGCCGCCACCTTCCTCATGGCGATCTTCGGGATCGCGGCCGTGGGAGGAGCGGCGTCCGGCCTGTCCGGCGGATCGCTCGCCCTCACGGCGGGCTGTCTTTTCGTCCTCGGAGCGCTCATGACGATCGGGATCGGGATCTACGCTCCGACGATGATCGTCGTCAGCCTCATGGGACTGAACCCGGCCGTCGCCTTCCCGATCATGATGGGCGCGTCCGCATTCCTGATGCCGGTCGCGGGCCTGCGTTTCCTGAAGGCGGGACGCTACGGACTCCGCGCGGCCCTCGGTCTCGCGATCGGCGGGATCCCCGCCGTGCTGATCGCCGCCTTCATCGTCCGCTCGCTTCCCCTGAACGCCATGCGCTGGCTCGTCGTCGTCGTCGTCCTTTACGCCGCGATCGCGATGCTGCGATCCGCCGTCCAGGAGCGCCGCTCCGGCGCCGACGGTCCGGGAGGCTGAACGAGTGGAGATCCGGATTCTCTCGAGGAGCGACATCGAGCGGGCCGTAACGGCGAAGACGGCCGTGGACGCGATGCGGGTCGCGTTCGGGGAACTGTCCGGCGGTCAGGCGGTGGTGCCCGTACGGGGGCATCTCGAGAGCCGACGCGGGATCACCCTCCTCATGCCCGCCTTCCTCGCCGGCTCCGGCGGGCTCGGGGCCAAGATCGTCTCGGTCTTCCCCGGCAACGTCTCCGCCGGTCAGCCGCCCATCCAGGGGGCGGTCATCCTGCTCGACGCGGAGACGGGAGGCACCCGCGCCCTCCTCGACGGCACCTCGCTGACGGAGATTCGGACGGCGGCGGGCAGCGGGCTGGCCACGGAACTGCTGGCCGACCCCGCCGCGGACGTGCTCGCCGTATTCGGGGCCGGCGCCCAGGGCCGGGCCCACATCGAACTGCTGGCCGCCTGCCGGCCGCTGCGCGAGATCCGGATCGTCTCCGTTCCCCCCGAAGGCGCCGAGGAACTGGCTGCGGCACTCACTGCGCGGGCCGCATCGCTGGTGCCGCCCGATGGGGGGGCTCCGCCCCGGATCCGGGCAGCCGCGACTCCGGCCGAGGCCCTCGACGGCGCGGGCCTCGTCGTGACCGCGACCACGAGCGAGACGCCGGTCTTTTTCCCCGAACTCCTCGAACCGGGAGCCCACGTCAACGCGATCGGCGCCTTTCAGCCCCACACGCGCGAGATCCCCGAGCAGATCGTCACCCGCGCACGCGTGATCGTGGACCAGCGCGAAGCGATCTGGGAGGAGGCCGGCGACCTCATCATCCCGGTGGAGAAGGGGATCGTCGGGCGCGACGTGATCGATGCCGAACTCGGCGAGATCGTCAACGGCCAGTCGCCGGTCGGGCGCGGTGGCCACGATTTCACCCTCTTCAAGTCGGTCGGGAATGCCGCCCAGGATGTCGCGATCGCGGAAGCGGCCCTGACCCGGGCGGAGGAACTCGGCCTGGGCTCCGTCGTTCCCTTCTAGTGTCGACACCGGCCGGCCGCTGACGCGATCGTGTCCGCGATGGGTGGCGTCGCGCTCCACAGCGCCCTGGTATGGATCCTCCTGGCCCTGGCGCCCCTCACATTCGTCGGTCTGCTGCGCCTGAAAGCCCCCTACGGCCGCCACTATTCGGGGCGCGGCTGGGGCCCGGCCCTCCCGGATCGTGTGGGCTGGATTCTGATGGAAATACCGGCGCCCGCCTTCTTTGCCTACGTCTATTTCATGGGACAGTCTGCCGCCGACGCCGTGCCGCTCGTCTTTCTCGGGATATGGCAGTGCCACTATCTGAATCGGACATTCATCTATCCTCTCCGGACGCGGACCCGAGGAAAGAGGATGCCCGCCGCCGCCGCGGCCTCCGGCTTCACATTCAATATGCTCAACGCGTACGTGAATGCACGCTGGATCTCGGAGATCGGACAGTACGATCTGCAGTGGCTGGGAGATCCGCGGTTCCTCGCCGGCCTGTCCGTCTTCGCGGTCGGCTTCGCCCTGAACCTGCACTCCGACAACACCCTGCTGAAGCTGCGGAAGCCCGGGGAGACGGGCTATTCGATCCCGCGCGGAGGGGGGTTCCGCTACGTCTCCTGTCCCAACTATCTGGGAGAGGTGATGGAATGGGCCGGCTGGGCGCTCGCGACATGGTCGCTGGCCGGACTCGCCTTCTTCCTGTTCACCGCGGCGAACCTCGTCCCGCGGGCGCTCAGCCACCACCGCTGGTACCGGGAACGGTTCGAGGACTATCCCCCGGGGCGGAAGGCGATCATTCCGGGATGGATCTGATCCCCGGAAGCGCGAGCAGGCTGCGCGGGTCCACGCTCGTACCCCCGTAACGCACGACCCAGTGCAGGTGGGGGCCGGTCACTCGGCCGGTGGCCCCGACCCTCCCGATGGGCGTCCCCGCCGCGACTGTGTCGCCGACGGACACGAGTTGCTCGCTGAGATGGAAGTAGCCGGTGAGCAGGCCGCCGCCGTGATTGAGGTAGACGACGTTCCCCCCGAGCAGAAAACCGTCGACGATCACCACGACGCCATCGGCTGCCGCCGTCACGATCGCGCCGCGGGCGCCGGCCAGGTCGAGTCCCATGTGGCGGCTCGTGATCTGTCCGTTGAACTCGCGACCGGTGCCGAAGCCGCTCGTCACGCGGGATTCGCGCGGGAGACGCACCGTGCTCCACATGCGCGGCATGGCGTGCGCTTCGCGCGAGGCCCGGGCGGCCTTCTCCCGATCGCTCGCCAGCCGCGCCTGGTCCTCCTCGTTCGGCGGGGACCCGAAGCGCGGCGCCACCGTGAGCCGCTCGTGCTCGTATTCGCCCGCCCGCACGGGAATGCGGAGCGAGTCGGTCCGGGAGCGGCCGTCCGCATAGTCCGCCCGCACCCAGGCGTCGAGCGTGTCCACCGTCGAAATCGGGACCGCTGCCAAGCTCTCGAACACGGCTCCGACACGCCGGAAGTGCAGCGCCTCGCCCCCCACATCGCCGACCGCGGAGATCACGCCGGAGCCCGATGGCGCCGCAACGCCGATGACGAAGAGGTGACCCTGCACGGGCGCGGCCGGCGCCCACGCAACGCCCAGAGGAGGCAGGGGAGTCGGCGGGGACGCGCACGAGCCGAAAAAAAACGCCATCGCGAGCGCCGCCAGAGTGCCGCGGCTGACAGGAGATGAGGAAGAGTTCATGTAGGTCGCCGGGTTATCGTGGTTGCCCTGTGCGCACGCTTGACATGCTGTCAACATGAAAACATGTTTATCACATGTCAAAGATGCTTCAAGTACGAAATATACCGGAGGAACTGCACCGGCGGCTCAAGGCCCGTGCGGCGCTCGCGGGCACGTCGATGTCGGACTACGTCCTCCGCGAGATCCGCCAGTCCCTGGAGAAGCCCACCCGGCAAGAACTGTTCAACCGCATTGCCCGGCTCCCACCGATCGAACCGGATCCACCGCCGAGCGAGGTCCTCCGCGAAGCCCGGGCGAGGCGCTGACGCCGGGTGGTCGCCGTCCTGGATGCATCTGCCGTCGTGGAACTGGTAGTGGGTACGCGCTCCGGCGCCCGAATCATGCAACGAATCTCCGATCCCGGGATCTCCCTGCACAGCCCCGAGCTCCTGGACCTCGAAGTGCTCCACGTTCTGCGCCGGTACGAGAGGACCGGGGCGGTCTCGTCGACCCGTGCCGGCGAGGCGTATCGCAACCTCCTCGATCTCGATGTGCGGCGGCACGGACACGAGCCGCTCCTGTCGAGGATCTGGTCCCGTCGCCACAACCTCACCGCGTACGCCGCCGCCTACGTCACGCTGGCCGAGATCCTCGACGCCCCCCTCCTCACGACGGACCGCCGGTTGGCCGGAGTCCCGGCCCTCCCGGTGCCGGTGGAGGTGTTCACCCGTGTTCCGGCGAACCCGCCGGCTCGACGGAGCCGCTAGCGCGTCAGGGCTGGTCGGGGACGGGGATCCCGTAGCGCTCCAGCGTCTTCTTCACCGTCGGGCGGCCCAGGCTGACGCGATCATCGTCGAGCAGGTACGAGAACAGGTAGCCCGCGCCGAGCATGAGGATCCCGATGAGGAAGCAGTACATGACCGCGCGGTCCGGATAGGAATCCTTGAGGTATCCCACATACAGCGGGCCGCAGATGCCCGCCGCGGCCCAGGCAGTGAGGATCGCGCCGTACACCTTCGACATATTCCCGGGGCCGTACACCTCGAGGATGAACGAGGGCATGGTCGCGAACCCTCCGCCGAAGCAGAGCAGCACGTAGCACACGAGCGCGGAGAAGATCCACGGATTGGACTCGGTCATGAGCACGCCGAACACGACCATCTGGCTCGCGAGCAGGATGCGGAACACGCCGACGCGCCCGATGCGGTCGGAGAGCCAGGCCCACAGGATGCGCCCCAGCCCGTTACAGACGGAGCTCGCGGCGATGAGCGTCGCCCCGTACTCCGCCAGCACCGCCGGCTCGACGCTGGGATCGGCCAGCCCCCAGACCTCCTGCAGGAGTTCGGACTGGAAGCTGATGACGGAGATGCCCGCGGCGATGTTGAAGAAGAAGACGATCCAGATGATGACGAACTGGCTGGACTTCAGGTACTGGCCCACCTTCGCCGGCTGCTTCCACGGCGCGACCTGGGCGGCCGGCGGGTCGTCGATGACGAAGCTGCTGGGGATCAGGATGCAGGCGAAGACGATCCCCAGCCACAGGAAGATCTGCGGGAGATCCCCCTCCGTCTGCAGCACCAGCAGGGGTGCGAGACCCTTGCTGAGGATGAGTGCGCCGATGCCGAAGCCCATGACGACGATGCCCGTGACGAGCCCCTTCCGGTCCGGGAACCACTTCGCGGCCGTGGTGACCGGCGTCACGTACCCGAGTCCGATGCCGATGCCCCCGATGAGCCCGTACCCGGCGTAGAAGAGGAGGATCGAGTCGATCCGGAGCGCGAAGCTCGCGATGATGTAGCCGCCCGCGAACAGCGTGCTTCCGATGAGGGCGAGTCGCCGGGGACCCACCTTGGGCAGCAACTGGCCGGCCCAGGCCGCGGCCGTCCCCAGAGAGAAGATGGCGATGCAGAAGGCGAGCGATCCCTGCGTGAACGTCCAACCCGCCTGCCGGACGAGCATGGTCTGGAAGAAGCTCCACGCGTAGACGGTGCCGAAGCAGACCTGCAGGACGGTGCAGAAGAAGGCGATCGCGACCCGGGGCGCCTTCCACCCCTCGGCGGACACGTCAGTCCGTTCCCGAACCCGGATTCGACGCCGCGCCCGAGACCTCGCCCTTCACGGCGTGCAGCATCAGGCGCGCCATCTCCCCGATCTCGTCGTCGCGCGCCAGGACTTTCGCGTCGTTCAGCGAATCGGCATCGCGGCGCGCCAGCCCCACCACGTAGGAGAGCAGCTCCTCGAGCGGCGTGACGGCGAGCTTCACGAACCAGATCGAACCCAGGACGCCGACGATGAGGATGATGCAGATCAGGGCGATCTGCTGTCCCGTGGCGCGCTGGATCTTGAGACGCACGAGGTCGAGGTCCATCCCCACGTGCACCGTGCCTGCCTGACCGGCCAGGATCGGGCTCCCGACCTCCACGAAATCGCCCATCCCCGGCAGGCTGCGTTCGATCGGCTCGGTCGCGTGCGGGTCGCCCTCGCGGATCACCTCGGGGACGCCGGGCACGAACGTGTGGGTCAGGATCTCACCGGTGTCGCTCGTGATGTAGATGTACCGGATGCTCTGGATCTCGACGAACTGGTCGATGAGCGACTGCAGCGTGGCGAGGTTGCGGTTGAGAAGGATGTCGACGCTGGAGTCGGCGATGTTCTTGGCGATGTTCGCGCTGTTGCTCTCGTATTCCTCCTGCAGCTGGCTGGAGACCGTGCGGATCGAGAGCGTGGAGGTGGCGAATACGATGGCGCCGAAGAGGACGAAGATGCCGAAGCGCGTCTTCCGGAAGAGCTTCTTGATCCGGATCGCCTGCTGGTCGGGCTGCGTCACGGGGCCCCGTCGTTCGTGGTCGCGTCCAGGCCGAACTTGGCTTCCCAGTCGCTCAGGGTGACGAAACCGCCGTCCTCGACGACCGTGTAGTAGACGGACTGGAGTCCCTGCCGCCGCTCTGGTCCGAACGACACCCGCTCGCCGATCCCCAGATCGTAGTTGCGCACGGAGAACACCGCGTCGTTCAGCTTGCCGCGCTCAGGGGTGCCGTCGATCCGACTCAGGATTTCCGTGAGCAGTTTCGCGTCCAGGTATCCTTCGAGGCTCGTGAAGCTGTACGGGAACGGGTCGTAGGGTTCCACCACGAGTTCCTCCGGCACCTGGGGATCGTAGCGGTCCATCAGATTCCGGTACTCGGGTACCGACTGGATCGACGTGTCCTCGTAGCTGGGAACGACCTGCGAGTTCACGAGCCACGGCGTGTAGTACGCCGGATCATCGCTGCTCGCGTCCATGAGGAGGGCCAGCAGGTTCTCGCTTCCCACGAACGAGAGGTTGGCGATGGGCACGTGCAGACCCAGGTCCATCGCGTCGCGGGCGAAGGCCGCGCATGCGGCGTAGGCGCCCACGCAGATCACGGCATCGGGGGACGCTTCCTGCAGAATCTCGACCTGCGGCCGCATCACGCTCGTGAACTGCGTGCCCCGCCGGTAGGTCGCCTCCCCGGCGATCGTCTCGCCGTGCCGGGCCAGCGCCGCCCTCACGCCGGCCCAACCGCTGCGCCCGTAGGCGTCGGCCTGGTAGAAGACCGCGATTCGGCGGCGTCCGATGCGGACGAAGTTGTCGACGAGCCCCGCCGTCTCCTGGCCGTAGGAGGCGCGCAGGTTGAAGGCGAACTCCCCGTACGGCGGCTCACGCTGCGGCTGGGCGCCCGTGAAGGGGAAGAAGATGTACATCTGCTGGTCCTGGAACTTCTTCAGAAGCGGCAGGACGCGGGTGACGGTCGGCGTGCCGACGTAGCCGAACAGCAGGAAGACCTCGTCCTCCAGCATCAGCCTGAGCGTGTTCTCCACGCACGGGTCGGGCTGGTAACCGTCGTCGTAGAGCTTGAGGACGATCCGCCGGCCGTTGACGCCGCCCTGCTCGTTGATCTGACCGAAGCAGGACATCGCCCCGCGATACAGTTCCGTACCCAGCCCCCGGGAGGGCCCGGAGAAGGCCGCGGACACGCCGAGGAGAATCTCGTCGTCCGGCTGCGCACCCTGCCTTCCGCTCCAGCGCAGCCCCGGAGCGAGCGGTCGGGTGGAGGCGCCGAGCGACGTGGCGAAAGGCGCGCCGAGCAAGCCCGCGAGCCCGGCGCGGATCGCGGAGCGGCGCGTCAGGAGTCCGCCCGGCGGCGGCGCTGCCCGAGCCGGATCGCGGTCCGGGACCGGCGGTCCGTCGGAAGGCTGCGTCCCTTTTCGACTTCCGGACAATACCCTCTCCTTGCCTGCGTCGGCGATCATCCGCGTGGCCAAGGCCGGTCCGTCAAGGGGCAACCGACCGGCATCAGAGTTTATTCGCAAGTACATTCATGTTCAACCTGAAGCCCCGTTCTCCGGTCGATCCGGGGCCCCGGATTCGATACGTTGCCCACTGAGGAACAAACCCTTCGCGGTCTCGATGAGGTCCACCATGTCCAACCTTCCGCATCTCGATTCCTTCGGCGCCCGCGCTTCGCTGGACGCTCACGGCGGCCCCGTCGCGATCCGCGATCTGCGGGCCGTCGCCTCCGCCACCGGGAGCGACCTGTCGCGTCTTCCGTTCTCGATCAAGGTGGTGCTTGAGAACCTGATCCGGCACGAGGACGGTCAATCGGTGACGGCGGAGGACATCGCGGCCATCGCGGCCTGGGACGCGCAGGCCACGCCGGGGCGGGAACTCTCCTTCAGGCCCGCGCGCGTCCTCCTGCAGGACTTCACCGGCGTGCCCGCCGTCGTGGACCTGGCCGCGATGCGCGACGCGATGGCGGAACTGGGCGGCGACCCCGCCTCGATCAACCCGCTGATGCCGTGCGAACTCGTCATCGACCACTCCGTGCAGGTGGACTCGTTCGGCTCGGCGCGGTCGTTCCTCATCAACGCGGAGCGGGAATTCGAGCGGAACCACGAGCGCTACGCCTTCCTCCGCTGGGGCCAGACGGCGTTCGACAACTTCAAGGTCGTCCCGCCCGGGACGGGGATCGTGCACCAGGTCAACCTCGAGTACCTGGCCCGGGTCGTGTTCGACGACGCGACGGGAGGCGAGCGCGTGGCCTATCCCGACACCGTCGTCGGCACGGACAGCCATACCACGATGGTGAACGGCCTCGGCGTCCTCGGATGGGGCGTGGGCGGCATCGAGGCGGAAGCGGCGATGCTGGGGCAGGCGCTCTCCATGCTCGTCCCGCGCGTGCTCGGCTTCCGGCTCCGCGGCCGGCTCCCGGACGGCGCCACCGCGACGGACCTCGTCCTTCGGGTGACAGAAGTTCTCCGCGGCGCGGGCGTCGTCGGCAAGTTCGTCGAGTTCTACGGACCGGGCCTCGCCGGCCTGTCGCTCGCCGACCGGGCGACGCTCGGCAACATGTCGCCCGAGTTCGGCTCCACCTGCGCGATCTTCCCCATCGACGCGGAGACGCTCGCCTACCTTCGCTTCACGGGCCGCTCCGACGAGCAGGTGGCGCTCGTCGAAGCCTACGCGCGGGCCCAGAGCCTCTTCCACGATGCGGACACTCCGCCGGCGGAATACAGCGACCACGTGGAGCTGGACCTCTCCACGGTCGAACCGGCGATCGCGGGCCCGAAGCTGCCGCAGCAGCGCGTGCCGCTGTCGGAGAGCAAGCCGCGCTTCCTGGAGGCGCTCGACGGGCTGAAGGGGCCGGGCACGGGGGGCGGCGGCCTCACGCAGATGACGGGCTGGTCCGGCGATGCGGGCGACGGCGGCGTGGCGGTGGCCGAAGCCCCCGCCGGCGTCGCCGTGCGCCTGACGAACGAACAGGGCGAGTCGCACGAGTTCTCCCTTCACGACGGGTCGGTGGTCATCGCCGCGATCACGAGTTGCACGAACACGTCGAATCCGTCCGTCATGGTCGGCGCGGGCCTCCTGGCCCGGAAGGCCGTCGAGTCGGGTCTCAGGCAGCGTCCGTGGGTGAAGACGAGTCTCGCTCCCGGCTCGATGGTCGTGACGGAATACCTCAACGAAGCCGGCCTCATGCCGTACTTCGAGCAGCTGGGCTTCCACGTGGTCGGCTACGGCTGCACGACCTGCATCGGGAACTCCGGGCCACTCCCGGCCGAGATCTCGGGCGCGATCCGCGAGAACGATCTCGTCGCCTGCTCGGTCCTCTCCGGGAACCGGAACTTCGAAGGCCGCATCAGCCCCGATTCGCGAGCGAACTACCTCGCCTCGCCGCCCCTCGTCGTCGCCTACGCGCTCGCGGGCCGGATGGACATCGATTTGTACAGCGAGCCGCTGGGGACGAACGACCGGGGCGATGAGATCTTCCTGCGCGACATCTGGCCCAGCCAGGACGAGATCAACGAAGCCGTCCGCACCGCCGTGAAGACGGAGATGTTCCGCGCCAAGTACGCGGAGGTGTACGCGGGCGACGAGCGCTGGAACGCGCTGGAGATCCCCGTGGGTGACCGCTTCGCGTGGGATGAGGCCTCGACCTACGTGCGCCAGCCGACCTTCTTCGCCGGCATGTCGAAAGAGGCCGCCGCCCCCGCCGACATCGAGGGAGCCCGCTGTCTCGCCCTCCTCGGCGACGCGGTGACCACGGACCACATCTCGCCCGCCGGGGGGATCGCGCCGACCTCGCCGGCCGCGGACTACCTGAGGGCACACGGCGTGGCGCTCCGCGACTTCAACTCATACGGAGCCCGCCGCGGGAACCACGAAGTGATGATGCGGGGGACGTTCGCGAACATCCGGCTCCGGAACCTGATGGTGCCGGGCGTGGAGGGCGGGTTCACCCGCCACGTTCCGAGCGGCGAGCAGATGACGATCTTCGACGCGGCGACGCGCTACCGGGAGGAGGGGACGCCGACCATCGTCATCGGCGGCGCACTCTACGGATCCGGGTCGAGCCGCGACTGGGCGGCCAAGGGTCCCTTCCTGCAGGGCGTGGAGGCCGTGATCGCCGTGAGTTACGAGCGCATCCACCGTTCGAACCTCATCGGGATGGGGATCCTGCCCCTTCAGTTCCGGGAGGGGGAGACGGCCGAGACGCTGGGACTCACCGGCAATGAGACCTTCCGTATCGACGGGATCGCGGACGGCCTCAAGCCGAAGGACGCGATCACCGTTTCGGCGGTCTCGGACGACGGATCGGAGGTGCGCTTCGAGGCCATCGCGCGGCTGGATACGGAGGTCGAGGTCGATTACTACCGCAACGGCGGCATCCTCCAGACCGTCCTGAGGCAGCAACTGGCCTGAGCCGTCTCAGGACTCCCTGAGCGCAGCCTCGATCCAGCGGCGGTCGGCCTTCCGCAGGTGGTCGGGGGCCGCGGGCTCGGCGCGCTCTTCGTCGTCGCGACCCCGTCCGCGCCGGATGCGGCGGGCGACGAGAAAGCCTCCGAGGAGGAAGGCCAGGCCCGGACCCGCGTAGACGATGAGATTCATCCCCTCGGCCCGGGGCTTGAGGAGGATCCACGGACCGTAGGCCTCGACGAAGTACGCCTCGATCTCTTCCGCCGTGCGACCCTCCATCAGCATGGTACGGATCACGTCCTGCATCTCGCGCGCGATGCGCGCCGACGACTCCGCGACGGACTGCTGGCGGCAGATGGGGCAGCGTAGCGTGGCGCCGATCTCCGCCGTCCGCTGGTCGATTTCAGCAGTGCGAACCGGGTCGCCGGGGGCGGCCGGCCGCTCGATCCCGTCGAGCGCCCCGTCGACCGTCTGCGCAACGGCGGGCGCGGCGAACAGGACCATCGCGAGGGCGCCGCAACGCCACGCCCGCGGCATGCCGAGGCTCCGCGAACCCCACCCGGGGCTCATCAGCTTCCCGCCGCCGCGCCGCCGCGCCGCGCGACGAGCAGCGAGTCCACGTTCCGCTCGACGAGGTCCCAGGTCACCGCGAGGTCGTGCCGCAGCGCGACGACGCCGTCGGCCCCGATGAAGTAAGTCTCGGGCACCCCGTACACGCCGTATTCGATCGCGGTCAGGCTCCCCGGATCCGTGACGAGCGGCCACTCCCCGCCCAGTTCCTCGATGAAGCGCATCCCGTTCTCGGGCCTGTCCTGGAAGAGGACGCCGATGAGCGCGACCTCCTCCGGGTCGTACGTCTCGCGCAGCCGGACGAGCACCGGGTGTTCGCTGATGCACGGGATGCACCACGAAGCCCAGTAGTTGAGCACGACCACCTTTCCCTCGAAATCGCTCAGACTCACCGAATCGCTCGGGTCGTAGAGGTTCGCGAGCCGGAACGCGGGCGCCTCGCGCCCCTCGAGGGCGGACGGAAGCCGCCGCTGGTCCTGCCCCAGCCCCCAGTAGAGGAGCGCCAGGACGGGCAGGGCCGCCGCGGGCAGGGCCCACCGCCACCAGCCCCTCATGCCGCGGCCGCCGGATCGGCGAGCAGTTCGGCCCCCGCCGCCCGCACCCGGCTCCGGCCCCACGGCCAGATCGCGATCAGGGCGCCCACGCCCATGATCATCCCCCCGATCCAGAGCCACACGATGCCCGGGTTCACGATCGCCCGCACCGTCGCGTGGTCTCCGCCCTCCGGGTCCACGGCCATCAGCGTGAGATAGAGATCGCTCGTGAGCGAACTCTTCACGGCGGGTGTCGCAATGTTCTGTCCCGTGGCCTTGTAGAAGTTGATCCGGGGCTGTTCCTCGCCGATCCCCCGTCCGTCCCGGTAGGCCGCGAAGGTCGCTCCGATGACGAAGCGGTGCGGTTCCTCGTGCGCCCACACTTCGACGAGTTCCACCTCGTAGTCCTTGATATCGAGCCGCTCTCCGGGCCGGAGCGTCATCTCCCGTTCGGTCTTCCACGTCCACGAGACGGAGATCGCGAGCGCGATGACGATGACCCCCACGTGCACGACGTAGCCCCCGTAGCGCTGGCCCGTGCGCGAAAAAAGATCCCGCAGGGCGCCGAGGAACGACCGTTCCGCGATCCTCCTCCGCGCGGCGATCCCCTTCCGGAACTCCTCCGCGATCGTGGTGAGCACGAAGGCGGCGAAGGCGATCGTGAGGATGGGGAGGAAGTACCCGACGCCGAGGGCGAAGGCGCCCAGCCCGGCCGCGGCGCCGATGATGGCTGGCCACGCGAAGGACCGCTCCAGCTGCCTCCGTCCCGCGCGCCGCCACGGGAGCGCTGGCCCCACCCCCATCAGGAAGATGAGCGCCAGCCCGATCGGGCTCGCGACCTGGTCGAAGTACGGCGGCCCCACGCTGATCCGGTCCCCCCTCAGCGCCTCCACGACGAGCGGCCACATCGTGCCCAGGAGGACCGTGAAGGTGAACCCGACGAGGAGGAGGTTGTTGAGGATGAAGGCGGACTCGCGCGACGCGGGGCTCTCCACCTGCCCCGGCGCCCGCAGCCGGTTGCCCCGCCAGCCGATGAGCGCGAGCGACGCGATCGCCACGACGGCGATGAAGGCGAGGAAGACGGGCCCGATGACGCCCTCCGTGAAGGCGTGCACGGAGTCGATGACGCCCGACCGGGTGAGAAACGTCCCGAACAGGGTGAGGAGGAAGGTCGCGATCATCAGCGTGAGGTTCCACGTCTTCAGCATCCCCCGCCGCTCCTGGACCATCGCGGAGTGCAGGAACGCGGTGGCCGTGAGCCAGGGGAGGAAGGAGGCGTTCTCCACCGGATCCCACGCCCACGCGCCGCCCCAGCCCAGCACCTCGTAGGACCACCAGCCGCCGCCGATGATCCCCATGGTGAGAAAGGCCCACGCTGCGACCATCCAGCGGCGGGCGTCCCGGAGCCAGCGCGCCTCGACGTTCCCCCGCAGCAGCGCCGCGATCGCGAAGGCGAAGGGCACCGTCATCCCCACGAATCCGAAGTAGAGCATGGGCGGGTGCAGGCCCATGAGTGGGTGATTCTGGAGGAGGGGATTGGGTCCGGGGCCGTTGGCCGGCGCCGGGTCCACGATGCCGAACGGGTTCGCCGCCCCCGCGAGGAGTCCGAAGAAGAAGAGCTGGACGACGCCGATGACGCCGAGAACGAGCGGGGTGGTGCGGAGGCCGTGCGCGAGCCCGCCGCCGAGGGCGGTCAGCGGTTCTCCGGTCGCCCGCAGCGCCTGGAACTCCCGCCGGCGGGTAAAGGCGAAGAGCGCGCCGTAGCCGGCGAGGATCCAGCCCCAGAAGAGGATCGAGCCCTCGAGGCTGCTCCAGAGCGAGATCGCAGTGTAGTAGGTCGGCGTCTCCCGGCTCCCCACGCGCGCCACGTACTCGACGCTGAAGTCGTGCGTGAGGAGGGCGACCTCCATCACGAGCATTCCGCCCGACATCGCGAAGAAGGCGAAGTAGGCGGCGCGGCGGGCCAGCGCAGCGGACACCTCGCCGCCGGAGCGGGACAGCCCGGCCCAGCCGCCGGCCGCCGTGGCCACCGCGGCAGCCAGGAGCGCCCCGATGACGGACGCGTAGCCGAGCGTGCTCAGCATGCGGCGGCCCCGAACGGCTTCACCGGGTCTTCACCAGGTCTCAGGAGTCTTCGAGGAGCGACTTGTAGACCTGGCCCGCGTCGCCCGCGTGCTCCGGAGGGGCGTACTCGTTCGAGTGCTTGACCATCAGGTTCGTGGCGCGGAAGACGTCATCCTCCCCGTAGGCCCCCTCGACGACGACGCCCATGCCCGGCTGGAACATGGCGGGGGGCGCGCCCGTGCTCTCGACGGAGATCTCGATCTCCCCTTCGCTGATGACGAAGCGCAGTTCGGCGGCCTCCGGGTTCCAGTCCACGCTTCCCGGCTTGACCTGGCCCCCGAGGCGGATCGGCTGATCCACGATCTCGACTCCGCGGGCCTCCAGCTCGGCAGGCGTGAGGAAGAACACCATGTTCTCGTTCAACCCGCCCGCCGCGAGCATCGTGATCGCCACGGCGATCGCCCCGAGCCCCGCCAGCATCCAGAGTTTCCGTCTCAACGTACCCTCGCCTTCAAAGACCATCGTGCGGAATGCCCGCAAGATGCATCCTCCGGTCCAACCCTGCCACGGGAAGCGCCGATCGGGGTCCTGCGCCGGTTCGTTTCCCGCCCGGCAGGTGGACATCCCGTCGTTGCGCGGCGAGCTTGCGCGCCCATCATCGAACAAGGGCTGACGGCAGGCCCGAGTCGACGCCGACAAACGGGGAAGAGCAACGTGAGGACATGTGTGCGGCCGTTGCGCTATCTGCGCGACGGGGAAGAGCACGAGACGACCGTGCGGCTTGGCGAACGGGCCGACCGGCCCCAATGAGCGGGGTTGTGACGTGCCCGCGCTGCGGGAGTGCTGCGTCGGGCAACTTCTGCGCAGAGTGCGGGGCCCCTCTCGTCCAGCGCGCGGCCTGTCCGGCCTGCCAGGCGCCGCTCCGGCCGGACGCGCTCTACTGCACCGCATGCGGTACGCCGGTAGGCGCTCCGCCGCGGAAGCCTCGCTCGGCCCTGCTCCCGTGGGTTCTCTCCGGCCTCGCGCTCGTGGTCTTCTCGGTGATGATCGCGGTGCTCGTCCAGCGCGGAAGCGTGACGCGGATCGGAGACATGACGATGACCGGCGGGCTCCCGGGCGAGGTGCCGGGTGGCCCCGTGGCGGCCCCGGCGGGGGGCGACGCCGGGGGAGCCGGCATGCCGAGCATGGAGGAACTCGCCGCCATGGGCCCGCGCGGGGTCGCGGATCGGCTCTTCGAGCGCGTGATGCGCGAACACGAGGGCGGCGACTTCGAGCGCGCCGCCTTCTTCATCGACATGGCGCTGCAGGCGTACGAAGCCGTCCCCCCGGAAGAGACCGATGCGGACTCCCGGTTCCACGTCGGCCTCCTCCGTCTCCTGATGGGAGAGTCCGGGCTCGCGCGGGAAATGGCGGTTGAGATCCTCGCCGAGGCGCCTGATCACCTGCTCGGACTCCTGCTCGCGGCGCGCGCGGCCGACTTCGAGGGGGACGCAGGCGCAGCGGAGGCGTTCAGGGACCGAATCCGGACCCTGGTGGAGGAGGCCGGGGGAATTCCCGACTTCCCCGAGTACCAGGCCCATCGGACGCTGATCGAAGGCGTGCTGCAGGCGGACGGCGGAGACGGCGGAGAAGGCGAGGGCGGGACGTGACCGGCTCCGGCGCGAACGGAAGCACGCCCGCGCAGGCCGTGAGCGGCCGGATGGCCGAACTGCGCGACGAGTTCGTCGACTTCATCTCCCAGCTCGTACTCGAGGAATCCCCTTCCACCGAACCGGAAGCCCAGCGCGGGATCCGCGCGATCCTCACGGAGACCCTGAGCGACATCGGCCTGGAGGTGGAGCACATCCCGGGACAGGCGAGCGGCGGCCACCTGCTGGCGCGGAGCCCCGGTGCGGCGATCGGACGGGCCGCGGCGGAGGGGCCCAGGGAGGGCGGAGCACAACTTCTCGTGGGGCACATGGACACGGTGTGGCCCATCGGCACGCTGCGGGAAATGCCCGTGCGGGTGTCCGACGGGCGCCTCTCGGGCCCCGGCGCCTTCGACATGAAGACCGGACTCGCGATCGGCGTGTTCGCGCTGCGGGCGCTCCGGGATCTCGGGCTGGACGCGGGTGTCGCACCCGTCTTCGTCATCAACTCGGACGAAGAGATCGGGAGCCCCGAATCCGAGTCGCTGATTCGCGATCTGGCGCGTGGCGCGTCCCGGGCTTTCGTCCTCGAACCCGCGCTGGGCCCGCGTGGTCGGCTCAAGACGCGGCGCAAGGGGATCGGCCAGTACCACGTCGAGGTCACGGGGCGGAGTTCGCACGCGGGACTCGCCCCGGAAGAAGGCGCGTCGGCGATCCTCGAACTCGCCCACACGGTCCGGGAAATCGACAGCCTGGCGGATCCGGAGACGGGAACGACGATGAACGTAGGCCTCATCGAGGGCGGCTCCCGCCCCAACGTGGTCGCGGCGAGCGCGAACTGCGAGGTGGACGTGCGCGTGTGGACGGCGGCGGAGGCCGACCGGATCCGCGAGGGGATGTTCGAACTCGAGCCCACCGTCCCGGGGACCCGGATCGAGGTCACTCAGGTGGCGGGCCGGGGGCCCCTGGAGCGGACTCCGCGCAACGTCGCGCTCTGGGAGCGGGCGCTCCGGGTGGCGGATGAGATCGGCCTCGAACTCCTGGAGGGATCGGCGGGCGGCGGCTCGGACGGTAACTTGACGAGCCAGTACACGGCGACGCTCGACGGGCTGGGGGCGGTCGGCGACGGCGCCCATGCCCGGCACGAGTTCGTGTGGATCGACCGGGCCGTGGAGCGCGTCGCGTTGCTGGCGGGGCTGATCGCGGCCCCGTAGGCACGGCCGGACCGGCGCAGGGCTTCGAGAGGCGGCTTCGACGAGATGTTCTTTCGACAGGTATTCGACGACACGCTCGCGCAGTACGCGTACCTGATCGGGTGCCAGCGTACCGGAGACGCGATCCTCTTCGACCCCCAGCGCGACATCGACCGCTACCTGGATCTGGCGGGGAGCGAAGGCCTGCGGATCGTCGCCGTGGCCGAGACGCACATTCACGCCGATTTCCTCTCCGGCGCGAGGGAGTTCGCCGAACGCTTCGGGACCCGGCTCCATCTCTCGGATGAGGGCGGCCCCGACTGGCGGTACGAGTGGGCCCGCGACGGAGGCTACGACCACGTACCGCTCCGGGACGGCGACGGCTTCCGGATCGGCGAGATCGAGTTCCGGGCACTGCATACGCCGGGACACACGCCGGAGCACCTCTCGTTTCTCGTCACGGACCGCGGCGCGGGGGCCGACGAGCCCATGGGCCTCCTCTCGGGGGACTTCGTCTTCGTGGGCGATCTCGGCCGGCCCGATCTGCTCGAGACGGCGGCGCGGGTCGCGGGAGCGATGACGCCCGCAGCGCGCCGGCTGTACGGTTCGGTGCGCAGCTTCCTCGACCTGCCCGACTACTTGCAGGTCTGGCCGGCCCACGGCGCCGGTTCCTCGTGCGGAAAGGCGCTCGGGGCGGTGCCGGAGACCACCGTCGGCTACGAGCGACGCTTCAGCCCGGCGATCGCGGCGGCGCTGAGAGGGGAGGACGCGTTCATCTCCCACATCCTCGAGGGGCAGCCCGAGCCGCCGATGTACTTCGCCCGCATGAAGCGGGACAACCGCGACGGGGCCCCGGTGCTGGGCGGGCTTCCGCAGCCGCGCCGAGTCTCGCCGCGGGAGGCGGCATCTCGCGCCCGGACGGGTTCGAACGCCGGCGAAGTCGTCATCGACACGCGGCCGGATCGGTCGGCATTCATGGCGCGGCATCTCCCGGGATCGGTGTACGTCCCGCTCACGAAGTCGTTCTGCACCGCGACGGGCTCGGTCCTGCCGGAGGATGCGGCGGTCACGCTCGTCATCGATGAGACGGATCTCGAGTGGGCGGTGCGGCGCCTGGTGCGGATCGGATTCGACGACGTGAGGGGCTTTGTGGAGCACGAAACGCTCGAACGGTACTTTGACGAGGGCGGGGAGGCGGCCGCGATCCCGGAGATCGACCTCGAGGCCGCGAGCCGGCTCTCGGAAGATGGGACGGGCGACGTCCTCGACGTCAGATACGCATCGGAGTACGCGGCGTCGCACCTGCCCGGAGCGGTGAACGCGTCCTATACTCGGCTGCCCGACTACGCGGACCGGCTGCCGTCGAACGGTTCGCTGCTCGTACATTGCCTGAGCGGCGCGCGGGCCGCGGTGGCCGCGAGCTATCTGGCCCGCGAGGGGCGCGACGTCCACTACATCAACGACCTGTTCACCGCGTACGCGGGATCGCTGGAAACCGGAGGACCTTGATCATGGTCACAGTCATGAAGATCCGTTCACTGGCCGCCACCTTCGCCGTCGTCGCGGCCTTCGCCGTCCTCGCCGCGACGGCCGCCCCCGGGGCGCTGGCCGCGCAAGGGTTCGGCAGTTCGGTCGTCGTCGTAGAGGATGAAATCCTGGTGGGGGAGCCCACCTCCGAGCGGGAGCCGGGAAGCGTGCGCGTCTTCCGGCCCGACGACTGGACCGAGGTCCAGGCGCTGTACGCGCCGGACGCGGTCGTGCGAGACCGCTTCGGGGTAGCGCTCGCGGCCGCCGGCGCCCGGTTGTTCGTGGGTGCGCCGGGGGCGGGTTCCGTGCACGTGTTCGAGCGCGTGGACGACGAATGGCGGCACGCGGCCGAGATCGCCACGCCCGGACTGGAGGAGTTCGGGCGCTCGCTGGCCGCTGGAACGGAGCACTTGCTCGTGGCGGCGGCGGACGGCGCCGGCGGGCCGGTCGTCGTCGCCTATCGGCGTGCGAACGGCGGCTGGGAAGAGGAAGGGCGCCTGGCGGCGGACGGCGCGCGGGCGGGGTTCGGAGCGTCGATCGCGCTGGCGGGCGACGTTGCGCTGGTCGGCGCGCCGCTTGTCGATGCGGCTCGCGGCGCCGCGTATCTCTTTGGCTTCGACGCGGACGCCGGCTGGCAGCGCGTCGCGCAGCTCGGCGGCAATGACGGCGCCGAGGGGCGCGCGTTCGGGTCCGCCGTCGCGTTTGCCGGCGACGAGGCGCTGGTCGGCGCGCCCGGTCAGGACGCCGGCCTCGGCGCCATCCACCGGTTCGCGCGAAACGCCGACGGGGAATGGCAGCGCGCCGGGACCATGGCGCCCGACAACGAGGCCCCCACCGCGTTCGGCGCCGCGCTCGCCGTGGACGGCGCCACCGCGTGGGTCGGCGCGCCCCTGGCCTTCGGAAGGGGTCTCGTGTACCGGGTCGAGCGCTCGGAGGACGGCTGGAGCGTCCTGGCCGGGCTTGAGATGCCGGGCCGGGAACCGGTCCAGACGGGACGCGTGGTGGCTGCGGGCGGCGGCCGGGTGGTCGCGGGCCTGCCGGCCGACGACTTCGGAGCCGGCTCCGCCGTGCTCATGGAGTCCAGCGGGTTGATCCCGCTCGCGAGCGAGCAGGTCGGTCTTTCCTCGATCTCGGGCGGCCAGATCGACTGCGAGGAGGGGCTCGCCGAGGGCTTCGACTGCGACCGAGTGGATCTCCTCTCCTTCATCCCCCGGGAAGAGCTCGGCGCCCCCCGCGG
>JAJDUL010000032.1 GCA_022826685.1 Gemmatimonadota bacterium | reverse complement strand
CCAACCTGCTTGCGGTAGCGGGCCGTACTCCCTCAAGCCGCTTCGACGTAGTGTCAGCTACGCCTTCAGCGTCTTTCGGTCCGTGCGGCCCACTACCGCAAGCATCTTGGCGCCCTCGCGACGAACATCGATGAAATATGCGGGCTAGTGGCGGCCCGACGAAGGTCGTGCGTCCGGGCGCGTATTGTCCTCGGTCGGCTGCCCCCGTATCGTCCCGCGCGGTTCCCGGCGGCAGAACCGATGCGGTATTTCCTCGAGCTGAGCGTGAACGGCGCGGTCGCGGGGGCGCTCTACGCGCTCGCCGCGCTCTCGTTCGTGGTGATCTACAAGGCGACCCGGGTCATGAACTTCGCGCTCGGGGAATTCGTGATGTTCGCGGCCGGCATCGTGGCCGCCGGGCTGCACACGTTCGGCCTCGCCCTCGTTCCCGCTCTCGCGTTCGGCGGGGCCGGGATGTTCGCGGTGGCGGCCGGGTTCAACCGGCTGGTGGTGCGTCACCTCGTCGGACGTCCGGTCATCGGGATGATCATGGTCACCATCGGATTCGGCGCGTTCCTGCGAGCGGTCGCCGCGTTCCTGTTCAGCGGCGTGCCCCGCGAGATCGGCCTTCCGCTTCCCCGCCACACCTTCGATGTCGGCGGCGTGCTCCTTTCTCCCAACGAGCTCGCGGCGGCCGCGATCGCGCTCGTGCTCATCGGGGCGGTGAGCTGGCTCTTCGCGCGGACGCGGTTCGGGATCGCGCTGCGCTGCGTGGCGGACGACAACCAGGCCGCGCTCGCCATGGGCATCGACGTACGCGGCGCGTTCACCGTCGTGTGGGGACTCGCCGGGGTCATCGCGGTCGCGGCCGGGGTGCTGTGGACGTACATTACCGGCGGCGGCTTCAACATGCTGCTCGTCGGCCTCAAGGTCTTTCCCATCGTGATCATCGGTGGCCTCGACAGCATTGCGGGGGTGATCTTCGGCGCCATGCTGATTGGCTGGATCGAGGCTCTCGCGGCGGGCTACCTGGATCCGATTGTCGGCGGAGGATTCAGCCACGTGACGTCGTACCTCCTTCTGGTCGTGATGCTGCTGGTGCGCCCGTGGGGCCTCTTCGGACGCGAGGCCATCGACCGACCGTAGCCGGAGGCGGGCGGGGGACGTCGGCGCCGGCGGACGCGGCGGGGCGAGGCAGGGGCGGACGAGGCGGCCGGGTTGCGGACGAGGCGGCCACCGCGGGAGCGATCGTCGAGAGCCGGGGGAGGCGAAGATGAACATGGCGAGGGCGAGGGCGAGGGCCCGCGGGCCAGGTCAAGCAAGGGCGGCGTCGCCCGGGTGCGGGACATCGTTCGGTGGCCGCGAGGTGGCGAGACGGTGGCTTCACCGGGCGAGCGGCGGCACGGGCGGGCGCCTCTTCACGGGCCCCCTTGCGGGGGCCGTCGCGGTGCTCGCGGCGGGCTGCGCCAGCGCGCCGCCGAAGGAACAGGGGGACATCTGTGCGGTCTTCGAACAGGAGCCCGACTGGTACGGCCATGCGCGGAAGTCGGCGAAGAAGTGGGGTACGCCGATCCACGTACAGATGTCCTTCGTGCGCCACGAGTCGAGCTATCGGAGCCGCGCGAAGCCGCCCCGCAAGAAGCTCTGGTTCATTCCCCTCGGGCGACCGTCCTCGGCCAAGGGCTACGCGCAGGCGCAGGACCCGGTGTGGGGCGAGTACCAGGAGGAGCGGGGACGTCTGTTCCGGGCCCGCTCCGACATGGGGGACGCGCTCGACTTCATCGGCTGGTACAACCACAAGACCTGGAAGGAGCTCGGCATCTCGCGAAGCGACGCCCGCAACCTCTATCTCGCGTACCACGAGGGCCGGGGCGGGTACCGGCGCGGGACCTGGAAGAAGAAGCCCGGGGTGCAGCGCACCGCGGCGAGGGTCGCGGAGACGGCGGCTCGCTACAAGTCGCAGCTCGCGCGCTGCGAATCGCGCTTCCGCTGCCGCGCCTGGTACCAGGTCTGGCCCTTCTGCCGCTGAGCAAGCCGGCATCCGTGCCGGCGTGCTGGCCCCACCCTTCCTTCGCGGCGTAGCCGGCCCGAGGCGGGTTCCTTCCGGAGCGGATTGCAGGCTCCGCGGAAGAAGGGGCCTTTCCATGGGGCCGGCGGGCCATGGCCGCATGACGTCGCGCACGAGGGGCGACGCCGGGACGGGGCCGTTCAGGGAGCGGTTCCGGCCATCTCCCGGAGGTGGTGCTCGGCGTCGCCGAACTGGCTGTCGATGAGGACGAGGCGCTTGAAGTAGTGGCTGATCGGCATCTCGTCGGTCATGCCCATGCCGCCGTGAAGCTGGATCGCGTTCTCCCCGACGAAGCGTCCGGAGCGGCCGATCTGGACCTTGGCGGCGGCGACCGCCCTGCGAAGCTCGGCTGCCTCGGTTTCCGGATCCGCGAGGCGCACCGCCGCCATGTAGGCCATCGAGCGCGAGAGCTCGCACGCCATGAACATGTCGACCAGACGATGCTGCAGGGCCTGGAAGCTCGAGAGCGCGTTCCCGAACTGCTCCCGGTGCTTGAGGTATTCGACGGTGTCGCGATGCATGCGGGTCATGATGCCGGCCGCCTCCGCGCACGCCGCGACGATGCCGGCGTTCACCGCTTCCTCGACGACCGCGATGCCCTCGCCGGTCCGGCCGAGCACGTCGCCGCGTCCGGCCCGAACGCCGTCGAGATCGACCTCGCCCGCCCGGAGGCCGTCCATCGTGCGGTACTCGCGCACGTGGAGGCCGGGGGCGCCCGCATCGAGGGCGAACACGGTGAGCCCCTCGCGGTCCCGGGAACGGCCCGCGGTACGGGTGCTCACTGCGATGACGTCGGCGGCCGGCGCGTTGAACACGACGCTCTTGGTTCCGGTGATCCGGTAGCCGTCCTCCCCGTCCGGCTCCGCCCGCGTCTCGACGTTGGCGAGCTCGTACCGGGACTGGCGCTCGGCGAAGGCGAACGCGAGCTGAAGCTCCCCGGCCGAGAGCCGGGCGAGCCCGTCGTGCCGGGCGGCCCCGCCGTGCTTGAGAAGGCTCGCGCCCACGACCACCGTCGCGAGAAAGGGCTCGACGGCGAGCCCCGCCCCGAGGGCCTCCATCACCACCGCGGTCTCCACCGGGCCGCCGCCGACCCCGCCTGCATCCTCCGGGATGCCGAGCCCGAGCCACCCGAGCTCCGCGAACTTGCGCCAGAGCTCGCGGCTGAATCCGGTCTCGCTCGCTGCGAGGTCGCGCCGGACCTCGAAGGGGTACTCTGCGGCGATGAGCTTCTCGACGCTCTCGCGAAGGAGGTTCTGTTCGTCGGTGAACGAGAAGTTCATGCCGTGCGCATTCTGCCTAGAGTCCCAGCACCATCTTGGCGATGATGTTGCGCTGGATTTCGTTGCTGCCCCCGTAGATCGATGCCTTGCGCCAGTTGAAGTAGCGCGCGGAGAGGCCTGCCGCGTGCTCGGGGCCGATCGGCGCCACGTTCGCGCCCGGCTCCGCCGGCGGGTGCTCGGGGTGGGCGTAGTAGCCGACGGTCTGCATCAGCACGTCGGTGAGCGTCTGCTGGATCTCGGTCCCCTTGATCTTGAGGATCGAGGCTTCGGGGCCGGGGGCGGTCCCCGCGTTCATCGCCGAGACGATCCGCAGGATCGTGTACTCGAGCGCCATCAGCTCCACCTCTACTTCCGCGAGGCGCTCGCGGAACCGGGGATCCTCGGCGAGGGGGCGGCCGTGGCTCGTCTCGCTCTGCGCAATCTCGCGGATCCGCCGGATCTGGGCCTTGGAGCGCGAGACCCCCGCGATGCCCGTGCGTTCGTGCCCGAGCAGGAACTTCGCGTAGGTCCAGCCCCTGCCTTCCTCGCCGATCAGGTTCTCCGCCGGGACACGGACGTCCTCGAAGAAGGTGTCGTTGATCTCCTCGCCCCCGTCCATGGTCCGGATCGGACGCACCGTGATCCCAGGCGAGTGCATGTCGATGAGGAGGAAGGAGATCCCCTCCTGCCGCTTCGCTTCCCGGCTCGACCGCACCAGGCAGAAGATCCAGTCCGCGTGCTGCGCGGCGGTGGTCCAGGTCTTCTGCCCGTTGACGACGTAGTGGTCGCCGTCGCGCACCGCCCGGGTCTTGAGGGACGCGAGGTCCGAGCCGGCTCCGGGCTCGGAGTAGCCCTGGCACCACCAGTCGTCGCTGGAGAGGATGCGGGGGAGGAAGCGGCGCTTCTGCTCGTCGGTGCCGAACGCGATGATGACCGGCCCCACCATGCTGACGCCGAACGGCATCGGGGGCGGGGCGCAGGCGGCCTCCATCTCTTCCTCGAACAGGTAGCACTGGAGGGGGGTCCAGCCGGCGCCGCCGTGCTCGACCGGCCAGTTCGGGGCCATCCAGCCCCGTTCGTTCAGGATCTTCTCCCATCGGACCTGGCCCTCCTTGTCCATGCGCGCCCCGCTCCACGTGCGTTCGCGCACGTCGTCCGGCAGCCGTTCTCGGATGAAGGTCCGCACTTCCTCCTGAAAGGCGCGTTCCTCGGGGTTCAGGACGAGATCCATGAGCGGGTCTCCATTGCTTCCGCCGGTGCCGGCCGCGGCCGCGGTGAGGCCGGCGGCCCGCGGCCGGAGGGGGCGCCATCGGGCGCCCGGCCGTCCCCCTTCGCGGGCCTCAAATCATGCTATCACGCGCCGGCCGGGGTTCTTCCCGGCGCTCCGCGGCGCGCCGCCGGCGCCCCTCAATCCGGTGACGCGTTCCGGCGAGCGTCGGGGCCCTCCGATCGCCCGGCGCCGCGACGCAGCAGGCGGGTCGCGGTTGCGGAAACGGCGAAGCAGACCACGAGCAACGGACCGGCCGGAAGGTCGACCGACGCGGAGAGCAGGATGGCCGCGACCACCGCGGCGATTCCGCTCGCGAGGGCGCGGACGAGGACATAGCCGTTGGCTACGCGGCCAGCGAGCGCGGGAAGGATGAGGCTTGCGAACACCACATAGACGCCGACGAGCTGAACCGAAGCGGTGATCGCGAGAGCGAACAGAATGAAGAATCCGGCTCCGGTCCGCACGCGCGGAACCGCGAGCCACAGCGCCGCCACCAACCCGTAGACCGGCACGAATGCGGCGATGTCGCTCCATTCGACGAAGAGGATCTGCCCGGAGAGCACATGGCGAAGCTCCTCACCGCCATGGGGGTTGTCGGCGAGGGCGAGCAGTGCCACCGACGCGGCGAGGATGAAACTGCTTCCGATGACCGCCTCCTGCTCGTCCGGCGCCTTGCGTTCGATCCAGCGGAAGAACAGCGCGATGCCGATGCCGGCGCCGAACGAGGTCGATTGACGCACCAGCCAGGAAGGCTCTTCGAGCCACAGACCGAGAACGATGATGGCCAGTCCGACGACCTGGGCGGTGGCCAGGTCAATGAACACGATGCCGCGCTTCAGGACCTCGATCCCGAGGGGCGCATGAACGACGGTCACGATCAATCCGACAACGAAGGCGGGCGCCATGATGTCGAGCAGATCAGGATCGATTGCGGACTTCCTCCAGCAACGTCAGGGTGACGTCGAAGAGCGAGACCAGATCGGTCGCTTCCGGGTGACCGCCGACCGTGTAGGGCAGCTCGACCACCGGGATCCCGGTCCGCGCGGAGAGCCAGCTCGAGGCGTCCCGCGGCTCGTAGGGCGCGCGCAGAATGACCTCGGCGCCCGTTCCCCGAGCCTGTTCCAGAACACTTTGCAAGTGGGCCGCGGACGGCGGAATGCCCGGAAGCGCCTCAAGAGACGCGACCCTCGTCAGTCCGGCCCAATGCAGGAAGTACGCCCATGCTTCGTGATAGACGACGACCTTCATGCCCTGGAGGCGCGCGACTCGGTCGCTCCACCGCCTGAGCGCCTCGGCCCATCCGGCCTGAAAGGACGCCAGTCGGGCCCGATACGCCTCCGCGTTGTCCGGGTCGATGTGCTCGAGGCGCCGGGACAGCTCGGATGCCAGGGTCGCGACATTGCGCGGGTCGAGGTGGACGTGGGGATTCCCGCTCGGGTGGATGTCGCCCAGGCTGCGGTCGATGGTCTCGGGCCGGTCCAGGATCGGGACGTGGTCGGCGGCCATGATGTGCCCCGGCTGCCCGGGTTGGACCTCGTGCCGCGCGCCTCGCTGCATCAGTACGGGAAGCCACCCGCTCTCGAGCTCGGCGCCAGAGCAGAACAGGACGTCCGCACGGCGGACCCGGGCAATCAGGCTGGGGCGGGCCCGGACGTGGTGTGCATCCTGTCCGCCGTGCGTGGCGGAATGGACGACGACGCCGCCGCCGCCGACGGCCTCCGCGAGGGCGGCCCACTCCGGTTCGCATGCGAAGACCCGCACTTCGGCAACCGCCGGGGACGCAAGCGCGGCTCCCGCGACGCCGAAGGCGGCTGCGGCGGCCGCGAGCAGGTTCCGTCTCATGGCGCGTCTCAGAAGGTATGCGCGGGATGGGCGCCGAGGCTCATGATGTACTGCAGCATGATCTGGTCGTCGTGCCCGTCCTCGGCGAGGGATTCCCGGTTGAATTGCAACCGTATGCGGCTGAACTCGCTGTTGGTCCAGTCGAGCATGGCCGAGATCGCGGTCGGGTCCCGTTCGAGCTCCATCTCGGGCGGCGCAATGAGGCGCGAATAGCGCGCGCCGATCCGCAATCTCGGATGGAACTTGTAGACCCCCTGGAGGTACCAGCCGGGGGTGGTGAGGTCGAAGTCCTCCATCAGGCCGTGTTCTTCGTCTCCCTCCGGAGCCAGCTCGTAGGTGCCCCATTCCTTTCGCCAGAAGTACTCGCCCTGCAAGGTCACCTCGCGGTCCCGCGCGTTTCCGGTCGGCGCCCAGGTGGCGCGAAAGTCGATGCCGTAGAGACGCGTGTCGCCGCTGAACAGGCCTTCGGAGAACAGCTCGGCGTGTCCGTGTTCGTCATGGTGTTCCTCATCGTGGTGGTTTTCGGCTTCGTGCTCGTCCTCTTCGTGGCCGTCCTCTTCGTGCTCGTCCTCTTCGTGGCCGTCTTCTTCGTGGCCGTCTTCTTCGTGCTCACCTGCTTCGTGCGCATGCCCGCCGGCTTCTTCATCGCCGTGCCCATGCCCGCCACCGCGGTTGTTGACCTCTCCGCCCAGAACGTACCCGCCGATCCGCCATGCGGAATTGCGCCCGAAGTCACCCCCCAGCCGTGCGAACGCCGACCACGCCCCGCGCCCGCTGGCCGACCCCGCGAACGGGAGGTCGTCGCCTCGAAAGGCGCCGAAGCCGACTTCGCTGTAGAGATCCGTGTCCAGCACGAGGGAGACCTCCGCACCGTCATCGTTGTAGGCGTTGTCCAGGAACGCCCGGTAGGGGAGGGGGCGATCGGCGAAGTCGTCGCCGTGAGCATGCTGCTCGTTCAGGTAGCCGAACGTCCACAAGGCTCGGCCCGCCTTGATGCGCATGCCTTCGGGCAGGCCGGCGCCGGGAAGGGTCTGGATGTACGCCTCCTCGAGCTCCAGCTCGGTGGGCTCGCCCGGGTGAACCCCCAGGCCCAGGGTCAGGTTCCCCAGGAACTTGTCGTCGATGTTGCTCGACATCGCGATCTCGCTGTGGCCGAGGGAGAGTCCCTCCGCGGCCCGCTCGCTCTCGTGGCCGGTCGGGAATCCGTGAATCTCGAACTCGTCGGCGGAATACGCGGAGACCATTCCGTTCAGGACGACGCCGATCGCGGGATTGAAGGCATTGTCGGACGCAGGCCTCGCGGCCTGTGGGGAACCCTCACTCTCGGGAACGGCGTCCTGCGCCTGCGCCTCCATCGTCGAGATCTGTGCTTCGAGCGCGCCGATTCGCGCCTCGTACTCGCGCTTGAGGGCTTGAATCTGCTCGGCCAGCTCCGCTGCGGTCGGCTCCGTCTTCGATTGGCCTCCGGCCGGAGGCGCGATGAGGAGCAGGAGAACCGGCATCGCGATGACGAAGAGCAGAACGTTTCTGGCGACCGGGCGCATGTTCTTGTCCTCCAAAGAAGCGAAACCTGGGATGGATTGCTATGTGATAGTGTTGCACATGTAACGAAATATTTTCCAACGGATCATCCGGGTCCTCGGGGGAAAACGCCGGTCAGGGGGCGGAGCGCCTCGGCGGACCGCGTGTCGGCCGAGTTCGGCGCGTCCCGAGTTCATCTCTCCTCGATGCGGTTCGGGCATTGGACAAGGACGCGGTCAGGGCGGGGCGAATTCCGACGAGGATCGAGCGGATTCGAGTACGCCGGAAGCCATCTCGGTGGGTCATGCTTTGCCCCTGAAGCCCGGGTTGGGATGCGGACATGGTCGTGCTATCGTCGTTTTGGAAACGGGTCCGCCCGGGTCCGGACCGTCGCACGGAGGGACCTCCCCATGAACCGGAACGTTTCGTCTCCAGTCCCCGTCGAGTATCCGAGCTCTGACGGTCGGCCGATGGCCGAGAACGACTGGCAACTCCACGCGATGATCGACGCGATCAACGTCCTCGACCGGTACTTCGAGGAGCGCGACGACGTATACGTCTCCGGCGACCTTCTCATCTACTACGAGGAAGGCAACCCGGGGGCGCGGGTGGCGCCGGACGTGTTCGTGGTGTTCGGGGTGCCCGGGCACAAGCGCCCGACGTACCTGCTGTGGAAGGAGGGGCGGGTGCCGGCGTTCGTGCTGGAGGTGGCGTCGCGGGGCACGTGGCGCGAGGACGAGGGCCGGAAGGCGAAGCTGTACGAGCGGCTCGGGGTGCGGGAGTACTGGCAGTACGATCCGACGGGCGAGTACCTGGGCCTGCATCTCAAGGGCCGGCGCCTGGTGGGCGGACGATACGAACCGCAGCCGGTGGTGGAGTCCCTGGACGGTACGCTCTTCCTTCGCAGCGAGACCCTCGGGCTCGATCTCCGGGTGAAGGGCGAGGAGATGTACTTCCTCGATCCGGCGACCGGCGAGCGCCTGCTCGACTATCGTCAGCAGGATGCGGCGCGACGGGCTGCGGAGGCTCGGGTCGCGGAGCTCGAAGCGATGCTTCGCGAGCAGGGCCGCGTGCCGGGAGCCGGGCCGGGGGGCCATTCGTAGCCCGCCCCAGCTCTCCCGACTTCGGCCGGATCCTTTCCTTCCGCGGCGCTCATGGACGCACCTCGTCCCCGCCCCGACTGGGCTCTCTTCCTCGATTTCGACGGGACGATCGTCGACTTCGCGCCCCGCCCCGACGAGGTCCGGCCCGAACCGGACCTGGCATCGGTGCTCCGGCGGGCGGCGGAGACCCGGGGCGGGGCGCTCGCGGTGGTCAGCGGGCGGCCGATCCGAGTGATCGACCACTGGCTCGACGCGCGCGTCGCCGCCGGCGCCGGGGGCCACGGCGCCGAGCGCCGCGGCGTGGGCGGCCTCGTCAT